>JBCBOR010000004.1:0-138690 GCA_039821125.1 Pseudomonadota bacterium
GATCACTGGCTGCTGCAGCGGGTCCGCGATATCTGGGTTTGTCGGTCTCCTTGGTGGGCGCCGCGCCGCTCTGGTGACGGAGGCCCACCCGCCCGCCCCCTCCGCCACCAGAGCGGCGCGAGGGGCTGGCGTTGTGCTCAGACCTTGGCCAGCGGATGATGCTCGAGCACCAGGGATTTCAGCCTTGCATCGAGAACATGCGTGTAGATCTCGGTGGTCGAGATGTCGGCGTGTCCGAGCAGCGTCTGGATCGCCCTGAGATCCGCGCCGTTGTTCAACAGGTGCGTTGCGAACGCGTGGCGCAGCGTGTGCGGCGAGATCCCTGCCGGGTCGAGGCCCGCGCGGGCCGCGAGATCCTTGATCATCTGGTAAACCGCGATGCGGGTCAGGTGGCCGGCCTTGCCGCGCGACGGGAAGAGCCACGGCGAGGGCCGTGCACCTTTGGCCACTCGCTCGGCATCGCGCGCATCCCGGATCGCCAGCCAGGCTGCCAGAGCCTCCCGCGCCGGATCCGAGAGAGGAACCATGCGCTCGCGGCCGCCCTTGCCGCGCACCAGAACCATGCGCGGATCGCCCCTGACGGCGCCGACTGGCATCTCGGCCAGTTCGCTGACCCGCAGGCCGGTGGCGTAGATCATCTCGACGAGACAAAGCCGCTGTGCAGATTTCTCGGGGCCGCCATGGGGCTCGGCAGCAGCGCTAAGCATCCGGTCGACATCATCAATGCTCAGACTGCCCGGCAGCGTGCGCTTTCGCCGTGGCCCGCTCAGCCCCGCACCGGGATCGTCCGCGCGCCACCCCGCGGCGAAGGCGAAGCGAAAGAACTGCCGGATGGCCGACAGGCGGCGCGCCCGCGTCGTCTCGGCCAGGCCCGCCGCTGTCAGATGTCCAAGATAGCGCTCGATCGCGGCGCGATCCGCATCGATCAGGCCATCGCCGCCCAGCCAGGTAGCGAAATCCACGAGATCCCGCGCATAGGCTGCGAGTGTGTTGGCCGATGCTCCGCGCTCGGCCCCCAGCGCATCCAGCCATGTGGCGATCCGATGATCGGTCATCCCGTGCGCTATTGGCTGGGCGAGGGCAGCTCGACCACAACCTCGCGCGTGGGCGGCGGAAGATCCGCCACCATGGCATAGCCGACCAGTCCCAGCGCCGCGAGGACCACCAGCCGAAAGATGTATTTCAATGCCCGGCCCATCGGACCTGCCTCCTGCGTTTCGGCTTCTCTTTCCTCGCGCTGCGCTCTGGTCTAGAACCGCCGGGATCTTGGCCTTCATGTCAGGGTCTTGGCGTGAAGACTATCCCATCCGGCCGGTCGAACGCAATCACGTGACGGCGGCGATGAGTGAGATGACCGAGCAGAGGCCCAGACAGGCGCCGGGCGCCGAGAAGACCGCGACGCGCGCTTTGACACAGTCGATCGTGATGATCGGGTTGATGGGGGCGGGCAAGACCTCGGTCGGCACGCGGCTGGCGGCGATGCTGGGGGCCGGTTTCATCGACTCGGATCACGAGATCGAGGCGGCCGCCGGCAGGACCATCGCGGAGATTTTCGAAGAATTTGGCGAGCCCTACTTTCGCGCAGGCGAGCGGCGGGTGATCTCGCGTCTGCTGAGCGGTCCGCCGAAGGTGATCGCAACAGGCGGCGGGGCGTTCATGGATGCCGAGACGCGAGGCGTGATCCTGGCAGAGGCGGTCAGCGTTTGGCTGCGCGCCGATCTTGACGTGCTGGTGGCCCGCACTGCAGGGCGCACGCACAGGCCGCTTCTCAATTCGGGAGACCCGCGCGAGATCCTGTCCGGGCTGATCGATGCACGCTATCCGATCTATGCCGAGGCTGATGTCGCCGTCGACAGCCAGCTTGGCCAGACACATGAACAGATGGCCGCCCGGATCATCGCGGCGCTGGAGGCCGAGGGCCGGGCCTTTGCCGGGGCGGTATCCTGATGCAGATCGTCGATGTCGCGCTGGGGGATCGGTCTTATCGGATCCGCATCGATGGTGGTCTGCTGTCGCGCGCCGGGGCGGAGATCCGGCCCTTTCTGCCACGCCCTTTCGCTGCGATTGTCACCGATGAGACCGTGGCGGCGTTGCATCTGGCGACGCTGAAGGCGGGGTTGGCGGATGCCGGGATCGAGAGCGAGGCGATCATCGTACCGCCGGGCGAGGCGACCAAATCCATGGCCGAGGTCACGCGCGTGGTCGAACGGTTGCTGGATCTGAAGGTCGAACGTGACGATCTGGTTATCGCCTTCGGGGGCGGGGTGATCGGAGACCTCGCGGGGTTTGCCGCGTCCATCCTGCGCCGGGGGGTCGGGATCATTCAGATCCCGACAACGTTGCTGGCACAGGTCGACAGCTCGGTCGGCGGCAAGACGGGTGTGAACGCGCCCCATGGCAAGAACCTGATCGGTGCGTTTCATCAGCCGCGACTGGTGCTGGCCGATATCGATGTGCTCGGCACTTTGACGCCGCGCGATTTCCTTGCGGGCTATGGCGAGGTCGCGAAATACGGACTGCTGGGGGACGAGGCGTTCTTCGCATGGCT
Source organism: Pseudomonadota bacterium (assembly GCA_039821125.1). Classification (GTDB taxonomy): domain Bacteria; phylum Pseudomonadota; class Alphaproteobacteria; order Rhodobacterales; family Rhodobacteraceae; genus Thermohalobaculum. The sequence goes on from JBCBOR010000004.1 coordinate 2,549, forward strand.
CGAGGCCCATGGCCCGGATCTCGCCGCGGGAGATGCCGCCCTGCGCGCCGAGGCAGTCCGCCGGTGCTGCCAGATGAAGGCGGACATCGTGGCCCGGGATGAAACCGAGCGCGGCGACCGGGCGCTGCTCAATCTCGGGCACACCTTCGGCCATGCGCTCGAGGCGGCAACGGGATACTCCGACCGCCTGCTCCATGGCGAGGGGGTTGCCATTGGCTGTGCGCTGGCCTTCGAGGTCTCGGCCCGCATGGGTCTTTGTGCTCAGGAGGCACCGAGCCGCGTCCGCGCGCACCTCGATGCCATGGGCATGAAGAAGGATCTCAAAGACATCCCGGGCGACTTGCCCGATGCCGATGGCCTGATCGAGCTGATGTATCAGGACAAGAAGGTCCGGCAGGGCAAGCTGACATTTATCCTCGCCCGCGGAATTGGAGAGGCGTTCGTGACACGCGAGGCGGATCTCGATCAGGTTCGCTCGGTCCTCGCCGAAGGGCTACCAATCTGACAGCCCGACATCGTAGGCGCGGAGCAAGCCCGTTCGAACGGGCTTGTTTCAAGCGCTTTCCAAAGCGCTTGGTTGCGCCCAGCCGCAATGCCGCGCTGCAGTTTGTTTCGTTTTGGGTGGGTAACGTCGCAGGACCGCTTTTCGAAAAGCGGTCGGCGCTGTTCGACCAGCTGCGCTACCCCGAACAGCTTGCGCCGCCGAGGACGCAGAATTTGGCACAGTGGGGGTGGTTCAGCGGCACAGGGCGCGAGGCTTCGCTCAGCGTTCGTCCCAACTCGAACTGTTCATCGTAGGCCAGCAGGGTGCAGGCCAGCACGACCGGATGCGCAGCGCCCCTGCGCTTCACAACCATGCGGGCGTTCGAGCACATGACGGCCTCGGGCGTTTTGCCAAGGATCCCCCAGCAGGCGGTGGTGATTTCCGGCACCTCTGCGCCTTCGTCCATTTCCGGGAACAGAACCAGGGCGCCGGGGTTCGCGGCGTCGATCTCGAACTCCTCGCGCGCGAAGAGGTCAGCAAAGGCGGCCCGGCACGTGGCCTCGTCCTCGCCCCAGAGGGTCCGGCCCGCGACGGCCATGCGAATGCCGGTATCACGCAGCCAGCGCATTCCGCTCAGACTGATCTCGAACGTCCCGTCGCCGCGCTGTTCGTCGTGCAATGCGGCCGAGTGATGATCCAGGGATATGCGCAGCGTCAGGCGGTCACCATAGGCACCTGCCAACCGGGCAAGCGCGCGCTGGACCGAAGGGCGCATCATCGGACGCATCGCATTTGTCAGGATCAGCACGTCGAAACCGCGTGCCAGCGCCGCTTCGGCCATCGCGCACATATCGGGGTTCATGAAGGGCTCGCCGCCCGTGAACCCGATCTCGCGTGTCGCCAGGCCCTGTTCGCGGATCTCATCGAGGTAGGTCTCGACCTCGGCAACTGTCAGGTAGACCAGCGCGTCATTGGTCGGACTCGAGAGGATATAGCAGTTCTCGCACTCGATGTTGCACAGCGTGCCTGTGTTGAACCACAGCGTCTCGAGCGCTTTTAGCCCAACCTTTGCCCGGGCCTCACCATTGGCCGTCCAGTCCGGATCCATGAACTTGGCCGGTTTGGCCGGAACCACAGGCATATGGGTGGTCATACTCTCTCGCTCTTCTCGTCGGTCACGCTTCTGGAAATCTGCACGCAGGTGCCGGTCTGTCAACGCGGCGTGACATGCGATCACGGGATTGTTGAACGCCCGCCCCGACAAATAAGACCCCGGGCGATGCCGGGGCCTTGGATCTGTCGGAAGGATCGCGATCAGTGCTTGGGCGTCGTGTCTGCGGGCTCGGGACCTTCGGCATCGCCCTGCGCCTCCAGCGAGGGGCCCTCGCCCTCCTTGATCGCAGCGAGACCGCCATCGAGGCTGAGGCCGAGTTCCTCGCCGATCTTCTTCATGGCGGGCAGTTGCACCGCCATCCCGAGGATCGAATCAAGCGCCTGATTGACCACCGGTTTCTCCGCCCCGTTGCCGTTGGCCGCGGCGCCGCCGCCCGTGGCACCGCCCAGACCCGACATCTGGTGGATGCGGATGCTGTCGATCTTCTCCGCCGGTTTGACCAGTTCCGCGGCCAGTTTCGGCATGGTCTCGAGCCGGGCGATCTCGACCTTCATGTTGATGATCTGCTGGTCGAGCGCGTTTTCCGCGGCAACGATGGCGCGCTGGCCTTCGGCCTCGGCCAGGAGGTCCTTCTTCTTCGCTTCCGCCCGGATCGCAATGGCGTCCGCTTCGGCCTGGGCCTCCTCGCGGCGCGCTTCGGCACGGTCGGCGGCGGCCTCCTTCTCGGCGGTGGCCTCGACGCGGACCCGGGTCGCGGACCGCTCTGCCTCGCGTTCGGCTTCGATCAGAGCGACCTGCTTCTCACGTTCGGCCTCGGCGACTTGCCGGGCTGTGACAATCGCCTCCGACGCCTTGGTGGCCTCGGCCCGTGCCGTGTCGGCCGAGGCCCGCGCACGGCTTTCCTCCTCGGATTTCTGGGCGATGATGATCTGCCGCTCCTGATCGGCGACCTCGATCTCGCGTTCCTTGGCAATCTCGGCGGCGCGGATCGCCTGCTCGCGCTCGATATCGGCCGCGCGGACCTGACGCTCCTTGGCAATACGCGCCTGCTCCGATGCACGCTCACCCTCGGCCTGACGCTCGGCGATCTCGGCTGCCTGCGCCGCGCGCCGCGTCTCGATATCCAGTTGCTGGTTGATCCGCGCCTGTTCCTGCTCCCGGGCAATCTCGAGCTGACGCTTCTCGGCTTCCATCGCGGCCTGGGCAACCGCGACCTCGGCTTCGGCATCGATCTCGGCGCGTTCCTTCTTGGACTTGGCGATCACCTCGGCCAGCTTGCGCATCCCGACAGCGTTGAAGGCGTTGTTCTCATCGAGTGCTTCGAACGGCGTCTGATCGAGCGCGGTGAGCGAGACCGATTCAAGCTCGAGCCCGTTCTTCAGCAGATCCTCGGTGACGGCGTTCTGCACTTCCTGGACAAAGTCGGCACGGTTTTCGTGCAGCTCGTCCATGGTCATCTGGGCAGCGACGGCACGCAGGCCATCGACCAGCTTGCCCTCGATCATGTCGCGGAGCTGATCCACGTGGAAGGTCCGATCACCGAGCGTCTGCGCGGCGCGTGCGATCCCGTCATGGGTCGCATTGACCGAGACATAGAACTCAACGCCCACGTCCACGCGCATGCGGTCCTTGGTGATCAGCGCGGCATCGCCGAAACGCTGCACCTCGAGGCGCAGGGTTTTCATGTTGACGTAGGAAATCTCGTGCAGCAGGGGGATGGAGATCGTGCCGCCGTCCATGATCACTTTCTTCCCGCCCGCGCCTGTCTTGACGAGGCTGATTTCGCGCGTGGCGCGCCGGTAGAGCCGGGCCAGGACCATGCCGATCAGAACGAAAAGAATGATGATTGCAACGACGGGTATCAGAATGCCTTCAAGGCCACCCATGGTCAGTCTCCTTTATTTTGTTTCATCTATAGCCATTGCGAACAGCACCGGGCCACGACCGCCCATGACGATCACCTCGGTTCCGCGCGGGAGTTCAGCGTCATCGTCGACAGGCTCGACCCGCACATAGTGCAGGTTTCCGTAGAGATCGCGGATGCGCGCCTGCGCGGGATGGCCCCGGCGGGCGGTGCCCTGCGCAATGACGCCGCGCCGGTCCCCAAGAGAGCGGCGGGAAATCGCCGAGCTTTCGGTCTTCGGGATGATCCGGCCGAGTGTGCGGGCAAAGATGCCCCCGGCCCAGAGCGATGGGGCGGCAGCCAGCGCCGTGGCTCCCCACCACGGCACAAGCCCGCCCGTAAGCGAAACAGACGCGGTCTGAACGCCATACCCGACCAGACCGAACGCGGTCAGCAGACCGGCAAGCCACAAAATGAACGGTACTTTGCCGAAGCCCAACCAGGCGGCGATCCCGCCGGCACCGGCAGGCGCGCCGTCCAGCCCTTCGATCTCGGGCCCGTCAATCTCGGCGGCATCGGCACCGTCGAGCGCGTCGGCCCCGTCCAGGGCATCTGCGGCATCGAGACCATCGGCCCCGACATCCAGATCAGGGCCGTCCGGCCCTTCGGCCATCAGCGAGCCGCCAACCAGGCTGGCCAGCAGTTCGATGACCAGCAGACCCGCGACCAGGGCGAGCGCGCCGGTGAATGGCGCCATGTCCGGGTTCAGCAAAAACGCCAGCGCGGCCATTCCCCCTCCGTTGCGCATGCGACGATCAAACGTCTGTTGTTGTCATTATCAGACGTATGTTACATATATAGGTCAGAAATGTCCAAATTGTAAGAGGCGCGGCGTCGAAATGATCCGCAGGCAACAGATCACGGCGGCACGGGCGCTTTTGTCCGTATCAAAGGCAGAACTGTCCGAGATGTCGGGGGTGTCCGAGCGTACCATCGCGCGGTTCGAGACCGGCGAGGGGGACATCACATCCGGCAAACTGGAACGGCTGGAGGATGCTCTGATCGCCCGTGGGATCGAGTTCATCGATGGTGGTGTGACCAGCGTCGCCCTGAAACGCGTGCGCCCTTCCACCGGCGAGGGTGCGTGACGCACGCACCCTACGGGGGTGCGGCGCTTTGGTCGCGTGTCGCGAGGTCAGGCGGCAAGCGCGGCGGACAGTTCTGGACCCTCAACCGTGATCCGGTGCATCAGGCGGCGGTGCCCGTCATAGTCGTTGATCGCCTTGTGCCATGTCGCACGGTTGTCCCAGATCACCACGGTGCCCGGCGCATAGCGGACCCGGCAGGTGAACTCGGGCTGGACGCTGTGCGCATAGAGATGATCGAGCAGCGGTTTGCTGTCCTCGGCTGACCAGCCGTCGAAATGCGTCGTGAAATCGCCGTTGACGTAGAGGGCCTCGCGCCCCGAGAGCGGATGGCGGATCACCACTGGGTGCAACGCATCCTGGGTCGCGAGATCCGGGTTGCCGATGCGCCCGGTCCGGGTCGCCTCGTCCCCCTGCCGGGCTGCGCCGAAGGCATGGCGCGAGGAATGCCAGACCTTCATGCCGCGCAGCGTGTTCTTGAGCCCGTCCGACAACGCATCGAAGGCGGCGTACATCGAGGCGAACATGGTGTCCCCGCCGACATCCGGCGTCTCGACGCAGTGCAGGATCGAACACATGGCCGGCGCCTGATCGTAGGAGTGGTCGGTGTGCCAGTTCTCGCCGATCGCGCGGGTCTGACCCGGCTCCTTCAGCACCATGGCAACGCGGGGATGGCCCGGCACCTTGGCAAAGAAGCGGTTGACGTTGATTGGGCCGAAGCGCTCGGCAAAGGCGACCTGGTCGTCGGGGGTGATCTGCTGATCGCGGATGGCGATGACGGCATGATCGCGGAAGGCCGAGAAGATCGCCTCGAACTGGTCCGGGTCGCGGATGTCGGCGCCTGTGATCTCGGCCCCGAGGGCGCCTGTCAGCTTGCGGATCGTGGGGGTCATCGCGGTCTCCCTTCATGGCTTGTTATCCATTTTTCGCCAGAGTGCGCCTGAAGCCGGGAGCCGTCAATGAACCTCTATCACGTAATGATCGACCTGAAGGATGACGCCAAGGCGCTGGTGTTTGCCAAGGCGCTGGACGAGTGGCTTCGCTATCTGCAAGGCGCGGGCAAGATCGGCCCCTGGCGGCTGATGCGCCGAAAGCTGGGGCTGGCTTCGCTGGAGCATGGCGATTTTCTGCTGGAGATCGAAGTCGACCGGATGACCCAGTTGGACGATGCGTTCCGCCATGTCTCGGGCCATTCGGATGAGGTCGAGCGGCTGTACTATCCGGTGCACAGCATGATCGCCTCCGCGCGCTACGGTCTCTATCGCCCCTTCCCGGACGAGGAACGGGCGGAGCGCGTCGCGCTTCTCTGACAGCGGGGGTGCGTCACGGACGCACCCTACGGGATGTTACTCGGGTCGGCAGGTGCCGCGCGTCATCAGCGCCTGGCCGTTGCGGTAGATCCGTTGGCTGAAGATCATGCGGTCCTTGCCGTCGGACAGGAGGATGCGGATCCAGTCACGGCTGCCCGGAAGCCGGAAGACCGCGTCCTGCTCTCCAAGGGTCACGTCGAGATGAACCGGGTCAAAGCCCTCCCGATGCAGCACGCCGGTGTCACGGAACACCAGCCGGAACGGCCATGTCTCGATCCGGCTGCGCCCGGCACAGCCGACATGGATGTTGGCGCAGAACTTCGGCAAGGCCGGGGCACAGTCGAGCGACACGGCGGTATCGTCCGACGCTGGCGCCGACGCCGATGCCAAAGCCGCAGCCGCTACTGCTGCGGGAAGTAATCCTCGAGCCCACCGTCGCGCCGGACATCCGCTGTGCAGCAATGCAACCCCCCTCCGAAGGCGTAGGCGTCACGCAGGTCGACCGGGATCACGTTCTGGCCGAGCTTGTCGAGTTGCTCCATCTGCCAGGTCTCGGACGCCTCGACACAGACGGTCTTCGGATCCAGCACCAGCACGTTCATGCTGAGCCAGGTCGAGGAATAGCACAAGGGTGGCGGCGCATTGTGCGCGGGCTGGGCGGCATCGACGATCTCCCAGCCGTTCTTCTCGAAGAGCGCGCGCTGATCATCGGGCAGGCGGCGCTGCGGGTTGTTCAGGATCAGCCCGGGCCGGATCGGCGTGAAGGTCGCGTCGATATGGATGGGATAGGGATCGCCCGGGAAGTTCACCGTGTGCACCCGGTGATCGTGAAAGTGACGACGCAGCCACTCGATCCCCTTCAGGTTCGTGGTGAACCCGTGCTGGACCACCAGATCGCGCCCGAACCGCAAGACATCGGCGGCGTCGAACAGCGGTTCCTCCTCGGTCGTCACAAAGAACTTCTCGGCCGCCCATTCCAGCCGCTTGGCCTCGCCGATCTTGTCGCTGAGATAATCCGGGTGGTAGTCCGCATCGGTCAGCCGCGGCTTGGGCGCGGTCTCATGCCGGAAGTTCGGGTCTTCGTCGAAATAGCGCTGCATCAGCGGGCGGTAGCAGAGGTACTCGAACCACCGGCAGCGATAGGACATCGTCGCCTCGAGGATCTCGTTGCCCACGGTCAGCAGCACATCGCGCGGCGGCATGCAGCCGAACTGGCTGTCGGTGTGGAAATCCGGCGTGGTGACGGGTTGGGAGAAGTCGATCGGGTCGGGCCGGTCGACCGCGACACCGCGCCCGCGCAGCATGTCGGCAAACCCGTCCAGCAATTCGTTCGCGCGGTCGATCGTCTCCTGCGGGCGCATGCCCCACTGGCCGCGCATATCGCTGTCCTCTGGCACCTTGGCGTCCAGCGCAGGCTCGGCGGGCGGGATATGGCAGCCATCGGCACGCCCCACGATGACGTGCTTCAGTGGATCCCACTCGTTCCAGGAATTGACGACGGTCGGCATGGCTCTCTCCCCTTTTGCGGTCCTGTGGATTCACGCGATTACAAGAGGCCCGGCAAGGCGGATCTGGACCCTCTGATGTCCCGAATGCGACGTTGGACGCGCACAGCGTCGCGGCGATGCGCGACCTGTGCTGGCGGTGTGCGTCCGGACGCGGCTTGACCTTGCGGGTCTGAAGATCATGCTCCGGATGCATCCGTGCCGGGAGTGTTCATGTCTGACGGTGTTCCGATCTGCCCGCTCTGTCTGCGCCCGATCCCGGCGGAGGCAAAGCAGAGCCTGCATCACCTGATCCCGAAGCTGAGGGGCGGGGCAGGCGGGCCGGTGGTGCGATTGCATCAGATCTGCCATAACGAGATCCACGCGACCCTGTCCGAGACCGAGCTTGCCCGGCACTACAACACAGTCGAGTCCCTGCGCGCCCATCCCAGACTCGCGAAGTTCATCACCTGGATCGGCTCCAAGCCGCCGGGGTTTCACAGCCGGTCAGCCGGAACTGGACGCCGCCGCAGGAGTGGACGGTGACATCGGAACGTGAGAAAGCCCTGGCGGGTGAACCCTACCAGACCCGGGATCCCGATCTTTTGGCGCTGCACCGCCGGGCGCTTGGTCTTTGCCGCGATCTCGAGAAGGCGGACACGGTCGAGGCGATGGCGGCAACCCTTGGTGCGCTTCTGGGATCTGCCGGCAAGGGGGTGTGGATCGCACCCCGCTTTCATTGCGATTACGGCGTCAATATCCACATCGCCGACGATGTTTTCGTCAACGTGAACTGTGTTTTCCTGGACGGGGCCGAGATCCACATCGGTGCGGGCGCCCTGATCGGTCCGGCGGTGCAGATCCTGACCGTGACGCACCCGGTGCCGGCCAGCGAGCGGATGATCCGGCACGCAGATGGCAGTCGCGGCTACACAACCTTTGCCAAACCGATCACAATCGGCGAGGAGGCATGGATCGGTGCGGGTGCGCTGATCCTGCCGGGTGCGACCATCGGCGCGCGCTCGGTTGTCGCGGCGGGCAGCGTTGTGACGCAAGACATACCGCCTGACACCATCGCCGGGGGCAATCCGGCGCGGGCACTGAAGACAAGCGGGGAGTGACCCATGACAAAGCGAACGATCCTGATCACAGGCTGTTCCTCGGGCATCGGCTATCACGCGGCCCACGAGTTGCAAAAGCGGGGCTGGCAGGTGCTGGCGACATGCCGGGCCGAGGCCGATTGCCAACGTCTGCTGGACGAGGGGCTGGAGAGCTTCCGGCTCGACTATCAGGACCCGGCCTCGATTGCCGAGGCGTTCGAGACGGCGATGGAACTGACCGGCGGGCGGCTGGATGCGCTGTTCAACAACGGCGCCTATGCCATGGCGGGCGCGATCGAGGACATTCCAACCGATGCCTGGCGCGAGATGTTCGAGGCAAATTTCTTTGGCTGGCACGAGCTGACGCGCATGGTGATCCCGGTCATGCGGGCGCAGGGGGCGGGGCGGATCGTGCAGTGTTCTTCGGTGCTCGGGTTCGGCTACGTCCGGATGCGCGGGCCCTATACCACCACCAAGCACGCGCTCAACGGCTATACCGATGTCCTGCGGCTGGAGCTTGACGGCACGGGGATCCACCCGATCCTGCTGGAACCCGGGCCAATCCGCACGAAAATCCGCGAGAATGCGCAAAAGCACTACGAACGCTGGACCGAGAAGGAAAACACCCCCTGGGCCGCGTTCTACAAATCGGTGGTGGAAAAGCGGCTCTACGCGGTCGACCCAGAGCCCGACCGGTTCGAGCTGACCTGCGAAGCAACAACGAAAAAGCTCATTCATGCGCTGGAAAGCCCGCGACCTCATGCCCGTTACTATGTCACCACGGCGACATATATCGTCGGCTACCTGAAGCGGGTGCTGCCGACACGATGGCTCGACCGCATACTCATCAAAGGATAGCGGGCCATGGGAACGGCGTTGCTGTATCTGGGCGGGGCCGCCTGCATTGTCACGGTCGTCGTGCTGGCCATGGGCATCCGGGGCTTCGGCACGGGAAAGATGACGCCCGAGCGGCAGAACCGGATGATGCGATACCGGATCGGGGCGCAGTTCGTCGCGGTGATCCTGATGGTTCTGGCGGTCTGGCTGATCCAGGGTGACTAGGCCGGTCCCGCGGTCAGCGCGGCGCCAAGGCTCATCAGGCCGAGCGCGATCGCGATGCCGGTTGTGGGAATGCTGAACCAGTACCGGATCGACAGGGTGAGGTAGAGCGCTGCGATCACTGGTGCACCAAAGCGCAGGGCCGGCATGGCCAGCGCATCGGGCGCGGTGAGCGCCACAACCAGCACACTGCCGCCAAAAATCATCGCACCCAGTGCATGGCTGTAGTTGAACCCGATCCAGGCGCGCCAGAGATCGGTCTGGGCGGTCAGGCCAAGCCGCGCGGTGCGCATCGTCTCCACGAGGGCCGGGTCTTGCGGGGCCAGCAACTTCGGGTGCCGCTCGTCACGCCAAGTGTAGAGCCCGTGAAGCGCGCCAAGCAGGGCGATGATCGCGCCGCCGATGGCGAAAAGGATGCTGGCCATCAGGGCCTCCCGACTGCGCAAGTGACATCGCCGCTTGCCCGCATGACATCCGCGCTCTATCTGCGACGCAACACGGCAGGAGGACGCAGCGACATGGTCGTACTGAACAAGATCTATACCAAGACCGGAGATGGCGGCGACACGGCGCTGGGCAATGGTGCCCGGGTGGCAAAGTACTCGGCGCGGGTGACAGCTTACGGCACGGTGGACGAGACGAATGCAACCGTCGGTCTGGCGCGGCTGCATGCCGAGGGCGACATGGATGCGGCGCTTGGCCGGATCCAGAATGACCTTTTCGATCTGGGTGCGGATCTCTGCCGCCCGGACATGGCGAAGGATGACGAGGCCGAGTACACGCCGCTGCGAATGACCGAAGGGCAGGTCTCGCGCCTGGAAGGCGAGATCGACGCGATGAACGAAGCGCTGGAGCCACTGCGCAGTTTCGTGCTTCCGGGGGGCTCGGCGCTGGCGGCGCATCTGCATCTCTGCCGCACGATCTCGCGCCGGGCCGAACGCCTGACGGTCGAGCTTGGTGCGGTCGAGGAGGTGAACGTTCACGCGGTGACCTATCTCAACCGGTTGTCGGACTGGTTCTTCGTTGCCTCACGCATCGCGAATGATGACGGCCGGGCAGACGTGCTGTGGGTGCCGGGGGCAAACCGCTGACCTGACACGGGGGGTGCGTCACGGACGCACCCTACGGGGTGTTGCGCCTGGCCGCTTAGGGTGCGTCCGTGACGCACCCTTGCTGAAAGTCGGTGTGCGGTGGTCGTTGCACTGCCGCTGGACGGGATTGCATTCGGGCTCATCCTCGGTCATGCCTCACGGCACCGCCGCCAGGAGGTGACACCCATGACCCCGCCACGCCATGTCCCGAAGATCTTCACCGAGGCCGTCGAGGCGGTCCACTATGCCGGTGAGATCTACGAGGCAGGTCTGAGCGCGGTCCAGGACGGTCTGGCACGGCTCGCGCGGGGCGAGGAGACCCCTTTGGTCCACGCGCCCTATCCCGAGATTGAGATCGCCGCGACCCACCACGACCTGAATGTCGATGCCCGCCGATCCTATGGCGTGCTGCTCGAGCCCGGGGTCTACACGACCACCCTGACCCGCCCGGATCTTTTCGCAGATTACTACACCGAGCAGATCGGGCTGCTGATCGCGCGCCACAAGGTGAGCGTGACCATCCGCGAGAGCGCCTCGCAGATCCCGCTGCCCTTTGCCAGGGAAAGCAGCCTGATCAATCTGGATGAAGCCGGCGTGCGCGCGCTGCAGACACAATTCGCCCTGCCAGACCTCTGGCAGACGGATGACGCGATCGCGTCCTCGGCCAAGCCGCACCGGGACGATGACGTCAATCCTCTGGCGCTGTTCACGGCGGAGCGGGTGGATTACTCGCTGGCGCGATTGCGTCATTACACCGGCACCGCGGAGTCGCACTTTCAACGCTTCGTGCTGCTGACGAACTACCAACGCTACATCGATGCCTTCAACGACTATGCCCTGGCCGAGCTGGAGGCAGATGGCGACGACATCGCGTTTGTCGGGCCGGGCAATGTCATGCACCGTGCGGGTGGGGTGGTCGAGGGGCAGGCTCCGGCCAGCCTGCCGCAGATGCCCGCCTACCACCTGAAGCGCCCTGATGGCGATGGCATCACCATGGTGAACATCGGGGTCGGCCCGTCGAACGCGAAGACGATGACGGACCATCTGGCCGTGCTGCGCCCGCATTGCTGGATGATGCTGGGGCACTGCGCGGGGCTGCGCCGCTCGCAGTTGCTGGGCGACTATGTGCTGGCGCATGGCTATGTCCGGGCCGATCACGTGCTGGATGATGACATCCCGCCCTGGGTGCCGATCCCGCCGATCGCCGAGGTGCAGACCGCCCTGCAGGAGGCGATCGCTGAGGTCACAGGCCTGCGCGGGCGCGAGATGAAACGCCGGGTGCGGACAGGGACTGTCTACACGACTGACAACCGCAACTGGGAGCTGCGTTTTCGCGAGGTCTTTGGTGAGCTGAACATGAGCCGGGCCATCGCTGTCGACATGGAAAGCGCGACCATCGCCGCGAACGGGTTCAGGTTCCGGGTACCCTATGGGACCTTGCTCTGCGTCTCGGACAAGCCGGTGCATGGCGAATTGAAACTTGGCGGCACCGCAAACGCCTTCTACCGCGAGCGGGTCAGCCAGCACCTGATGGTCGGGATCGAGACCATGCGTCTGCTGCGAGAGCAAGGGCCGGATCAGCTCCATTCCCGCAAGCTGCGCGGTTTCGACGAGCCGGCCTTTCGGTAGGCGAGGGTGCGTCACGGACGCACCCTACGGCGTCACTCCCCGGGCAGATCGTCGAGCTCAAGGCCGTCGAGCTTTGCCGCCGCGCCGGGGTGCAGCGGCAGGTCGGTGGTCTCCGGGTGCTTCGCCCGCCCGCTCTCGCCGAGCGCGCTGGCCAGCATCCAGCCGTGGCGTAGTGGCAGATCCTTGTCCGCAACCAGCAGGTAGCCGCTGAGATCATTGATCCAGGTCAGCGGGATCTGGCCATAGGGCGCGAACTTGCCCTGCCCGCCTGCCATCTCGACGGCATCGGCCCGTGAGAGGATCGCGATTTCCATCTGGTCGGTCCCGATCAGGCTGGCCAGCCGTTCCGGATGCGGCGCCCGCGCCACCCGGGCCTTTGCCTTGGGGAGCGCGTGGTTGATCTCCTCGACCAAGTCCTGAGCCAGGCGGTACGTCTCGAGATCCTTGCGGTGACAGCCGACCAGCAGGTGCTTGCGCCGATACGCCACCCATTGCGGATAGAGCGTGTGCGCCGCCGCCGGGGCAAGGGTACTGGCCGCAATCCCTGCGGCCAGCCCGATCAGCATCGTGCGTCTCTGCACGGTGGTCATTCGTCGAACACGTCCATGTTCAGAACCGCCGTGACCACGTAGTTCGGCACGTCCACGACCTGTCCCACGCGCAGATCCACCGCGACCGAGGCGAGGATGTACGCCTGCTCGGATGTCAGCCCGTGTTCGCGCTGGATATAGTCGATCATCTGGATCAGGGCGTGGCGCGCCGCCAGCGTCAGGTCCTCGGAGAGGTTGGTCAGGTCCGAGATCTCCTCGGCGTCCAGATAGGTGTGGTAGGGTGGCACGGTGCCCGCATCCTTCAGCGGCAATCCGACCGTCTGATAGAACTTCGACGGCTCGATGTCCTTGATCTGAGAGCCGCCCTCGACCGCAGGCGCCGTGATGTTGGCGCCCTCGCCAGGCCGGATCTCGGTGGTCAGGGTCACGACAGCGCCCATCTCGATCGCGGTGCCCGAGACCTCGCCATCGCCCTGAGCGTAGTGCACGTCGCCGACGAACAGGCCGCAGCCATCGATGAAGCAGGGGAACAGCATCGTCGTGCCGATCTGCATCTGCTGGACGTCCATGTTGCCGCCGTTCTCGCGCGGTGGCACCGTGCGCAGGCAGTCATCCTTGTGCGAGCCTTCGGGACCACAGACAGCCGTGGGCAGCGCGCCAACCGGTTGCGGGGGCAGGGCGATGCCGCCCGCGGCGGCGAGGGCGGCCTCGCGCGCCTTCCAGGCGGTGACCTCTTCCTCACCCGGCAGCACACCGACCGAGCCGAGGAACGCCTCGAACGGCACCTTAACGCCGGGCATCCCGTCGGATTCCGCGTGGGTCCGCGAGAGGCGCCAGTTCACGACATAGGGCTCGGTGTAGATGTCGCGCAGAAAGCCGAACCCGGGCGCGATGACCGTGTAGCCATACTCGTCCGGTGCGATGTCCATCAACGTCACCGCCAGCACGTCGCCGCGCTTGGCGCCCTCAATATGGACCGGGCCGGTCATCGGGTGCACGAGGTTCAGGTCAACCGCGGCCAGGTCCGCAGCCACCGAGTCCAGCGTTAGGTCGCTGTCCAGCGCATCGCGCGCATGCAGGACGATGACATCGCCCGGATTGGCGCGCGCCACCGGAGGGATCGCCGGGTGATAGCGGTTGAAGCAGTTGGGATCGTCGGCGCAGTGATCGCCCTGTTTCTCGATCACGACCTTGGTCATCCATGTGACATCGGTCGTATCGGCCAGCGCGGCCATCGGCAGCAATGCGGCCCCTGCCGCCAGATATGTCACTCTCATCAGCCCCTCCTTGGCAATGCGTTCTGCAGTGCAGCAAGAGGGAGCATTCGCGCGAATCGCGCCGCGTGCAAGAGGTTACGGCGATTCAACTCATCCGTGATGCGCGACGTCGCACGTGCAACGCGACGTAGGGTGCGTCCGTGACGCACCCTTGCCTCGGGTCAGCCGCGCATGCGGCTGGCGTTGGCATCCCAGATCGGCGCGTGTTGCAGGTGCGCGGGCAGGCGCTCGCCCAACAGCTCGATCTGCCAGCCCTCTTCCACCCCGGCGTGCTCCTTCGGGATGATCCCCAGCGCCATCGAGGCGTCCGAGTTGTGGGCAAACCCGCCGGATGTGACCCAGCCCACGACCTCGTCACCCAGCCAGATCGGCTCGTCGCCGATCACATCGGCATCGCGCGCCTCGATCCGGAACGCCTTCAGCCGGACCGAGCCGCCATTGGCCCGCTCGGCCAGCGCCGCCTGCTTGCCGATGAAGTCGGCCTCTTTCTCGTAGGCGATGAACCGGTCCAGCCCGGCCTCGAGCGGCCCGTAAAGCGGCCGGTATTCCCGCCCCCAGCCACCGAAGTTCTTCTCCAGCCGCATCGCGTTCAGCGCGCGCAGGCCGAACATGCGGATACCGAACTCTTCGCCCGCGTCCATCAGCGCGTCGAACACATGCCGCTGATATTCGGGCTTCATCCAGATCTCGTAGCCAAGATCGCCGGTGAACGAGACACGGCCCACCAGACACGGCGCGAAGCCCAGCTCCATCTCGCGCAGCGCCATGAACTTGAACCCGCTCGCCGACACATCCGTGTGGGTCAGCTTCTCCAGCACCTTTCGGCTGTTCGGTCCGGCGATCGACAGACCGCAGACGCGCAGGCCCGCATTATCGACCACGACCGAGCCGTCATCGGGCAGGTGCTTCTCGAACCAGCGCATGTAGTAGACCTCGGCCATGCCGGAGCCTGCGAGGAAATACATGCCCTCCTGAATGCACCCGAGCGAGAGATCGCCGATCAGCTTGCCGTCTTCCTTCAGCATGGGCGCCAGCGTCATGCGCCCGGGCGTGGGCACCTTGCAGGCCAGCATCCTGTCCAGCCAGTCCCGCGCGCCCGGCCCTGTGATCTTGAACTTGGAGAAGCCCGAGATCTCCATCATGCCGACCGAGCTGCGCACCGCCGCGACCTCGGCCTTCACGTGGTCGAAATCGGTCGACCGGCGCCAACTGAACACGTCCTTGGTGCCGTCGGGGCTGAACCACAGCGGTGCCTCCAGCCCCCAGCTGTCGCCCCATTGCGCCCCCAGCTGGTCCAGCTTGTCGTAGATCGGGGTCGTCTTGAACGGGCGTCCTGCTGGCAGTTCCTCATTCGGGAACTTGATGCTGAACCTGCGGGAGTAATTCTCCTGCACCTTCTTGTTCGTGTAGGCCATGGTCGTCCAGTCGCCGTAGCGCGCCACATCCATGGCCCAGACATCGAAGCCCGGATCGCCCTGCATCATCCAGTTCGACAGGGCAAGGCCAACCCCGCCGCCCTGGGAGAACCCGGCCATCACGCCGCAGGCCGACCACATCCCCGGCATGCCGCGGATCGGCCCGACCAGCGGGTTGCCGTCCGGCGCAAAGGTGAAGGGCCCGTTGATGATCTGCTTGATCCCCGCATTGGCGAAGGCGGGGAAGTGCTCGAACCCGACCTCGAGGCTCGGCGCGATCCGGTCGATATCCGGCTGCAGCAGCTCGTGGCCGAAATCCCACGGGGTTTCGCGCTCGGACCAGGGCACACAGGCTTTCTCGTAGGTGCCCATCAGCATGCCGCCGCGTTCCTGGCGAAGATAAAGCTCGCCGTCGAAATCGACCGCGTGGATCACTTCCTTGCCGGTCTTCTCGTTGATCTCGGCAACCTCGGGCATGTCCTCGGTCA
Organism: Pseudomonadota bacterium; assembly: GCA_039821125.1. Taxonomy (GTDB): domain Bacteria; phylum Pseudomonadota; class Alphaproteobacteria; order Rhodobacterales; family Rhodobacteraceae; genus Thermohalobaculum. The sequence goes on from JBCBOR010000004.1 coordinate 18,539, forward strand.
GGAGATACATGTGCTCCATGGCCAGAACGGGCAGCTCCAGCCCGACCATGCGCCCAACTTCCCGCGCCCAGAGGCCGCCCGCGTTCACCACATGCTCGCAGGTGACGTTGCCCTTGTTGGTCACGATCTCCCATTCGCCGGTCGGCAGGCGGTTGATCGCCTCGACCTTGGTGTGGGTGTGGATCGCCGTGCCCTTCAGCCGGGCCGATTTGGCATAGGCGTGGGTCACACCCGAGGGGTCGAGATGCCCATCCACATAGGTCCTTACGGCGCCGACAAACTGCGAGGGATCGAGCAGAGGCATCAGCGCGTGCGCTTCATCGGGCGTGATGATCTCGGTGTCGATATCGAGATACCGGCCCTTCGCCACCGTGGACTTCAGCCAGTCGAACCGCTCGGTGGTCGAGGCCAGCATGACCCCGCCGGTCATGTGGAACCCGGTGGCCTGGCCGCTGAGCTCCTCGATCTCCTTGTAAAGATCGATCGTGTACTTCTGAAGCTTGGCGACGTTCGGATCGCCATTGATGGTATGGCATCCGCCCGCCGCGTGCCATGTCGAGCCCGAGGTCAGCTCGTCCCGCTCCAGCAGCATCACGTCCGTCCATCCCTCACGTGCGAGGTGATAGAGAACCGAGCAGCCGACAACGCCGCCCCCGATGACGACAACACGTGCTGTGGAATTCATGGCGGGACCTCCCTGCAGTTTCGCCGATCTTGGCACGCTCGGACGGCGCGGGCGCGCTTTTCCCGCCAGTTCTCGCAGTAAATCCGACAGACGCGTGGATTTCCCGATAGGCGGGTGACGCGCTCAATTGGCTTGACGCCGGATGCGATTGCGGGCGACGTCGGTGTCCGGTTGAAGGAGTGCTGAATGGCTGTGGAACGCATCGATACGCTGGTGGTCGGGGCCGGACAGTCGGGGCTGGCGGCGAGCGCGCATCTGAGCGCGGCCGGTGTGCCGCATCTGGTGCTGGAGCAGGGCCGCATTGCCGAACGCTGGCGCACGGGCCGGTGGGATTCGCTGGTGGCGAATGGTCCGGCCTGGCACGACCGGTTCCCGATCCTCGAGTTCGAGGGGGTGGACCCCAACGCCTTCGCGCCAAAGGAGCGTGTGGCGGCGTATTTCGAGGAGATCGCGCGGATGACCGATGCCCCGGTGCGTTGCGGCATCGAGGTGGTGTCGGCCCGGCGCAACCCGGATGGGCCGGGCTTTCGCGTCGAGACCTCGGATGGGATCATCGAGGCCCAACGCATCGTTGCTGCCACGGGCCCGTTCCAGCGCCCGGTCATTCCACCGATCGTGCCCGAGGACGCTCCGGTGACCCAGCTCCATTCAGCCGCCTATCGCAATCCGGATCAGTTGCCCGAGGGCGGTGTTCTTGTGGTTGGCTCCGGCTCTTCCGGCACTCAGATCGCCGAGGAGCTGATGGAGGCCGGGCGCGACGTTACCCTCTCGGTCGGGCCGCATGACCGCCCACCCCGGCGCTATCGCGGACGCGACAATGTCTGGTGGCTGGGCGTTCTGGGCAAGTGGGAGGTGCCGACCATCGATCCTGCCACCGCCCATGTGACCATTGCCGTCAGCGGTGCCAAGGGCGGGCAGAACATCGACTTCCGGGCGCTGGCAGCGCGCGGCATGACGCTGGTCGGGATGACCGACAGCTATCAGAACGGCACCCTGACCTTCGCGCCCGATCTGGCAGAGAACCTCGCCGAAGGCGACCGCTACCTGCACAAGCTGCTGGATGAATGCGATGCATGGGCCGCGGCAAACAGCGTGGACCTGCCGGAGGAGCCGGAACTGCGCCATGTCCTGCCCGACCCCGATTGCGTGACCGATCCTGTCCGCGCGCTTAATCTCGCCGAGGCGGGAATCAGCACCATTCTGTGGGCCACGGGCTATGCGCTGGACTTCGGCTGGCTTCAGGTCGAGGCGTTCGGCCCGGACGGGCGGCCCGCGCACCACCGCGGTGTGTCGACCGAACCGGGGGTCTATTTCCTCGGCCTGCCCTGGCTGTCGCGCCGCGGGTCGTCCTTCATCTGGGGCGCGTGGCTCGATGCGAAACACATCGCCGACCAGATCGCGGTGCAGCGTGGATACGAGGCGTTCGATGCCGAGTGCCGAGCGGGCGGCGCATGACCGCCGCCTACATACTTGCGGACTGCACTGCCGCGACCATGACGGACGTCGCCGGTTATGGCCTGATCCCGAACGCTGCCATTGCGGTTGCCGAGGGGCACATCGCCTGGGTCGGCCCGGCAGAGAACCTGCCCGCGACCCATGCCGATGCCCCGCACCATCCGCAGGGCGGCAGGCTCGTCACCCCCGGCCTGATCGACTGCCACACCCATCTGGTCTTCGGCGGTAACCGGGCGCGCGAGTTTGAGATGCGGCTCGAGGGGGCCAGCTACGAGGTCCTGGCACGGGCAGGCGGAGGCATCGTCTCGACCGTCTCGGCGACCCGTGCAGCATCGGAAGAGACCCTCCTCACCGACGCGCTGAGCCGTGTCGATGCCCTGATCGCCGAAGGCGTCACGCAGATCGAGGTGAAGTCGGGTTATGGTCTCGATATCGAGACTGAACTCAAGATGCTCCGCACCGCCCGCGCCATCGCCCGCGCACGGCCCATCCGCGTGGTGACCGCGTTTCTTGGCGCCCACGCCGCCCCGCACGGCATGGACCCGGACGACTATATTGAAACGGTCTGCCTGCCCGCGCTGGACGCGGCCCATGCCGAGGGGCTGGTGGATGCAGTCGACGGCTTCTGTGAGGGGATTGCCTTCGACACGGCACAAATCGCACGGGTCTTCGACCGTGCTGCAGCCCTCGGCCTGCCGGTGAAACTGCACGCCGAGCAGCTCTCGCACATTGGCGGTACCGCGCTGGCGGCCCGCTATGGCGCGCTGTCGGCGGATCACGTCGAATACGCGACCGAGGCGGACGCCGCCGCTTTGGCGCAGGCCGGCACGGTCGCGGTCGTCCTGCCCGGCGCGTTCTATACATTGCGCGAAACTCAGGCCCCGCCCGTCGCCGCGTTCCGTCAGCATGGCGTCCCGATGGCCGTGGCCACCGATTGGAACCCCGGCTCCTCGCCGCTCGGCTCGCTGCTGCTGGCGATGAACATGGCCTGCACGTTGTTCCGCCTGACCCCGGCCGAAGCGCTGGCAGGCACCACTCGCAATGCGGCGCGGGCGCTCGGCCTGACCGATTGCGGGACCATCTTGGCGGGACAGCGTGCTGATCTGGCGGTCTGGGATGTGGCCGACCCGGCGGAGCTGAGCTACCGCATCGGCTCCAATCCCCTTCATCAACGCATTTTCGGGGGCGAGATATGCTGACCCTGACGCCCGGCCAGACGACCCTCGCAACGCTCGAGGAGATCTGGCGGGGTCCGGGTCCGGTCCGCCTCGACCCATCGGCGCGCGCAGGCATCGAGGCGTCCGCGGACCTCATCGCGCAGGCGTCAGGCGGCGACGCCCCGGTCTATGGCGTGAACACCGGCTTCGGCAAACTCGCCTCGGTCCGCATCCCGCCCGAGGATACGGCGACCCTGCAACGCAACCTGATCCGGTCCCATTGCTGCGGTGTGGGGGAGGCGCTGGAGCCCGAGACCACCCGTCTGATGCTGGCGCTGAAGCTGCTGTCGCTCGGGCGCGGGGCGTCCGGTGTTCGTTGGGAAATCTGCGCGCTTCTGGAAGGGATGCTCGCCGCAGGGGTCACCCCGGTGATCCCGGTGCAAGGCTCGGTCGGCGCATCGGGCGATCTTGCCCCGCTTGCCCATATGGCGCTTGTCATGATCGGCGAGGGCGAGGCGAATATAGGTGACGCCCGTCTCCCCGCTGCCGAGGCACTGACCCGTGCGGGCCTGACCCCGGTGACGCTCGGGCCCAAGGAAGGCCTCGCGCTGATCAATGGCACGCAGTTCTCGACCGCCTGCGCGCTGGCCGCGTGGTTCATCACCCGGCGGCTGGTGCGCGGCACGGTTCTGGTCGCCGCTCTGTCGACCGACGCGATCATGGGCTCGACCGCGCCGCTGAACCCCGCGATCCACGCGCTGCGCGGCCATCGTGGCCAGATCGAGGTCGCGGACGAGATGCGCCGCCTGATGACAGGCAGCGCCATCCGCGAGAGCCACCGCGAGGGCGACACCCGCGTGCAGGACCCCTATTGCATCCGTTGTCAGCCACAGGTGGCGGGGGCCGCGCTGGATCTCTTGCGCATGGCGGCAACGACGCTGGAGGTCGAGGCGAACGCAGTCACGGACAACCCGCTGGTGATCGCGGACACAGGTGAGATCCTGTCCGGCGGCAACTTCCATGCCGAGCCCGTGGCCTTCGCAGCGGACCAGATGGCGCTCGCGCTGGCCGAGATCGGCGCGATTGCCCAGCGGCGCGTGGCGCTGATGGTCGACCCGGTGCTCAGCCACGATCTGCCGCCCTTCCTGACGCCGGATCCGGGGCTGAACTCAGGCCTGATGATCGCCGAGGTGACAACGGCCGCGCTGATGTCCGAGAACAAGCAGTTGGCAACGCCCTGTTCGACGGACTCGACGCCGACCTCGGCCAATCAGGAAGACCACGTGTCCATGGCTGCCCATGGCGCACGGCGTCTGCTCAGGATGACCGGGAACCTTTCGGTGATCCTGGGCGTCGAGGCGCTTTGCGCCGCGCAGGGGATCGAGCATCGCGCGCCGCTGACAACCTCACCCGCCTTGGCCGCGGCGTTGGACGCGGTCCGCAAGACGATCCCGCCTATCACCGATGATCGCGTTTTGTCCGGCGACATCGCCATGGCGGCCTCCCTGATCACCGACGACACACTCGCATGCGCCGCCGGCGTGAGCCTCGCCCCCTGATCAGATTTCATGCCGCCGGGATCTGACGGTTCGCAAAGCAGTCCTGCCGGAAGAAAGCGCCAATCAAGCGCGACCGATCAGTGTCCTCGGGCAGACGCTCAGCACGATTGCTCAGGGTTGCGCCGTCCCGTTCGGGATGAGCGTGACGCCGTCCGGGCAATTGATCAGCACCGGCACGCCAAAGACACGCTGTCCCTGACCGATGTCGATGTTGGTCGCGGAGTAGCCGCCGACCGAAACTCCGCGGCAACCCGCCTGATTGGCGTTGCGGACTATCAGGTTGGCCTGCTGAGCAGCGGTCTCTCCGTTCGTCAGGCTCTCGCCCAGAAATACGAAATCGTTGGATGGGCCGCTCGGTTGCACCGTGCAGGCATCCAGAACCGCGGCGGCAAAGCCCATCGAGACAATTTTGGTCGGCATCGTCTATCTCCTTGAACAAAATGCATGGTCGATTGCAGAGTCTACGGACCGGATCTGCGTTCGGTTTCTCGCGATCTCTTGGAGGTGCCTCATGACCGACCCGCGCAAGAACACCCGCGATGTCTTCCCGCCGACCGGGCCAGAGCTGAACGCGAAGTCCTGGGCGACCGAGGCGCCGCTTCGGATGATCATGAACAATCTGCACCCGGACGTGGCCGAGAACCCGCACGAGCTGGTCGTCTATGGCGGGATCGGGCGCGCGGCGCGGACATGGGAGGATTTCGACCGGATCTGCGCGGGCCTGAAGGATCTCGAGGGGGACGAGACGCTGATCGTGCAATCGGGCAAGCCGGTGGCGATCATCCGCACCCATGCCGATGCCCCCCGGGTGCTGATCGCGAACTCGAACCTCGTGCCGCACTGGGCGACCTGGGACCATTTCAACGAGCTCGATAAGCGCGGCCTGGCCATGTACGGCCAGATGACGGCGGGGTCCTGGATCTATATCGGCACGCAGGGGATCGTGCAGGGCACCTACGAGACGTTCGCCGAGGCCGGTCGTCAGCACTATGGCGGCGATCTGACGGGGCGCTGGATCCTGACCGGCGGGCTTGGCGGCATGGGCGGGGCGCAGCCGTTGGCGGCGGTCTTCGCCGGGGCCTCGTGCCTGGCGGTGGAGTGCAATCCTGACAGCATCGATTTCCGCCTGCGTACGAAGTACCTCGACGAACGCGCTGATACCCTGGACGAGGCGCTGGAGATGATCGCACGCTGGAGCGAAGCGGGCGAGGCGAAGTCGGTCGGCCTGCTCGGCAATGCCGCCGACGTGTTCCCCGAGATCCACCGGCGCATGGCGGCCGGCGGAATGCGCCCCGATATCGTGACGGACCAGACCTCGGCGCACGATCCGCTGAACGGCTATCTGCCCCAAGGCTGGTCGCTGGCGGACTGGCGGGCCAAGCGCGAAAGCGATCCAAAAGCGGTCGAGGCGGCGGCCCGGGCGTCCATGAAAACTCATGTCGCGGCCATGGTCGATTTCTGGAATGACGGTGTGCCGGTGCTGGATTACGGCAACAACATCCGGCAGGTGGCGCTGGACGAGGGGCTGGAGACCGCCTTCGCCTTCCCCGGGTTCGTGCCCGCCTATATCCGCCCGCTGTTCTGCCGGGGGATTGGCCCCTTTCGCTGGTGCGCCCTGTCGGGTGATCCCGAGGATATCTACAAGACCGACGCGGCGATGAAGGCGCTGTTCCCAGAGAACACGCATCTGCACCGCTGGCTGGATATGGCGCGCGGGCGGATCGCATTCCAGGGCTTGCCGGCGCGGATCTGCTGGATCGGGCTGGGCGACCGGCACCGCGCTGGGCTGAAGTTCAACGAGATGGTGGCGTCAGGCGAGTTGAAGGCGCCGGTTGTGATTGGGCGCGATCATCTGGACTCGGGGTCTGTGGCCAGCCCGAACCGCGAGACCGAGGCTATGAAGGACGGCTCGGACGCGGTCAGTGACTGGCCGCTGCTGAATGCACTGATCAACACGGCATCGGGCGCGACATGGGTCAGCCTGCATCATGGCGGCGGGGTCGGGATGGGGTTCTCACAGCACGCCGGGATGGTGATCTGCGCCGATGGCACGCCCGAGGCGGCACGGCGGCTCGAGCGCGTGCTGTGGAACGATCCGGCCTCGGGTGTCTGGCGCCATGCGGATGCGGGGTACGAGGAGGCCATCGCCTGTGCGCGGGACCATGGGCTGCGGCTGCCGGGGATATTGGGCGCCTAGTCGATCTTTCAGCAAGGGTGCGTCACGGACGCACCCTACGCCCGGTCGCGCGACACCCCCTAGGGGGGGTCCGGGACGCACCCTACGCCATGTCGCGCTACACCCCGTAGGGTGCGTCCGTGACGCACCCTCGTGTCAGGTCAGCCGACCCGCTTCATCGAGACCACGAGCTGTTCCAGGGCCCGGACCGAGGCGGCGACGGCCTCGATATCGGCGTTGTGCTCGACCAGAAGCTCTTCCTTCAGCCTGTCGACGGTCCGGCTGACGCCGCTCATGACCGCTTCGATTTCCTCGAGCTTCTTCTTCTGCTCGAGGAGCATCCAGAGAAATGCTTCGATTCCGGTGGCAAGGGCACGGTCCGTCTCGGTGGTCGTCTCCTGACCGGACTCCAGACGGATTTTTTCAAGTGCCTGAACAGCCTCTTGAAGAGTTACCATGCCACCCCCGGCAGAACGCTGAAAACATGCGCAAAACTTACGGGAACCCTGCCCTGGCGGAAAGCTGAAATCGCCCCGTGACCGGCAACCGCAGATTGCTTGCAGAATGCGATACACGCTTTGCAGGCTGGCACAAGATTTCGCGCAACAGGAACGGGATGGCCGTGGGACACGGTTGATCTCTGATCGCGACGCTGTATGTTCATACTATGTTCTTTTTTGGCGCGAGCGCGATCGGATGAAGACCCTGCCCTGCGAGCGACTGGCGGGCACGCCCGACCGCGCCCGGGTGCGAATCGCCGGGCTGGTGATCACGCGCCAGCGGCCGGGGACGGCCTCTGGTGTGATCTTTCTGACGCTCGAGGATGAGACCGGGATCGCCAACGTAATCGTCTGGCCGAAAACCTATGAGCGGTTTCGCCGTGCGGTGATCGCAGGGCGTCTGTTGCGGGTGACGGGACAGTTGCAGTCCGAGGGATCGGTGCGCCATGTGATTGCCTGGCGGATCGAGGATCTGTCGGGGATGCTCGACCGGTTGGGCATGCCGGACACGACCTCGCCACGCTGCGACGAGGGCAAGCGCCCAGTGCCGCCGCGCCGCCCGCCCCGGGCACGGCACCCGCGCGAGCAGGCCAAGGCGCTGTTCCCCAGCCGGGACTTCCACTAGCGCTTTGCGGGCCTAAGCCGATTTTGGGTGGCCCGGTCGGCAACGCTTCGAGATGGCTGATGCGCTGTCGTATCCCCGGTCTCGCCTGAAACCCTCAGCGGAACATGCGCCGTGCAGATCGGTCTGCGCAGCAGGACAGTCCCCTTCCACCCTCCCTTCATTTGGCAGAAATCCTGGTCAAGCCTCCGCGGACAGAGAGCGTTCATACAGTTCAGACATCGGCGCAGTGGCCTGTGCGAGCCAGATCTTGGATCTTGAAAACAGCGACGCTGAAACAAGTTTTGCACCTCTCTCTCGTGCGCGGCATAATGGGGCCAACAGAGGGGAGCATCTTGGCTCAGTTCAATTGCCCGAATTGCGGCGCGCCGCTCGAGACGCGTCTGACCGCGACGAAAATGGTCGATTGCGACCATTGCGAGACGACGGTGCTGTTGGCCGATGACGGGCTGACCTCGATGGGGACGCGCGGGACGATGACCGACTACCCCTCGCTGATCCGCCTGCACCAGCCGTTCCGGGTTGGCGCGGACAGTTTCCATCCGGTGGGCCACGCGCGGTTCTCGTATGGCCGTGGCTGGTGGGATGAGTGGTGGTGCGAGACCGGACGCGGCTATTTCTGGGTCAGCGTGGACGAGGGAGACTATGCGGTCGAGGTCCCGGTCGAGATCGCGGCCCCGCTCGATGTCGGATCTTTCGCGGTTGGCCAGCGCGTCCGCTTCAACGGCGAGGATCTTAAGATCACCGAGACCGGGTCCTCGGTCTGCGAGGCGATCCGCGGCGAACTTCCAGAACCGCTTCGCGTCGGGGACACCTACACCTACTGGCACCTCTCGGGGCAGAACGGTCGCCTGATCACCATCGAGGAAGAGGACGGCGAGGCGGTCGCCACCGAAGGCCACTGGCTCGACCCGTTCAAGATCAAGATCCAGGCCGCATGACCGGAGCAGCACCGCAAACCAAGACCATCAACTGCACGTCCTGCGGGGCGGGCCTGTCCGTGCTGGGCGGCGGGCGCGTGCGCGGCCATGTCTGCAGCTATTGCGGCGCGGTCATGGACGCGCATGAGGGCTACAAACTCGTTCAGCAATACCAGAACATGCCGCGCCCCGACACGCCGTTCGAGATCGGCATGGAAGGCCGGATCCACGAGGTCGATTTCACCATCATCGGGATCATCGGCAATGTGATGTACGAGGATGGCGAGGCGTATCGCTGGACCGACCATCAGCTCTACTCGCCGACCCATGGCTATGCCTGGATGACCTGGAACCCGGAGGAGGGCGTCGCCTCCTTCACCCGGCGCATCCGGGGCGTGCCAGATGTCATGGATGCCGACCGGGTGCGCCTGCATGGCGAGACCTACCGGGTCTCGGAGCAATACGTCTCGCGCATCGAGTTCTGCGCGGGCGAGTTCACATGGCCACCGAAGGTCGATGAAGAGACCCTGGTGACCGAGGCGTATTCCTCGCACTACGTGCTGGCGGTGAACCGGACCCGCAACGAAGAGGGCGAAGACGAGATCGAATTCGCCCTGACCGAGCGGATGAACCCCGCGGCCATGCAGGAGAAGTTCGGCATCGAGGTGCCGCCCCCGCCGCCGCCCTCGGTCGGCTCGCGGATTGGCGGGTATCTCACGGCAGGGGCGCTGACCTCGCTGGCGCTGTCGATCGTTCTGCTGGTGGTGCTGAGCGCAATGTCGACGACGCTCGTCTCGCGGAACTATGGCTCGGATCAGGGACCGCACAGCCTCGAGTTCACCGTCAGCACCACCCAGCGTCTGCACGCGGTCGAGGTGCATACCCCGGTGCGCAACGACTGGGCCTATTTCGACGTAAACCTGACCCGGCTGGTCGATGGCGATGAGGTCGATCTGGCCGAGATCGGGCGTGAGATCAGCTACTACTACGGCGGTTCGGGCGATGACAGCTGGTCCGAGGGCAGCCAGTACACCTCGATCCGGTTCCATCCGCCCGAGATCGGCCAGTACAAGGTCGAGGTTCTGCGCTCGGAGCAGGGCGGGTCAGCCCAGCCGATCTCGATCTCCGTGGTCGAAGGCGCGATCTCCATGGTCTGGCTGATCCTGACAGCGGTCGGCTCGGTGGCGCTGCTCGTGGCGCGATTTTTTCTGTTCTGAGGCGGAGGCTCTCCGATGCGTTTTGTTGTCATGCTGCTGTTTGCCGGGTTCACCGGCTGGGTTGGCTACCTCACATACTACGGCGTGGGCGCCGCGGATACTGACACCGACCGGTCCATTCGCCAGGCCTCGGCCGGCAATCCGATCATCGGCCGGGTCAAATAGGTAACAGGCACAAGGAGGGGATACCGTGCTCGAAGGCATTGTCATCAGCGAGGTGCTGGCCACCATCTTCTACACGGCGCTGGCGCTGATCCTGTTCGTCGTCTGCTTCAAGGTGATCGATTGGCTCACGCCGTTCTCGCTGCATGAGGAACTGGCCAAGCACCAGAACACCGCGGTCGCGATCATTCTGGGCTCCACCGCCATCGCCATGTCGATCCTGATCGCGGCCGTCATCCGCTCGTGACCTCGGGACCGGCCGATGCGTCCGGCCCCGGTTCATCCGACACGCCCGCCGAGGGGCATGCAGAGGAGCACGCCGAGGAGCGCATGCTCCGTCCGGTGTTGCTGGCGGCGACCTTTACGATCGCGGCGGCGGGGCTTGGGTACGAGCTGGTTGCGGGCGCCGCGTCCAGTTACCTGCTGGGTGACAGCATCACCCAGTTCTCGCTGGTTATTGGCCTCTTCATGACGGCGATGGGCATCGGGGCCTGGGCGTCGCGCCATGTGACGCGGCTCGAGAACGGGTTCGCGTCGGCTCAGGTTGTATTGGCGCTGGCGGGCGGGTTCTCGGCGCCTGCGCTCTTTTGGGCGTTCGCGCATACCGAGGCGTACGAGGCCGTCCTGCTGCTGGTCTGTCTGGTGGCCGGGGCTTTGGTCGGCCTCGAGATCCCGCTCGTGACCCGGATCCTGCAACGCCGCGGCGCGCTGGCGCGCAACCTCTCGGATGTGCTGGCGTTGGATTACATCGGGGCGCTCGTTGCGGCGCTGGCCTTCCCGCTGGTGCTGGCGCCGGAGCTTGGTCTGATCGGCGCGGGGTTGCTGATGGGTCTTCTGAACATCGCGGTCGCCTGGGTTGCCATCGTGATGTTCGGAGCGCGGGTTGATGGCTGGGTCAAGGTGATGGCGCTGGGGGTTACTGCGGCGCTGGGGATCGGCTTTGCCCAGACACAGAGCATGACGGCGGCGATCGAGTCGAAGCTGCACGCCGACGAGGTCGTGCTGACCACCGAGACGCCGTATCAGCGCCTGACCCTGACACGGTCGGGAGAGCGCTGGCGGTTGTTCCTGAACGGCGGGCTGCAGTTCGATACCTCGGACGAGCACCGCTATCACGAGGCACTGGTGCATCCTGTGATGCTGACCGCCCCGCGCGTCGGCGAGGTGCTGATCCTTGGCGGGGGCGACGGCATGGCCGTGCGCGAAGTGCTGCGCCATGAGGGCGTCGAGCGGATCACGCTGGTCGATCTCGATCCTGAGATGACGCGGCTCTTTCGCGACCACGACGTGCTGTCGACGTTGAACGGCGGGGCATTGAATGATCCTCGCGTCGAGGTCATCAGTGCCGACGCCTGGAACTTCCTGCGCGAGGATGGCCCGCTCTACGATGTGATCATCGCCGATCTGCCGGACCCAAGGACGCTCGCGCTCTCCAAACTTTACTCCCGCGAGTTCTACACCGACATGGCGCGGCGGCTGTCGGCCACGGGGCTTTTCGTGACGCAGGCAACCTCGCCCCTCTTTGCGCGCGAGGCGTACTGGACCATCGAGGCCACGCTGGCGGCCACGGCCGATCCGGTCGTCCCGGGCCGCACGCTGGCCACACTGACCTATCACGCGCAGGTGCCCAGCTTCGGCCCGTGGGGCTTTGTGATGGCAGGTGGCCGGATCGCGCCCGAGCCGTCGCGGGTCTTGCCCGAGGGGTTGCGGTTCCTGACACCGGCAGTGTTATCGGGACTATCTGACTTCCCGGCGGACATGGCCCGGCTTCCGGCAGAGCCAAACTCGATCACGGATCATCCGTTGCAAAGGCTGTACCGCGAGGGGTGGGACGCTTGGTACGACTGATCTTCCTGACCCGACGGTGCGTCACGGACGCACCCTACGCCGCGCCGCGCAACATCCCGTAGGGTGCGTCCGTGACGCACCCTTGGCGCAGGAAAAGCTAGGTTGTCAGGGTGATGCGGAACATCGTCCCGGGACCATCGGTTTCTGCCAGGTCGATCGTGCCGCCATGGGCGGTGACCAGCGCCCGCACGATGCCGAGGCCCAGGCCGGTCCCGCCGCTCTCGCGCCGCGTGGTGAAGAAATGCTCGAAGATCTTGGTCCGGTTTGCCGGCGAGATGCCGGTGCCGTTGTCGCGCACATCGATCACGACGGCCTCTGCTTCGGACCGCGCGGTGATCTCGATCCGGTCGGCGCCATGCTGCGCCGCATTGTCCGTCAGGTTGGCGAGCACGATGTCGAGGGCATCTTCGGCGATCCGGGCTTCGAGCCCGTCGGCAACCTCTGCCGTGCCGGAGATCCCATCGGGCAGACCGGCCAGCGCCCGGTCCACTGCGGGAGCGAGCGGGATCAAAACCTCGCCCCGCTCGGCGTTCTCGGCCCGTGCCAGTTCCAACAGCCGGTCTAGCAATGCCTTCAGCCGGGCCCCGTCGCTCGAGATGTTGGTCAGGAACCGCTCGCGATCCTCGGCCGACATCGTATCGTGGTGGTCCTGCAGAAGCTCGGCCGCCCCCTGGATCGACGCAAGCGGCGTCTTGAACTCGTGGCTGACATGGCTGGCCAGCGTGCGGATGTATTGTGCCCGGTCGGTCAGCGCCGTCGCCATGCGCGCGATCCCGTCGGAGAGCTGCGCCATCTCGGACGTGCCGGGGTTCTCCAGCACCGCCATATCCGTGCGCGTGCCCGTGGCCACGGCCCGTGTCCGCTTCAGCAACTCCGCCACCGGGCGCGAGATCGTCAGCGAGGTCAGCGCCGCCAGCGAGGCCGACAGCGCCAGCACCGTCAGCATCGCCAGGATGACCTTGTCGCGCTCGTCGTACATATGGCGCAGCACCGATTTCGGTGTGCGCGAGAGGTAGATGACGCCGAGCACCTGTGCGCCTTCCTTCACCGGGAATGCCACGAAGACGCGTACGCCTGTGCCCCGGCTGATCCCGGCGATGTCGCGGTTCGGGTTGACGATCTCGCGAAAGCGCAGCACGGCGGCATAGCGGCCATCGAGGGCCTGCGCGACCTCCTCGACATGCGAGAAGTTCAGCCCAAGCTCGGCCGTGCCGCCCACCACCGTGCCGCGATTGTCGAGGATGCGCACGCCGATCAGCGTGGTCAGTTGCGCCTGTTTCAGAACGGGGCTCAGCAGCCGCCCCGCCGCCACCGAGACAGCGTTCGGGATCACCTTGGGCTGGTACCCGTCCGGACGGGCCGGCAGCGTGTCGACCCGGGCGAGATCCAGCACCGGGCTGACCGGTGTGTAGAGCCGCCCCTGCGGCGAGCGGGTCCCGGCGCTGCGCCAGGCCTCGACGACCTCTGCGGGCTCCGGCGCGCCCAGGATTGCCGCCCGGTAGGCCGCGCCGATGACGGCGCCCTGGCTGATCAGCTCGCGCTCGGTCTCCTGCACCAACTGGTTCTCGTAGATGCGAAAGAAGAAGATCGAGCCGAGCGGCAGTGCGATGACCGCGACGTTGACAACCATCAGGATGGTGGACAGCCGCGGCCGGAACGTCATGGAGGGGTCAGGCGAAATCCGACGCCGTGGACGGTCTCGATCAGGTCGCGCGCGCCGGCATCGGCGAGCTTCGCCCGGACGTGGCGCACATGGCTGTCGAGCGTGCGGTCCGAGACGTGGATCCCCGGTGCATAGACCGCCCGCATAAGATCATCGCGGGTGAAGACCCGGCGCGGCTGGCGGGCGAAGGCCAGCAGCATCTGGAACTCGGTCGCGGTGAGCGAGATCTCGCTACCGCTCCAGCGCGCACGATGCTCGGCCGGGTCGATCTCGAGATCGGCGATGCGCACTGTGGCATCAGCCTCCTCGGTCGGCGCTGCGCTGCGGGTGCGTTTCAGGATGGCGTTGATGCGGGCCACCAGCTCGCGCGGGCTGAACGGTTTGGTCACATAGTCGTCCGCACCCAGTTCCAGCCCCAGCACCCGGTCGATCTCGTCATCGCGGGACGACAGGAACAGGATCGGCACCTCGGAGGTCCGGCGCAGCGACCGGCAAAGCTCGAGCCCGTCCATCTCCGGCATGTTGATATCGAGCACGATCAGATCCGGCTGCACCGTGCCGGTCATGGCCAGCGCCTCGGCCCCGTCGCTGGCCGCACGCGTGGTCATGCCCGCCTTGTCCAGGGCGAAGCAGACGACATCGCGAATGTGCGGGTCGTCGTCGACGACCAGGATCGAGTGGCTCATGGCCGCGAGTTTACGCGGGCGTTGGGGCCAGGTCGAGAGCGGCGTGGCGGGGCAGGGCGGCGTGGACCGTGTGTGCATGGCTCAGATCCCCTGCTGGGTCGCGGCGAGCAGCGGCGCGTCCGGGACCAGCCGATAACGCAGGACGAAAACCGGGTCGGTCAGATCGGCGTCTGCTGCAAGGGTCACGATACGGGCGCCGGGCACAGCCGTGACGTCGATCGGATGCGTGTCGCTCCAGAGCTCGACCTGATGCCCTTGCGTCTCGATCGTCAGCCAGAGCGGCTCCTGCCCTGATACCGGCGTCCCCGGACGCTGCGAGAGAAAGGCGGGCAGATCCGCGTCCTCGGCACCGGCGTCCAGCAGATACGCCGCGCCCGGATGCGCGCGCGTGTCGATCACGGGCAGGGTGATCGTGTTGAGATCCTGCGTGGCGGTGACGGCCAGATCGAGCCGTGCTGCGCCGTCCTGGGGCGCGGCGACACCGCAGGAGACCGGGAGTGTGGCCGCCGGATGGGGCAGAACGGGCACCTCGTAGACCGCCGGCTCCCACATCAGCCAGCCGAGCCAGTTCTCGTCGACCTCGATCTTTGCGGCGGTGTCGCTGACATGACCGGTGATCGCAGCGGCCTGACTGTGATCTTTGCACCCCTTTCGCTCGGCGTGCACCGTGCCGCCGGGCAAGGCCAGACCGAACACCAGAACCGCAACCAGCGCGTAGACCATGGCGATGTATGATCGAATGCTCATCTCTCCGTCCCTCATGCGAGTGTTCCCGACGATCCGGGATGAGGTCACGCTAGGACGGGTCCGTGCAGATTGACCGTGCCGAGTTGCAGAGAGGCGCATGATTTGCCGTGCAGATCCTGTGCAGCCACTGTCCTTAAGGGTGCGTCACGGACGCACCCTACGGGGTGTTGCGCGAGGCGGCGTAGGGTGCGTCCGTGACGCACCCTTAAGGACGGAAGATCTCAGGCTGGTGGCAGAGCGAGAAAGTCGAGGTGCCCGATCATGACAGAACTGGCATCAGCCCGGGCCATACCCCAGTCGCGGGCGGTCTGGCCAAGCTGAGGCTCGGCGGCTGCAGCGCTGCCGGCGGCCAGTGCCGCGATCAGCTCGCCATCGCGAGGCGCGTCGAGGTGCCAGTCACTCGGTCCTGTCCGGGTCACGTACCCGGCGGCCCGAAACGCCGCGTCCAGATGCGCCGTCGCGTCCGGTCCCAGCGCTGGTCCCAGTCCCTTGTCGCTACGCTGATCGGTGTGAAACGCCGCAAGCACGGCTGTGTCCGCCGGGTGCGGCGGCGCCCATGTCTCGCGCCCGTCATAGCTGAGCACCGTGTAGAACGCCGCGTCTGCCTGCGTGGTCAGCGCCACAAGCTGGTTGATCAGAGCCGCGCCACAAAGGTCGAAAAAGGCTGATGCCGTGACAAGATCGGGCACCGGATCGAACAGTGCGTCCATCGGCGCCGCAAGATCAGCAACGACGGTCTCGACAGTCACGCTCGCAGGCGGCGTCACCCGCGCCAGCAAGCCCGCATCGTTATCGACCAGCCGCCAGTGTTGCCGGTCGCCCAGCGCCGGTGCTGTCGCCGCCAGATTGGCACCGGTCCCGGCACCCAGATCCAGCACGCGTACCGGGTGCGCCCGTGTCGCTGCCCAGGATGTCAGAGCCGCGGCAAGCTCCCTGTTGCGTGCCCGCAGATCCGCTCCCCGCCGCAGGGTCAGCCAGTCCGCCGAGAAACTCATACGATCCCCCTCATGCGGTGTGCGCCTCTATGGCGTCGCGAAGAACCCGGGCGATGATCCCGGCCGTCTGGGGCCAGCGCAGCAGTGTCTGCGCCGCGGTCCAACACCGGTCCGCCAGAGCCGTTCGCTGATCTGGCGATCGGATCAGCGCGCCCAGCGCGTCCGGCAACGCATCCGCACGCACAAGCTGCGCGGCATCGGCCGTTGCTTCCTCGACCGCTTCCGAGCGCAGGCCAAGCACCGGCAGGCCGTGCGACATGGCCTCGGCAAAGGCCATGCCGAACCCCTCGTATTCCGAGGCAAGCACGAAGAGATCCGCGCTCTGGTAGGCAGCTGTCAGCGCCGGGAGCGAGAGCGCACCGGCCAGCTCGATCCGATCCTCAAGCCCTGCATCCTTGATCTGCGCCCTCAACGCTGCGGCGACCGAGGGATCGCTCTCGGGCCCGACAATCCGCAGGGACCAGTCCAACGCACCGAGATCCGCAAGCGCCGCGATCAGCCGGTCATGGCCCTTGCGCCGCGTCAGCGAGCCGACGGCGAGGATCTGACAGCGTCCCTTGCCCGAGCCCGGCCCCCGCGGCGCGGGATCGGTGCCCGGCGGCGCGACCGTGATCCGCTCCGCTGCCACGCCGTAATCTGTCGACAGGATCCCGGCCGTCGCATGGGATGTTGTGATCACCCGAGCCGCCATGGCCAGCGCTGCCGTCTCGGTCCGTCGCAGGTGCCGGGCCATGTCGATGGACAGCCCCGCCTCCAACGCCAGCGGGTGGTGACAGAGCGCCACGATCGGTGCGGTGATCTGACCGACCAGGGCCTCGGGCAACGCACCAAAGGCCAGCCCGTCGATCAGCAGTGGCTGGCCCGCCGGCAGATCCGCCAGGATCTGTTCGGTCTCCCCCAGATGGGTCGGCGTCGGCACCGGGAAGCTGCCAGGCAGCGCGACATGGCCAAGATCGAGGCCTTGCCCTGGCGCCTCGCGCAGCAGCCGCCGGGCATAGGCATACCCGCCGGTCGGCGTCTCCAACGCCCCGGGAACGGCGAAGGCAGCGCGGGTCATCAGCCGAGATCGCCCTCGTACCACGCCTTGGCGACATGGCTTTCATTGAGCACCACACGGATCTTCTGCAGCCCGTCCGAGCCCGGCCCCAAGGCGCCGTCCGCTGCCGCTGCGGCCACCTTGTCGAAGACGTATTTGCACAGGAACTCGGTTGTGGTCTTGATGCCCTTGAACTCCTCGGCGGCATCGAGGTTCGCATAGCGCAGCGGAGCCAGAGCAGCGCCCAGCACATCGTGCGCCCGGCCGATGTCGACAACGATGCCGTCCGCGCTCAGCGTCTCGCGCATGAAGGCGACATCGATCACATAGGTCGCACCGTGCAGGTTCTGGGCGGGGCCGAACACCTCGCCCGGGATCGAGTGAGCGAGCATCACGTGGTCGCGGACTTCAACAGCATACATCATGGTCTTCCTTCTGGTTTCGGCCAGCCCGCACTCCGAAGCCGCCGCCCGCCCCCACCCACCCCCCGGCGCGCGACGGCGCCGGAGGACGGGCTGGCAGGATCTAGTCGTATACGATCCGGGTCGCGATACCCGGCGCGCCGGGTCCAAGCAAGCGGGCGATTTCGCGCGGCAGGTTGGTAAAGGCCACCTCCTGCGTGATCAGCGCGTCGAGGCGCGCATCCTCCAGCGCAGCCATGGCCCGGGTCAGGCGACCCCTGTAGTCCATCGCTGCGCGGCGCGGGGCGGCCACATGTCCGACCTGGCTGGAGATGAGTTTCAGCCGGTTCGCATGAAAATTCCCGCCCAGAGACACCTCGACGGGGCAGTCGCCATACCAGCTCAATTCGATCACCGTGCCCTCGAAATCCAGCGCGTCGATCGCCGTTTGCAGCCCCGCCGCGCTGGCCGATGTGTGAAAGACGATATCGAAGCTCTGAGGGGCGATCTCGTCCGGCGACATAAAATTCACACGAAAGTCAGCGGCATTGATGCCGGACTCCGGTCGCACGTCCGTTAGGGCAATCATGAGATCCTTTCGACGAGCGAGCCCTGCGGTGATCAGCCAGCCCACAAGACCTGCCCCAACCACAAGGCAGCGTATGCCCGGCGACACCTCGGCATCCCAGATCGCGTTGAGCGCGGTCTCCATGTTCGCCGCCAGAACCGCGCGCGGGGCGGGCACGTCATCGGGCACCGCAATCGCCGCTGCCTCTGGAACATGGAAGACGCTTTGATGCGGCACCAGGCTGAAGACATCGCGGCCCAGCAGGCTGTCCGGTCCGGCGATCACCTCGCCCACGGCGGCATAGCCATAGCGCACGGGGAACGGAAAGTCCCCCACCTGATGGGGCGCGCGCATACGTCCATACTCGGCTTCAGGGACGCGGCCCTCGAACACCAGACGCTCGGTCCCGCGGCTGAGCGCCGAGTAGCGCGTGCGCACCGTGACATGGCCTTCGGGCCGCGGACCGGGGTCAATCGCGGCGATCTCCGCCGTGCCGGGTCCCGTGTACACCAGCGCCTGTGCTGCTTTGTCCATTTTGAAAACCGGTTCCATAGTACTATGTCGCGCTGCAACATAGCACCATGCGGGGCTGGGTCTAGAAGGGGGTCCTAACGGGCCGAGAACGATGAACGACATGTCCCAGACGGCAATTGCCGAAACCATTCAGCTTGGCCGGATCACACCGGCGCATGATGTCGAAGCCGGGCCGCTCACGCCTGCCGGGCTTCAGGACAAGCGCGTCCTGGCCACGCGCCGGGCCATCATGCTGGCGCTGAACGGGGCCACCATGGCCGGTCTTTCCTGGGGGATCGCGATGGCGTTCTCGGCCGGAGGCTGGTCGATTTCCGACATCGTGATCATGGTCTGCTTCCTGATCGGCGTGCCCTGGACGGTCATGGGCCTCTGGAATGCGCTGGTCGGCATCTGGCTGCTGCACGGGCGCAAGAACGGCCTGACCGCGGTCGCTCCTCATCTCGAAGCGATGGCGCGCACCGGCCCGCTGACCACCCGGACCGCGCTGGCCATGACCGTACGCAACGAGGACCCGGAGCGGTCCTTTCTGCGTCTGGCCGAGATGCGCCGTTCGCTGGACGAGACAGGCTATGGCCAGCATTTCGACATCTTTATTCTGTCCGACACCTCGGACCCCGAGATCGCCGCGCAGGAAGAGGCCTTGTTCGCCGATCTGCGTGCCGATCTCGGCGGCATGCGGGCGACCTACCGTCGGCGCGACAAGAACACCGGCTTCAAGGCGGGCAATGTTCGCGACTTCCTGCTGAACCAGGGCCGGGCCTATGACCTCTACCTGCCGCTCGACAGCGACAGCCTGATGGCCGGCGCCGCGATCGTGCGCATGGTGCGGGTGATGGAGGCCTATCCTCGCCTCGGTATCCTGCAATCGCTGGTGGTTGGTTCGCCCGCCACCTCGGGATTTGCACGGATTTTCCAGTTCGGCATGCGCCACGGGATGCGGTCGTTCACCATGGGGGCAAGCTGGTGGCAGGGCGATTGCGGTCCCTACTGGGGGCACAATGCGCTGATCCGGGCCGATGCGTTCCGGCGGCACTGCCGTCTGCCGATCCTGCCGGGCAAGGCGCCGCTGGGCGGACATATCCTGTCCCACGATCAGGTCGAGGCGGCGATGATCCGGCGCGCGGGCTATGAAGTGCGCGTGATGCCGATCGAGACCGAAAGCTGGGAGGACAATCCCCCCACCCTCATGGATTTCACCAAGCGCGATCTGCGCTGGTGCCAGGGCAACATGCAGTACTGGCCGCTGCTGCGCACACGTGGGCTGCGTCCGACCTCGCGCTTCCAGATCTTCGCGGCAATCATGATGTATCTCGGCGCCCCTGCCTGGATGCTGATGACGGTCGCGGCGGCCTCGAAGATGATCGATGGCGATGTGGGCGGGGTCGATATCGCCTTCGGGATCGCGATGTTCTTCATCATGTTCGCGGTCTCGCTGGTGCCGAAGCTGCTGGGCATGCTGGACATCGCGCTGACCAAGGGCGGCGCGGCGCGCTATGGCGGGCGTCTGCGTTTTGCGGCAGGCGCGGTGATCGAAACGCTGTTCTCGATCCTGATGGCACCCGTCGTGGCGTTCCGCGTGACGATCTTCCTGGTCGGGCTGCTGTTCGGCAAATCGATGATGTGGACCGGTCAGAACCGTGACGCCTACCGGCTCAGCTGGGGCGACGCGTGGCGCGGGCTCTGGCCGCAGACGCTGTTCGGTGTGTCGCTTGCGGTGGCCATCGTCGCGATTGTCGGGCCGGGGACCCTGCCCTGGGCTGCGCCGATGGTGGCCGGTCTGGGTCTTTGCATCCCGTTTGCGGTACTGACGGCGCATCCCGCCTTTGGCCGCTGGTCGCAGCGGGTTGGTCTCTGTGCCATCCCGGACGAGATCGAGATGCCCGAGAGCATCGCCCGTGTCGAAGCCGCGGTCGCCCGGCCCCGGATCGAGACACCGCAGGCAGCCTAGCTCCAGCACCAGATCCGGATCCGCCCGGGCCCGTGTCCTGCACCCGGCCCGGAGCAACACGGCGAAGCGCCGCGGTTCAGTGACCGTCAGCCCCTTGGCGGGCGCGGCCGTCGGTGCCGACATCGAGCACAAACCGGTGACTTTGCGGCGCCCAAACGCGGTCGGCGCGACCCAACCTCCACGTCTTCACAGAATTGCAAGGACCGGTGTTCGCACCTGCAAACGGCCCTATATTCCCGCCGAGATCCAAGCGCCAAACGCAGGAGCCGCCCATGCGTCTGATCCTTGCCCTGATCGCCCTCGCTGCCATGTCTGCGCCCGCAGCGGCGTTCGATACGGCCCGTCTGGTCATCGAGCATGATGGCGAGCAGCGTGAGGCGTTGATCGACTACCAGCCAGACGCACGGGACGCTCCGGTTCTGATCGCACTGCATGGCGGGCTCGCCGGGCCGCTGACCATCCGGCGCAAGGCCCGGGTGACGCTGGCGCGCGAGGGGTGGGTCGTGATCTGGCCAAGCGCCCTTGGCGACTGGAATGACGGGCGCAAGAACACCAAGGGCGAGCCCTATGACAGCGCCGACGATGTCGGGTTCCTGCGCAAGATGATCGCCGATCTGGCCGAGCGGGGTCTGGTGGATCCCGACCGGGTGTTCTTCGCCGGGCCGTCGATCGGCGGGATCATGGCGCTCAAGCTGCTCTGTGATGCGCCGGACATGGTGGCGGGCGCTGCCATTGCGATCGCCAGCCTGCCCAGCGGCAAGACCTGCGCCGAGGGACCGCCCAAGCCGATCCTGTTCCTGCACGGTACCGATGATGATCTGGTCCCGCCCGGAGGCGGCCGGATCGGCGGCTGGAGCCTTCTGGTGCGCGATCGCGGCTGGGTGCGACCGGTGGCCGAGACGATGACCGAGCTTGCGGCGCGCAACGGGTGCGAAGGCTATGCCGAGATCCAGTTGCCGGACCGGGTGGCCGATGACGGCTCGACCGTGCTGCGCCGTGACTACCAGGACTGCGCCGCACCGCTGCGCCACTATATCGTAGAGGGTGGTGGGCACACCTGGCCCGGCTCGACCCCGTCGCGGCTTGGTAGCGGGATCGTCGGCGAGACCAATCAGGACATCTCGGCGACGCGGGAGATCGAGGATTTCTTCCGCGCCCTGGCCACCCGCAAGGATCAGCCGAAGGGCTGACCGGGCCGCCCGCCGCGATACCGACGGGTCTGCTGCTGCTTTGCGTTGATCATGGGGAGAGACACGGCCCGCTCGGTTGCGGTGATCGCACGCCGCAGCAGGCCATGTGCAAGCCACTGGAGGAGACAATGCGCGTTCGCAAGCTGACACCTGTTCTGGCCGCAGCAGCCCTTGCGGTTCTGGCCGCGTGCAGCACCAACACCGCTCAGGGTGTCCGCGAGGATGCAAAGGTCGTGAAGCAGAAAACCCGCACCGCGGCCCAGGCCACGGCGGACGTTGCCGGACGTGCCGCGTCCGCGACCGTCAAAGGCGTCGGCAGGGTCACACGCAAGACGGGCGAGGCGATCACCCGTGGCGGCGAGACGCTGGAAGACGCGGCAACCAACTAGGCCTTGCACCACGCGCCGCGCCGGATGGGATCCGGCCTTGGCCCCCGCTCCGACAGCATGCCCATTGCGGTGTCCGCCATTGTGGTGGAGAATGGCGCGCTGTGGACTGGTTCTTGGGAGCGGCACATGCGCGGCCCACTTCGATCGATTGGATGTGCCATCGCGGTTGCCGCGATGTTGTCGGGCTGTGCCTCCAACACCGCCGAGGGCGTGCGCCAGGACACCACGGTGATCGAGGAAAGCGCCCGCCATGCCTCGGCCCGCACGGTCAGCATCGCCCGGCGGGCCATGAACGCGACGACGCGCTGGCTCAGTTCTGTGCTGCGTGGAACGGGCCGGGCGCTGGTGCGCGGCAGCGATCGGCTGCAGAGCCGGCTGGACTGAACCGTCAATTAAGCAAGGCTGGTTTGTCGGCGCGGCTCATCTGGCCCCTCGGCGCGCAGGACGTGCTTGGGTACTGTCCCGGGCAGTGACCTGATTCGGGAGATTGCCTCATGTCCCTCGCGCAACCCTATCTTCTGTTCCTGGGCGATGCGCCCGATGCCCTGGCCGCAAAGGTGGCGCAAGGGGTCAAGGACTGGCGGCCCGAGGCCAGCGTCGGCCAGATCCGCCTGCCCGGCTGTAACGCCGATATGATGCTGCCGGACATGACCGTTGCCGAAGCGGCGGCGGCAGGCGCAAAGACGCTGGTGATCGGCGTGGCCAACCGGGGCGGTGTGATCTCGGACGCGTGGAAGGCTGTGCTGGTCGAGGCGATGGAGGCCGGGATGGACATCGCCGCCGGTCTGCACACGCTGCTGAACAACCAGCCGGAACTGGTCGAGGCCGCGCGGCGCACGGGCAAGGCGCTGCACGATGTGCGTGTGCCCTCGGTGCAGTATCCGATCGGGGACGGTGTGAAGCGCACGGGGAAACGTCTGCTCGCCGTTGGAACCGATTGCTCCTGCGGGAAGATGTACACGGCTCTGGCGCTGGAGAAGGAGATGCGCGCCCGCGGCATGAAAGCCGACTTCCGCGCGACCGGTCAGACCGGGATCCTGATCACCGGCGATGGCTGCCCGCTGGATGCGGTGATCGCCGATTTCATGGCGGGCGCGGTCGAGCACATCACGCCAGACAACGAAGCCGATCACTGGGACCTGATCGAGGGGCAGGGCTCGCTCTTCCATCCGTCTTATTCCGGGGTGACCATGGCGCTGGTGCATGGCGGGCAACCCGATGCGCTGGTGCTGTGTCACGAGCCGACACGGACCCATATGCGCGGCCTGCCGCATTACGATCTGCCGAGCCTCGAGGATCTGCGCGATACCGCGCTGCACCTTGCGCGGCGGGTCAACCCGGACTGCGTGGTGACGGGGTGCGCAGTCAACACGGCTGCGCTGAACGAGGCCGATGCCGAAGCGTATCTGGCCGAGACCGAGGCACGCATGGGCCTGCCATGTGTCGATCCGTTCCGCCACGGTGCAGGACGGCTGGTCGACGCCTTGTGACACGAGGGTGCGTCACGGACGCACCCTACGGGGCCGAGCGCGACATGACGTAGGGTGCGTCCGTGACGCACCCTTGTGGAGGGAAGGGATGAAGCTTGAGGTCCGCGAGGACGTCTTTCCAATTGCCGGGACGTTCACCATCAGCCGGGGCAGCCGGACCGAGAGCCGGGTCGTCACTGTCGAACTGACGGATGGCACGCATCGCGGTTGGGGCGAATGCTATCCCTATGCGCGCTATGACGAGAGCGTCGAGAGCGTCATCGCCCAGATCGAGGCGCTGCGCAGCGATCTCGCCAACGGCCTTGACAGGGCAGCCCTGCAAACGGCGATGCCGCCGGGAGCAGCCCGAAACGGGCTCGACGGCGCGTTCTGGGATCTCGAGGCCAAGCGTGCCGGCCGGCGGGTCTGGGACCTTGCCGCTCTGCCAACACCCGGGCCGGAGATCACGGCGTTCACCCTGTCGCTGGACGCGCCGGAGACGATGCGCGCCAAGGCGGCCGAGAACGCGCATCGTCCCGTCCTGAAGATCAAGCTGGGGGGCGAGGGCGATATCGAGCGCCTGCGCGCTGTTCGTGCCGGTGCACCGGATGCGGCCATCGTCGTGGACGCCAACGAAGGTTGGGATGCCGCGACGTATACGGAAATCGCGCCGGTCCTGCTGGATCTCGGTGTGAAGATGGTCGAACAGCCCCTCCCGGCAAGCGATGATGCCATGCTGGCCGAGATCGACCGCCCGTTGCCCGTCTGCGCGGACGAGGCGTGTCATGACCGTGCCTCGCTGCCTGCGCTGGTTGCCAAATACGACATGATCAACATCAAACTGGACAAAACAGGCGGGCTGACCGAGGCGCTGGCCCTGAAAGCCGAGGCCGAGGCCATGGGCTTCGAGATCATGGTCGGCTGCATGATCGGCTCGTCGCTTGGCATGGCGCCCGCCACACTGGTGGCGCAGGGCGCCGCCGTGACCGATCTTGACGGGCCGCTGCTGCTGGCAGCCGACCGTCCACATCCGTTAACCTATGACAGCGCGGGCGTGCACCCGCCTGTCCGTGACCTCTGGGGGTGAGCATGAGCCGGATTGTCTATGTGAATGGAGATTTCGTTCCGGAAGAAGACGCGAAGATTTCGGTCTTCGACCGCGGGTTCCTGATGGCCGATGCGGTCTACGAGGTGACATCCGTGCTGGATCGCAAACTTTGCGACTATGCGGCCCACGTCGCGCGTCTGCACCGCTCGATGGAGCAACTCTCGATGACCCCGCCGGTCAGCGACGACGAGTTGCTGGAGATCCACCGGCAGCTTGTCGAGCGCAATGATCTCGACGAGGGACTGATCTATCTGCAGGTGACCCGCGGCGCAGCGGACCGGGATTTCAGCTGGCCGGAGGATGCCGAGCCGGGGCTTGTCCTCTTCACCCAGAAAAAGCAGATCACCGACACCGCAGCCGCGCGCAGCGGTATCAAGGTCATGGCGGTTGAGGACCAGCGCTGGGGCCGCCGCGACATCAAGACAACGCAGCTTCTGTTCCCCTCCTGGGCCAAGATGCAGGCCAAGGCCGAGGGCAAGGACGATGCCTGGCTGGTCGAGGACGGCACCGTGAACGAGGGTACATCGAACAACGCCTACATCGTCACCAGTGACGGCACGATCGTGACGCGGCAGCTGTCGAACTCGATCCTGCACGGGATCACGCGGGCCTCGGTGCTGCGTCTGGCGGAAGAGGCGCAGATGAAGATCGAGGAGCGCCCGTTCACCATCGCCGAGGCGCAGAACGCGGCCGAGGCCTTCTTCACCTCGGCGTCCAGCTTTGTCTGTCCGGTGGTCGAGGTGGATGGGGCCACGCTGGGCGATGGCACGCCGGGCCCGCTGTCGCAGAGATTGCGCGAGATCTATGTCGAGAACGCCCGCGCCACGGCGATCTGACACGCCATCGCAGGCCGTGGCGCCGCCCGGTCTTGGGCGCGGCACGCTGTGCGGTTGTCTCGCAGGGGGGACCGGCGTCAGCCAGTTTTCTTGACCGATGCGGCGGGATCGACAGGCGAGCCGCGTGTGGTCGTGTGCATCAGGCACATGAAAATGGCAGCGCTACCATCTCTTTGGATCCGCGCACGGATCCACGGGGCCTCAGGCGGTGAGGATGCGGCTTGCGCACACATCTGAACCGGCCTTCTCAGGCACCGTTGCGGCCTGTTCGGGTGATCGATCTCGGGCAGAGGCTCTCACCACGCCCGGCTAGCGGGGGTTGGTTTACGCCTGGGTTCCTAAAATTTTATGAAAATTCAGGGTGTTGCGCTCTGCTGCACACCACCGCGCGCTCCGCCAGGACGGGTGTACGGCTCATGCTGGCGTGCCAAAGGGGACCGCTAGGTCCAGGGCATCTCGATCCGCCCCTCGATCCAGTCGGTCAGGATCGCGCGCGCGATGGCGTCGGGGCGGGGCGGGTTCAGGCGGGGGTGCTTGCCTTCCATGATCACCTGCATCTTGGCGCGGCTGATCCACTGGGCATCCTCGAGTTCCTCCGGATCGATGGTGATCTCTTCGGTCTCGGCCACGCCGACACAGCCCACCATCAGGCTGGCGGGAAAGGGCCAGGGCTGGCAGCCGATGTAGCTGACCGGGCCGACCTCGACCGTGGTCTCTTCCATGGTCTCGCGGCGCACGGCATCCTCGATGGTCTCGCCCGGCTCCATGTATCCGGCGAGCAGGGAGTAGATCCCCTCGGGCCAGCCGGCCTGCCGCCCGACCAGCACCATGTCGTCGCGCACGATCAGCATGATCACCACCGGGTCCGTCCGTGGGAAGTGCTGGGCGCCGCACGTGTGGCACTTGCGCCGCCATCCGCCGTTCTCGATCACGGACGGTGACCCGCATTGCGAGCAGAACGCGTGGCTCTGGTGCCAGCCGACCACGCCCTTGGCGGTCGCGGCAATGGAGGCCGATGCCGGACCAAGATGCCCCGCCACGGCGCGCAACTCGGTGAATGTCGCCCCGTCGCAGAACTGTGCCTCGACCTCCGTCTCGGACATCGCTGAGAAATCCGCGGCAAAGCACGGCGTCTCGCCCGAGAGGCCAAGGAAGACCGCTTGCTCGGTCATCTCGCCGAGCACGCTTTCATGGGGCACGACCCAGCCGAGGCGGGGCGTCTCCTTCTCAATGTCGATCAGGATCTTTCCGCCATACATCGGCAGCAGAGCCGCGCGGCGATGGCGCAGCAAATCGTCCGAGATGTCGCGCAGATGCGAGGCACGGTCGAGATGCCCGCTGCCCGCAGCGAACGTCACCCGTGCTGTCTCGGTCTTCAAAGGGGGCGCTTCTTGCCCGGTCATCTCACGCACTCGATCCCATGTCAGAGGCGTTGATGCACCATGCAGAGAGCGAGAGCAATCCGCGGTGCGCCGCAGCAGGCCACACGGGCTAGCCCGAGATCTCGACAAGCTCGGCCGTGACCGTGCGTGTCTTGCCACGCTTGGCGACGGGTGCGCTGTCGCGCAGAACCAGGATCTGCCCCGGCGCCCAGGCGATGATCGCCTCGGGCCGGCCGAGGTCGCGACCCGGCGGGGGAAGCCGTGTCTCGGCCTTCAGCGCATCACGTGGAACGACCATGCTCTCGGACGCCGTCTCGGCGTCGCTCCACCGGATGATGCGGAAGTCATCGCCCGTTGTCATGGGCGGCCCGGCAAGGATCAGCAGATCCTCGCCATCGGCCAGCAGGTCACGCACACCGAGCCCGTCCAGATCCAGCAGGTGCTTGTGATACCGGCGCCCACCGGCGGTCTTGCGCGCCCTCAGCAGACCGTTGCGCCGCGTGCGCATCTCGAAGTGCAGTACGACCGCATGGCCGCGCACCACCGGCCCGCGCAGGCCCAGCCAGACCGTGTGCCCGTGCGCCGCCAGACCTTCGACATCGAACCCGTTCTCCTTGGCCGGGAGGGCGAGAAACGGGGCGAGCAGGCTGTCATCCTCGATCCATTTGATCAATGTGCTCGAGCGTTTGCCCGCATCGACCCTGCCTGCCTCGCGATCCCCCGCGTCTGCGGCGATGCCGAACTGACCTTTGCCCTCGTCGACCAGCGGAAACCGGGCGAGCAGATACCGGTTCGCCCCCCGCTTCAGCTCGGACAGATCCCGCAAGGCCGATGGGCCATCGCCATCGGGCCGCGGCCTGGTCAGGGCATGACTGCCGGTCACCCAGAGCCAGCCATCGACAATCGCCATGCCCTCGATGTCGATTTCGCTGTCAGACCCCGATGGAAGGTCGATCAGTTTGGCGAGACGGTAGCTTTCGGTCTGGACCCAGGTTTTGCGCGGACCGGGTGACAGGCGCTCGATCGCCGCGCCTTCGTCTCCGGCCACGAACAGCGTATCGCCGATCCGGGCCCCCGCGGACAGATCCCGGAACGGAGCATCTGCGCCCTTCGCGTCGAATCTCATCGATATGCGTTGCACGCCACAATCTTCCTGCGTGGACGCCGCAGCATCCGCCCCATCAGTCGGACCAAGTTTAACGACTGCGCCCCCGGGCTGTCCATCGGCCAGACTTGCCCTCGAAGCGATTCCCCCTTAGATATGAAAGTGAGAGGTTGGCGCGGGCGAGCGCCTCGCCAACCCGGTCAGGTCCGGAAGGAAGCAGCCGTAACGAGCCCCGCTTGGGTCGTTGTCCAGCCTCTCACCCTCAGCCTACGCCATAAAGAACAGGGCTTTGTGCCCTGAGGACGCTCCCGACAGGAGAGGACATTCCATGGACGCGCAGACTTCACACCACATTCAGAACGACTATGCCGGCCTCAATGCGGCCTGCGATATATATATCGTCGCGCTCAACAACGGCGATATCGAGACGCTGAGCGATCTCTTCCTGCCCGAAAGCCATCTCTATGCCGCCTATGACTATGTCAAAGCCGATGGCAGCCGGATGGTGATGCCGCGCGAGGCGTTCTTCGATCTGATCCGCGAGCGCGGTGCGCCCAAGGACCAGGGCTACAAGCCCGATGGCAGGGTGGTGATGCTGGACTTCATCGAGCCGGACACGGCGGTTGCCAAGATCGAGGTGCGGGTCGGCCCGCGACAGTTCACCGATTACCTCAATTTCATCCGGGTCGATGGCGACTGGAAGGTGATCGCGAAGGTGTTCCACAAGCACCCATAGTCCCTGCGGACCTTGGACCGGATGCCGTCACGTTGGTGCGATGTCCGGTCCTTTGCCCGATGGCAGTCACGGGCCGCGCGCTATGCGGACCCGAACCAGGCGCGGGTGACTTCGGTGACTTTGTCGACCAGGATCAACACCGCGGCAGCGGCCCAGAGCGGCGGATCGGTGGTCGTGAAGAGGTTGAAAAGATAGTAGATCAGCCAGACGGCCAAAACTTCGAAGCAGACAAAAATCAGACGCGTTCTCCCAAGCGGAGCCTCCTTTCTCGTGAATTTCACTTGATGGTTATAAAGTAACAGACCATAAGAAATTTGTCAATGAAATTATCAATTTAGCCTAACATCATATGGTGCCGTCAGCGCCGACCGCGGGTGGGCGTTGCTGCATCGCCGTTCTGCACTTTATGCAGACACACCGTCCTTCTTGTCAGCTTTGCGCCAGCATTGAAAAAACGCCCATAGGGGCGGTCGGGCGCTGGCCCGGGGCGCTGCGCGCTGTTAACCCGGGCCGGTGGTTCTCGAAATACCCGAAGCGCCCGAGTGAATGCTCGCGGCCCATCGAAACTGTGCCTCGGTCTCAATCGCACAAGGGCGCACGGCACGCATGCGGGTCAGGGCTGCCTTGGCGTCTTCTCCCCGTTCGACCAACAGCCTAAGGGCCGCTGTGCCCGATCTCCCGCATCCGCCATAGCAATGGGTCAGCACGCGGCCGCCATCGTTCAGAATGTCGTGGGCCTCGGCTGCGGCACCGGGCCAGAGACGGGCGGTCGCCTCGGGCGGGGCTCCGAAATCCGGGATCGGCAGATGCACCCACGCGATATTGTGGCGTGCCAGATCGTGGGCGATCTGACCTGCGCCGCACGGGATCAGCTCGCCTTCGGTCGTCATGGTCAGGACCAGCTTTGCGCCCCACGCGACGATGGCTGCGAGATCGCCGGTATAGTCCCCGCCCCGGCCCGGCATACGAGAGATGCCGATCTGGCCGGGCGCGGCGTCGATACCGTAGATCTCCATCGCCTTCCCCTCGCCCTCCCGGTCTGGACTGCGCCCGTGGCGGGCTCTAGTGTCAGCGCAATCCGAATCCGAAAGGCGCCTTCTTGTCCGACACAGCGTATCAGGTCCTGGCCCGCAAGTACCGCCCGGGTCATTTCCGCGATCTGATCGGGCAGGAGGCGATGGTGCAGACGCTCTCGAATGCGTTCGAGCATGACCGGATCGCCCATGCCTTCGTCATGACCGGGGTGCGCGGGGTCGGCAAAACCACAACGGCGCGGATCATCGCCAAGGGGTTGAACTGTACCGGGCGGGGCGACAAGCCGACGATCGATCCGTGCGGGGTGTGCGAGGCCTGTGTGTCCATTGCCGAGGGGCGCAATGTCGATGTGATCGAGATGGACGCGGCTTCGAACACCGGCGTGAACGATGTGCGCGAGATCATTGACTCGGTGCGCTATCGGGCGGCGGCGGCACGCTACAAGGTCTATATCATCGACGAGGTCCACATGCTGTCGACCTCGGCCTTCAATGCGCTGTTGAAAACGCTGGAGGAGCCGCCGGAGCACGTGAAGTTCATCTTTGCGACGACCGAGATCCGCAAGGTGCCGGTGACGGTGCTGTCGCGCTGCCAGCGGTTCGACCTGCGGCGGATCGAGCCTGAAGTGATGATCGCACACCTCTCGGGGATTGCAGGGAAGGAAGGCGCGTCGCTGTCGGAAGACGCGCTGGCCCTGATCACCCGCGCCGCCGAGGGCTCGGTACGTGATGCTCTGTCGTTGCTGGATCAGGCGATTGCCCACGGGCGCGATGGCGAGATCGATGCCGCTGCGGTACGGGCCATGCTAGGCCTCGCCGACCGGGGACGGGTGATCGATCTTTTCGAAGCGATCATGAAGGGCGATGCGGCGGGCGCCCTGGAAGAGTTGGGCCAGCAGTATTCCGACGGGGCCGATCCCGGCGCAGTGCTGCGCGATCTGGCCGAGTTGACGCACTGGATCTCGGTGCTGAAGATCAATGCAGGCACCGGCGATGATCCGACGGTCTCGACCGCCGAGCGGGACCGGGGACGGGATCTCGCCGGACGCTTGTCCATGCGGGTGCTGACCCGGGCCTGGCAGATGCTGCTGAAAGCGCTGGAAGAGTTGACCATCGCGCCAAACGCGATGATGGCCGCAGAGATGGCTGTGATCCGCCTGACCCATGTGGCCGACCTGCCACCGCCCGAGGATCTGGTGCGCAAACTCTCGCAAAACGAGGGTGCGTCACGGATGCACCCTACAGGGGGCGGCGCCGGGGGCGGAGGCGGCGCACCGGCGGCGCTGGCGGTCGTGCCCGCAGAGGCCGCAGCCGTTGCACAGCCGCAACCGGAGGAGGCGCCGGTTGCGTTGGCTGGCTTCGCGACGCTTGCCGACGCCCTGGCCTCGATCAAGGCGCTCGATTTCAAGCTGCACGACGAATGCGAGACCTTTCTGCGCCTGGTGCGCTATCGACCCGGGCTGATCGAGTTCAACCCCGCCCCGGGCGCGCCGGAGGATCTGGCGGGTCGTCTTGGTCAGCGGTTGCGGGCGGCGACGGGCGCGCGCTGGGCCGTTCTGGTTTCGGACGCGGTGGGTGCTCCGACGATCGCAGACGAGCGCCGGGCCGACGAGGCCAAGGCGCTGGCGTCGGCGGAGAACCACCCGCTTGTCGCAGCCGCCTTGGCGGCGTTCCCCGGGGCCACCATATCCGCGGTCAGACCGTTGATGGCGCCTGCGGCGGAAGAGGTACTGGCGGCGGTGCCGGAGGATGGTGATGATCTCGACGAGGATCTGCTGGATGATGGCGACCCCTTCGCTGGCGATCCGTTTCAGGAGGGCATGTAGATGCTGAAAGGACTGGGCGCCTTGGGCGATATGGGCAAGCTGATGAAGCAGGCCCAGGAGATGCAGACCAAGATGGCCGAAGCGCAGGAGCGCATGGCAACGATGGAGGCGACAGGGTCCTCGGGTGCCGGGATGGTCACGGCGACGGCGACGGCGCAGGGGGATCTGAAAGCGCTGTCGGTCGATCCCTCGCTGCTGTCGGGCGAGGAAGAGAAAGAGGTTCTCGAGGATCTGATCGTCGCGGCCGTCAACGATGCGATCAAGCAGGCCCGGGAGGCCGGTCAGGCTGAGATGGCCAAAGTTACCGAAGGGCTGCCGCTGCCGCCGGGCATGAAGCTGCCGTTTGGCTAGGGTGCTGGCGTAAGGGCGCCGCGTGCTCCCTGTCGAGGCCGGGCCTGGCCGCGCCCTGGCACAAACCCACCCGCCCGCACGCGGCGCCCGGCTGGCGGTGCGCATGGGGCATAGGCGTGGCGGGCCGGATCGGCTAGGCTGCAGCCGATCGCCGGGAAACGGCGACGCAAGGCAGGTGCGGAGCGGGCATGTCCGGGTCACCGGAAATCGAGAGACTGATCGATCTGATGGCGAAGTTGCCGGGGCTTGGCCCGCGTTCGGCGCGCCGGGCCGCGCTCCACGTCGTGCGGCGCAAGGACCGGTTGCTCGTGCCCCTGGCGGCCGCGATGGCGGAGGTGGCCGAAAAGGTCCAGGCCTGCAGGATCTGCGGGAACCTGACGACGGCTGAGACCTGTGAGATCTGTCTCGACCCGCGCCGAGGCAATGGCGTGCTGTGTGTGGTCGAGTCGGTCGCCGATCTCTGGGCGATGGAGCGCACGGCGCTGTTTCGCGGGCGTTATCACGTGCTTGGTGGGCTGTTGTCCGCGCTGGACGGGATCACGCCGGAGGACCTGCGCCTGCCGGAGTTGACCGCACGGGTGCGCCATGACGGGATCTCGGAGGTCATCCTTGCGCTGACTGCGAGCGTCGACGGTCAGACGACCGCCCATGTGATCGCGGAGTATCTTGAGGAGACGGGGTGCACTGTCTCGAGCCTGGCGCAGGGCGTACCGGTGGGCGGAGAGCTCGATTACCTCGATGATGGTACGATTTCTGCCGCGCTGACGGCTCGAAAGCGGGTCTGACGCACCCGTTACCGCAAATACTGCTCTGCTGCGGTTGACCATGGCGGCTGGATGTCGCAGGGTTGTACAGGGGCCGAAAGCGACATGCGATGTCGCAAACAGAGCATTCGAGCCCGAAAATCACAAACCCCTGGGAGATACCATGACAGACAAGACCCTGATCCAGCGGATGCTGCGCGACCCACGGACCTCGCGGCGCGAGTTTATGGTCGGCGCGACGGCACTGGGCCTGACAGCATCGGCGGCCTCGGGCCTTTGGACGACGACGCAGGCGGCGACACCCAAGAAGGGCGGCCACCTAAAGGCAGGACTTCTGGGCGGCAACACCTCGGACAGCCTGGATGGTGCGACCTACATCGACACGGTCATGATCTGCGTTGCGCGCGCCTGCCGCGACAGCCTGGTCGAGGTCGGGCAGGACAACACCGCGCAGCCGGGCCTGGCCGAAAGCTGGGAGGCCAGCGCCGATGCCAAGACCTGGCGCTTCAAGATCCGCCAGGGCGTCGAGTTCTCGAACGGCAAGTCGCTGACCACGGAAGACGTGATCAACTCGGTCAACACGCACCGGGGCGAGGACTCGAAGTCGGGCGCCAAGGGCGTGTTCTCGGGCATCGAGGACATCAAGGCCGATGGCGACGTGGTCGAGTTCACCCTGTCGGGCGGCAACGCCGACTTCCCGTTCCTGCTGACGGACTACCACATGAACGTGGTGCCGACGGTGGACGGCAAGGCCGATGTGCTGTCGGTCCATGGCACGGGTCTTTATACGCTGAAGGATTTCGAGCCGGGCATCCGCATCACCATGGAGCGCAGCCCGAACGCCTGGCAGCAGGGTGAGTTCGGCTTCTTCGACAGCGCCGAGGTGATTGTCATCTCGGACAACACGGCCCGGCAGAACGCGGTGCTGACCCAGTCGGTTGACGTGATCAACCGGCCGGATCTGCGCACCATGGACACGATCACGCGCGCGCCGTTCCTCGGCGTGCAGGATGTGCCGTCGAACCTGATGTACACGATGCCCATGCGGGTCGATACGCCGTACTTCACGGACAACAATGTTCGGATGGCGATCAAGCACGGCATCAACCGCCAGGAGTTGCTGGACAAGGTGCTGTTCGGATACGGGACGATCGGCAACGACCACCCGATCGGGCCGGGCTTCCGCTATCATGCGGCGGATATCACGCAGAACCAGTACGATCCGGACAAGGCCAAGTTCTACATGAAGCAGGCTGGGCTCGACAGCCACACCGTGCCGCTGTCCACGTCCGAGACTGCCTTTGTGGGTGCGGACGATGCGGCACAGCTGGTCGCGGCATCGCTGGCGCCGATCGGCATCAACGTCGAGGTAACGCGTGAGCCGCAGGACGGCTACTGGTCCAACGTCTGGAACAACAAGCCGTGGTGCAACTGCTACTGGGGGTCGCGCCCGGTCGAGGACATGATCCTGTCGATCCAGTATCTCTCGGATGCACCATGGAACGATACGGTGTCCAAGGACCCGAAGGTCGATGATCTGATCAAGACCGCGCGGGCGGAACTCGACCCGACCAAACGGGCGGGACAGTATCGCGAGATCCAGGAGATCGTCAGCCAGAGCTTCGGCAACGTTGTCTGGGCCTTTGGCTCGGATGTTGCGGTTCTGAACAAGAAGATCGCCTACGGCGCCATCGGCGGTGGATGGGAGATGGACGGCGGGCACTTCATCAAACGCTGGTGGATGGCCTGATCCATCGCCAAGGGTGAGTAATGGACGCACCCTACGCGGTGTCGCGCAACATGACGTAGGGTGCGTCCGTGACGCACCCTCGTCGACGGTCAGTCGAGCCAGATCGGGTTTGACCAGGCCTTCTTCCCGTCGGCATCCGCCACGGTCACACGGACCCAGCCCCCATCGCGGAACCGATCGACCGGCAGCTCGGCCATCGACATCCCGTGCGACATGACTTGAGCCGACACGGCCCCCGCACCGACGGCCATGATCCGCTGGCAGGGTGAGCACGCGATGTGGATCGTGTCGTTGGCGATCCGGATGTCATGCAGGAGCGGCCCCTGCGAGGAGTAGTAGGCGCCCGCCTTCAGGGCTTCCAGCAGGGCATCGGGGTCGAGTGCTTCCGCCTTCACCATGACCCAGCCACCGAAATGGTCCGCCTCGCGGAAGTGGGCATCATCTGTCGCACAGGCCGACAGGTGCCGCCCTTCGGACAGCAGCAGGTCGAGGATGGCGAACCCGTCGCCCCGGTCACACTCGACCGCGCAGCCGTGATTGTAGATCTCGACCGCATGGGCCATGTCCAGCTTGCGGGCATCCGCGCGCGTCAGGTTGAACCACTGGGGATGGGCGATCGCAACGAAGGCCCCGGCATCGACGCAGCGCTGCGCCAGGCTCTCCATGCTCTCGCGCGCGTTGGCGACGTTGAAATCGGGCGCTTCGGGCGGGATGAAATCCAGTGGCAGACCGACGGCGAGGACATGCCAGATCTCGCCGTTCTCGAGCGCACCGGTATGGATCTCCGCGCCCAGGATGGTCGTGAAGCCCTCGGTCCGATACGAGGTCGTGTCCGAGATCGGATAGTCGTAGAGCCCGACGAAGTGATCCGACAGGCATAGGAAGTCATACCCGTTCACGGCGTAGCGGCGGCAGACCTCCTCGGGCGGCAGAACGCCGTCGGAATTGGTCGAATGGGTGTGCAGGTTTCCCCGGAAAAACCGGCCCGGGTTCGAGAAAGCAATCGGTCGGATCATGTCAGCCTGTGGTGTTGTCGCGCCCCCGTCGGCGCGCCGGTATCCTAGCGCCGAATTGTAAGAAGTTTTTAACAAGGATCCGTGCGTTTTCGTGGACAGAGTCGCGATTCGCATTTTGGAAAAACTGTGGCAGCGCTCGAGTCTGACCGCCGAAGCCACGCTAATTCCCCGATTTTTTAGCGATGGTGCACCCCTGGAAAACCCCGCAAATGCGGGGTTTGGCAGCGCAAGTCAATCGGGGGTTGCGTCCGACCCCAAGCCTCTCGTGCGTGGCGTCAGCACGTCCAACTTTGACCACAAAAATCCGCTTAATTTATCTCCAACGACGTAGCGTAAGAGCGCCTGGCCGGAAGAGCCAAAGTGGCGACGCGTAACACGAGGCTGAGGGTAATGAGGCCCGCCGGTACAGCCGACTTTGTACCGGTGGAGAAGACCAAGGGGTGACATACAGGCCGCGGCTGCCGGGGCGAGGGGAAACCGGCAGCCGCACAACACTCACCGCACATCGCGGCATTTTGGCCAACACACATCAGCACGGACCGGTCTGCGGCAGCAGCGGGTCCGAACGGGAACGTCTTGCCTGCGGCGCAGAGCGCGGGGCCGGACACAGGAGTTCTCTGGCGCGACGCCTGACCAGGCCGACCGCCAGTTAGTGAAGCGGAGAATGTAATGTCTGTTCTGATTACCGAAGACTTTGAGAATGGCGCTGACGGGTGGAGCACGCCGCGCACCGAAGATGGTGGTGCGACTTTCTCGAGTTTCTTGGGCCGGTTCGGCAATGCCGACGGTGCAGGCATTCTCACCGCGAAGACGTTCGACACGACGGGCGGCGCCAGCGACATCACGATCACGTTCGACTTCTATGAGATCGACAACTGGGACAATGACACGTTCTCGGTCTTCATCGACGGGGTCGAGATCTTCGCCGAGACCTTCAGTGAAACCGAGGACGATGCCGCTGTCAGCGGGTCGACCGGAAATGTCTCGTTCACGATCGAACCGCTGATCGCGCCGACGGATCTTGGTTTCGATGCGAACGCGGATCAGATCCACCGTGTAACGCTGGTGATCCAGAACCCGACGTCGAACGCGTTCGAACTGGGCTTTGGCAGCACCTTCACCGCCGCGGACGAGGAGTTCGGGATCGACAACATCGTCATCTCGCGCCCTGGCATTGCCGTAGACGACGCGCTGACGGTTGATGAGAACGAGACCCAGCGCGATGTGGATGGCGATGTTCTGTCCAATGACAATCTGCTGAACCAGAGCGTCAGCGCGGTCGATGGCAGCGCCACCAACATCACCCAGATCGTTCAGGGCTCGAATGGCGGCACCTTCCGGATCGCCACCGACGGGCGGTTTGATTTCTCGGCCAACGGCGATTTCGACTTCCTGCGCGTCGGTCAGACTGCGACGACGTCGATCACCTACGAGCTGACCGGCTCGCACTTTGTCGATCCCGGTTCGCAGACCGTTTCGACCAGCGGCGGCGTTGGCGGCGGTGACCGGACGGCGAATTTCTCGTTTACCGCGGCTGAGAACACCAACGACGGAACGACCCCGATCGCGGGCGATATCAACTTCACGCAGTTCACCACCGAGTCGCTGAACGTGATCTTCGTGGTTGACGTCTCTGGCTCGACCGGCTCGCAGTTCAACGGCGCAGCGGTTGGCGACGTCAATGGCGACGGCGCGTCGAACACGATCCTAGATGCGCAGATCGCGGCATTGCAGGATCTGTCGGCCGAGATCGCAGATTTTGGGTTCAACCCGGCCAACGTGAACATCGGCGTCGTGAGCTACTCGACCGACGCCGTGTTCGAAGGCGAGTTCGACGCGGGCAGTGCTGCTCTGGACGCCGAACTCGAGACGTTCCGCGCCGGTGGGCGGACCGACTTCGACGACGGCCTCGATCAAGCCTTTGTCGCGCTGACCGATATCGGCGCGGACAACACGGACTCCAACGTGGTCTTCTTCCTCTCGGACGGCGTGCACAACGAAGGCCCGGAGAGCGACATCACCGCCGCGCGCCAGGCGCTTGAGAATACGTTCAACGCCTCGGTCATCGGGGTCGGTGTCGGCAACGGCACCTCGCTGGCTCAGCTCAACCTCGTCGACAACACGGACGGGGCCGAGATCGTCAACACCACCGACTCGCTGGACGAGGCGCTGGAGGTCGAGATCCTGTTCGGCGTCGACATCTCGGACTTCCGGATCTTCATCGACGGTCAGCAGGTCCAGGGCATCGATGCCTCGGATCTGATCCCGAACGGTCAGAACTTCACCATCGACCCGCAGACCATTGCCGGGCTGACCGAACAGCTCGACAGCGGCAGCCTGGTCCGCGCCGAGGCAGCGTTCACCGACGGCACCGTTCTGGTCAACGAGGTGACCATCAACACCGCACCGGCCATCACCGACACGGCAACCCTGACGGTCACCGTCACGGGGCTGGAAGATCCGGCGGATGACACCGATGGCGACGGCATTGTCGATCTGGTTGACATCGATGACGACAATGACGGGATCCTCGACATCAACGAGGGTGGCATCAACACCCAGGTCGACAGCGGGATCGACGGCGCGCTTGGCATCGACGATGGCGTGAACGACAACTCGGGCGTCTCGGTCAGCTTCGGCATCACCTCGAACGACCCGGACAGCACGACCGAGGCGCATATCCTCGACAGCATCACCATCGACGGTGTCGTCTATTCTGACTTCATCATGCCCGATGCCTATCAGGCGAGCGCCCCCGATGGCTCGCAGGCGTTGCCCGCGGGCGCAAACGTGCGGCTGATCGAGAACAGCGCGATCCAGGAAAATCTTTCGGACCCGAACTACGAGCAGATCATCCTGACCGAGGCGTTCCAGAGCCAGAACCTGAACGCCTATCAGGAACTGAACAACGGCGACTTCTCGAACGCGGCCTACACGCTGACCTACGACCAGCCGGTGCTGATTGCTGCGGGCGGGTTCATCGCGATCTCGGAGCGGGGCGGCAACAACTCGACCACCGTGACGGCGCTGGACGAGCAGGGCAATGTGCTGGGCACGATCACGGCGGACCGGAACGTCGATTACCTGCCGAACGCAGCCCAGCAGAACAATGCGCAGGACGCAGAAATCGCCGTCTTTGCGCTGGACGATCTGGGCCAGGTCGGGCGCAAGATCAGCCAGCTTGTGGTGACGTTCCCCGATCCGTCGACGGATGCGCCGGACGGCAAGATCTTCATCTTCGGTGATCTCGACGCGCTGGTCGAAGCCGACACCGATGGCGATGGAATTCTCGACCGTCTCGATCTCGACTCGGACAATGACGGCATCACCGACAATGTCGAGGCCCAGACCACGCAAGGCTATGTCGCACCGACCGGCAGCGACTCGGACAATGACGGTCTGGATGATGCCTACGACCAGGATGGCTCGACCGATGCGATCCTAAGCGCCGGTATCGCGCTGACGGACACGGACAGCGACGGTACCTTCGATGTCACCGACACCGACAGCGACGAAGACGGTGTGTCGGATGCCGACGAGGCTGGCCATGGCGTGAGCCAGGCGGCGATCGACGCCTCGCTCGATGCGGACCGTGACGGCCTGAAGGATGTGGTCGAAGGCAGCGATGCCAATGACGGGTTCGACATCAATGACGAAAACCTGGACGCGACGGACACCAACTTCCAACTGGCCGACAGCGATGGCGACACGAACGCCGATGGCTCGAACGCCGCACCGACGACAACCGATTTCGACTTCCGCGATGATCAGAGCGCGCCTGTGGCGGCTGATGACACGGCCTCGACCGACGAGGACAACGCGGTCACCATCTCGGTCCTGGTGAACGACAGCGATGCCGATGGCGACACGCTCAGCGTTTCGGCCTTCGGGCAGGGTGCCAATGGCACCGTGACCGACAATGGCGACGGCACCCTGACCTACACGCCGGATGCGGATTTCAACGGGTCGGATAGCTTCACCTACACCGTCTCCGACGGCAACGTTGGCACTGATACGGCCACGGTGAATGTCACGGTCAATCCGGTGAACGACGCGCCGGTGGCGGCAGATGACACGGCCTCGACCGATGAGGACACTGCTGTCGTCATCTCCGTGCTCGACAACGACACGGATATCGACGGCGATACGCTGAGCGTGCTGGGCGTGAGCCAGGGCACCAACGGCGCGACCGTCCGCAATGGCGACGGCACTGTCACCTACACGCCGGATGCCGATTTCAACGGCACGGATACGTTCACCTATATCGTCTCGGACGGCAATGGCGGCACCGATGCGGCCACCGTGACGGTCACGGTTGATCCGGTCACCGATCCAACCACTCTGACCGCTCCGGCCTCGAGCTCGGGCACCGAGGACACACCGCAAGTATTCTCGCAGGCGAACGGCAACGCCATCACGGTCGACAATGTCGACGGTGCGCAGACCACCGTCGTGCTGACCGCGACCGGCGGCACGATGACTCTCGCTCAGACCACTGGCGTGATTCTCGGCGACGGCGACGGAGCGACCGACGAGCAAATCGTTCTCACCGGCACAGCCGCCGCTGTGAATGCGGCGCTTGACGGGCTGATTTTTGACCCGACACCGGACTTCAACGGAACCGGTGGCATAGACGTCAACGTGATCGTCGAGGACGCAACAGGGTCGCTCCAGAATCTCGGCTTCGAAGCGCCGGACGTTGCCGATGGCACCTTCCAGCAGTTGAACGAGACCCTGGTTGATGGCTGGGAGACGAGCGCATCAGACGATCTGATCGAGATCTGGGGTACGGGGCATCAGGACGTCGAGTCCTTCGAGGGCGCTCAACATGCCGAGATCAATGCGACCGAAGCGGCCACCCTGTCCCAGACCTTTACACCCGTCGCGGGGTCAGATCTGCTCCTCAGCTTTGCACATCGTGGCCGTGCAGGCGATGACACCATGCGTGCCGAGGTCATCGATCTCGGTGCGGACGGCGTCGCTGGTGGTGGCGACGATACGGTATTGTTCTCGGAAGAATTCACGACCGGTGCCGCGGCGTGGGCCTACCACACTCGGGACATCGGCTCTGCAACGGGAAATGTCGTCTCAGTGACATTCGAAGCCGTCGACACTGCCGGCGGCGGTGCGGCTGGCAACTTCCTTGACGCAGTCTTCCTCGGCACCAGCGATCTGTCGCAACAGGCGACGATCGATGTCATCGTCACCCCGGTCGCCGATGTGGCCGACGACAATGTGACCGTGGATGAGGACAACGGGCCGACGACGTTCAACGTCCTGACCGGCACCAACGGCGCCGAGGCGGACAATTTCGAAGGCACGCCGGTCCTGGCGAGTGTGACGCAGCCCACGAACGGCACAGTTACCTTCGACGCCAATGGTGATGTGACCTATACACCCGATGCGGATTTCAACGGGACCGACACGTTCACCTACACCGCCGAGAGCCCGGCTGGCATCACCGAGACCGCGACGGTCACGGTCACGGTCAATCCGGTGAACGACGCGCCGGTGGCGGTCGATGATGTAGACTCGACCGATGAAGGCACTGCCGTCGTCATCTCCGTGCTCGACAACGACACGGATATCGACGGCGATACGCTGAGCGTGCTGGGCGTGAGCCAGGGCACCAACGGCGCGACCGTGCGCAATGGCGACGGCACCATCACCTACACGCCGGATGCTGGCTTCAACGGCACCGACTCGTTCACCTATATCGTCTCGGACGGCAATGGCGGCACCGATGCGGCCACCGTGACCGTGACCGTCGACCCGGTGAACGATGCGCCTGTGGCGGCCGATGACACGGCCTCGACCGACGAGGACAACGCGGTCACCATCTCGGTTCTGGTGAACGACAGCGATGCCGATGGCGACACGCTCAGCGTCTCGGCCTTCGGGCAGGGCGCCAACGGCACTGTCACCGACAATGCCGACGGCACGCTGACCTACACACCGGATGCCGACTTCAACGGCTCGGACAGCTTCACCTACACCGTCTCCGACGGGAACGGTGGCACTGACACGGCCACGGTGAATGTCACGGTCAATCCGGTGAACGACGCGCCGGACGCCGTGGATGACAGCGCACTGACGGACGAGGACACCGCAGTTGTCGTCTCGGTCCTGCTGAACGACAGTGATGTCGACGGCGATACACTGAGCCTCTCGACCTTTGGTCAGGGCGCCAATGGCACTGTGACCGACAATGGCGACGGCACGCTGACCTACACGCCGGATGCCGACTTCAACGGCTCGGACAGCTTCACCTACTCTGTCTCTGACGGGAACGGTGGCACGGATACGGCAACGGTCAACGTCACGGTGACGCCGGTCAACGATGGCCCGGTTGCGGTGGATGATGCGGACTCGACCGATGAAGGCACCGCGGTCGTCATCTCTGTCCTGGACAACGACACGGATATCGATGGTGACACGCTGAGCGTGCTGGGCGTCAGCCAGGGTTCCAATGGCGCGACCGTGCGCAATGGCGACGGCACCGTAACCTACAAGCCGAATGCAGGTTTCAGCGGCACGGATACGTTCACCTACATCCTGTCGGACGGCAATGGCGGTACCGATGCCGCCGATGTCACCGTCACGGTGAGCAGCACCAACGATGCGCCAACCGCGGTCGATGACGCCTTCACCACGGTCGGCGGTCAGTCGGCGGTCCTGAACATTCTCGACAATGACAGCGATCCGAATGGCGACATCCTGTCTATCTCGGCTCTGGGCGATCCGTCGCGCGGCACCGTGGTCGACAATGGCGATGGCACCGTGACGTACACGCCGAATGCCGGGTTCTTCTCGACCGAAAGCTTCACCTACACCATCTCGGACGGGAACGGAGGGTTCGACACGGCGACGGTCGACATCACGCAGAACTTTGCGCCGATCATCCCCGAGCCGGTGGTTCTGCGGATGGACGAGAACGAGACGGAAGCAGGCCGCGTTGCCGCGTTCGACTTCGAGAACGATACGATCGAGTTCGCGATCACCGGCGGTGCCGATGGGGCTCTGTTCACGATCGACCAGGACACCGGCGATCTCAGCTTCATCAATGCGCCGGACTTCGAGACCCCGCTGGCGCAGGATCAGACGATCAATGGCGGCAACACCTACTTCCTCGAGGTGACGGCATCTGATCCGTTCGCGTCGTTCTCCTCGACCATCGAGGTCGTGGTGCAGGACGTTGACGAGAACCCGAACGTCGCGCCGGACATCACGACGCGTCCGACGGCAGGCTTCGGCGATCCTGACGCCGCAGCCTTCCTGCTGACCGCCAACAGCATCGGTGTGGTTGCGGATATCGCCGCCACGGATACCCCCGGCGATATCCTTGAATACCGGATCTTCGGCGAGGACATCGACAAGTTCGACATCGATATCGACACGGGCGAGATCACCCTGCTGGACTTCCAGACCCAACCGGATGCGAGCTTCGACAACGATGCGATCTTCGAGCTTGACGTTGTGGTGACGGACCAGGGCGGGTTGCAGGATCTCCTCGCCGTCGAGTTCGTGCTCTTCCTCTCGGCGTAATCCCCTCTCAACCGGGGTGCTTGCATCGGGTCGCAGCCTTGCGCTGCGGCCCGTTTTTTTGTGTGCTGGGCAAGCACGGGCTGAGCTGCTATGGATAGGGCAGCAATGCTGTCTTATCTGCCGCCTGAACGGAGCACCCGATGGCTGTCATCCAATCCCAGATCTCGACCCGCGATGCTGGGTTTACCGACAATCAGACGGCGATGGCGGCCGCCCTGTCCGAAGTATCGGAGGCCGTGTCGATTGCGCGCAAGGGCGGTGGAGAGAAGGCGCGTGCCCGTCATGTCTCGCGCGGGAAACTGCTTCCGCGGGACCGGGTGGAACGCCTGCTCGATCCCGGAACACCGTTTCTGGAGATCGGAGCGACCGCGGCGCACGGTATGTATGGCGGGGCCGCGCCGGGGGCGGGGATCATCACAGGGATCGGCCGCGTCTCGGGCCGCGAGTGCCTGATCATCTGCAACGACGCCACGGTCAAGGGCGGCACCTACTACCCGATGACCGTCAAGAAACACCTGCGCGCTCAGGACATCGGCCACGAGAACCGTCTGCCGTGCATCTATCTCGTCGACTCTGGTGGCGCCAACCTGCCCCAGCAGGACGAGATCTTCCCCGACCGCGACCATTTCGGGCACGAGTTCTACAATCAGTCCGTCATGTCCGCCAAAGGTATCCCACAGATCGCCGTCGTAATGGGCTCGTGCACTGCGGGCGGCGCCTATGTGCCCGCCATGTGCGACGAGAGCATCATCGTCAAGGATCAGGGCACGATCTTCCTTGCCGGGCCACCTCTGGTCAAAGCTGCCATCGGCGAGGAGGTGTCGGCCCAGGATCTCGGCGGCGCGGATGTGCACTCGCGCCTGTCCGGCGTGGTGGACCATCAGGCGCAGGACGATGCCCATGCGCTCGCCTTGACCCGACAGATTGTCGCCAACCTGAACCATGTGAAACGCCCGGACGTGGTGCTGCAAACGCCCGAACCGCCCGCCTATGACCCGGCCGAGATCGCGGGTGTCGTCCCGCAGGACTGGCGCAAGCCCTACGATGTGCGCGAGGTCATCGCCCGCACCGTCGACGGCTCGCGCTTTGACGAGTTCAAGGCCCGCTTCGGCACGACCATCGTCACAGGCTTCGCCCATATCCACGGCATCCCCTGCGGGATCATCGGCAATAACGGCGTGATCTACTCCGAAAGCGCCCAAAAGGCCGCGCATTTCATCGAGCTCTGCTGCCAGCGCAAGATCCCGCTGGTCTTCCTGCAAAACGTCACCGGCTACATGGTCGGGCGCAAAT
This sequence comes from Pseudomonadota bacterium, assembly GCA_039821125.1. Lineage (GTDB taxonomy): Bacteria > Pseudomonadota > Alphaproteobacteria > Rhodobacterales > Rhodobacteraceae > Thermohalobaculum. Next base: position 63,212 of record JBCBOR010000004.1, read on the forward strand.
ACGAGGCCGAGGGCATCGCCAAGCACGGCGCCAAGATGGTCCATGCGGTGGCCTGCGCCCAGGTCCCCAAGGTGACCATGCTGATCGGGGGATCGTTCGGCGCAGGCAACTACGGCATGTGCGGAAGGGGGTTCTTGCCCCGGTTCCTATGGACATGGCCGAACGCCCGGATCTCGGTCATGGGCGGGGAGCAGGCGGCAGGTGTGCTCGCCACCGTCAAGAAAGACGCGGTGGAGCGCGCGGGCGGCACGTTCACTGAAGAAGACGAGCGCGCCATCAAGCAACCCATCATCGACCAGTTCGACCGCCAGTCACATTGCCTTTATGCCTCCGCCCGCCTCTGGGACGACGGCGTGATCGATCCGGCCAAGACCCGCGACGTGCTGGGGCTCTCCCTCTCGGCAAGCCTCAACGCCCCAATCCCCGACTTCCATTTCGGCGTTTTCAGGATGTAGAACGTGGGTCAGATTATAATCCATGTCGGCAACATCGTCGAATTGCCAGTCGACGCTATTGTCAACGCTGCCAACAAAAGCCTGCTGGGAGGCGGCGGCGTTGATGGCGTGATCCACCGCGCCGCTGGGCCTGAACTGTTAGAAGAGTGCCGCGGACTTGGCGGATGCGAGACCGGTGACGCGAAGGCAACGGCGGCCTACCGTCTCCCGGCAAAACACATCATCCACACAGTTGGACCGATCTGGTCTGGTGGAGATGAGGGCGAAGCCGACCTTCTGGCGTCGTGCTACCGCAGGTCACTTGGACTGGCCGAGGACATGGGGTGCCGTACGATCTCTTTTCCAGCGATCTCGACTGGTGCCTATGGATATCCGCATGACAAGGCTGCAGAAATCGCGATCGCAACTGTGTCTCGGATGCTGGACGAAATCAACGACGCCGCGCAGGTTTACATGGTGTCCATCGATGCTCGTACAAAGAGACACTTAGAAAACGCCTTGAAGAAACAATAATCTAGCCATTCGGGGCACCAAGAGAACAGCTATGAAACTGACATCGATCAATTCCGAAAATGCACCGCCGCCCGAAGGAAACTATGACAACGCTCTCCTCGCCGAGGGTGTCCGGGATTTTCTGTTCATCAGCGGGCAGGTTCCGGTCAGTCTCGACGGGACGCCGACTGACTTTGCCGGACAGGCCGCGCAGGTTTGGCGCAACATCGACGCACAGTTGGAAGCGGCCGGGATGACCAAGGACAATCTGGTGAAGGCGACGATGTTCCTGGCGGACCGATCCTATGCGCTCGAGAACCGTGAGGTCCGAACGGCCTATCTCGGGGACAAGCGGATCGCCTTGACCGTTGTGGTCTGCGAAATCTTCGACGACGGCTGGCTCATCGAAGTTGAGGCGATCGCCGCGCGATGAAGGACCGTCTGACATCTCTTGGCCGGTCGCTCTCGGATCTGGCTGATGCGGCGTGGGAGCAGGTGCCGGAGGTCTCGCTGACCTCCGAGGTCGAGATCCCGATCTACCTGATCCATCAGGGGCCGGGGGCCGAGGACTACGAGATCCTGTGCGATTTTGCGGCCTTCATGGCCGCCAACCAGAAGAGCTTCCTCGCCCGCCCCGTGCTCAAGGTCTGGGCCGGGCGGCAGGATTTCGAACGCCATCTCTTTGCGCGCGAGCTGCGTCAGGCGTTCTCGGACCAGTTCGAGAAGCTGCGCGCCGCCGAACGCGCCGAGCGTGAACGCACCTCGTGGTCGCTCCCGAGTGTGGGGGATGTGGTGCTCTGGGGGCTGTCCCTGACAGGCAACATCGTGGGCGGGATCCTGCTGTGGATCGCGACCGAGACGGGGCGCACAGCGCTCGGCCGGATCCGCGAGGTTGTCGGCGGTTCGATCGTCGGCAAGGCGCTGAACGGGGAAAGCGCGGAAGACCGCCTCGAAGAGTTGATTGACGAGAAGAAGGAAGTCGTCGACGCGGCGCTGTCCAGGCTGGACATCACGCTGCATCGCGATCTCTGGGCGCGGGCGTGGCGTGGGCAGGCGCCCGGACCGATGACCGGTATGGATCGGGACGCCTGGCCCCTGCCGGACTTCGTACAGGAACGGATGCAAGACTGAATGTTCTCCAAGATCCTCATAGCCAACCGGGGCGAGATCGCCTGCCGTGTGATCCAGACCGCCCGCCGCATGGGTGTGGCCACGGTTGCTGTCTACTCCGATGCCGATGCAGGCACGCTGCATGTCGAGATGGCCGACGAGGCCGTGCATATCGGTCCGGCGGCGGCGCGGGAGAGCTATCTCGTCGCCGAGCGCATCATCGAGGCGGCGCAGCGAACGGGGGCGGAGGCGATCCATCCGGGCTATGGGTTCCTCTCGGAGAACCCCGATTTCGTCGACGCGGTCAAGGCAGCTCGCCTGACTTTCATCGGGCCGTCGGCCAGCGCGATCCGGGCCATGGGCCTCAAGGACGCGGCCAAGCGGTTGATGGAGGAGGCGGGTGTCCCCGTCGTTCCAGGCTATCACGGCGACGATCAGGACGAGGGGTTCCTGTCCGCCAAGGCCGCCGAGATCGGCTACCCTGTCCTGATCAAGGCTTCGGCGGGTGGCGGTGGCAAGGGGATGCGTCTGGTCGAGGACCCGGCGGATTTTGGCGAAGCGCTGGCGTCCGCCAAGCGCGAGGCGACAGCGGCCTTCGGCAACGATCATGTGCTGGTCGAGAAGTTCGTGACCTCGCCGCGGCATATTGAGATCCAGGTCTTCGGCGACGGGCAGCGCGCGGTGCATCTGTTTGAGAGGGACTGCTCGCTGCAGCGACGCCACCAGAAGGTGATCGAGGAAGCCCCCGCCCCCGGCATGACCCCAGAGGTGCGGGAGGCCATGGGCGCGGCAGCCGTGCGCGCCGCAGAGGCGATCGGCTATGCCGGGGCCGGGACGGTCGAGTTCATCGTGGATGGCTCGGGCGCGCTTCGCCCCGACGGGTTCTGGTTCATGGAGATGAACACCCGCCTTCAGGTCGAGCACCCGGTCACCGAGGAGATCACGGGCGTGGACCTCGTGGAGTGGCAACTCCGCGTCGCCTCCGGCGAGGCGCTGCCTGCCCGGCAGGAGGATCTGACCATCACCGGCCACGCCTTCGAGGCCCGCATCTATGCCGAGGACGCGTCCCGGAACTTCCTGCCCGCTACCGGGCCGCTGGAGCATCTGCAATTCCCGGGCACCGGCGCTCGCATAGACACTGGCGTGCGCGCGGGCGACCGGATCACGCCGTTCTACGACCCGATGATCGCCAAGGTCACGGTGCATGGCGCCGACCGGGCCGAGGCGCTGGGCAAGCTGCGCCGGGCACTGGCGGGAACGCAGGTGGCCGGAACCGTCACGAATGTGAGCTTCCTATCGGCTTTGGCAGCACATGAAGGCTTTGGCCGCGGAGAGGTCGATACCGGGCTCATTGGCCGTGACATCGCCTCGCTGATCGAGGCGGCACCGGTGACGGCCGAGATTTGGGCCATTGCAGCCCTGCACGCGCTGGGTCTGCTGTCCGATAGACCCCATGATGACCCCTGGTCCAGCCTGGGTGGCTGGCGCCTCTGGGGTCCGGCCCGCCATGCCGTCGGGCTGATCGGCGACGGAGGTCCGCAACTGATCGCGATCGAGCTTGGCACATCCGGCTCTGTCCGGGCCGAAACGCCGCTCGGTGCGGTCGAGATCACCACCTGTGGCAGGCCGGCGGATCTGACCATCGAGGCAGGTGGGCACCGAAGCCGCGTCTCCTGCGTGCGCCATGGCAACCGGATCACCGTCTTTGCCGATGGTCAGGCGCATGGGTTCACGGTTCCTCACCCGCTGGACATTGAAGACGAGACAGCGGGCGGCGGCGATCAGGTGCAAGCGCCCATGACGGGCCTTGTCAAAACCGTGGATGCCATGGCGGGGGCGACCGTTTCCAAGGGCGATGCACTGATCGTCATGGAGGCGATGAAGATGGAGCATACCCTGCGCGCGCCGCGAGACGGTGTGATTGCGACGGTTTCGGCAACGCCCGGCGATCAGGTCGAGGAGGGCGCGGTGCTGATCGCGCTGGAGGACGCCGATGACTGACCCTGCCGATCACGTGACGATCTGGGAAATGGGACCCCGTGACGGTCTTCAGAACGAGGCGACGCCGATCTCGACTGCCGACAAGATCCGTCTGGTCGACATGCTGTCGGCGTGCGGCTTCACGCATATCGAGGCCTCGAGCTTTGTCAGCCCGAAATGGGTGCCGCAGATGGCCGACGGCGCCGAGGTGATGGCCGGGATCTCCCGCAAGCCGGGCGTGGCCTATACCGCGATTGCGCCGAACCTGAAAGGGTACGAACGCGCGCGCGAGGCCCGGGCCGATGCGGTCGGGGTCTTCGGCTCGGCGTCCGACGGGTTCAGCCGCGCCAATGTGAACTGCTCCATGGACGAAGCGTTGGAGCGCGCCCGCCCGATCATCGATCAGGCCAAGGCCGACGGCATGGCGCTGCGTGGCTATGTCTCCTGTGCCGTGGCGTGTCCCTATGATGGCCCCGTCGATCCCGCGGCGACGGCCCGGGTGGCCGAGTGGCTGTTCACGGCGGGCTGCGCCGAGATCTCTTTGGGCGACACGATCGGGGCAGGCACGCCCGAGACCATCGATGCGATGCTGGGTGCGGTGCTTGACGTCATTCCCGCAAACCGACTGGCCGGGCACTACCACGACACCAATGGCCGCGCGCTCGAGAACATCGAGACCAGCCTCGCCCGCGGCCTGCGCGTCTTTGATGCCTCTATCGCCGGTCTTGGTGGTTGCCCCTATGCGCCCGGCGCGAAGGGAAACGTCGCGACCGAGGGAGTGGTCGACCTGCTCGACCGCCTCGGGTTCGCCCATGGCCTCGACCGTGATCGCCTGTCCGAAACTGCGGCCTTCGCCAGAACTCTGCGCTCAACCTCCTAGCAGGAACCACCCTGCTCAGTACAATCTTTGGTCGAGCAATCTGAAGTTGTTCGCGCCTTGCCCCCTATAGTAAAATTCCAGCTGTTGTTGTTTTGCTTTACACGAGGGGATCATGTTTCAAGGAACATTTAAATACATTCTCGGCGTTCTTGTTGTTTGCGTGGTTGTCGTTGTCGGGATCCAGTCACGGGTGCCGACCATCACCGATCTGACCCAGGGCGACGGGACCGAGGCGACATGGAAACAGGGCGTCGATCGGCGCTTCCGGGTCGAGATCGAACGCTCGTTCCTCTATTCGATCGACGATGTGCGGTTGAAGTACACGCGCCATTTCTGGCCGGGTTCCGAAGTCGCAAACACGGCCAGCATCGTTGACCTCGATCCGGACGATGAGATCTGGGAGGCCAAGGGCAACGATCTGGAAACAGCGCCGCGTACCCACTCGGTTTTCTACGAATGGGAGGTTGACTACACGAGCGGCTTTTCTTCGGGGACCGTCACGTCCGGTGCGCTTGAATTCACGATCGGCTGTACCGAGGAAGACACGTTCATCCAGCTTCGCGCCCAGAGGGATGACTATCTTCCGATCTACGATGTGTACAACCCTGTCGACGATCTGCTGCTGTCGCCGCCGGGGAACTTCCTCTCGCACGGCTTCGCGTCACTCGAGAACATGGGGTTCGGTGTGTCGTCGTATCCGGCAGGTGCCGCGACGCTCGATCTGGATCTGCCGACGAGCCTCACAGACACTTCGTTCCGGCCACAGGTTGTCCTCTACCGGCCACGTCAGCGAACCGGGGATGCCGGTCCGGCCAAGAACGAATCCTATGAGGACTACAAGAAACGGATCACAGACAGCTCATCGCACGAAGATCCGCCCTACGATCTCCTGGGGTGGACGTTTGGCATTGTCTACAAGACCAACGAACCGCCGGTCTTTGGCTGCATCCCGTCGAAGGAGTGGTTCATCCACGAAGCGGGCTGGCACATGCACGATGGGTCCATGATTGCGGAACCCATCGCGGAAGACAGGATTGGCGCGCGGGACGACATGCCGCCGGTCCTCGACGCCAATCTCGCCAGTATCAGACCCGGGGCACCCGACCAGAAGATCCACTTCTACCACGGCCGTGGGTGGGTCATTCATGTCTGGCTTGATCCAAACGATCCCAATGCCGATCCGATCCTGCAGATCGAAGCGCCGGTGCCTGACACACATGATACGACGCTGGGGCCTTATGTCCCCGGGTTGTCGACCGCTGGTCTCTTTCCGGTGCCCGAGATCTGGGATTGATCCGTCAGCCATAGGCGTTGACGGGCCTCTGTCCGCGGCCTCATCATGGGGTGAAAAAAACGGAGGCAGGTGATGGACTTCGAGACGATCACGGTCGAGGCGGACGCGCGCGGCGTCACGACCGTGACCCTGAACAATCCGGGCAAACACAACGCCCTTTCACCGCAGATGATTGCCGAGCTGACCGAGGCCGCCGCGATGCTGGGCGCGGACGAGGCCGTGCGGGTGGTCATCCTGACCGGGGCCGGGCAATCGTTTTGCGCGGGCGGCGATCTCGGCTGGATGCGCACGCAGTTCACCGCAACGCGGGAGGAGCGGATGGCCGAGGCGCGAAAGCTCGCCTCCATGCTGGGCGCTCTGAACGAACTGCCCAAACCGATGATCGGGCGCATCAACGGACAGGCCTTTGGCGGTGGCATGGGGATGATCTCGGTCTGTGACATGGCTGTGGCCGTCGAAACCGCGAAGTTCGGGTTTACCGAGACGCGGCTGGGTCTCGTGCCCGCGACGATCTCGCCTTACGTCCTTGCGCGCATGGGTGAGGGGCAGGCCCGGCGGGTCTTCATGTCGGCCCGGTTGTTCGGCGCCGCGGAGGCAAAGGATCTCGGGCTGATCGCACGGGTCGTCAAAGCCGACGATCTGGACAGCGCGGTCGAGACCGAAGCGGTGGCCTATCTCTCCGCCGCTCCGGGTGCGGTTGCCGCGTCGAAACGGTTGGCCCGCGCGCTTGGCCCCCGCATTGACGAGGATACGATCGAGCGGACCATCGCCGCGCTCGCCGACGCGTGGGAGACAGCGGAGGGCCATGAAGGCGTCGCCGCGTTCTTCGACCGGCGAAAACCCAACTGGACGCAGGGCGCGTGATGGATCCGCGCGGTGTCGGCGCTGCGCTTGTCACGGGGCTGATGCTTGCGGGCTGTGCGGTTGATCCGGTCGGGGCGCAGCGCGTCGATCCGCAGCATGACACGCATGTCGACCTGACGTCGGGCAATATCGAGATGCTGTCTGTCGATGGCACGGCCCTGCACCTTGCACCGGGAACGAGACTGGCGATCGACACATCCGCCAGGCCGGAGGAGGTGACCCACGTCAAACTTCATGCCGGGCACCTGCATGTCTCGAATGTCGATCACGCGCACAATGATCGTCTGCACGTGCAGGCGGGGGATCATACCTTCACGCTCAATCGTGGACGCGCCGTGATTTCGCATTCCGATGAGGGGATCCACGCGACCCTGATCGACGGACAGCATCTGGGCGCCATCGGCCACGAGGTTCGAGTGACGGCGCCGGGTCAGCAGATCCGGCCCAGAGACGGCGGCATGCAGCGCCACGAGCCTCACGGCTCAGACGTCGAGGCCTTGCTCGAGAAGACACAGGCGCCCAAGCTGCCATAGCTTTGCGACGTGTCCATCTTGAGGGAGACCAAAATGACCCGACCCAACCCGCGCAAGACGAAACGCGTGTCGAAGAAGGTGCTGGATCAGCTGCGACGGGTGACGACACCAACGCTTACCACTCAGCTGTTGAAGAACTACCGGCTGCACAATGTTGCCCTTCGCGGCGTTCTCCCGCTCGATGGGGACATGCCTGCCTTTGCCGGCCCGGCCTACACGCTGCGTTATGCGCCGCTGCGTGAGGATCTGTTGCCCGAGCAATGGATGGACCATCCGGCGAACCTGATGACCCCGGCCATCGAAGATGTTCCGCCGGGCGCGGTTTTCCTGATGGAGGCGGGCGGCAATGTCGATGCGGGGCTGCTGGGCGGCAACATCGTGATGCGTCTCAAGATGCGCGATGTCGCAGCGGCGGTCACCGATGGCGCGATGCGCGACATTCCCGAGATTTGCGAGATCGGCTGGCCTGTTTGCTGCAGCAGCATTGCAGCGCCGCCCAGTTTTGCCCGCCTGATGGTGGTTGACCGCAGTTGCCCGGTGGTCGTCGGCGGCGTCACGGTGTTTCCCGGTGACGTGATTGTCGGCGATGCTGAGGGTGTTGTGGCGGTGCCTGCGCATCTGGCGGCTGATGTCGCGAAGGGAGGCCTGGCACAGGATCACCTCGAGGGGTGGGTCAACCGTCGGCTTGCCACGGGCGCAAAGATCAAAGGTCTCTACCCGCCGGATGCAAAGGCTCAGGCGGACTATCAGGCATGGATCGATGCGGGCGAACCCGACGAGGTCTGACGCTGTCCGGTCCGATCAGAACCGCTCGACCCAGGGTCTGAGTTCGATCTCCCATGACCACGACGACCGGTCCTGCTGAAGGAAATGCCAATAGCTGCGGGCAATCGCATCGGGGCACAGCATCGAATCCGGACTGTCCGGCGCGTCCATCCTTTCGGGGCGGGCGGCGTTCCGGATCCCGCCGTCGATCACGAAGTGGCCGATATGGATGCCGAGCGGATGCAGCTCGCGCGCCATGGATTGCGCCAGTCCACGCATGGCGAATTTGCCCATGGCGAAGCTGGCGGACTGCGGATAGCCCTTCACGCCCGCCGAGGCTCCGGTGAACAGGATCGCGCCATGCGATGTCGGGACCATGCGTTTGGCGGCCTCCTGCGCCGCGAAGAACGCGCCGAGCGCGGTGACCTGCACGGCCTGTTCGACAGCAGCCGGATCAAGCTCGATAAACGGGCCGCGCACCCGGGCCGACGGGTTGTAGACAACCACATCCGGTGCGCCGTCTGCATCGAGATCCGAGAACAGCTGAGCGACCTCAGCCTGGTTGGCTGCGTTGCAGCCATGGGCCGCGGCGCCGATCTCCTCGGCCAGATCGCTCAGCTTGCCCGGGTCGCGGGCGGCGAGGCTGACCGTCAGCCCGTTCTCTGCGAACAGACGCGCCAGCGAGGCCGACAGCCCGGCCCCTGCGCCAATGATCAAGGCATGGGAAAATTTCGGTGTCATCGCGGCCTCCGTTATGTCACGTCACAAGACATGGGCCTTGGCGGGCCGTGACGCAACGGAGAGGGCGATGACCAAGACCATTCTGATCGCAGGAGCAAGCCGTGGGATCGGCTATGAGATGGCCCGGCAGGCACAGGCGCGGGGGGACCGGGTGATCGCCACGGCGCGATCCGAGGATGGGCGCGCGCGATTGAAAGCGCTGGGCGTCGAGGCGCATCCGCTGGAGGTGAAAGACGAAGCCTCGGCCAACGCGTTGTCAGCTGCTGTGACAGGGCCGCTCGACGTGCTTGTTGTAAACGCCGGGGTCTATCGGGGCCGCGGCGGGATCGATGCCGAAGACAGCGGCGCCGATGCCTGGGCCGATGTCCTGATGACCAATGTGGCAGGGCCGTTTCTGTTAGCCAGAGCACTGCTGGGTCACCTGGGCGACGGCTCCAACGCCGGGAAAATCGCGATTCTGTCCTCGGTCATGGCCTCGTCCGCACGGGCTCCGGGGGGAGGGTATCTTTATCGATCGTCAAAGGCGGCGGTGACGAATGTCGCGTGCAATCTGGCGGCGGAGCTGCGTCCACGTGGCATTGCCGTTGGCTCCTACCATCCGGGTTGGGTGCGCACGGATATGGGCGGCTCTGGCGCCGATATAAGCGTCGAGGAAAGTGCCTCTGGCCTGCTTTCGCGCTTCGACGCGCTGTCGCTGGAGACGACCGGCGTGTTCGAGGATTATGCCGGCCGGACCATCCCGTTCTGATGTCTTGGCGCGGGATCAGCCAAGAAGCGCCGCCAGGGCCTGCGCGATGCTGCTCTCGAGCGGAAAGGACAGCATCCCCATGGTGCCGTAGCCCAGCAGTGGCGGAAGGGCGTAGAACCGGATCATGTAGAAGAACCAGGCGACGAACAGCGGCACCATCGGCTCGATCAGAAACCCGGGCGTGATGGGCCGGAACAGCCGGATCAGCGGATCGGTCAACCGGCGCAGGATCCGCATGAACCCCCATGAGCTGTCCGGCGGCAAGAACAGGCCCAGCCCAAAGCGCCCGATGAGCGTCCACATCACGGCGCCCAGCGCATAGTCGACGATCAGCACCCACACTGGCATTTTGCCCTCGTTCCCGCTCTGCTCCGACCGATGCCACAGAACGCCTGGCGAAGAAAGCACGTCCTCCCGTCCTCCGGGCTGTGATAGCGTTGCGCTTCGGCCACGCGGGTCGAGGGGGCAAATCGTGGCACTTCGTTGGCGTATGCTTTTGCTGTTGGCGGCGGCACGGCTGGGGCTTGGGTTTCAGTTCCAGACGCTGGCCTCGACCGGCGAGTATCTGATCGCGGATTTCGGCTTTGACTACACCCAGATCGGCGCCTTGATCGGCATCTTCATGCTGCCCGGGCTGTTCCTGTCGCTGCCCGTGGGCTTTGCCGGGCGCTATGTCTCCGACCGAGTGCTCGCCGGCCTTGGGCTTGCGTTGCTGGCGGTCGGGGGGGTGCTGGTGTCGATTGCGGATGGCTATGGCCTGATCGCAACCGGTCGGGCAATTTGCGGCGCGGGGTTCCTGCTGTCGACGCTCTACATGGTCAAAATGGTGGCGGACTGGTTCTCGGGCCACGAGATCGCGACGGCGATGAGCATTCTTGTGATGACCTGGCCTCTGGGCATCGCGGCGGCGCAAATCCTGCACGAATATCTCGCGGCGACGGTTCACTGGACGGCGGCCTTTCAAACAGCCTCGATCCTATGCGCTGTCGGGTCCACCGCCGTGCTGACGCTCTACCGCTCGCCGAAGACCGCAAGCGCAGGACCCGCAACCTCTGGCTGGCGGCTCTCGCGGGGCGAGTTGGTGCTGACGCTGTCTGCCTCGCTCGTCTGGGCGTTGTTCAATGCCGGTTACATCGTCTATCTCAGTTTCTCGCCCAAGGTTCTGACCGGGGCAGGCATGCCCGCGCTCGAGGCTGCCGCGATCATCAGCGTTGCCAGCTGGATCATGATGATCTCCGGTGCCGTTGCCGGCCAGGTCGCCGATCGAACCGGGCGCCCGGATGTGGTCTTGTACGTGTGCATGGCAGTCGCGATCGGAGCGCTGATGTTGCTCGCCGTGCCCGGCCTGTCGCTTGTGTCCAGCCTGGCCTTTGGACTGATCGGCATGGCTCCGGCCGGGATCATCATGGCCCTGACGGGCGCCGCCATGCGGCCGGAGAACCGGGCCTTTGGCATGGGCCTGTTCTTTTCCGGCTATTTCCTGGTGACCGCGCCGGCACCGGTCATCGCCGGATCGCTGTTCGATCGGTCAGGCGATGCGTTCGATGCCGTGATCTTCGCATCGGCGCTGTTCGGCGCGGTGGCAATCGGCAATCTGACCTTCAGGATACTACACCGGCGCCTTGGGCCGGTGTAGCAGATCGGGCCAGAGCTTTAGTGCGACTTGCCGAGCACCGGGCCGCCCGATGGGATGCGCGTATTGTCGACCATGGCCTGGACTTCATCGCTGGGCGCGGGCGTCAGATAACTGACGACGATCATCGCGATCAGGCTGACCGGCATCCCGATGATACCAAACCGCAGACCGTCGAGACCGTACCACGGCTCCATACCGCTCTGGATCGCGATCAGGTAGATCGTGCCCGAGCCAAAGCCCAGGACCATCCCGGCGATCGCACCCTCACGGTTGGCGCGTTTCCACCAGACGCCCAGCACCAACGGGAAGAACAGACCGGAGCAGGCGAAGCAGAACGCCCAGGCAACGGCTCCGAGAATGTCCGTCAGTTGAAGCGATGCGATGAACGCCCCGGCAATCCCGATCAGCACCAGCAGGATGCGAGCGACGGTCAGGCGCCGTTTCGTGTCCGCCTTCGGATCGACCAGCTTGTAGTAGAGGTCGTGGCTGATCGCGTTGGCAATTGCCAGAAGCAGGCCGTCTGCGGTGGACATCGCCGCGGCCAGACCACCTGCCGCCACTAGGCCTGAGATCACGAAGGGAAGCCCTGCGATCTCTGGCGTGGCCAGCACGACCACATCGGCCTTCATGAAGAACTCGTTGATCTGCAGGATGCCGTCTGCGTTCGAGTCCGAGACCATCAGGAAGCCGTGCTTGGCCCAGTTCTGGATCCAGTCCAGCGCCATGACATCCTCGATCGACTTGCCAATGATCGCTGTCGGCATCTCGGGATCGAGCAGCTGCAGCTTTGTCAGCGTCGCAAGTGCCGGTGCCGTAAAGTAGAGCAGGAAGATGAAGAACAGCGACCAGGCCACCGATTTGCGCGCATCGCGCACGGACGGCGTTGTGAAGTAGCGCATCAGGATATGCGGCAGCGAGGCCGTGCCCGCCATCATGCACAGTGCCAGAGTGACGAACTTCCAGCTTTCGATGCTGTCCCACGCGCCGGGCTCGTTATGTGGCGTTGTCAGAGCCTTCAGGCCCGCAAAGCTCTCGGTCGGGGCGGTCCCGACACCGACCAATGGCTCCAACTCAGCGATGCGCTGCACCGCCTCGCCATAGGTGAAGTGCGGGATGATCCCGAAATCCTGCACGTTCGACATCCAGATCACCGGGACCAGATAGGCGATGATCAGCACGATGTACTGTGCCACCTGCGTCCATGTCACGGCGCGCATGCCGCCCAGCATCGAACAAAGCAGAATGCCGACAATCCCGAACCAGACACCAAGATAGAGCGGAATATCCAGCATCCGCGAGGCGATCAGCCCCGCTCCGCTGATCTGCGCGGTGACATAGGTGAACGAGGTGACCGCAAGAATAACAACGGCGCAGAACCGTGCGACCCCGCCGCCATAGCGCGTCCCGATGAAGTCGGGGACGGTGTAGCAGCCGAACTTGCGCAAGTACGGCGCCATCAGCGAGTTCACGAGCACATAACCGCCGGTCCAGCCCACGACGAAGCCGAGATATCCGTGCCCGCCAAAATAGATCCCGCCGGCGAGGGCCAGGAACGAGGCGCCCGACATCCAGTCTGCCGCCGTTGCCATGCCGTTGAAGACCGGCGGCACCTGGCGCCCGGCCACGTAATAGGCGTCGACCTGCATCGTCCGCGACAGCACCCCGATGGCGGCATAGACCAAAATGGTGAAGCCGACGAACAGGATGCCGATCGTCTCGGCGCTGACGCCCCAGTACTCCAGCAGCGCCATCAGCAGGCAGAAGACAATGAACCCGCCGGTGTAGATCCCGTAGATCTTCGGCAGATTGTCGATGAAATTCCCCTTCATGACCGCAACCCCCTCAGTGCCCGTGGCCGTGTTCGTCGTCGATCGCGTCCTGCCGGTCGTTCTGGAAGAAGATCAAGACCACGAACCCGATAAGCGAGCCCTGTACCGCCATGTAGTACCCCAGCGGGAAGCCGAGGAAGGTGATCTGGTTGAGATACTCGGCGAAGACATGCACGCCAAAGGCCAGGATCAGCCAGATAAACAGCACAAGAAAGGTGAGGTTCCGCGTCTTGAACCAGTGCGATGCGTTCGATTCGGGGGTACTTCTGGCCACAGCAAAACCTCTCCGTTGTCCTGTCGAACCGGCCGCTTTGGGGTTTGGCGGACCAATTCACACGTCCAGTCTGGCGTCTGATGCGCCGGTTTGTGTAATCGTTTCAGAGTTACACGCGATTCTGCCGTGGAAAGAAAGGTGTTTTCGAGTGAGGCCGATCCGCGCAATTCTGGAGATGTCCAGCGCGATTGTCAGCCGGGCGCTCGGATCGATGTCGTCAAAGCCGATTGCGGATGGCCAGGCATTGGAGCAGTTTCTTGCCAGCCGGGCCGCCCACGCGGCGCAAACCGCGTTGCACGGGTATCTCAAAACCAGGATGGGCACGCAGTTCCGCCAGTATTTCGAGGATGATGCCTTTGCCGGGGCGATCCGTGTGGCGCAGGAGCGGGTTTTTGCAGCCTGTCTGGCAGATCTGACCGTCTATGCTGTCGCGCGGTGCGCGGCCGAAGGGGCGGAGCCATACGCGGTCGCACGGTTCGCCTGCGCGCTGGGAACATCATTGCCGGACGGGGAGACCGAATCTGCTTGCGCCGCTTTCGAACGCCGGACCGGTGACATGGACTGGGGCGCAGAACATGCCAACCCGGGTCCCTTTGCCGCCGCCGCCGCGGCGCTTGTCGCCGAAGCGCCGGTCTCGCAGACGTTCCGCGAAGAAGACGCACCGATCCTCGAGAACTCACTCCGTCTGCGCCTTGGCAATGCAGCGGAGGAGTTGCGCCGCCGTCTCGATACACAAGCGATCTCGGCTGAAATCAGTGCAGGGCTTTGATTCTCGCCGGACCTGCGGCAAACTTGAGCGACCCTATCTCGGATGACGGAGACCGCCCCGATGCCTCGCTTGTTGATGCTTTTGACTGCCCTGTTCCTTTTGTCGGCACCCCAGGCCGAGGCTGGTCTGATGCGCTGGTCCGTCCTTTACCTCGATGCAAATGGCAACGCCGTGAACTATGGCAAGCACTCGAACGCCGAGGCCTGGATCGAGAACCAGCAGGGCTTCCAGTTCGCGATCGGATGCGAGGGCGGTGACTACAGGATTTACTGGACGGCACCCAAAGACGAGAAAGCCAACTGGGCAGGCGACTATTTCGAGCCCTCGGTCCGCGTGCACAAACCCGGAACGGACCTTTTCCTTGGCCCGACCGGCAAGATGACCTTCGACGGCAAGCGCTATGTTGGTCCGATGCACACCCAGGTGATGGATGCGCTCCTGACCGAGGGCGAGAGCGACCTGACGGTCGCCATTGTCGAGTTCATCACCAAGAAGACGACGATCTTCCCGGTTCAGCGCGTCGAGCGCATCATGAACGAATTGCCCTGCCTCCACACGAAGTGACAGCGAGCCGCTGGGTCAGACAGCAGCGCTGACCCGTCCCAGAGCGTTCCGGACGATCATGATGTGGAACGGCATGATCGCGGCCAGATAGAGCCGCCCACCAATGTTGTGCGGGTGGACCCAGGTGGCGAGGAAGACGCGCCCGTCCTGAGAGACGACCGATACCCGGAAATCCAGGTGCCTGTCGTTGAAGCCGGCGATCAGTTCGCGGTCGGTCTCGGACTCCACCGGGAAAATCCCGACCTTGTCATCGGCTGCGGGGCCATCGTTCGATAGTCCAAACGGCGCCGTCAGGATCCGGCGCACCATCAGAAGCCCCTTCGCCCATCCCGGCCAGGTGGTGATCACGTCCGCTGCACGTCTGGGTGAGAGATCCGACTTCACAGCGTAACAGTCCAGAAAGTCGCCAGGCGCCTTGCGCGCATGCAACTGGCTGTCTTGGGGCAGGTCGGTTGCGATGACGGTGGCCATATCGGTGTTCCCTCTCTGCTCCACTACAGATTGTGAACGCCATGTCAGGACACAACAGGTCTGCGCCAGTTCATCGCATAGTCGACCGTGTCACGCTGTCCGTTTGTCTGGGAGAGCCGGGGCCTGCGAAGGTGCCGACCCTTCCGCTGTTGTCCCCGAGTGCTCCGAGAATTTCGCGGCAACCGAGCTCTTGATTGCCCCGGTCGTGTCGTCCGTCAGATCGTCTTCGCCCTCTGATGCGGCAACAAGCAGGTCAGATACCATCTCCATCAGGTCGCCTCCGTTCTGATGGATGAGGTCTGCGTGCTGCTGGTAGGCCGCTGGCAGTGGCCCCATTGTCTGGGATTTCATCAGCTCTGCCAATCCGATGACCGCGTTCAGCGGCGTGCGCAGGTCATGGCTGATGGACAGGAGAAAGCGCGTCCTGGCAGCACTTGCCTTTTGCACCTTGTCCAATGCATCGCGCAGCGCCATTTGCGCCTGCCTTTCGCGCAGCGCGATCAGGCCAAGCTCGAGGATCACGGCGCTCCACGACATGGCGACGATGATGACCAGCGTACCGATCAGGAGATGGTCGCCATCGCCCCAGATCAAAACTTTCAGCGGGCGAGAGGCATAGCCCGCCAGCACGGTTGCGAAGGGAATGCACAGCAAAGCCGACATGCGCCGACCGTACCAGCGAGTCGCGCTCCAGATCGTCACGCATACATAGAGCAACAAAGCCGAATTGATCAGTGAACTGCTGATCATAAGGGAGGTGAGCGATCCGCCGTATTGGGCGATCGCTAAGTGCGTGACGATTGCGGTGGCTGCAAAGCCCCCGACCAAACGCAGCGGCAGTGTTCGCCCCACGGCGCGCAAGACGGCGAAGTAGGCACTGCAGATCGCGCAGAACATTCCACCCAGAACCAGGCCGCTCGCGACGTCAAATCCGATACGTGAGCGCAGCAAAATCCCGAACGCTGCGGCCAGCAGCGCGCAGTTCGAGATGATGAGCCACTTTATCGCGGCATCGCCGCGCTTGTGCCGACGGAAGACGAAGCACAGGACCAAGGCGATTGCCACCGATCCTGCGGCGAACAGGACAACCGATGTTGGATCAATCTGCGCTGGCATTGGCGCAGCTTCGCGCCAAAGCGTTAAGCATCAGTGTTGTGGACGCGCAGCGCGGCGCGCCCTCCTGTTCCGTCACTGCGTGTGGTGTACCTCGGCCAGGCCATAAACCGGCGTCGGGACACCGGCCTGCCTCGCTTTGATCTGCAGCGACAGGAACTGCGAGTAGTGCCGCGACTGGTGCAGGTTGCCGCCGTGGAACCACAATGCGTCCTGCTGGGTCGGCTTCCACATGTTGCGCAATTCGCCTTCCCAGGGGCCGGGGTCTTTGGTCGTGTCCGAACCGAGGCCCCAGACCTTACCAACCATGTCAGCGGTCTCCTGGCTGATCAGCCGCGCGGCCCAGCCGTTCATCGAACCATAGCCGGTGGCAAAGACAACAAGGTCTGCGGGCAGTTCCTCTCCGTTCACGACGATGCCGCTCTGGGTGAACTTCTCTGCCTGACCCTTGGCGAGTTTGATGTCGCCATTGGCCACCAGATCGGACGCGCCCACGTCGATGTAATAGCCCGAGCCACGGCGCAGGTACTTCATGAAGAGGCCGGTCTCGTCATCGCCAAAGTCGACATCGAAGCCAGCTTTCGCCAGCCGATCATAGAGGTCCTTGTCGCGGACCTTCGTCTCGTCGGCCTGCGGCTTCTGGATCGCGGGCAGCACCTTGTAGGGGATCGAGGCGAAGATCAGATCCGCCATGTCCGTGGTGATGCCGTTGGCTACCGCCTCCTCCGAGTACAAGGCCCCCAGCGCCAGCTCCATCAGCGTCTCGGATTTCACGATATGGGTCGAGGACCGCTGCACCATCGTGACATCGGCGCCCTGCTCCCAGAGATCGGCGCAGATATCGTGGCTGGAATTGTTCGAGCCGACGATCACACAGCGCTTACCCTTGTAGTTGTCGGCACCGGGGTACTTCGACGAGTGGAAGACATCCCCGCCGAACGTGTCCGAGCCCGGCAGGTCCGGCATGTTCGGCACGCCCGACATCCCCGTCGCGAGCACCAACTGCTTGGGGCGCAATGTCATCGGCGTGCCGTTGCGGTCGATCTCGACCGTCCACTCTCCGGCGGTCTCGTCGTATTGCGCTGACTTGGCCGTCGTCTCGGTCCAGTAATCCAGCTCCATGATCTTGGTGTAGCTTTCCAGCCAGTCACCGATCTTGTCCTTGGGGCTGAACACCGGCCAGTGATCGGGGAACGGGATGTAGGGAAGGTGATCGTACCAGACCGGATCGTGCAGGCAGAGCGAGCGGTAGCGGTTCCGCCAGCTGTCCCCGGGACGCTTGTTCTTCTCGACGATCACGGTGGGCACGCCCAGCCGTTTCAGCCGTGCACCCAGCGCGATACCGCGCTGACCTCCGCCGATGATCACACAGTAAGGCTGCGTCTTGGTGCCGAACTCGGCGTCCTCCCGCGCGCGGCGTTCCTTGTAGGTCTCGCGGTCTCGGACCACGCCGTGCTGAACACCCGGAACACGGTTGCGTCCCGTCGGCTCTTCGTGGCCTTTCAACTCGACCATCGTGGTCAGCAGCGTCCACGCCTTGTCGCCTTTCAGCCGGACATGGCCCTTGCCGCGGGCGACCGCTGTCTCCAGCGTGAACCACCCTTCGGTGATCCCGTCGGCCTCGGTTCCTTCGCCTTCGATCTTCAGGGCCGAGGGTTTGGCGTTGTCCAAGGTTGCGGTGAGCATCTCTGCAATCGCGTCCTGCCCCTCCATCGTTTTGATGTTCCAGGTCATCAGCACGAGGTCGCGCCAGTAGCAGTCTTCGTCGAACATCGCGGCGGCGCCTGCCGCGTCACCCGCCGCCATCGCGGCCTCCAGTCCGGACAGCCAGGCGCTCACGCGCTCGGTCGGTGTGGTCATCGTCTTCCTCCCAATTCGGTCAGGGCATCTGACGGCCCCGATCTCCCGGAAGTTGAAATCCGATCACAAATCTGACGCCACGTCCATAGATGCAAATCTGATGGTGCACCGCCGCGACCGTGCTAGGTTTGCCGGCAACCAAGAACGGGGTGCCCATGTCCGAACCTGCCGCCAACCAGTTTGCCCTGCTGAAAACACGGCGGTTTTTGCCGCTGTTCCTTGTGCAATTTCTGGGGGCCTTCAACGATCAGGTCTATCAGAAGGCATTTGTCGCGCTGATCACATATCGCCTGGCTGATCAGGTCGGGATCCCGATTGCTCTGCTGGGAGTGATCGCGTCAGGTTTGTTTATCATTCCCTTCGCCGTGATCACGCCGACGGCCGGGCAGATCGCCGACCGCGTCGACAAGGCCAAGATGATGCGCTTCGTCAAGGCTTGGGAGATCGTGGTGATGGGCCTGGCCGTGGTCGGGTACTACACCCAGAACATCTATTTCCTCTACTTCGTGCTGTTCCTGATGGGGGCGCAGTCGGCGGTGTTCGCACCGATCAAGTACTCGGTCCTGCCGCAATACCTTGCCCCGTCCGAGTTGATGGGCGGCAATGGGCTGGTACAGGGGTTCACGTTCCTCGCCATCATCTTCGGAACCATTATCGGGAATGAACTGATCCTGACCGAGTCCGGCGTTCTGATCGTGTCGGTCTTCGTTGTTTCGGTCGCGGTGATCGGGTTCATCGCGTCGCTCTACACGCTGCCTGCACCGCCGGTGGTGGACAATCCGGCACCGGTCGACTGGGTCTTTCCGAGGGCGATTTACAAGCTGTTCAAGATGTGCGGATCGACCCCGCCAGCAATGCGGGCGATCTTTGCAATCTCGTGGTTCTGGTTTCTGGGCGCGACGTTCCTTTCGCTGCTGCCGGCCTATGCGAAAGAGAGCCTCGGCGTGGACGAGGGTGTGCTGACGGTCCTGCTGGCCGGGTTCTCTATCGGTGTCGCCATCGGCGCCATTGCGTCCGAGGCCCTGTCCGGCGGCAAGGTCAGCGTGAACCTTCCGCCCATCGGGGCGCTGGGTCTGTCGATCATGGCGATCGAGCTGTGGTTCGCGACGCCGCCCTTGCCTGCCGAGGGGGCCGCGTTGCTGGACCGGGGCGCATTCTTCTCCGACTTCGCTGGATGGCGCATTCTGGTGGATTTCATTATCCTTGCCGCCTTCGCGGGCATGTATGTGACACCGTTGAACGCGGTCCTGCAGGCCGAGAGCCCGGACGTCACCCGCGCGTCCTACATCGCCTGCTCAAACGTGATGGACGCAGCAATGATCGTCTTCTCTGCCGTGGTCACCGGCGTCATGATTGCCATCGGCCTGCCCACGACCGAGGTCGTCGTGCTGGTCACGCTGACCGGCCTGCCCATGGCGTTTCTGGTCGCGCGCTATGCGCCTGACACGGTGATGGGCCGCGTTGCGCTGGGTATCTGGCCGCGCAGGGCCACATGAGACCGCGGTTCTGGGAAAAGGTCCCCCTCGACGAGATGACGTCCGAGGAGTGGGAGGCACTGTGCGACGGCTGCGGGCGGTGTTGCCTGCTCAAGCTCGAGGACGAAGACACCGGCGAGGTCCACTACACCAACGTCACCTGCCGCCTGTTCGATGCCGACACCTGCCGGTGCGGGAACTATGCACTGCGCCGCCAACTGGTGAAGGGCTGTGTTTTGTTGACGCCTGAGAACATCGAGTATGCGGCGGGCTGGATGCCCGCGACCTGCGCCTATCGACGGCTGTATGAGGGGCAGGGACTGGCCGACTGGCATCCTCTGGTCTCCGGCAACCCGGACAGCGTCCGTGCGGCGGGCGTGAGCGTGACCCAACCGCTGATCCCGGAATACGAGGTGGCGGAGGAGGATCTCGAAGACCACATTCTCGACCCAAGTGCGGTGCATGAGGTCTGATCCGGACAGCGGCGCTCGGGGCTGGACAAATCAGGCCGAAATCGCTTCCTGTACTGTCCGTGTGCCGCACCGTCCGGCGCCAAGCCCAAAGGGGGATTTCATGTCGCTTTTCGCTTTGCCACGTTTGCTGATTGTCGCCGCACTTCTGTCCGCCGGGCCACTGCTGGCCGCCTGTCAGAAGCAGCCGCCCCCCGCTCCGACGCAGGCCGCGCCCATGTCGCTGAGCGAAGTCCAGTCCGGGCTGAAGCGTCTGGGTCTCTACCGTGGATCGGTCGATGGCATCATGGGCCCGCAGACCGAAGCCGCGATCAAGGCGTTCCAGCGCCAGAACCGTCTGGCCGAAACAGGTGTACGCTCGCCCAGAATGGAGCAGGCGCTGCGCGTCGCTCTATCGGATGGATCGGAAGGCAGCACGGTTGCCGCCGCCCCGACACCGCAAACCAGTGCTTCGGGCGCGCCGCTGTCGCAGGCCCGCACGCTCGTGCGCCGGAGCATGTGGCCCGCATCGCTGGAGCAGATCGACCTGAACGGCGATGGCCAGATGGATGTGATCGCCAAGGCCGAGTGGGACTCGGGCCTGTGCGGCGCGCAGGCATGCTCGCACATGATCCTGATCAATCGCGGCGGCGGGTACGAGGTCGTGATCGATGGACTTTACGCCATCCAGTTGACCGCGCAGCAAAGCCGGACCCGCGGCTATCGCGATCTTAGCGGATATGCCCATGGATCCGTCCCGTTTGGTGCCAAATGGGACGGGCGAACGTATCAATACTCTGGCTGATCAGATCACAACGGAGACCTCATGATCTTCACCTCCGACAATGCCTCCGGCTGCGCGCCTGAAATCATGCAGGCGATCGTCGACGCCGAGGCGGGTTACGCCATGCCCTATGGCAACGACGAGATCACGGCGCGCGCGCAGGCCCGCGTCCGCGAGGTGTTCGAGGCACCGGAGGCTGCGGTCTACTTCGTTGCCACGGGTACCGCCGCAAATGCGCTCGGTCTAGCGTGCCTGTGCCCGCCCTGGGCCACGGTCTATTGCCACAAGGGCAGCCATATCGAGGAAGATGAGTGCGCCGCGCCCGAGTTCTTCACGGGCGGCGCCAAGCTGACGCTTTTGGATGGCGACGACGCCAAGATGACCGAGGCGGGTCTGCGCGCGGCCATCGGCGGGGCGGCACCTGTCGGTGTGCACAACGTCCAGAAGGGTGCGCTGAGCCTGACGCAGGCGACAGAGGCGGGCTCGGCCTACACGCTAGCCGAGGTCGAGACGCTGGCCGGCATCGCCCGCAACGCCGGTATCCCGGTGCACATGGATGGAACACGGCTGGCCAATGTGCTGGCTCGGACCAACCATACACCTGCCGAGATGACCTGGCGTGCCGGGGTCGACATCCTTTGCCTTGGCGCCACAAAGAACGGTGCACTGGCGGCCGAGGCGGTTATCCTGTTTGACCCAGAGCGTGCCTGGGAATTCGAGCTTCGGCGCAAGCGAGGCGGGCACCTCTTCTCGAAGATGCGGACGATCTCGGCACAGATGGACGCCTATCTGACCGACGGTCTGTGGTTACGTCTGGCAGGGCACGCCAATGCCATGGCGGATCGTCTGGCTGCAGGGATTCTGGCGAATGGCGAGGCGCATCTGCCGACCAGTATCGGCGCCAACATGCTTTTCCCCGAGATCACGCTGGCCCAGCACCGCCGTCTTCAGGATGCGGGTGCGCGCTACTACACGATGACGCCCTTCGACGCGGACGGTGGTGCAGATCAACGGATCAAGACCCGGCTGGTCGCGTCCTTCCGGACGACAGAAGCCGATGTTGATGGGTATCTTGCGGCGCTGAACGGCTGACCAGCGCCTGCTCACGCATTCGTGAGCGTTCGGGCCTTGTTCGTGCTATTTGGTACAGACCGCCGACTGCGGTATAGTATATGCGACGAAAGCTACCGTGTTCCGGGGAGATTTCAGATGCGCTTTTTGCTTGTGATGACTGTCTGCATTTTCGCCATGGCGTCGGATGCGCTGGCCGAGCGCCGTGTTGCGCTGGTGATCGGCAATGCCTCGTACCAGACCGTGCAGGCGTTGGACAATCCAGAGAACGATGCCGCGGCCGTGGCCAAGTCTCTGGAAACCTTAGGTTTCGAAGTCCTTCTTGGACTCGATCTGGATCAGCGCGGCATGCAGAAGATGGTCCGCGAATACTCGCGGATGCTGATCGGCTCGGATGTGGCGCTGTTCTACTACGCGGGGCACGGCATCCAGGTTTCCGGGCGGAATTACCTGATTCCGGTCGACGCCGATCTGCAGGATGAGACGGATCTGAACTTCTCGGCGGTCGATTTCGATCTGATTCTCGGACAGATGGAGCGTGAGCCGCGGGTCAAACTGTTGTTCCTTGATGCCTGCCGCGACAATCCGTTCAAGGACAAGCTGGCGCGCAGCATGTCGCTGACCCGCTCGAATGCGCGGGTGGATGACGGTTTGGCCAAGATCAACCTCGACGGCTCGGATGGCGGAACGCTGATCGCTTTTGCGACCGATCCGGGTGCGGTAGCGCTGGATGGAACCGGGCAGACCCACAGCCCGTTCACAAAGGCCCTGCTCGAGCATATCGAGACCCCAGGCCTCGAGATCCACTCGATGATGATCGATGTCCGCTCGGCGGTCTGGGAGCGCACGCACAAGCGCCAGCGCCCGTGGTCGAACTCGTCGCTGACGGGCAAGTTCTTCTTCAGCACCGAGGAAGCGCCTGTCGTACTGGCCGTGAACAAGCAGGATGTCGCCCCACCGGTGCCGGATGTCGAGCCGAAGAAGCAGGTCGAGCCCGAAGCTGTTCCGGGCCCGCAGGCCAAGGCGGACACAGCGCAGACGATCGATCCGGTTCAGGCCGAGATCGAGCTTGAGTTCTGGCGGGCCGCCTCACAGGGCAACACCATCGATGAGTATCTCGCCTACATGGACCAATTTCCCCAAGGCCGGTTCACGATGATCGCCGCGGCCCGGATCGAGCGTCTGAAGGCGGCGGAACGGACCAAGGGTCTTGGCCCGATCACCGGAACGCCCACGGCCCCGCAGGCTGAAACGGCGCTTGGCGCGGCCGGGTCAGGCACCGCCGCAACTGCGGCTGCTGTTGCTGCCGTCTCGCCCGAAGTGGCCGAGCAGGCGATGGGCATGAACCGGTCGACAAGGCGCGAGCTGCAGCACCGCCTTCGGCTCGCCGGGTTTGACCCGGGCGGTGCTGATGGCGTGCTCGGTCCGAATTCGCGCGCGGCGATCACGGGCTGGCAGACCGCACGGCAGATCCCGCCGACCGGTTACATGAGCAATGAACAGTTCGCGACCCTGAAGACCGAGACAGAGCCGGGCTACCAACAGCTCCTGGCGCAGTGGGCCGCACAGGCGCGGGCGCGCAAACAGGCAGCACGCCAGCAAAGCACGAGCCAACCGCGTCAGGCGACCACGCAGCAGGAACCGAAGCGCGAGGGCAGCCATCTCGGCAAAGCGTTCCGCAAGATCGGCCACGGGGTGCGCGACATCTTCCGCTGATCGCTCGGCGATATCGTACAAACCCTTCGACGCCCGGCGGCACCATCAGGGCCGCCGGGCGTTTTGCTGTCCGGCGTTCCTATCTGCACGCCTGTGACCTATATTTCCCAGTGACACCAGCCGAGGGGGCCGCCCGTGATCGCCTTTGACAACAGCTATGCCCGCCTGCCCGAGCGGTTCTATACCCGCCAGCCACCGACCCCGGTGGCAGCGCCGGCGCTGATCAAGGTGAACACTGGCCTCGCAGACCGTCTCGGCATCGACCCGGCGGAGATCGAGACGTCCGAGATGATCGCGGCCCTAGCCGGAAACGGTTTGCCCGAGGGCGCCGAGCCTCTGGCCCAGGCCTATGCGGGGCATCAGTTCGGCGGGTGGAGCCCGCAACTTGGTGATGGCCGGGCCCTTCTGCTCGGCGAAATCGTCGCCCCCGACGGTGCACGGTTCGACATCCAGCTCAAGGGCTCGGGCCCCACCCCCTACTCCCGGCGCGGCGACGGGCGGGCACCGCTGGGGCCGGTTCTACGCGAGTACATCGTGTCCGAGGCGATGGCGGCGCTGGGCGTCCCGACGACCCGGTCACTGGCGGCGGTGGCAACGGGCGAGCGCGTTTATCGCGAGATCATCGAGCCGGGTGCCGTGCTGACCCGTGTCGCCTCGAGCCATATCCGCGTCGGCACCTTCCAGTTTTTTGCTGCGCGTGAGGATGAGGAGGCCCTGCGCCTGCTCGCCGATCACGCCATTGCACGGCATTACCCGGAGGCAGCGGAGGATGAAGACCCCTACGCCGCGCTTCTGACCGCAGTCGCGGACCGGCAGGCCCGGCTGATTGCGCGCTGGATGAGCCTCGGCTTCATCCATGGCGTGATGAACACCGACAACATGACCATCAGCGGCGAGACGATTGACTACGGCCCATGCGCTTTCATGGATGCCTATCATCCGGCGCGGGTGTTCTCCTCCATCGACACGGGCGGGCGGTACGCCTATGGCAACCAGCCACGGATCGCCCAATGGAACCTTGCCTGTCTGGCGCAGTGCCTCATGCCGCTGATGGCGGGAGATGATGCCGCTCAACTCGCCGCTGCGCAGACGGCGATCGACGGTTTCCCGGAGGTCTACCACAAGGCTTGGCTGGATGAATTCCGGGCCAAGACGGGCCTTGTCGCCGACCCTGAGGATCCGGATCTGGCCGAGCAGGACAGTGCGTTGCTCCAGAAACTCTTGACCGCAATGGCCGAGGCCGGCGCCGATTTTACGCTGACCTTCCGAGGGCTGGCGGACGAGACGGCTCGGGACCTGTTCGCCGACCCGGCTGGGTTCGAGTCTTGGGCAAAGGACTGGCAGGCCCGTGGCGGCGGCTACAGCCCGGCGCTGGCAAACACCAACCCCGCGATCATCCCGCGCAACCACCGGGTCGAGGCTGCCATTGCCGCCGCGTTGGACGGGGACTTTTCGCTGTTCGAGGAACTGCTCGCCGCCACTGCGCGGCCCTTCGATCCCTCGCCTCAACATACCGCCTATCGCGATCCCCCCACCACAACCGAGATCGTCCACCAAACCTTTTGCGGCACCTGAACCGACAAAGGGCACCGGGAAAGGGCACCGGGAAAAGCGATCCGTATCGCTGTCGGAAACAACTCGGACTTGGCCTGTCCGAATTCCGTGGCTCAGGCCTGTCACAGACTTGCAGAGCCAAGCGAAGAGACTCGGGGTGCCGGACGCGCTTAAAACGGCCAGACCCGGTATAGCGGAAACTTCAAAATCAGAACCCCTGACCCCTCGCGTCATCGTCGGGTCTGGCGGCACGCCGAGATCGCTGTCAGATCGATGTCGGACTCGGTTCTTTTTGAAGACCTTGGTTGCGGGGGCAGGATTTGAACCTGCGACCTTCAGGTTATGAGCCTGACGAGCTACCGGGCTGCTCCACCCCGCGTTAGGGATCGGCGGTCTATGACAGATTCTTAAAATCCGCAAGGCTGAATCTCCCATTTTCTCGCGTAGCGCTGGACTCAATCTGCAGGCTTGCTTGAATTTGCCGTTGTGTACCTCCTTGGGCCGACTAACATGGTTCCGACGAACCGAGGTGCCCATGTTTGACGAGATGTCCGGAAGTGGTGATGGGATCCGTGTCCCCTATTCCCGAATCTCGAAATGGATCGAAGACAGCGGCGTTGAACTTTTGCAGAAGCGCTCGCTCGAGGCCGAGGCGATTTTCCGCCGGATCGGCATCACGTTTGCCGTCTATGGCGAAGGCGGTGATCCCGAACGGCTGATCCCGTTTGACCTGATCCCGCGTGTCTTCGCCGCCGAAGAATGGCGGATCATGGACAAGGGGATCCGGCAGCGCGCGCGGGCGCTGAATGCGTTCCTCTACGACATCTATCATCGTGGCGAGATCCTGAAGGCCGGGATCATCCCCGAGGCGCTGGTCTATCGGAACGCGGCTTTCGTGCCCGAGATGATGGGGGTCGAGCCACCGGGCAAGGTTTATTCCCACATCGTCGGCATCGATATCGTGCGCACCGGTCCGAAGGGCTTTCAGGTCCTCGAGGACAACTGCCGCACGCCTTCGGGCGTTTCCTACATGCTCGAGAACCGCGAGATCATGATGCGGATGTTCCCCGCGCTGTTCGAGGGCGGCGGGGTGCAGCCGGTCGATGACTACGCCGATCACCTCCTGCGCACCTTGGAGGAGGTGGCGCCGCCCGCTGCTGGCAGCGATCTCAACATCGTGCTGCTGACACCGGGGGCGTATAACTCGGCTTATTACGAGCATTCGTTTCTGGCCGATCTGATGGGGATCGCGTTGGTCGAGGCCGGAGATCTCTTCGTCGATGAAGGACGGGTCTGGATGCGCACGACGCGCGGGCCACAGAGGGTCGATGTGATCTATCGCCGGATCGATGATGACTTTATCGACTCTCTGGCGTTCCGGCCGGACTCGCTTCTGGGTGTGCCGGGGATCTTCGATGTCTACCGCGCCGGCGGGGTAACGCTGTGCTCGGCCCCGGGCGCAGGTGTGGCCGATGACAAGTCGATCTACATCTTCGTGCCCGAGATGATCCGCTTCTATCTTGGGGAGCGTCCGATCCTTGAGAACGTGCCGACGTGGCGCTGCGCCGAGTCGGATCAGTGTGCGCACGTGCTCGACAATCTCGAGGAGGTGGTGGTCAAGGAAGTGCACGGCTCCGGCGGGTACGGTATGCTGATCGGCCCGAAGGCGACCGCGGAAGAACGCACTGAATACGCCAAGCGCATCCGCGAGAACCCGGCAGAGTTCATTGCGCAACCAACCCTAGCGCTCTCAACCGTGCCCTCGCTCGGCCCGTCAGGTGTTGGCCCGCGCCATGTGGATTTGCGTCCCTATTGCCTGGTTGGCCAGCAGATGCGGCTGGTGCCCGGTGGTCTGACGCGGGTTGCCCTGCGTGAAGGCTCGCTGGTCGTCAACTCGAGCCAGGGCGGCGGTGTCAAGGACACGTGGGTGCTGTCGGAATGAGGATGCTGCTGTCCCGCACTGCCGAGAGCCTCTTCTGGCTTGGCCGCTACATCGAACGGGCCGGGTCGACCGCGCGCCTGATCGAGATGGGCAACCGGATGACCATGCTGCCGGGGTCGTACTCCTCCGAGGAGTGGCGCTCGGTTGCACAGGCCTCGGGCTGTATCGATCTTTTCGAGGATCCGGACGGCATCAATGAGACTGCGATCATCCGCACATTGATCCTTGACCGGGACAATCCATCCTCGATCCGGTCCTGTCTCGAGCAGGCCAGGTTCAATGGCCGCTCGGTGCGCTCGTCGCTGACCATCGAGATGTGGGAGGCGTTGAACGACGGTTGGCGCAAGCTGGAGCTGATGGACGTGGCCGAGGCGCAGCGCGATCTGCCATCGGTGCTGGACTGGGTAAAGGCCCGATCGTCGATGGTTCGCGGCACGGTCGATGCCACGATGCTCCGCGATGACGGGTACTACTTCCTCCGTCTCGGGGCGCATATCGAGCGGGCGGACATGACGCTGCGGTTGCTGGATGTGAAATACTTCGTCCTGTTGCCCGAGACCGAGGTGGTCGGCGGTGGCCGCGATCACCACCAGTGGACGTCGGTTCTGCATGCGACATCGGCGATCCGGGCCTTCCATCACGAATACCGTGGCGACTACAGCCCCGGTAAGATCGCGGACTTTCTGATTCTGAACCGACGCTTCCCCCGTTCGGTTGCCTATAGTTTCACCGAGATCGGAAGCTATCTGGACATGCTGGCCGTGGCGTATGGCGAGCATCACGCCTGCCACGACACGGCGGCCGCACTGATCGCCGATCTCGATCGTTTGCAGATGGGCGAGATCTTCCGGATCGGTCTGCATGAGTTCGTGCAGGATCTGATTGGCACGACCAATCGGCTCGGGCGCGAGATCTACAATGCCTACCATTTCTGAGGCTCGGGATGCGCTTGTCGATCCAGCATAAGGTCACTTACCGCTACGTTCCAGATGCGGCCCGGGTGGCCATCCGGCTGAAGATGTTCCCGGCGGTCTTTGCGGCGCAGTCGATGCCGGAATGGGCGCTGACCGTGAACGGGCAACGGGTCGAGCCGCTGCTGACGGATGCCGCGGGGGATGCAATCGCTCTCTGGCAATCGCACGATCCGGTCGAGGATGTTGTCGTCAACACCCAAGGTATTGTCGAGACGGTCGATCGTTCGGGCGTTGTCGATGGGCTATCGAAAATGATGGCGCCGCCAATCTACCTGCGTGAGACGAAGTTGACCGAGCCCGATGACGCCATTCGCGAGATCTCAGGCTTTGCAACGGGCGCAACGACGCTGGACCGGCTGCACGCGCTGTGCGGCGCCGTGCGCGAAGCGATCATCTACCGCCAGGGTGCGACCGAAGTCGACACAACGGCTGCCGAGGCGTTGGCGCGCGGCGCCGGAGTCTGTCAGGATCAGGCGCATGTCTTCATCGCGGCCGCGCGCTGTCTCGGGATCCCGGCGCGCTATGTCGTCGGCTATTTCCTCGATCCCGACGGAGCGGGCGAAAGCGAGGAATCCCATGCCTGGGCCGAAGCCTATGTCTCGGGCCTTGGCTGGATTGGGTTCGACATCACGAACGAGCTGTGCCCGACAGACCGCTATGTGCGTCTGGCCAGTGGATTTGATGCCTATGATGCCGCCCCTGTCCGCGGCACTGTTTTCGGTGACGCAGAGGAAGAGATGACCGCCGAGGTCATCGTGTCGATGGCGTCCGCTCAATCGCAGCAGTGAATGCCAGAGTGTCGGTGGAATGTGACAGCGCTCACAGCGCACACGCCGACGAATCGCTAAAGTTTACGGGTCAAGTGGAGCCGACACACATTCCCTCGTTTCTACGGGTCCGTGCGACAACCGTGTGTTTCTTGTGATACCTCTCTCTTAGGGCGCTGGGTCTCTCTCCCCCGGCGCCCATTTTTCTGTGGTGAGGACCGGTTGGCATGATCGAGACGAACAGGGACATCGCGGCGCAGATCCTGGCGGCGTTCGATAGCGGCACATCCCTTGAGGCAGGGCGCGCAACTGCGGGGACCAGTCCTGCGGATGGCTATCGCATAGCAGCGGCGCTGTCGGAGATGCGTGTCGCCCGGGGGGCGCGTGTGATCGGGCGCAAGATCGGATTCACCAATCGCACGATATGGCCTGTGTATGGCGTGGATCGCCCGATGTGGGGGGAGATGTACGATACCACGGTGCATGAGGCCTCCGCCGGGCCAGTCAGTCTCGATGGCTTTCTCGAGCCTCGGATCGAGCCTGAAATTGCATTTGGTATCGCCCGCTGCCCAGAGCCTGGCCTGTCGGATGCGGATCTCCTGGCCTGTTGTGACTGGTGCGCGCATGGGTTCGAGATCGTGCAGTCGCCATACCCCGGGTGGCAGTTCACGACCGGGGAGGCGATCGCGTCAGGGGCGATGCATGGTGCATTCGTGATGGGTCCGCGCGTCGAAATCGGTGTTGTGACACCCCAAACCCTGTCTGCCGTGATGTGCACGCTGTCCGTCGATGGGGCAGTCAAGGAACGTGGTACCGCCGCCAATGTCCTGGACGGCCCTGTCTCTGCACTACGCGCCCTTGTCGATGGTCTGGCCGCTCAGGACGGCGTCCGTCCGATCGAGGTTGGAGACATCATCACGACCGGCACGATGACCGACGCCTATCCGATCGCACCGGGCGAGCGCTGGTCAACCGACATCAGCGCGCCGCTGGCTGGTCTTTCGATCCAGATGGTCTGAGGTGCATCGCAGCGCTTACAGCGCGCGAGATCAGTTCCAGCCCGGGAACGAGGCGTTCAAAGATGCGGTGTTCGCCTGACGCATCTCGACTGCGTAGCCGACCCGCCGGAACATGTAGCGCGTGATCCCATGCTCTCCGCCGCCGCTGACCACAATCGTATGGCTTTCCCCATCGTTCAGACGAACGCGCTCCCGCGAGACGCTGTTCGGATCGCCCGGATCTGTGTAGAGCATGGTCAGATCCATGACGTTGCCGTCGAACTCGAAGAACGCCGTCGCGCTGGTCACGTCGTTCTGAAGACGCCCGGGCTCACCCGCTTTCGTCAGGACAATCCCATCGCCTTGCTGCGCTGTTGAGAAGACCAGACCGCTTCCGATCAGCCCGAAGCAGATCACGGATACTCCAAAACTCAAAGCGTGGCGTATTGCTTTCATTACAGACCCCCGCCGCAAAACACGGTTTGATTCCCATCCCGCATACAGAGAACTCGCTAATGAAGTTCGAATTTGGGCGAAATTTGGCTCCACTGGCCATCAATTCGCGCCAAATGCGGATGCCGAATTGCGCTGTCCCGCATAGGTTGCCGCGGCGCTGTTTCGCCTGTGCATTTTGCAACTGGACGCATAGGAAGCGTCCGCGCTAGATCATTCGACGGGTGGTGTATTCACGGAGGTGTGACCGATGGGCTTCTCCCGCGCGGCGAAGATCGCGCCGTCTATCCTTGCCGCTGATTTCGGAGATTTCGGAGCCGAATGCCGGGCGGTCGAGGCGCAGGGTGCCGATTGGATCCATGTCGACGTCATGGACGGCCATTTCGTGCCGAACATCACGTTCGGGCCACAGACATGCAAGGCCATCCGGCCTCATATCAAGACGGTCATGGACGTCCATCTGATGATCGCGCCGGTTGATCCTTACATCGAGGCGTTCGCCGAGGCAGGGGCAGATATTCTGACAGCGCATGTCGAGGCAGGGCCGCACCTGCATCGCACCCTTCAGGCGATCCGGGCTGCTGGTGTCAGGCCCGGCGTTGCGCTGAACCCGTCAACGCCCGCTGCGGCGGTGGCTCATGTCCTGGATCTGGTGGACCTTGTCTGCGTGATGACGGTGAACCCGGGTTTCGGCGGGCAGAGCTTCATTGATATGACAGCGAAGGTGCGAGATCTCCGCCAGATGATCGGGGATCGCGAGATCCACATCGAAATCGATGGCGGCGTGACACCGGATACTGTGGGGCTTGTCGCATCTGCGGGTGCCGATGTCTTCGTTGCCGGATCGGCGGTTTTCAAAGGCGGCTCCGCCGAACATCCGGCACCCTACGGCGACAACATCCGCGCCATACGTGCAGCAGCCGAGGTGTCGATGTCATGACCGCAGATGACCCCATCGCCCTGATCTTCGACCTCGATGGGACGCTGATCGACAGCGCGCCCGACATTCATGCGGCGGTCAATCTGATGCTCTCCCGCAGGGATATCCCGCCCTTGACCCTGCCCACCGTGACCTCATTCGTTGGCAACGGGCTGCCCAAATTGGTCGAGCGGGTGATGCACGCGACCGAGATGGACCCGGCGGAGTTCAAATCCGTCACGTCCGAGGTTCTGGCCGACTACGACTGGGTCAATGGCCGCATGACGCGGCCTTATCCGGGTGTTGTCGAGGCGCTGGGCACTTTGCGCGATATGGGGCATCCCATGTCGATCTGCACGAACAAGCCGACGGACCCTGCGCTGCACATTCTGAAAAAGCTCGACCTTGCCGAGTTCTTCCACCTTCTCGTGGGCGGCGACAGTCTCGAGGTCACGAAACCCCGTCCCGAGCCGCTTCTGGCCGCGATTGAAGGGATGGACAGCACTCCGGATCGTGCGCTCTACATCGGCGATAGCGAGGTGGATGCCGAGACCGCCAGCGCCGCGGGTGTGCGGTTCGCCCTCTTCACCATGGGGTATCGCAAGTCTCCGATCGAGGAGATGCCGCATGATGCACGGTTCGATGACTTCAGCGAGCTCGTGGGCATTGTGGGGTCGGATCATCAGGACACAAGGACTGCTTCTGGCGCCGCGCCATAGCCGCAATCACTCTCGCGAACCTGCATCTTGCGCCCGGGCGGTGCCAAATCTACATATCTGTTGTGGAGTTTAGATGCCCCGGGAGCGACCGATGAACGCCGAGATCACCGCCTTCTTCGATGAGCCGACCAACACAGCCAGCTATGTGGTCAAGGACCCGTCGTCCGAGGCTTGCGCAATCATCGACTCGGTTCTGGATTTCGATTTCTCCTCGGGGCGCACCGGCACCTCTGCTGCGGATCGGATCATCGAGTTCGTCAAGGCGAACGAACTGACCGTCGAGTGGATCCTCGAGACGCATGTCCATGCCGATCATCTCTCCGGCGCGCCGTATCTGCAGCAGCATTTGGGCGGCAAGATCGGAATCGGTGACAAGATCACGGTCGTGCAGGATGTGTTCGGCAAGGTCTTCAACGCGGGCACCGAGTTCGAGCGGGATGGCAGTCAGTTCGACGCCCTTTTCAAGGAGCAGGACCGGTTTCACATCGGCGGGCTGTCGGCCTTTGTCCTGCACACACCAGGCCATACGCCAGCCTGTTTGACCTATGTGATCGGCGATGCGGCGTTTGTCGGCGATACCATCTTCATGCCTGATTTCGGGACCGCGCGCTGCGATTTCCCAGGCGGATCGGCACGCGAGCTTTGGCATTCGATCCACAAGATCCTGTCCCTGCCGGACGAGACCCGGATATTCACCTGCCATGACTACAAGGCCCCGGGCCGCGATGAGTTCGCGTGGGAATCGACCGTGGGCGAGCAGAAGGCCCGCAACAAGCACATCGCCGAGGCGACCGAGGACGAGTTCGTCGAAATGCGCGAGGGCCGGGATGCCACCCTGTCGATGCCCAAGCTGATCGTGCCATCGATCCAGGTGAACATGCGGGCGGGCAAGATGCCGCCTGCCGAGGACAACGGGCAGGTCTATCTGAAGGTGCCCGTCAACGGGCTCTGATCAGGTCGGGAAGAACGTCCTGAAGAAGGCCGACGCCAGCCATCCTGCCGCCAATGCGACGAAGATCGAAAAGATCCCATAGAGCGCGGGGTGATCCTGTGCCGATGTGTAGATCAGACGTCCGAGACCCGCACGCCGCACTTCGATCGTGTCGTAGAAAACATCCGTGACAGCCTTGTTGCGCAGCAGGAAGATGCGGGCGGTATAGTCGCCTTCAACCAGATTTGCAGGCAGCGTGATGCGTGTAACAAACAGCGTGTTGTCGTGCACCTCGATGCTGTTGGGTAGCAGCTTGTACAAGCCCTCGTTTCTCCGGATCCGGGCGACCGCGGCGCGATAATCTTCCCGTTCGACATCGACAGGCGCATCGACAAGCCGGATGATGTGGTTCAGCCCGATCTTGTAGCGCAGATCGTCGGTCCAGCTGACCGTTTCACGGAATGTCTTTGTGGACGCGACGGCGTAAAAGCTCGGAGCCGCATCGATCTGCACACCGGCGTTGTTGACCCAGATCCCGAACTGCCGCTCTTTCTTTCGGACAGTCACCGGGGCGACCGGGCCGGTAATGGTGATGATCACATCGACATCGCCGACATCCACCGAACCGCCGACATGCCGGACAGCGCCCGAGACGTAGATCTCGGACCCGGCGAACCCCGTCGTCAGCGACACGTTGTGCTGACTGAGCACCGCGACCACACGTTCCTCGGCGCTGGCCGCAGCCGCGAAAAAGAGCGCAAGGCAGAAGATCAGACGTGCCATCAATGTCCGCCCCCACCCCCAAGGGTGAAGAACTCATCCGGCGTCGCCACAAGATCGAAGGCAAGCTTGGCACAGACTGCCAGCACCAGCGAGGCGAGCAGAATGCGCATTTGCTCGGCCTTCAGCCGTGGTCCGATCCTGACCCCGATCTGCGTGCCCACGACCCCGCCGACCAGCAGGATCACGGCCAGAACCGCATCCACCGTCTGGTTCGTGATGGCATGGAGGAGCGTGGTCGCCCCGGTCACGAACATGATCTGGAAGAGCGATGTGCCGACGACGACGGTCGTGGCCATGCCAAGCAGATAGATCATCGCTGGCACCATGATGAAGCCGCCTCCGACGCCCATGATCGCCGCAAGGATGCCGACCAACAGGCCAACGCCAAAAGGCGGGATCGCCGAGATGTAGAGGTTCGAGGCCCGGAACCGGGTCTTGAACGGCAAACCATGCACCCAATTGTGCCGTCGGCGGACGGCGCGTCGTGCGGTCTTCTTGGATTTGATCAGGGCATTGACGCTCTCGACGAACATCAGTGCGCCGACAATGCCGAGGAACACCACGTAGCACAGGGCGACAAGCAGATCGACCTGACCAAGTTCGCGCAAAAGCGAGAAGATCTGCACGCCAATGGCCGACCCGACCAGACCGCCCAGAAGCAGCACCAACCCCATCTTGAAATCGACCGTTCGCTTGCGCCAGTGCGCAAGCACGCCCGAGAACGATGACGCCACGATCTGATTCGCCTCGGTCGCAACGGCAACGGCGGGCGGAATGCCGATGAAAATCAGCAGCGGTGTCATCAAAAACCCGCCGCCAACACCGAAAATGCCCGACAGAAATCCAACTCCGCCACCCAGGCCGAGCAAAACCAGTGCGTTGACCGACACCTCGGCGATCGGAAGGTAGATGTTCATGAACGGTTTCCGTGACTTGATCCGATCTACCGCATGGTGTGCCGGCTTTCCAGTGCCACGATGGACGCGGCCATAGGACCAATCCGCCTCTGCCCGGGTCCAAGGATTAACCGGATCGACAGAGACGTGTCCTAGCGTGCAAGGCTGAGTATGGTTTGAAACCGTGGTGAGGCTGCATGATCGCATCAATCACGAAGTCCGTTGGGTCGAGCATCGGAGTGTTGCGCCCCGACGTGCCGGGCGCACTGACGAGCGGGCCGCAACAGCCCGCCCCGGAGAAATCAGACACTGCAGAGGAGGCACCGCGTGTTTCCGGATCCGTTGGCAGTGATGAAAGCGGTCTGGGAACGGGGGCTCGGCGTGGTCTGATCGGGTCAAAGGCGGAGCGCTCGGTGAGACGGATACGCAAACGGGTCTCACCGAGGCCGAGAAAGAAGTCGTCGACAAGCTGCGCGCGCGCGACGTCGAGGTGCGACGCCACGAGGAAGCGCATGCGCGCGTCGGCGGGCAATATGCCGGTCAGCCGTCTTACAGCTATCAGACCGGTCCGGACGGCAAGCGCTATGCGATCGGTGGGGAGGTTCCCATCGACGTGGCTCCGGTGCCTGACGACGCGAAAGCGACGATCGAGAAGATGATCGTGGTCAAGGCCGCGGCGCTCGCTCCGGCGGAGCCATCGACGGCCGACTGGCGGATCGCCACATTGGCTGAGGCGCAGCGGCTGCAGGCTCAGGCGGATCTGGCGAAGGACCGTATGGAGCAGGCGTTTGGAAGAACCGACGATGGCGCGCCGACAAACGGCCCGGTCGAGCCCCTGGATCTCGCCGCCTAGGCGACATGGCATCCGCCAGGATCAGGGGCAGCCAGCCTCGGTCCAAGCAAACAGCGCGTCATTGAATGCGCCCTCGTCGACCGGATCGTCCGCTTCACGCGGCAGATATCGCGTCTCCTGCAGATAACCGGTCACCTCGGCGAGGGTGAGCGTCTCCAGCCGGATCGCCTCGATGCGATCCTCGACCGAGCCTGCAACTTCGCCCAACTGGCACCGCGCCTCGGCCCGCCCGGCGAAGGCATCTCCGAAATCCGGGACCTCCTTGATGACGACGGAGTAGTCGCCGACTGCCTCGGCATAGGCTCCGGTGGCCACGTAGACTCCGGCACGGTTGAAGTGCGCGTTCAGATAGCCCGGCGACAGTTCGATCGCCCGGGTGTATTCGCGGAGCGCACGGTCGTACTCGCGAAAATCCGCGTGGCTGTTGGCTTTGTTGTTGCGGGCTTTGGCGTCACCGGGATTCAGCTTGACCGCCTTCTCGTGATCGTCGAATGCCGCGATATAGTTCCCCAAGGCGGCATAGGCGACAGCGCGGTTCGAATACGCCCATGAGGCGCGCAGGCCCTCGTACCGTCCGCTGTCGATCGCTTCGGTGCACGCCTCGATCCGCAGCCACCAGTCATCTTGCTGGGTGCAATCCTCAAGCGTACCAGCGCTCGCTGGCAGGGAGACAGACATCAGCGCCCCCGACAGCAGAGCGGCGCGCGCGATCATGAACCCATTCCTGTGGCACCAACTCATACCGTGTTTCAGGTCCAGACCCGTCTTGCACTGGCCCAGGGGTCACCCGGACAGCGTTGTCGTTTCTCCGGTCAGGGCTGTCCACACGACGACCCCACGTACTGTGAGAAGTCTACCATATTGAAACCACGTGCAAACCCGTGATCGGGTGGGCAGATTGGCGCGTGTGCGCTATCGGACAGGTAGGCATCCGGCGCGTGTCCAAGCGCGGAGCGCAGCGCGGGAGCCACGACCGAACTTGCCATCGATCGGGCCTCGGTAGTGCCCGGCATTCTGCAGGACCCGCTGGAAGGCGCTCGGATCGATGTGACCGCGATTGATCGCGTCCAGCCTCGCTGCGGACGATGTCTTTGCACGGCCAAGGCGGCAGTTGGCGGTGGCCAAGCCAAGCCGGGCGCCGCGATGATCCGGGTCGAGGTCGAGCGCCTGTCGATAGTCGGCCAGGGCAGCGCGGGGGTTGCCCAGTTCCTCGTGGTCGACCCCGCGATTGTGCCATGCCGAGACATACTTGGGGTCGATCTCGATCGCACGGCTATGATCGGCCAGTGCTTTCAGCATATCCCCGAGCGCCGCGTGCGCGTTCCCCCGATTCGAGAACGCCGCGGCATTGTCCGGGTCCAGAGCGATGGCTGCGTCGTAGTCCGCAAGGGCAGCGAGGTAGTTGCCGCGCGCAGCATGGGCCAATCCGCGATTGTTCAGTGCCCAGACTGCGCGTGCACCGGCCCAATCTGGGGAGTCGATGATCGCCGAACACGCGTCGATCGCGGGACCGGTCGCCTCGACCCTCTGGCATGCGGCAATCTCGGGATCAGATCGCGCTACGTCCGCCGCGCCAGCGCTCGGGGCCATGCCAGCGGCATGCGCAAACGCCAGGCAGACGGCGATGGTGGTGCGAAGGTCTGTCACGCCGCGTCAGCCTGGAAAATCGGTCGGTCTCAGTTCAAGCGGGTCTTGGGCGCGTTCGGGCAGCCGCCCTTGGTCCATTCCAGCAGCGCATCCTCGGAATCCGGTCCCCAGATGCCGTCGCTTGGCCCGTCATAGTACCCGGACTTTCTCAGACCGCTCTGGGCTGCTGCTGCTGTGAACCGCCCCGCGTAAAGCGCCTGGATCCGGTCACGATACGCCTGATCGACGGCGCCCAACTCGCAGTTCACATTCGCCCGGTTGTTCCAGAG
This sequence comes from Pseudomonadota bacterium, assembly GCA_039821125.1. GTDB lineage: Bacteria > Pseudomonadota > Alphaproteobacteria > Rhodobacterales > Rhodobacteraceae > Thermohalobaculum. The sequence goes on from JBCBOR010000004.1 coordinate 100,790, forward strand.
GTCGGCGTCATTCGCGTCGATGGTCAGGGCGAGGTTCAGATCCTCGACCGCCGCGGTATACCGCCCAACCGAGGCGCGGGCGACCGCACGATTGTTGAGCGCCCGGACCGAGTCCGGTTCGACCGCCAATGCCTCGGAGAACGCCGATATCGCGGCATCCTGATCCCCGCGGATGTAGTGGACCAGACCGATCTCGGTCATGGCCTTGCTGTTGATGACGCTCAGGTCTGACGCTTCGTCGAAATGGCCGAGCGCTGCATCGAGGTTCCCGGACTTCCGCTCGTGCAGGCCGAGGGCCAGAAAGACTTCCGCCCGCTCAGCCGTGGTGAGGTCCTCGTTCAGGGCCTGCTCACAGGCCGGCACGCCGATATCGGCATCCAACTCGTTCAGGCACGTCAGGAAGTCGTCAGCCATGACCGCCGAGGGCAGCGCCATCCCGACAGCAACGGCCGCACCGTAAAACACGTCTCGCAGTTGCATTGCCTGACCCTCCCCAGAAGTCCGACATCACCAAAACACGATGGTTACAATACCATGAATGGCGCGGCGACGCCTAGTCCTGCCGCTGTGTTGGAACGGGACAGAGGGATCAGACGCGGGACGCACGCCCCGGTCGGAGAGCATAGTTGGACCACGCGGTCGCACAATGTTCGCTTTCGCCGCGCAGGGCCCCGCATGCGCTGTCGATCACAACAACCAGAAAAAACCACCCCGCCCGCGGCAGCATCCCGCGCGATGTGCGACGCGACCGGTGGCATCGCGCGGAGAATGTCATCTCAGGACAGCCGCCGGTCAGAAAGTTCAGGATCTGCGAGGCACGGAAGAGAACCGTAACCGTTACCTCCGCTGACCGGACGTCTTCGGGCAGGTCTTCGGTCATCAGCCGGGCGAGCGTGCGCTTCCATCCGGGGCGGACAGGACCGCCGCCCTGTGCATCGAACGCCACTTCCGCCGCATCAACGGGAAGTACTGCCATGCCTGCCTCGACCTTATCGCGGTTGTTCCACGTTCCGGTGGCCTGTGGATAACTCTGCCCATCGACACTTGGATTGCGGTGGGATGACAGTCCTGCGACATTTTCCGTGGTTACGTTGCAAATCGGCAATGACGGGCAGCGCGTCCCTTGAAACCTGCGCCAGGCCCTTGCCAAACCCTGCGCACGCAGTTAGGTAAGAGGCTTCTCAGGATCTTATCGTTTGGATGGAGCGCCGCAGATGGCTCGCGTGACTGTTGAAGACTGTATCGACAAGGTGCCGAACCGTTTCGATCTGGTGATGCTTGCGGCGCACCGGGCACGGACAATCTCGTCGGGCGCGCCGATCACGATCGAGCGCGACAACGACAAGAACCCGATCGTTGCCTTGCGCGAGATCGAGGAAGAGACGTTGACCCCTGAGGTTCTGCTCGAAGAAGCGATCGAGAGCCATCAGCGGCATATCGAGGTTGACGAGCCGGAAGAAGACAACATGGCCCTGCTGATGTCTGGCGGCCCGGAAGCGCCTTCACAGCCTGCGTCAGATGACCTCGACGAGGAAAAGCTGCTCCGCGCGCTCATGGCCGAGCAGGGCAAGTAACCGGCCCTGAACGGCGGCCGCCTGAATGGCGGCAAGGAGGTCCCGGTGATCCGACAGTTCGAATTGGTCGAGCGGGTCCGGGATTACAATCCAGCCACCGATGAGGACATGCTCAACCGCGCCTATGTGTACGGCGCGAAGGTGCATGCGAATCAGAAGCGCGCAAACGGGGACCCCTATTTCGGGCATCCGTTGGAGGTCGCGTCGATCCTGACAGATCTGCGCCTTGATGATGCGTCGATCGTGACGGCTTTGCTGCATGACGCGATCGAGGACACCGAAGCGACGTATGTCGAGATCACCAAGCTCTTTGGCTCGGAGATTGCGGATCTGGTCAACGGCGTCACCAAGCTTACGCAGCTTGAACTGACATCGAAGGAATCCGCGCAGGCCGAGAACTTTCGCAAGCTGCTGCTCGCGATGTCCAAGGATGTCCGGGTCATTCTGGTCAAGCTCGCTGACCGGCTGCACAACATGCGCACCATCGGCAATCTGCGCGACGAGAAACGCCAGCGAATTGCCCGGGAGACGATGGAGATCTACGCTCCCCTCGCGGGACGCATGGGGATGCAGACCATCCGCGAGCAACTCGAGGATCTGAGTTTCGAGGTGTTGAACCCCGAAGCGCGGACCTCGATCATGCGCCGGTTCCTAAAGCTGCGCCGCGAGACGGGGGACCTGATCCCGGAAATCTCGGCGCAGATCCGGGCCTTCACCGACGAGGCAGAACTGGATGTAGTAATCGAGGGCCGGGAGAAGCGCCCCTACTCGGTCTGGCGCAAAATGGAGGAGAAGCAGACCGGGTTCTCCCAGCTTTCGGACATCTACGCGTTCCGGATCATTTGCGCCGATGAGGCCGATTGCTACCGCGCGCTGGGCGCTGTGCATCGCAAATGGCGCGCGGTGCCGGGGCGATTCAAGGATTACATCTCCAGCCCGAAGGCCAACGGGTACAGGTCGCTGCATACGACGGTCTATTCATCTTCGGCCACACGGGTCGAGATCCAGATCCGAACCGAAAAGATGCACGCTGTCGCCGAGACGGGGGTGGCGGCGCACTGGGCCTACAAGGATGGCGAGCGGGCCGAGAACCCGTTTGCGGTTGATCCCTACACCTGGCTGCGGGACCTGGTCGCGCGGCTGGAGAAGGGTGACGAGCCGCAGGAGTTTCTGGAACACGTCAAGCTGGACATGTTCCATGATCAGGTTTTCTGCTTCACGCCCAAGGGCGATGTGATCGGACTGCCGCGCGGGGCAACGCCGATCGACTTTGCCTATGCGATCCACACCAAGGTCGGGAATCATTGCGCCGGTGCGCTGGTTGACGGACGCCGTGTGCCGCTCTGGACGCGGCTGCGCAACGGCCAGCAGATCGAGATCATCACGGCGCGCGGTCAGACACCGTCGCCGCATTGGGAGGATATCGCGCGAACGGGTCGTGCGAAGGCGGCGGTTCGGCGCGCTGTGCGCGGACGGATGCGGACCGAACAGATCTCGCTCGGCCGGGATCTCGCGACCCAGGGCTTTGCACGGGCCGGGCGGGATGCGGGCGACAAGGCGTTTGCCGTGGCCGCCGAACGGCTGGGTTATGACGATCCGGACACGATGCTCGCTGATCTGGCCCGCAGCGATGTGACGGTCGCGCAGATCATCGCTGCCGTTTATCCCTTGCAGCCCGAGGAAAACGAGCCGGTGCCGGAGAATTCCAACGCGATCAAGGTTCGTGGGATCCGGCGCAATCAGGCGACGCAGTTCTGTGATTGCTGCTGGCCGATACCGGGCGACAGAATCATGGGCGTCGCCCGGCGCAGCGGTATGGTGGTCCATGCCATATTTTGCCCGATGCTCGAGAAGTTCGAGGACGATCTCGACCGCTGGCACGATCTTTCGTGGGACGAGGACGCCGCGAAGTACGCGCATAATGTCGCACGGATCGAACTGACCTTGGCCAATCAGCCCGGTGCGATGGGCCAGGTGTGCACGTTGGTTGGCGAGCAACGGGCCAACATCGACAATCTTGCGATCACCACACGAAAGCCCGATTTCTTCCTCATGACCATGGATCTGGAAGTCAGAGACACTAAACACTTGAGTGATATCCTCAGTGCTCTCAAGGCTCAGAGTTTCGTGAACCATGTTGCCCGCGCTATGAAACCGCTCCTATCTCAACGTGAGCAGGGCGATCCCGGCGATGGCAGACCGCCGATGGGCGCGCTCTCGGAGATGAGGCACTAGATCCGGTCCTGCGGCTGGGGTGAGAGAGAAACGCGGAATACAGACGGAAATGATCTTCAAGAGGCGCGATAGAGCATCGTTCTGGAACCGCGTGCGCGAGTTCTTTGCGCCGCGCAAGGGCTTCTGGCGAGGCATGGACTATATCGGCAAGCGCATGCGCCGCCTGCCGGACAGCCCCCACCGGATCGCGCTTGGGTTTGCCTGCGGTGCGTTCGCGTCGTTCACGCCCTTTTTCACGCTGCACTTCTTTCTCGCTGCCGCACTGGCCTGGTGCGTGCGTGGCAACATCCTGGCATCGCTGTTCGGAACCATTGTCGGCAATCCGCTGACCTTCCCGGTGATCTCGGCGGTTTCGCTCTATCTTGGGCGCTGGATCATGGGGCGGAACGGCGACGGCTCGGATTTCGAGGCGATCACCGCGGCCTTTGCCGAGGCGTTCAACTCGATCTGGGGTACGATGAAAAGCTGGTTCGGCTATGGGCCGAGCATGCTCGATGGGTTTCTGGTCTTCCTCGACGATGTGTTTCTGCCCTACCTCATCGGCGGGATCATTCCGGGCCTGATCGCCGGTGCGATCTTTTATGTGATTATCGGCCCGCTTGTGGCAGCCTATCAGGTGCGGCGGCGTAAAAAGCTGGACGAGATCCAGGCAAAGCAGCGCCGCAGCGTGGATGATGAACTGGCGGCCTATGCCGTGCCGGAAGGCAACGACTGAGGCCGCCGCGACAAAGGCGGTAGGGATGATGGGCGAGGCAACGCGGTCTCCGGTCGGGCCTCTTCGGCTGGGTGTGAACATCGACCATGTGGCGACGATCCGGAATGCGCGGGGCGGCGGGCTACCCGACCCGGTGCGCGCGGCGAAACTGGCCGAACAAGCCGGGGCCGACGGCATCACGGCGCATCTGCGCGAGGATCGCCGGCACATCACCGATGCGGATATCGACACGCTGATGCAGGATCTCACCCTGCCGCTGAACTTCGAGATGGCCGCGACCGACGAGATGCAGGCGATTGCCCTGCGCCACAAGCCGCACGCCGTGTGCATTGTGCCCGAACGCCGTGAGGAACGGACCACCGAAGGCGGCCTCGAAGTCGCGCGCGAGGAGAACCGGCTCGCCCATTTCATCGCGCCTTTGCGGGACGCGGGATGCCGCGTGTCGATTTTCATCGCCGCGGATGCCAAGCAGATCGAAGCGGCGCACCGGATTGGCGCGCCGGTGATCGAACTCCACACCGGCGCCTACTGCGACGCCCATGCCGAGGGGCGCTTTGACGAACGCGATGCCGAGTTGGAGCGCCTGCGCGAAATGGCGGCCTTCGCCTACGATCTTGGCCTCGAGGTGCATGCTGGCCACGGATTGACCTTCGACACGGTTGCCCCTGTGGCGGCCTTCCCGGAGGTTCTCGAGCTGAACATCGGCCATTTTCTGATCGGGGAGGCGATCTTCTCCGGTCTCGACAGCGCGATCCGGCGGATGCGCGAGTTGATGGACAGGGCCCGGCGTGACGCGTTCGGCGAGGGCGCAGCGTGACCGATCTCGCCGCCTATGCGACCATCGCGGCCGCCTTTTTCGTGATCGCCGTCTCGCCGGGCCCCGCCAACATTGCCAACGCCGTCGTCGCCATGAACCATGGACGTGTCGCAAGCTTGAGGTTTTCGCTCGGCCTGACCGCGGGTATTGGCGTCTGGGGCCTGGTCGCTGCGACCGGTCTCGGTGCTGTGCTCCAAGGTTCGGTCTACGTGCTCTCGGCCCTAAAGGTGCTTGGCGGTCTCTATCTGCTCTGGCTTGCTTGGCAGTCCGGAAGGCGCGCCGCCATGCCTGGTGCGGTGCCGGACATCCAGATCAGCACCGGGCGCTGGTTCTGGCGCGGTGTGATCCTCAACCTCTCCAATCCAAAGACAGTGATTGCCTGGATGGCAGCGCTGGCTGTGGGGCTTGATGCAGGCGCAACGTTTGCCTCGGTCTTCCTTGGCTTTGCGGTTTGCCTTGCCGTCGCGCTGGCGGTGAACATCGGCTACATGCTGGTGTTCTCACGCTCCGCGATGATGCAGGCCTATGCGCGCGTGCGCCGCTGGGTTGATGGTGTTGTCGCCGGACTGTTCGCCATTGCGGGGCTGGGCCTGATCCGGTCAGCTCTCGCGAAGTCATGACCGGCCTCGAGGCAGCAACCTTTCTCGCGCCTCTGTTGGCGTTCTTCATTGCCGCGGCGTCGCCAGGTCCGGCAACCTTGGCCGTCGCGGCCACATCCATGGCGCAAGGGCGCGCGGCCGGACTTTTGCTTGGGATCGGACTGTCGGTCGGATTGATCTTCTGGGGGACTTTGACGGCCGCCGGCCTGGGCGCGCTGATCGTGGCCTGGGCGCCGGCCTTGCTGGTGCTGAAGATCGCTGGCGGCCTATACCTGCTCTATCTCGCCTGGATCTCGGCCCGGAGCGCCCTGCGGACCGAACCGCTGGATGATATGACGCAACGGACGGTCAAGGCCCGCAATCTGGTCTGGCGCGGGATCGCGCTCAACCTGATGAACCCGAAAGCCGTGCTGGCCTGGGCGGCGGTTATCGCAGTGGGCCTGCCAAGCACCGAGGCCTCGGGATATCTCGTGACTGTGGTTGCGCTCTGCGCTGTCCTGTCCGTGGTGATCTATGGCACCTATGCTGTCCTGTTTTCTGTCGGGCCGGTGCGCATGGCCTATGCACGGGGACGCCGGATCTGCGAGGCGCTGTTCGCGCTCGGCTTCGCGGCGGCAGGCCTGCGCCTGATGTTCTGGCGGGCCGGTCCCGCATGATCATCGGCATCGGATCGGATCTGGCTGATATCCGTCGGATCACGAAGACGCTCGACCGGTTCGGCAACCGGTTCGTCCAGCGTGTCTTCACCGACATCGAACAGGCGAAGTCGGACAAGCGACGTCATCGGGCGGCGTCCTACGCCAAGCGCTGGGCGGCGAAGGAGGCCTGTTCCAAGGCGCTCGGGACCGGTCTGCGCATGGGGGTGGCCTGGCGTGAGATGGGTGTCGTCAATCTCCCCTCGGGCCAACCGACCATGCACCTGACAGGCGGTGCTGCCGAGCGTTTGGCGGCGATGATTCCGCCGGGAATGCAGCCACGGATCCATGTGACCATCACCGATGATGACCCGTATGCTCAGGCCTTCGTGGTGATCGAGGCGGTGTCGCTCGACACGCCATATGTCGCCGCGCCGCCGCAGACCTGACCAGGCTGGTCATCCCCACGGCCATTGACACTGACAGGCGCGATAGGCACATAGCCCCGCATTGAATTGTCGAGCGAGACCCCATGGCCAAAGCTGCGCGTGCGAAGAAGAAAGAGGGGTTTTGGGAAACCCTGAAGACAGTGTTCTGGGCCCTGGTCATCGCAATGGCGTTCCGGTCGGTACTGTATCAGCCGTTCTCGATCCCCTCGGGGTCGATGAAGCCGACGCTGCTGGTGGGAGACTATCTCTTCGTCTCGAAGTTCGCTTACGGCTACTCGCGCTACTCGCTGCCGTTCTCGCCGGATTGGTTCGATGGACGGATCTGGGGCGCGATGCCCGAGCGCGGTGATGTCGTTGTCTTCAAGAAACCCGGTCAGGACGCCTGTACCGAGGGACCGATCGATCTGGCGGTCCGTCTTGGCAAGACGCTTCTCGGAGAACGGGTGATCAACCCGAACGACTGCATCGACTACATCAAGAGAGTGATCGGACTGCCGGGCGATCAGGTCCAGATGATCGACGGTGTGCTCCACATCAACGGGCAGCGCGTCGGCATGACCCGCGCACCGAACTTCGTCGAACCCAAATCACTGGATGGCGAATATCGGATGCTCGAGACCTGTCTCAACGACCCGGTGCCGCAAAACGGGGCGTGCGAGTTCGAGCACTGGATCGAGGAACTGCCCGGCGGGCGCAAGCACTCGATCCTGAACCTTGCCAACACGCGGCAGGACAACACCGAGGTGATCACGGTCAAGGAGGGGCACATCCTGTTCCTTGGCGACAATCGGGACAATTCCGTCGATGGGCGATCCACCTCGGTCGGGCAGGTCCCGTTCGAGAACCTGATCGGGCGTGCCGACATGATCGCGATCTCCTCGGCAGGGGCATTCTACGAGCTTTGGAAGTGGCGCGGTTCGCGCTTCTTCAAGTCGATTGAGTAGACGGCCGAAAACCTACGCCCGAATGGCACTCTACGGCTTGTTGTGGCTGGTTTTGCTGACGCCTGGGTTGCTCTTTCTGGGACCCCGTGCTGCCATGCTGGTAAGCGGTGGGCACGCATTTTCGATGCCGTCGGGGTCCATGAAGCCCAGCCTGTTGACGGGCGATACGTTTTTGGCCCTCGCGGTCGACCAGAACGAGTTACCTGAGCGCGGTGCGGTGGTCGTGTTCCAGCATCCCCGTCGCGATATCGAGTATGTCAAACGTCTGATCGGGCTGCCCGGCGAGACGATCCAGATTGTGGATGGTGTCCTCCAGATTAACGGCGAGGCCGTTGTCCGCGATCGTGCTGAAAACTACACCGAGCCGAAGTCACCGGACGGTGAGTGGTGGCAGTTCAGGACCTGTCTCAACGACCCTGTGCCTGACAGTGGGCCGTGCGAGTTCGAGCACTGGACCGAGACGCTGCCCGGTGGCCATCAGCACTCTGCGCTGAACCTCGCCGAGACGCGGCTGGACAATACCCAAGCGGTCGAGATCCCCGACGACCACGTCTTCGTGATGGGCGACAACAGGGATAACTCGATTGACAGCAGGACCTCGTCTCTTGGCCTCGTGCCGGTCGCGAACATCAAGTATCGCGCGTGGGTCGTGCAGTGGTCTTTTGACAACTGGACACCGCGTTGGGACCGCTTCTTCAAGCGGGTGCAGTGATGCGACGGATCCCACTCGACCCGCTGATGGGGGTGATCGGTCACCGGTTTGCCGATCCCGCGCTTCTGACCCAGGCGGTGACGCATCCCTCGGCCAGTTCGCCATCCCGGCCTGACAATCAGCGGTTTGAATTTCTTGGTGACCGTGTGCTGGGGCTGATCGTATCGGAAGCCTTGCTGACGAGCTTTCCCGACGCGCCGGAGGGGGATCTTGCCCCGCGCTTCAACGCTTTGGTCCGCCGGGAGACGCTGGCCGAGGTGGCGGCCGAGATCGACCTCGGCACCTATCTGATGCTGGGCCGGTCCGAGAACATCTCGGGCGGGCGGCGCAAGGCCGCGATTCTGGCCGATGCGATGGAAGCCGTGATTGCGGCGCTTTATCTGGATGGCGGGCTGGATGCAGCCAAGGCGTTCGTTCTGAGCCACTGGTCGCCGCGTCTGACCGAGGTGCATGCGACACCGCAGGACGCCAAGACCCGGGCGCAGGAATGGGCGCAGGCCCGTGGCCTCAGCCCACCCGATTACCGCACGCTGGACCGGACCGGGCCGGACCATGCGCCAGTCTTTACCGTCGAGGCCCGGTTGACGAATGGAGCCTCCGCGATGGGCAAGGCGGGAACCAAGAAGCTGGCCGAACAACACGCAGCCGCCGCGTTGCTGGACACGGTGTCAGGCGATGACTGAGAGCACGGCGCCGGATCAACGCTGCGGGTTTGTTGCCCTGATCGGTGAGCCGAATGCAGGCAAATCCACGCTCTTGAACCAGATGGTCGGGGCCAAGGTCTCGATCGTGACGCACAAGGTGCAGACAACGCGGGCGCGGATCCGGGGGATTGCGCTTGAGGGCGCGGTACAGATTGTCTTTGTCGATACACCTGGACTGTTCCGACCGCGACGTCGGCTGGATCGGGCCATGGTGGCGTCGGCCTGGGCCGGGGCCGGGGATGCCGACATTGTCGTTCTGATGATCGAGGCACATCGCGGTCTGACTGAGGGCGTGCAAACCATTCTGGATGCGCTTGAGGAGCAGGTCGGCGACCGCCCTGTCGCCCTGGCGATCAACAAGATCGACCGGGTGCGGCGCAAGGAGTTGCTCGCGCTGGTCCAGACCATGAGCGAGGCACGGGAGTTCTCGGAGGTCTTTATGATCTCGGCTGAGAACGGCGATGGGGTCGGTGATCTGCGCGCCTGGCTGGCGGGCAGTCTGCCGCCCGGCCCGTGGCACTATCCCGAGGATCAGATCGCCGATGCACCGCTGCGCCAGATCGCGGCCGAGATCACGCGCGAGAAACTGACCCTGCGCCTGCACCAGGAACTGCCCTACCAGTTGACGGTCGAGACCGAGAACTGGGAGGAGCGCAAGGACGGCTCGGCCCGGATCGAGCAGATCGTCTATGTCATGCGGGACGGCCACAAGGGTATCGTGCTGGGCAAGCGCGGCGAGACGATCAAGGCCGTTGGCGCCGAGGCCCGTTTGGATATCGCCGAGGTGTTGGGCCGGCCCGTGCATCTCTTCATCACCGTCAAGGCGCGGCCCAACTGGCAGAACGAGGCCGAGCGCTATCGTGAGATCGGGCTCGATTTTTCGGATGGCAGCTAGGCTCACCTCGGAATTCTGGGTCTCGGCCTATCTCGCACGGCTGTCGCGCGAGGCGATCTTCGCCCATGTCGCGCACAAGGGTGATCCGACCGCCGGGGCCGTTGCCATCAAGATCGCGACGATGAACCGGCGCGCATCGCTCTTCATGCGCAGCTATGACAGCGATGGCGAGCGGGTCTGGGCCGCGGCCGCTGAGGACGCTGACGAGACCGAGGTTGATGACATCATCGCGCGGCAACGCGGGTTCGACCGTGATCTCTGGGTGATCGAGGTCGAGGACCCGCGCGGGCGCCATTTGCTCGACGAAGACGGCCTTACCTGACCGGCCCGCGCAGAATCCGGGTGCGATCTTAACGGGCAGTTTCGATTCCCCCGGTAGCATCCGCCGCAATGCTTGGATCATGAAGTGGGGTGGTGCATGTCTTTGCAGGACGCGGCAATCTTGCTCGGTGGGCGGGTCGACGAGGCGACCGGTGTTCTCACGATTGACCTGCTGACCCGGAACTATGGCCGGCGGCGCGGGCAACTCGAGGACGGTGCAGACGAGACGTTTCTGGAACGCGGCTGCCGTCTCGAGGTCGAGCTTGACGCGACGGACAGCACCGACGCGAGTACATTTGTTGTCGACACCGTCACGCATACCACCGGGAACTCGCAGGATGCCGACACTGAAGAGCTGGTGATGTCCGCGCTGAAGGCGGTTGCCGATGTGCTGATCCCGCAGAACGAGCCCTGCCCTGAGCTTTACGATGCCACGCAGGACGTTTTGCAGGCGCTGGCCGGCGCCAACGCGCGCTGGCCGATTGTCTATGCCCTTTGGGAGTTCGAACTCCTGAAATCACTGGGTCTGATCAACGATCTTAACCGGTGTCGCCCGGCATATCGTCATGGCGAGCAGATCTATCACTCGCCGCGTCGCAATAAATTCTTCACCCGGACCGAGGCCGGTGCCTTTCTGGACAAGGTTGTGCCGGTTCCGGGGTTCCTGATCGGCGGCAAGAACGCCACGGTCATCCAGGTGAAGCAGGCCCTGGAGCTCTCGAAGCACATCATGCTCCGCCACGCGCTGCCGGACACGACCGATCCCGAGATGATGACCAAGCGTGACGCGGTGGTTGAGCATGTCTCGACGCTCACGTCGATCCCGCGGATCGAGAAACCGGTCAAATCGTATGTGGCCGATGACGCCGATATCAAACGGCGTCTGCTCGCCACCCGGCCTCTGACGGTGTCCTACTCGATCACCGCATCGCGATAGGACAGCGTTTCCGGGCACAGCCGGCTTCATTCTTGCGCAATTTTCCGTCAGTATAGTTTCGGGCGTATTATCCGGTGCGCCGGAGGATACGTGCCGCCTGCGTGGATGCCCATGTGCCCGACTTGGGACATCGGACCGTCTGCGCAGGGTCGGCATCGTATATCGGTTCCTGACGGACCGGCAGGGAGTGGAGAGGCCAAGGCCCGATGCAGTGGCGCGATGAAGGCATACTGCTGTGGGTGCGCCGTCACGGTGAGAACGCTGCAATCATCGAGACGTTGACGCGCGAGCATGGGCGCCATTCCGGTCTGGTACGGGGCGGGGCCTCGAAGTCGCACGCCGCCATTCTGCAGCCGGGTGCACAGCTCTCGCTTGAGTGGAGTGCGCGCCTTGCCGAACATCTCGGCGCGTTCAAGGTCGATCTGGTGCGCGCACGGGCCGGGGTGTTGTTGGGCGACCGGAACAAGCTCGCCGCGCTCAACGTGATCTCCGCCCTGCTTGTGCAGTTCCTGCCGGACCGCGAACCGAACGCCGAGCTTTACGAGAGGACGCTCGCGCTGATGGACACGCTGGCGAGCGAGAGCCCGTCCTGGCCGGTCGACTATGCGGCGTGGGAACTGATGCTGCTGGGCGCGCTTGGGTTCGGTCTCGATTTCAGCCGCTGTGCGGCGACGGGGCTGTCGGAAGATCTGGTCTATGTCTCGCCGCGCTCGGGCCGCGCCGTGTGTCGGCATGCGGGCGGGCCCTATGCCGACAAGATGCTCCCGCTGCCGCAGTTTCTGCTGGGGATGGGGACGCCGGGTATTGGCGATGTGCGCGAGTCGCTTCGGATGACCGGCTACTTCCTGACACATTGGGTGTGCCCGGCCTTCGAGGTGAAGGAGCTTCCTGCGTCGCGCGCGCGTCTGACCCGCCTGCTCGAGACCTTCGTCATCACGGAACCGGAAGACGAGGAAGACGAGTTCACCGAGGAGGAGAAGGCCTGGTTGCGCCAGTGGGAGGAGAAGGAGGACGCCCGTGCTTCCGCCCGGCGTGGCGATCACGAAGTGTCTGTCTGACACCAAAGCGGATTTGGGACGCTGACAGAGTGACATATAGGCGAATGGGGCCTCATCGCTTATATGGTTCTTGACCGAGTGCGGGATCCCGGATCAGAACATCCCGCAAGACGTTCAAGACAGCGGGGCCTTCATGACCAAGCCTGACCTGACCATCTTTCTTGCCGACCCGCGGGGGTTCTGCGCAGGCGTCGTGAGGGCCATCGACATCGTCGAGAAGGCGATCGAAAAGTGGGGGGCACCGGTCTACGTCCGCCACGAGATCGTGCATAACAAGCACGTGGTCGATGATCTGAAGGGCAAGGGTGCGGTGTTCGTCGAGGAGCTTGAGGAATGCCCGGATGACCGCCCGGTGGTGTTCTCGGCCCATGGCGTTCCCAAAGCGGTCCCGGCCGAAGCTGAACGGCGCCAGATGCTCTACGTCGATGCAACCTGTCCGCTTGTCTCGAAAGTGCATATCGAGGCGGAACGCCACTCCCACCGTGGCCTGCAGATCGTGATGATCGGCCATGCCGGCCACCCGGAGACCGTGGGGACGATGGGGCAACTGCCGGACGGCGAGGTGATCCTGGTCGAGACGCCCGAGGATGTCGCGGAGATCGAGCCCCGCAACCCGGAGAAACTTGCCTTCATCACGCAGACGACCTTGTCGGTCGACGACACCGCCGAGATCGTCGCTGCTCTGCAGACGCGTTTCCCAGCCATCGTCGGCCCGCACAAGGAAGACATCTGCTATGCGACGACGAACCGTCAGGCTGCGGTGAAGGAGATGGCTCCGAACATTCAGGCTCTTCTCGTGGTCGGAGCGCCGAACTCATCGAACTCCAAACGTCTGGTCGAGGTTGGTCGCGCGGCAGGCTGCGGCTATGCAATGCTGGTTCAGACTGCGGCCGATATCGATTGGCGCGCCATCGAAGGCGTGAAATCCGTAGGGATCACAGCCGGGGCCAGTGCGCCGGAAGTCTTGGTGGCCGGTGTCCTCGACGCGTTTCGTGAGCGCTATACCGTGTCGATCGAGAGGGTCGTGACCGCCGAGGAGAACGTGTCGTTCAAGGTTCCCCGTGTGCTGCGTGAAGCGTCATGAGCGGCGATAACAAGACACTCGAGTTCTACACGCGCGAGGCGTCGGCCTATGCTGATTACACCTCGCAGGAGAAGCGCAGCCCGCTGCTGAAAAGATTTGCCGCGTTTCTGCCTGAAGGCGGCGATGTGCTTGATTTCGGCTGCGGCTCGGGCTGGGGCGCGAACCGCTTCAATGAAATGGGATTTCGGGCCGTTGGCTTTGACGGATCGGAGGGTTTGGCCGCCGAGGCACGCGAGCGTTACGCTGTCGAGGTGACCGTGGGCCGCTTCGATACGTTCAGCGCCGAGTCCGCGTATGATGGGATATGGGCCTCGTTCTGCCTGCTCCACGACACGCGGGAGGCAATGCCGGGTCATCTGGCGCGCCTCCACCGGGCTTTGCGTCCGGGCGGCGCAATTTATATCGGCCTGAAGGAAGGCGAGGGTGCGCACCGTGACAGTCTTGGTCGTCTCTACACCTACTTCGGAACGGATGAGATGACAGGGTTGCTCACCGCTGCCGGGTTCGGGCGGATCGCGACGGAAACCGATCAGACGACCGGCTATGACGGCGCGGACGTGATCTCGCTGCACATTTTCGCCCATCGGGACTGACCGCGCGGTGGCCGAGCTTTTCGCCTACACCGACGGGGCGTGTTCGGGCAATCCGGGTCCCGGCGGCTGGGGCGTTGTCCTTCAGGCCGTGTCGGGCGGCGAGATCGTCAAGGACCGCGAACTGTCTGGCGCCGAGGGTGGAAGCACCAACAATCGGATGGAACTGATGGCCGCGATCTCGGCGCTGGAAACACTGGAGCGCGCCGCCGACATCACGGTTGTTACCGACTCGACCTATGTGCGCGACGGGATCACCGGGTGGATCCACGGCTGGAAACGCAATGGCTGGAAGACCGCCTCGAAGAAGCCGGTGAAGAATGCGGACCTCTGGCAACGACTAGACGCGGCCCAGGCGCGCCACCGCGTGACCTGGGAGTGGATCAAGGGCCATGCCGGTCATGATCAGAACGAACGCGCCGATGCGCTGGCCCGCGCGGCGATCAAGGCGATGAAGGATGCGGCGGCGAACGACAGCGATGCCAAGGCCGAGGAGGTCTCGAAGTGATCCGCGGCGCTGACGACGACCTTGTGCGCGGCAAAGGGCGCTTTGTCGACGATGTGTCGCTGTCCGGTCAGCTTTCGATGACGATCGTCCGCTCGCCAGTCGCGCATGGTGTCCTGAAGCACGTGGATATCGCGACTGCGCGGTCCATGCCCGGTGTGCGCGCGGTGCTGCAGGCCTCGGACCTCGACGCGATGGATATCGGGCCGCTGCCCTGCCGTGCACCCATCGACGGCTCGGATGGTCCGATGATCGAGCCGCGCCGCCCTGTTCTGGCGGACGGCAAAGTCGTGCATGTCGGGCAGGCGGTTGTGGCCGTGATCGCCGAGACATCAGCGGCCGCCATGGATGCGGCCGAGACGGTGGATCTGGACATCGACGCCCTGCCTGCGGTCACCGACGTGACACGGGCCAGTAACCCCGAGATCGCTCCGATCTGGGCAGAGGCGCCCGCCAACCGGTCCTTTCGCTGGGAGCGCGGCAATGGCGCAGAGGCCGACCGCCTGATTGCCTCCGCTGCCAATGTCGTGCGGCAACAGGTGGTCCATCCACGGATCGCGATCTCCCCGCTCGAGCCACGGGGCTGCATCGCGATGTATGACCCGGCCACCAGACGCTTCGATCTGGAGAGCCCCAGCCAGGGTGTCGTCTCGCTGCGCACGGCGCTTGCCGAATGTCTTGGCATCGACACAGCCGACCTGCGTGTCCGCACGGGCGATGTGGGCGGCAGTTTCGCGGCCAAGATCTGGCCCTTCCCCGAGCATGTGCTGGCGCTGATCGGCGCGCGTCTGACCGGTGCGCCCGTCAAGTGGGTCGGCACCCGGTCCGAGGCTTATGTGGCCGATGCCGCCGGACGGGGCCGTGTCGACGAGGCTGAGCTCGCCTTGGATACCGACGGCCGTTTCCTCGCATTCCGCATCCGCGCTCAGGCCGATCTCGGCGCATTCGTGCACACGGTTGCGCCGCATGTCGTCACCACAGGCGCGGTCAGGCCATTTGGCCAGCTCTACGACATTCCTGGCCAGCACTACGCGGTCGAAGCATTGTTCACCAATGCTGTGCCGACCGATGCCTACCGCGGCGCGGGCAAACCTGAAAGCGCGGCAACCCTTGAGCGGTTGATCGATCTCGCCGCAACAGAGCTGAACATTGACCGGCTGGATCTGCGCCGCCGCAACCTGATCCGGCCCGAGGCGCTGCCTCATGCGACCCCGATGGGCGAGACGATGGATGCCGGGGATTTTCCGGCCATCGCGGATCGTATCGCGGTGGCGGCGGATTGGCCGGGTCTTGCCGCCCGAAAAGCCGAGAGCCGCGCGCGCGGCAATCTGCGGGGCGCCGGCATCGGGTTCCACCTGCATGCAACGGGCGGCTCGACCGCCGAGCGCAGTTTTGTTCAGGCCCGCGCAGATGGCACCGTGCTCGTCCGAACCGGTGCACAGGACAGCGGCCAGGGGCACCGGCGTGCGCTGGCTGCGGTGGCGGCGGAGGCGCTTGAGATCCCGGTCGATCAGATCGTGGTCGAACAGGGCGACAGCGCGTGGCTTGCCATTGGCGGTGGGTCCGGCGGGTCGAACCTGCTGCCGGTTGCGGCGAACACGGTGCACCGTGCGGCGCACACCATGCTCGACAGCGCCAAGGAAATCGCTGCCGGAATGCTGGAGACCGCCACAGTCGATCTCTCCTATGGGGCCGGTGCGTTCCGGATTGTCGGCACGGACCGTGCGGTCTCGCTGACCGAGGTCGCGCGGCGGGCCGAGACGGACGACAAACCCGGCTGCGTCGGGGAGGTCGATTTCGAAGGCACGCACACCACGTTCCCCAATGGCTCCTATCTCTGCGAGGTCGAGGTTGATCCGGCCACAGGGGAGGTGCGCATCGACCGATGGACCGGTGTCGATGACCTCGGGCGGATCATCGACGATGCGGGCGCGCGTGGCCAGATCCAGGGCGGGATCGCGCAAGGCATTGGCGAGGCGTTGATGGAAGGCATGTGCTTCAACGGTGATGGTCAGCCGCTGACCGCGTCCATGCTGGATGCGGCCCTTCCGCGAGCGGATCAGGTCCCGGCCTTCGTTCTGGACTGGGCGCCGACACCAAGCCCGAACGCTCTGCTCGGGGCGAAGGGTTGCGGCGAGCTTGCCGCGATCGGGGCGCCGGGTGTTGTCATCAACGCTGTCATGGATGCGCTGGCCTCCGAAGGTGTGCGCCATATCGACATGCCGCTGACGCCGCTGAAAATCTGGCAGTCCCTAGCGCGCTGAGCCGCCGCGGATCTGCTCGCGATGCAGGGTGTAGAGGCCGGTCGCAACGATGATCCCGGCGCCGGCCCAGGTCATCAGATCGGGCAAATCGCCAAAGACCAGAAAGCCGAGGATCAGCGCCCAAAGCAGGTTGGAATAGCGGAACGGAGACACTGCCCCGACATCGCCGACGCGCATCGCTTCTACTCCCGCATAGTATCCGACCAGAAGAAATCCTGACGCGGCGACCAGATACACCAACGTCTCCATATCGACGGGCTGCCAGCCGATGGCCAGGGTTGCCAGCAAGCCAGCCAGGGTGATCGACACGCTGGTGATCACGGTGACAAGCAGGCCGGGAACCGCGCGCGACAGGCGCCGGGTTGTTATGTCGCGCATGACAATGAAACCGACGGCGACGAGGGCGGAGAGCGAGTAGATGTTGAACCCCTCGGTGCCCGGGCGCACGATCAGCAGCACCCCCAGAAAGCCGACGGCGATGGCGGTGTAGCGGCGCCAACCCACCGGATCGCCGAGCACCAGCGCAGCCGCGAGCGTCACGCCCAGGGATGCCGCCTGAATGATCGCAACGGCGTTGGCGATGGGCATGTTGAAGAGCGCTGTGAGGAAGAAGCACGTCGCACCAACTTCGCCCACCGTGCGCCATGCGATCTGGCCCCGGTCGGTGCCGCGCGGGCGGTATGACAGCGCGCCGCGCTGCCAGGCCAGCAGCACGATCAGCACCGTGGCGCAGAGACCGCGAAGCAGAATGGCCTGAAACAGCGGGACCTGATCTGCAACGGCTTTCATCAGCGTATCGTTGACCACGAAGCCGATCATGCTGAGCGACATCCAGAGCGCGCCGCGAACGTTGTCGCTCATCGGGTGAGGCCGTGTTCCACGGGCTCGGTCATGCAGGCTCGACGGGCATGGGCGGTGTGCCAGCCCCCTCGATCACCGCGCCGGCGTCGAGCAGCAGGTCCTCGCGATACCGCCCGGCCACAAGCTGGACGCCGACAGGTGTGGGCCCGACAAGGCCGGTGCTGACCGTCAGCCCGGGAAGCCCCATGAACGGCAGGCCGATCTGCAGCAACTGTGCCTCGAAACAACGGCGGAACGCCTCGTCGCTCTCGACGTCGAGATTGTTCGGGAAGGGCAACTCACCGGAGACGGGGCAGAGCAGCACCGGATACTCCGTGAGGAAAGTCTGCCATTGGCGCAGCAACACCGCGCGGGCCTGAATGGCATCGAGCAGATCATTGATGTCCGGCGCTTCTACGACCTCGCTCAGCATCCGGTAGACGTGGTTGGCGTCGGGATCGTCCTCCTTCGCGATCATCTCGCCGCCCGTGCGCCGCATCTCGGCGAGCCAAAGCAGGATATCGAGCCGGGCCGGCTCGCGGATGGGCGGTGTGTCCGTCTCGACCACTTCCCATCCGGCGGCCGTCAGCCTTTGCGCGGCGTCCCGCACTGCGGTCTCGACCTCCGGCGCTACGGTCATGCCATCCGGAGCGATGCAGAGCGCCGCGCGGCGGGGTTGCTCGTCCAGCCGCAGCGGCGCAGGCACCCACCAGGGATCGCGCGGATCTCCGGCGCTCATTGCCTCGAGCCCGAGCCGCAGATCCTCGATGCTGCGCGCGAGGGGCCCGGACACCGCCATGATCTGTGCACCGAGCAGCCGGTCGGGCGCCGAGAAGTTCACGGCCGGTATGCGACCGAGGGTCGGGCGAAGGCCATGGATCCCGCAGGCATAGGCGGGATAGCGGATCGATCCAGCGATGTCCGTTCCGTGGCCGATCGCACCGATGCCAGCGGCCGTTGCCGAAGCAGCACCGCCTGACGACCCACCCGGCGTGCGCGATGGATCCCGGGGGTTCAGCGTCTGCCCGTGCAGCGCGTTTCGGCAGAACCAGCGCAGCGAGAATGCAGGCGTGTTGGTGCGCCCGATGATCAGCGCCCCGGCCTTACGCAGATTGGCGACGACCGGATTGTCCTGGTCGGCGATCAGATCCTTCTGGATACGCAGCCCGTTGGTCGAGGCATAGCCCGTCTGATCGGTGTTCACCTTCACCGTCACCGGCACGCCCGCCAGCGGTCCCAGGGTCACACCCTGCGCAAGTGCGGCATCGACCGCCCGCGCGGCGACGAGCGCGTCTTCGGGCGTCTCCTTGACAACCGCGTTGATCCGGGGATTGGCGTCCGCCATTCGGGCCAGTGCGTCCTCGGCCACCTCGAGCGCCGTGACCTCTTTCGTTCTGACACGTCGGGCGATCTCCGCCGCGCTCAGTTTCCAGTGCATGTGCGCCCCCTTCGTCGGCCGGTCCAAAGCCGTACCATAGGGTGCAGAAGCGCGCGCGCCTAGGACCTCAGCGCCACGGCGACGCCGCTGATCGCGATCAGCGAGATCCCGAGCCAGCCAAGCCCATCCGGCAGGTGACCCCAGATCAGGTATCCCGCCAAGGCGGCAGTGGCGATGTTGAGGTAGGAAAACGGGACGATCACGCTCGCCTCTCCTGCATCGAAGGCTGCGATCTGCGAGAGATAGACGCCCAACGCGAAAAGCCCGGCCATGATCATCAGCCCAAGCGCTTCGCCGGTGATCGGCTTCCAGCTTTGCACAGCCGCAATGCAGAGGATGATCATCGCGCCCGCCACAGTCCACAGCAATTGGGTCATCTTGTCCGACTGCCCGGACATGTGCCGCGTCAGGATGATATAGGCGGAAAAACAAACCGGCGCCCCGATGGCGAGCAACTCCCCGGTGCCAATGCCATCCACCGTGGGGCGCAGGACGATCACAGCGCCGACAAAGCCCAGAATCACCGCGGAATAGCGATAGATCCCGACCTTCTCGCCCAGCAACAGCGGCGAGACCGCGGTCACGATCAGCGGGTAGAGCATCGTGATCGCCGCCATCGTTGCCAGCGGCAGATAGGCGAGCGCTGCCACGTAGAACATGGACGAGCATGAGATCAGCGCGCCCCGCACCAGCAGCAGCCCCTTGTTGGGAGGTGACAGCATCCCAACACCCGGCCCAGCCAGAGCAGGCGGAGCCAGGACCAGGAACACAAAGATAAAGCGCACCGCCAGAATTTGCGCGGCGCTGTAGTCATCGGTCAGAGCCTTCGTCATCGCATCCATCAATGGCAGGATCGAAACGAACAGAATGATCCACAGGATGCCGCGCTGATTACCGCTCACGTACAGCGCCCCGAAGGTTCAAAATTGACATGAATTCTTCTTTTCCGGAGGTGATTACATCGGACGAATATCTGCGCTGCTCTTAAAGGCAAGCTTATGGCATAGTGCCTTACGGTGGCGTTACCGCGATGTATATCACCCTTAGGATGAATTCAGCAGTCAAGAGTATTTGACCTCTCCCATTCCGTGAGGTGCTGGGTGAAGGCGTTCCACTCGTTCAGCTTAAGCTTGATGAACGCATCTGCCGCAGGACCGAGCGCGGCTTTCAACACCTTGGACTTGTCCAGTTCCCGCAGCGCGTCGAGCAGGTTCAGCGGCAGCTTCTTGGCACCGCGCACTTTGTGACCTTCGGCATACATGTCGATATCGAGGCGTTTGCCCGGATCAAGCTTGCGAACCATGCCGTCCATCCCGGCGGCCAGCACCGCGGCGGGATAGAGATAGGGGTTCGCCGCACCGTCGGCGAGACGCAGCTCGAACCGGCCCGCATCGGGAATGCGGATCATGTGCGTGCGGTTGTTGCCGCCATAGGTCAGCGTGTTCGGCGACCAGGTCGCACCCGACGAGGTCACCGGCGCATTGATGCGTTTGTAGCTGTTCACGGTCGGGTTCGAAATCGCGCAAAGCGCCGTGCCGTGCGCCATCAGCCCGCCCATGAAGTTGTAGCCAAGCTCGGAGACGCCCAGTTCGCCCTTCTTGTCGGCGAACAGGTTCTTTGCCTTCGCACCGCCGCCATTCCAGATCGAGACATGGGCGTGGCAGCCATTGCCGGTCAGGTTGGCGATCGGCTTGGGCATGAAGGTCGCGCGCAGGCCATGTTTCTCGGCGATCGACTTGACCATGTATTTGAAGAACGCATGGCGGTCTGCCGTGACCAGCGCATCGGCATAATCCCAGTTCATTTCGAACTGACCGTTCGCATCCTCATGGTCGTTCTGATACGGCCCCCAGCCGAGCGCCTGCATCGCGTCGCAGATCTCGCGGATCACGTCATAGCGGCGCATCAGGGCAGCGACGTCATAGCAGGGCTTGGTCTGGGTATCGCGGTCGTCCGAGATCTCGGTGCCGTCCGGGTTCACCAGAAAGAACTCGCACTCGACGCCGTGGCGCATGTGCCAGCCTTCCTTCTCGGCTGTGGCCATGACGCGCTTCAAGGTGTTGCGCGGGGTCTGGTCCAGTTCCTGTCCGTCGATCCACACGTCCGAAGCAAGCCATCCGACCTCGGGCTTCCATGGCAACTGGATCAGGCTGTCGGGATCTGGAATGGCGAAGATATCCGGCTCGGCGGGCGTCGAATCGAGCCAGGCGGCAAAGCCTCCGAACCCGGCGCCTTCCTTCGCCATGTCCTTGATCGCCGAGGCAGGCACCAGTTTGGCGCGCATCACGCCAAAGAGGTCCACGAACGAAATCAGAAAGTAGTCGATACCCCGGGCCTTGGCTTCTTTCGCCAGATCAAGCGCCATGTCGTCATCTCCTTGTCATCGTCTTTGACAGGAGTGGACGGCAAGATCACGGGGCGGTCAAGCGCTGCGGTGCGCCCGCAGCGCCAATCTTTCGGATCAGTAGCGAACGCCGCGATACATGCGACCGAGGCCAAGCTTCTTCTTGCCTTCCTTCGGTGCGCTCTCCGCTTCGGGGGCCGCGGCCTCATCCGGGGCGGGCGCGTCGGCATCCGGGGCGGCAAGCGCCCGTTGAAGCGGTTTGACGAACAGGTTCACGCCGACCTGCATCTTCTTGAAGACCGTGCGCGGAATTGGCTTGTTCACCAGGACCAGCACGCTTTCGTCAACGCGCCGCGCATAGATGCTGTGACTCTGGAATTCCAGAAAGATCTGGTCCAACTGCTCGCCTTCCAGCGAATCCGTCACGTCGAACATGCTGTGCGCGTATTCCGTGACGCCCTGAAAATCGACCATGCTGTAGACGTCGGGCAGGTTGTGGTAGGTCTTGTCCTGTGACGAGACGAGACAGCCAAGCACGCTGTCATTGTGCTTCGAGATCTTGTTGAGAACGGCTTCAACTGACACTGCGCAAACCTCCACCAGCAGTTGCCGCGGCACCGCCCTTTTGCTTGACGATCACGGCACGGGCACGATGCAGGGACAGGCCCGCAACCTCGTACTCACCACTTTCCATGACAAGGATTTCGATCGGTGCGTCTTCCCCAAGCTCGGCGCCGATCTTGTTCGCAATATCGAAGACGTTGGCAAAAATCGGCGCGATCATCGTCCGCCAGATCCCACCCGCTTCGATTTCTTCGCCTTGATGCGTCAGCACGGCGTACCCGACCACCAAGGGATCTCGCTGAATTTTCGCGAGCTCTGTCGTTTCCTCGGCCGTCAGGTAGTCGGACAGACTTTGACTTTGTTCTCCGATCATCGCGCTTTTCCACCCAAAACTACACGTTGCACAGACGCACTCGGCCTCACATTCACGCCGTTCGATAATGCAAAGCAATTTGTTCTAAACAAGGCACGACTAACGTGACGTCACCCGTCATGTGATTTTTGTGCAAAGTTGCGATGTTGCATCTTGCAGTCGTAGGCTAGGGGCCTAAGACGCCGCCGCGGGTTTTTCGCCAAGGGCCACAATGTCGAATGTGACGAGGTCGGACCAATATGGCATCCAGGCGTCGAACGTCGCGGGGTCCTCGGTCTCCATGATCTGAAAGCACCGGCTCCCGTCGGCCGCCAGCCAGCTTTCGATGAAGTGCAACCCGTCCGGAAGCCCGCGCCCCTTTGTGTGGAGCCTGTGATAGATCTGGTCCAGACTGCCCGGCTTGAACGTCTCGATCACCATGTAGCGTGTCATCGACCCGGCACCCACGTGGTTCCCGCCAATGGCACGCCTGCCATTGCTGCGGCCTCGACCGTCAGGGCCGCCATATCCTCGGGCTCCAGATTGCGCACATGGCTCTTGCCATTGGCCCGCGCCAGCGTCTGCAGTTCCATGGTCATGACCGCGAGGTAGTTCGCCAGCCGCCGTCCTGCCGCAACGGGATCCAGCCGGGCTGCCAGCTCTGGCACCTGCGTGGTGATTCCCGCCGGGTCTAATCCCTCATGCCAATCGTCATAGGCGCCCGCCGTGGTGCCGAGTTTGGTGTACTCTTCCTCCAGCGCCGGGTCCTGATCGCCAAGTGCGATCAGCGCCGCTGTTCCGATCGCGACCGCATCGGCGCCCATGGCCAGTGCCTTGGCGACATCGGCACCCGACCGGATGCCGCCCGAGACGACCAGTTGCACCTTGCGATGCATGTCGAGATCTTTCAGCGCCCGCACCGCCTCGCGCACGGCCGCAAGGGTCGGGATGCCGACATGTTCGATGAACACCTCTTGCGTCGCCGCCGTGCCGCCCTGCATGCCGTCGACCACGACGACATCGGCCCCCGACTTCACGCTCAGCGCCGTGTCATAATAAGGCCGCGCCGCGCCAACCTTGATGTAGATCGGTTTTTCCCACGAGGTGATCTCGCGCAGCTCCTGGATCTTGATCTCCAGATCGTCGGGCCCGGTCCAGTCCGGGTGCCGGCAGGCGCTGCGCTGATCGACGCCTTCGGGCAGGGTGCGCATCTGCGCCACCCGCTCGTTGATCTTCTGGCCGAGCAGCATGCCGCCGCCGCCGGGCTTCGCGCCCTGACCGACCACGACCTCGATCGCATCGGCCCGGCGCAGATCATCGGGGTTCATACCGTACCGGCTTGGCAGGTACTGGTAGACCAGCTGGTCCGAGTGCCCGCGCTCCTCCGGCGTCATGCCGCCATCGCCCGTGGTGGTCGAGGTGCCCATGGCGGACGCGCCGCGCCCCAGCGCCTCCTTGGCCTGTCCGGACAGCGACCCGAACGACATCCCCGCAATGGTGATCGGCGTCTTCAACTGCAATGGCTTCGAGGCGAACCGATCGCCGAGGATCACGTCCGTTCCGCACGCCTCGCGATACCCCTCGAGCGGATAGCGCGACATCGACGCACCCAGGAACACGAGGTCATCGAAACACGGCACCCGCCGCTTCGCCCCGCCCCCGCGGATGTCATAGATCCCGGTTGCCGCCGCGCGGCGGATCTCCGAGATCGTGTATTGGTCAAACGTCGCTGCCTGACGCGGAGTGGTGCGAGGCGCATCGCCATAGTCGGCCATCTGTCGTTCTATCCTCGGTTCCTAGATCCCTTTGGGACCTGTCTCGTCCATTTCGCCCGCTTCATTCATCTTGCGAAAAGTACCTCGGGAGCGCGAGGGCAGAGCCCTCGCTTCAATAAGCATCCATGTTGTCGATGTTGAAATTATAGAGCGTCCGGGCCGAGCCATAGCGGCGGAACCCGGCGGGGTCGGCGTCCAGTCCTGCGCGAGACAACAGATCTTTCAGCGCCTCGCGGTGCTGATCCGTCATCTCCTTCTCCTCGCAGTCGGCGCCGAGCGAGGCGACCGCGCCCTGCACGAAAAGCTCGGCTTCGTAGATCGAGTCGCCCAGATCCGCACCCGCATCGCCGCACACGACCAGGCGGCCCGCCTGTGCCATGAACGCCGACATGTGCCCGACCGAGCCGCCGACCACGATGTCGATCCCTTTCATCGAGATCCCGCACCGGGCGGACGTATCGCCTTCGATCACCAAAAGCCCCCCATGTCCCGTGGCGCCTGCCGACTGGCTCGCGTTCCCGGTCACCCGGACCTGCCCGGAAATCATGTTCTCGGCGACGCCCGTCCCGGCATTGCCCTCGATCACGACCGAGGCCTCCTGGTTCATCCCGGCGGCGTAGTATCCGCAGTGCCCGGCAATGGTCACCTCTACCGGGTGCATCAACCCGCAGGCCAGCGCATGCGCTCCGCCGGGATTGGCGACGGTGAAGGTGCCCGCCGTCGCCTTCTGCAGGGTCTGGTTGATCGCGCGCCGGTCCAGCACCGCCAGATCAAGTTCCGTATTCGGCAGGCTCATGCGGCGCGGCTCCAGCTGTAGATCTTCGCCGGTTCCGGTTCCCAGATCTCGGCGTTCTTGACGCCGGGCAGCCGGTCGATGGCGCGGAACTCGGACGACATCGCGACCCAGGCGTCTGTCTCGGCGATCACGGCGGGTTTGCAGGCAATCGGGTCACGGACCACCGCAAATCCGTCCGCTGTGCCAATCGCAAAGGTGTAGAACCCGTCGAAATCCCGGATCGCGTGGCCGATCGCCTCGTCGATGCCATCGCCCTCGCGCATCCGCCAGGCGAGATACCCTGCGGCAACCTCACTGTCGTTCTCGGTCTGGAAGGTCTCGCCCCGCTTGCTCAGATCCTCGCGCAGGCGATTGTGATTCGACAGCGAGCCGTTGTGCACCAGGCACTGGTCCGGCCCGGTGTTGAACGGGTGCGCGCCCAGCGTGGTCACCGCGCTTTCGGTGGCCATGCGCGTATGGGCGATGGCATGGGTTCCCGCGCGGCTGGCCAGATCCAGCCGATCCGCGACCGCGTCGGGATCACCGATGCCTTTGTAGAGCTCCATCGCCGTCCCGACGCCCAGCACCGAGACATCCGGCGCATGCTCCATCAGCCAGTTGCGCGCGGCTTGCCCGTCGCCATTGGTCAGGAACACCGCGTGGTCCGAATGGGTCTCGATATCGACATCGGCATCCAGTGCCTGACGCAGTGCAGCGGCATAGCGTTTCCAGTCGCTCTCTCCTGTCACCGAGAGAGCCGAGACACGGGTGCGCCCGTCGCTGGCGCCATAGACCGCGAACCCCGCCGAGTCTGGCCCGCGCGACGACATCTCGCTCAGCATCAGCGCGGTCAGATGGCCGAGCTGCGGTGCGAGGGTCATGTCTTTCAGGTAGAGACCAACGATTCCACACATGGGCGTGCTCCTTTGCAGAACCGGACTATTGCGAGCGATGATTTCACTTTCAAGAATAAATTATTCCTGAGGTGAAATTGCGCCATCACTCACGCGGCGGCGCCCGGCGTGACGATCACCGAGAGATAAACTGCAGGCAGTTTACGCAGCTCCAGCGGTCCGTGTGCTGCGCCCGAATCGAAGAACAGCGAATCGCCGGGGTGCAGAACATAGGTCTGGTCGCCGTGGGCATAGGTCACCTCACCTTCCAGCATGTAGAGGAACTCGACCCCTTCGTGCTGGAAAATCGGATAGGCATCCGAGGTCTCGTCCAACGTGATCAGATAGGGCTCGACCTGCACCGCACTGCGCAGCCCGTGGCCGAGCAACTGATAGCGGTGCCCCTTGGCGCTGCCGCGCCGTTCGATGGTCAATCCCTCGCCCGCGCGGACAAAGGTCGCCTCGCGTTTCTCGTCTGCCGTCGTGAAGAAACTGCCGATCGGCATGTTCAGCGCCCCGGCCAGCGCCTGCAGGGTCGCGAGCGAGGGTGACGTCTGGCCGTTCTCGATCTTCGACAGCATCCCCGTCGACAGCGTGGCCGCCGCGGCAAGATCGGCCAAGGTCATGCCCAGGGCGGTGCGGAGCGCGCGGACCTGCGCGCCGACCAGCATCTCAAGCGGTATCTGCGGTGTCGTCATGGCCGGGACGCTAGCGGGTGGCCGCGGGCGGGGGAAGCGTCACTTGCGCTCAATCCGTTCAATCCCCGTCCATTCCGGGTCGCGCGCCAGATCGGCATGGCGACGGCACCGCTCGGTCAGCATCAACAGCAACGGATCGTCAGGCGCGACCGCCCGGCATTGCTGGAAAAGCTCCGCCGCCTGATCGATGGCGCCGGAGCGGTAGAGCCTGAGGCCCCGTGCCACGTCCTCGCGTACCCTCAGTTTCTGATCGCGAACCGCGCGGGGATCTGCGTCGAAGACTTCGAACAGGCGTACCGGAGCCTCGCGCCCGACGACCGTGACCAGATCGACCTCGCGGATCAGATAGCGGTCCGGGTCGGGCAGGGTGCGATAGGTGCCCTGGCTGATCAGCAGCCCGAGATTGTAGTGCTTGGTCAGCCCCTCGATCCGTGCGGCGAGGTTCACCGTATCGCCGATCACGCCGCACTTCATGCGGTTGGCCGCCCCGATGGTGCCGAAGATCATCTCGCCCGAGGCAATGCCGATGCCGATCCGGATGGGGATATGACCCTCGGCCTCCCGCCTCCGGGTCCAGGCACGCAGATCGCGCATCATGGTGATCGCCGCGTCCAGAGCCGCCTCGGGTCCCCGGTCGAAAACGGCCATGACCGCATCGCCCACATAACTGTCAACGAAGCCGCCCCCGGCCTGCACCGCCGGCTCCATCTTGGACAGGTAGGTGTTGATGAACTCGATCGCGTCCGCGGGCTCCATCGCCTCGACCAGCGAGGTAAAGCCACGGATGTCCGAGAACAGGATCGACGCCTCGGCCTGCACGTGATCGCCCAGCTTCACATCGGTGATCGACGGACGTCCGATGGTCTCGAGGAAGTGGTGCGGGACAAAGCGCGCATGGGCCGAGGTCAGCTCGACCTGCCTTTCCAACGAAGTGCGCAGTTCATCATAGAGCTGGGCGTTCTCGATCGAGACAGCGGCCTGGGTGCCCAACGTCTGGACCGTGGCGCAGCGCTCCGCCGTGAAGGCGCCCAGGACCTGAGCATTCTCGAGATAGACGATCCCGACCACTTCGCCCTTCGAAAGCAGCGGTGCACACAGCGCCGATGCCGGGGTTGCGCGCCGGATATAGGGGTCATCGGCAAAGCTGCGATCGACGGTGATATCATCCAGCACGATCCGGTCACCCGAGCGCAGGACATAGTTGGCGATGCTGTGCGGCAGCCCCTCGTGATCCTCGAGCATCAGGCCGGACAGAAGCTGCACATCGCCGCGCGCATCCATCTCTGCCGCCACGCACATCGTATCGTCCTCGCGCAGCAGCAGCACGCCGCGTTCCGCGCCGGCATTGACGACCATGGCGCGCATGACGCCGGTGACCACATCCTTCAGCGAGACCTGCTGCGCCAGCGCCGAAGCCGCACGGATCACCGTCGCCGCATCCACGGACTGGCTGGTCGAGGTCGAGCTTGAGTCGCTGGAAGAATCGTCCTGTACCTTGGGCGCCGCCGCAGGCGGGATCAGCGCGCCGTGCCGGTCGCGCAGGGCGTTGGCCCATCCATTGGCTCCCCAGATCTCCAGCGCTGTCAGAGCTTCAGGCAGATAGCGCCGTGCGGCTTCGGTGGCTCCGACCCGGCTGTAGAACAGCGCCGCGCGTTCAAGGAACACCCCGACATCGTGCAGCGCGCCCGCGCGCCGGGCCGCGGCAATCGCCTCCTCGAACCTCTTCATCGCGGCGCCGGTCTTGCCGTCAAGCGCGGCGATCTCGGCGCGCAACAACAGCGCGCGATGCTGGAAGGTGCGCGGTGCGTGGCGGGCCCAGCGGTCCTGCCTGCGCATCAGGCGCTTTGCCCGGCTGCGGCTGGCCATGCGCTGCGCCAGAACCTGACCCGTGCTGAGCTCGATCAGGCAGAGCGCCTCATAGAACTGATAGAAGCCCTGATAGGCCATCGAGAGGATACCGTTCTCGTTCTCGGCCATGCTGCGGGCATGATCCAGCGTGGTGGCATAGTCACCCGCCATCAACGCCTCGAGCATCTTGTACTTGTGAAAATAGGCCAGCGAGGTCGCATCTGCCTGCTCGGACCAGAGCGCAAAGTTCTCCACCTCGTCAAAGACCTCGACGTAGGTGTCGTCCGGCAGACCCCGCATCCGCCCAATGCTGGCGCGGGCCATGGTCATCACGCGGCGGGTCTTCTCGTGCGGGCTGACCATCACGGCGGCAAGGTGATCGGTCAGGAACTCCGAGACCTTCGGCAGCGCCATGCCTGACATCAGCGCGTAGGAGGCATGCCCATAGCGGCTGTACCCGTGGTATTCGAGATCGCCTGCGCTGATCGCCTTGTCCATCGCCTCGCGATAGACCGGCAGCGTATCCTCGAGCGGTGCCGTCCAATGCTGGATGAAACCGGCAAATACCATCAGGATGCGCCCCTCGATATCCTGAGCACCGAGGTTGATCGCCGCCTGCCGTGCCAGCTCGCCATAGGCCAGACCGCGTTTGGGATCGCCAAGAACGGCACAATGCAGCATGCCATAGATCACATAGCCATAGGCCGAGGCAGGTGCGTTGCCGTAGCGCACGGACATGCGCACCATGCGCAGCGCGATCAGCGGCAGCAGGTTCGGCGCGCTGAAATAGGCCGGAGGGGCCAGCAGCACCAGCACCCGCATCGCGGCTTTCTTGTGCGGATCCTTCATGCGCCGCATGTTCAGAAGGCTCTCGTCCGAGCGACGCGACAGCTCGGACTTCGTGATCAATAGCTCGCGCAGGACCCGAGGCAGTTTCGGACGCTCGGGCAGTCTGACCCCGAGCAGGCTGAGCGCGCGCAACCCGACGGTCAAGGCACGAAGATATTTGATTTGCCCGGTGTGGATCAGGATCATCAGCTCGAACACCCGCACCTGGTCGAGCGCATCAAGCGGACGCTCGAGCAGCGCGGTGGCGATCTTCTCGGCGCGCCGGTCGTCGCCCTGCAGATAGGCGGCCTCGGCCGTCTCGAGTGTTACCGAGAACATCAGATCCGGCGACTTTGCCCAGGCATCCGCGCCGAGAATGTCGTTGGTGACCGAGAGATAGCAGAGCGCGGCGTCATAGGCGTTCGCGGCCTTTGACTGCCGCGCGGCACGAAGCGACAGGTCCCGCAGCCGCCCGAGGTGTCCGGCATCCAGGAACCGCCGCCCGGCAATCAGGTGGTCCGTCACCTCCATCAACTGAGCATCGGGCTGGTCCGTCGGAACCCGCTCGAGCATCAGCGCGCCAAGACGGGCATGGATCTCGGCCCGCCGGTCTGCGGCCAGCATCGAGTTGGCCGCGCTCTGCACCCGGTCGTGCTGGAACCGGTAGTGCGTGGCTGCCTCGTCCGGCTCTGCCGCGATCGGGGTGAGAACCTCTGCACGCACCGCAGGCTCCAAAGCCCGGACAACCTCGTACCCGGCCCGGTCCGAGGCGCGCGCCAGCAGATCGAGATCGACCTGTGTGCCCATGCATGCGGCCAGACGCACCATGTCCTGGGTGCCGGGCGGCAACTCGAGGATGCGCTCCACCACCAGATCCGCAACATTGTCGGTGATCTGTTCGGCTCTCAACTGCGCCAGATCCCAGGTAAAGCCGCCCTCGGCGGTTCGCCTGAGCAGGCCTTTGCGGTTCAGCGCCATCAGGAACTGTCGCACGAAGAACGGGTTGCCGCCGGTCTTGGCGTGGACCATTGCCGCGACATCTTGCACGCGCGCCCGGTCGCTCTCCAACGCGTCGATCAGAAGATCGCAAACACAATCGACGGTCAGTGGACCAACCACGTGCTCCGGCGGGACAGCGCAACGCCCCTCGAGCGAGGAGATCATCACGCGCACCGGATGGGCCGGCCCGATCTCGTTATCGCGGTATGCGGTCAGGAGTGTGAAGTGCCGGATCTCGGGATCGGTCAGCAAAAGCTCGATCAGGGCGCGTGAGGCACTGTCGGACCATTGCAGATCGTCGAGAAACATGACCAGCGGCGCCTCGGCCTGGCAGAGCGCCTTTACGAACCGGCGAAAGACCAGCGACATCCGGATCTGCGCCTCGTTCAGCCCAAGCTCGGCCACTGGCGGCTGTGGGCCGAGCAATGCCTCGTAGCGCGGCAGGATATCCAGCAGCACCTGCGCATTGGGGCTGAGCGCATCCAGAAGACGGGTGCGCCACGCCTCGACATCCGCCGCTGTCCCTGACAGCAATTTGCGCAGCAGAGCGTTGAAGGCATCGAGGATCGCGCCGTAAGGCCGGGTCCGGTCGAACTGATCGAACTTGCCCTGCACGAACGTACCGCCTGCCGTCGTCACCGGGGCGATCAGCGCTTCGATCACCGCGGACTTGCCGATGCCGGACTGCCCACCCAGACGGATCAACTGTGTCTCGCCATCCTTTGCCTGCGTCAGCGTTCGGACCAGGTTAACGATCAGCGCATCCCGGCCATAGAGACGGTCCGGGATCACCAGCCCAGGCCCGGTGGCGGCAGACGTTCGTCCTCCGCGCAATGCGAGCAGAAGATCCGACGCGGACTGGAACCGGTCCTCGGGGTTCTTCGCGATCAGGCGCATGACGATATCCGACAGCCGGGACGGCACCTCCGCGATGACCTCTGCAGGCGGTGGAGGAACCTCGGTCAGATGCCGGTGAAAGACGGTCGCCGGGCTTTCGTCATCGAACGGGCGCCGGGCCGTGAGGAGTTCGTAGAGGGTGATCCCCAGAGAATAGAGATCCGCCCGCGCGTCCACACCGCGGTTCATCCGCCCGGTCTGCTCCGGCGCCATATAGGCAGGCGTCCCCTCGGCAAGCATGGCTTTGGGCGTGTTCGCATCCGCCTCGACGCGGATCGCAAGGCAGAAGTCGATCAGATGGGCGGTCGACAGATCGGCAGGGGCAACGATGTTTGACGGTTTGATGTCCCGGTGGATCACGCCCTTGCTGTGCAGATACTCCAGCGCCTCTGCCATGGCGATGGCGATCCCCTGGACATGGTAGGGGTCAACCGGAGAGCCCGTCACCGCATCCAGTGATCGGTGTCCGCCATCTGCGAAGACCAGCATCGGTCCATGCTCGGTGTGGATGTGCTGCTCGGCCCGAATGATATGCTCGTGGGTCAGGCCGCGGGTAATCGCGAATTCATTCTCCAGCCGTTCCGCCGCGCGCACGCCGGTCGCGCCCTCGGCGAACGTCTTCAGCACGACATTGTCCGGCGCAGCGCCAAGGCGCCCGCGATGAATTGAAAACGTTCGTCCTTGCCGGAGCAGCTCGGTCAGAACCGGGCTCTGGTCTTCTTCCATCTCGGCATCCACCCTTGGTCGCGAGCATACACGCAACGGGTCGAGGTGTCAGTTATGGTCCAATTGCGGCGCCGAGATGACGGACGATGTGTTGTATAAACGACTGCTTTACTTTTGCATCCTGCTACTGCCGCGCCGGTTTCGATGACATTCTCGCGAAAAGGTTGTGTGCCGGGATCAAGGCCCGGGTCCTGGTGTCAGATGGACTGTCAGCCCGTCAGGCCGTGATGCTGCACGCCACCTGTTTCGGGTCGAGATAGGTATAGGGCACGTCCAACGCGCGGTTCCGCGCCTCGATCTGTTCGGCCAGAGCGAACAACTCGCGCCGGAACTCGGTCACGATGGGCAGGACCCCCTGCGTGCCCGCAAAGAACCGCCAGTGGAACTTGCCGATCGGCATCTCGGTCTCGCGGCTCAACAGGCGCACCATCAGGATCTGGATCGAGGCCGCCTTGAACGGGGGCATGGCGCGGGCGAGATCCGTCTCGGTCCAGTCCTCGGTCGTCTTCCTCGGCGGCTCGCGATAGAGCGCGCCGGGCGTGTTCGGGATGTACCCGTAATAGTCGTACTGCCCGTTGTTCACCGCGGCGTGCCCCGCCGTGGCCGCATAGATGATCCGGGTCAGGACCTCGACCAGCACGGCCCTGGACGTGAACCCATCGTCGCCGCCCGGCATGCCGCGGACATTGCCGCCCTCGGTGCTCCGAACCTCGTGATGAAACGCCTGTAACTCCCAATCGTCGATCACGTCCTGATCGCTGTTATAGAAGTAGTCGACCATGTTGGTGACATAGCGCTCGATCACCCCCCAAAGCGCCAGCGCATCATCGCGCCAGGGGAAGTTCGGCAGCACCTCGCAGTCATCCAGCCCCCGCGCCTTGATGTCGGCGGGGATGTTGTGCATCTCGAAATCCCACTGCTCCCACCAGGCCCGGCCCATCAGCTCGAACGCCCCCTTCGCGCCGATCGCCATGGTCTTGTCGATGGGACCGCCGGGCGCCAGCATCGCCGTGCGGGCCGAGTTGTTGACCGCCATCGTGTATTCCAGATGCGGCATCAGCAGCTTGTTGATCGGGTGCGCATCCGGCAGCGTGCGGTGCATGGCAACATCGAAGACCTCGACGATCAGGTGACCGTGCAGCAGATGTTCGACCACTTCGTGCATCTGCGCATCGGCAGACGCCGTATAGGCCTTCACCGCCAGCCATAGCTGCGCGTCATCCTTGGGTGTGAAGATCGGGCCGCCGTCCGGCGTCTGGTAAAGCTGGATCGCGATGGGCTTCAACGAGCCATCGGGCCGCGCATAGTACAGCGCCTTTGGATGCGCCAGATAGCGCCCCGGCTTGACCGAGATCCCCTTCAGCATCGCGTAGTTGCACCAGAAGAGACGCCCGGCCGCCATCGCGCTCTCCAGCGTCTCGCCCTCATCCAGCAGGCCGTCGACATGTTCATCTGTCACCGGGAAATCGGGATCGAACGCCTCGTAGCGCCGCAGCATCAACGGGTTCAGCCCGGCCAACCGTTGGCGGCCATACTCCGCGTCATCACGCCAGTTCTTCATCGACAGCGGTTTGTCGCGATACCCCCAGAAAAGGTGGCGATAGACCGACAGCCCCTCGCGATCGGTCAGCTTCTTCTCGATCCAACTCAGCACCAGCGAGACGACGGACGCGCCGATGATCTTGTAGAGCCGCCCTTGGATGTACTGGCTGTACTGCTCCTCGGGTGGCAGGGTCCGGATGAACGGCGGCAGCGGCATCTTCACCGACGGGCGATCCACCGGGTCCTTCTCGTAGATCTTGAAGACCCGCTGATACCAGGGTTTTGCTTCCCACAGGGTGCTGCCATGGCTCGCCTCGGTCTCGATATAGCCGTGCAGATACTGGTAGAGGCCGCGCGCCCTCTCGAGATCGCGCGCGCGCATGATGCCGCGCTCCTCGGTGTCATGCTGCGGCAGGCAGGGCCGCATGTAGACGTCTTGTGAGACCAGCGTCGAGGTCGTCTCGTCCGCGAAATCCGCCGCGGTCTTGTCGCGCGCGTCGGGGATTGGCGGCTTCTGGCCGAAGAACTTGTAGACCGCCAGACGTGCGCGCCGGGGCCACCACCCACCCAGACGCAGATAATCGATCGAGGCACCGTCCTCGAACCCCGTCGCCGGGACGACGCTCAGCGTGCCCGCGGGGAGGTGACGCAGCGAGAACAGACACCGGTTGCCATCCTCGTAACTCATGGCCGAGGTGATGGTGACATCGGCCAGATCATGCCAGGGGCATTCATCCTCGTTCCACGGGTAGAGCGAGTTCAGCTCATAGTTCCGGTCATCACTCGGGCGCCAGTCGAGGATCTGGATCTGGAGACGGTATTTGACGTCGCTCTCGCTCAGCCGCGCACGGTACTCGTCCTTCAGGTAGTTCCGGGTCTTGTCCTCGTGCGACAGCGCCTCCTGAAACCACGGCGTGTCGAGGTCATCCTCCTCCGGGATGCCATCATCCTCGACCTCGCCGGTCTCGGGCAGCAGGCGGAACTTGGCATACCGCTCGACGCCGTCTTTCGCGTGATATCGGATCGGGATCTGGCTGTAGTAGTGCAGGTTCGCAAAACTCGAAGGATTGCGCCGCACGGCATCGCGCACATTGAAATAACAGCGCGGGTTGCGCTTGAAGTACTCGACCAGATGCGCCCGCCCGCCCTTCATCCGGGCCCGCATGAACTGCCAGAACGTGTCCATGTTCCAGAACGGTGTCGTGTTGCCGTTGTTCATCAGCATGTCGAACGGGCTCGAGACATTCTCGTCGGCGAACTTGATCGAGGCCGCGCGGACCACCAAGGCCGCATCGTCCATGAAACTGACCGAGGCATGGCGCATCCGGCAGGGGAATTCCTTGCCCGGCTCGAAGAACTTCGTCTCGGGGATGTCCAGATCGTCACGGATTTTGACATGGCCGCGCACGACAAGACCGTTCTCGTGGCTCATCCGCTCGCGTGTGAAGATCGAGTTCAGCGTGATCAGCAGGATCAGGACCGGCCGCATCAGGACCATGAAGGTCCAACTCCGGTGGAACCGCTCCCACTTCAGGACAAAGAAATCCCGGATCGCCTCTGACATGCCTCGCTCCCCCTCGTGGCCGCTGGCGCAAGATTTTACCAATGGTCTCAGGGGCGTGGCAGTTCGTCAAACAGATTAGCGGCCGCCCCGGCGTGGCACCTGGTCCTGATAGAAACCGTCACGTCCAGGCATTAGCACTTCGTTCATGAATTCGCCCAAGGGTTGAGTTCGCGTTTGATCGACTACCCGGAACGACTCCCTGCGTTTCTGGCGCGCGATCATCGCGGGAGAGAGCCAGAATGGTGAGGAAGACGTATGAGCTGCACGTCACGTGACTGCCTTTCGGTGCTTCGTCTGTCCTTGGCCAGCACGCAGCTTGCCAGGCACGTCGCTGCAGGGTCCCTCGCGGTCGTACTCGCCCATGGCGGCATGGCACATGACGCCCGCGCAGAAGGGGTCGCAGCCAGCCCTGCGAAGACCACAGGGGCTCTCCAGACCAAAACACCGACGCTCACAAAGACACCGGTGCTGACGAAAACAGCGGTCTCCAGCGCACCGAAACTCAGTGTCGATGCGGGATCGCTTGCAAAGATCTCCACGGTTCAAGTGCCTGCTGTCACCGCGGCTTCCCTCGACATCAGCAAATCCGCACCGACTGAATCCGTGGCGCAGGGCACGCTTGGTGTCTCGCAAACCAATGATTTGGTGGTCGTGTCCCCTGTGTCTTCGCGCCAGGAGCAGTTTGTGAAGACGGACGGCGGCAACGCCG
The DNA here is from genome assembly GCA_039821125.1 of Pseudomonadota bacterium. Lineage (GTDB taxonomy): Bacteria > Pseudomonadota > Alphaproteobacteria > Rhodobacterales > Rhodobacteraceae > Thermohalobaculum. Next base: position 136,620 of record JBCBOR010000004.1, read on the forward strand.
AGTTCGTCGTGGATTTTACCGGCGACGGCCTGACACGGTTCGAGGTCGATACGTCCAGCGGCGTGTCCGTGTCTGGCATCGGCCCGGGCGACGCGCAGAGGAGCCTTGCGGCAATCTCGCAGACATCTGCCGAGAATGTGCGGACATCGGTGGTCTCGATAGGCAGCCGGGCCGAGGGCCAGCGCATCCGCTTGTCCGGGGGGTTGATCCGGATCGATGGCCCGCCGCCGCCCGGGTTCTTCTTCGACCGGGTGCCGGGTGGGGACGGCGATGGGCAATGGTCCTACACGCCTGCCATCGACTACAATCTGGCCGCCCACTGGAAAGACGATCTGTTGAAAATGAGCTTCGCGCCAAAGCCGCATGTGGTTGATGACTGGTACAGCAACCGGGGCAATGACGCCCTTTGGGGTCTGCGTTGAGCATCGACGCATATCACCGGCCTTGATCCCGGTGGCCGCCCCTGCCTTACTGTCCCCGCAGAACCGGGGACTGGACCATGGAGCGGCCAAGCTTTGCCATCGGGATCGAGGAGGAATACCTCGTCGTCAGCCGCGAGGATTTCGATCTGGTGCGCGAGCCCGACCCGGGTTTTCTTGCGCGCTGCGCCGAGTTGACGGGCGATCGGTCGACGCCTGAGTATCTGCAGTGCCAGGTCGAGATCGGCACCCGCCCCCATGCCAGCACCGCCGAAGCGCGCAGTGATCTGACCAATCTGCGCCGCGGCGTCGCCGAGGCTGCAGCCGAGTTCGGCTATGCGCCCATTGCAGCGTCCACCCATCCCTTCGCGCGTTGGCGCGAGCAGACCCATACCCGCAAACCGCGCTATGACGAACTGCGCTCGGATCTCGGGCAGACAGTGCGGCGGCTGCTGATTTGCGGATGCCATGTCCATGTCGGCATCGAAGACGACGATCTCAGGATCGATCTGATGAACCAGGCGGCGTACTTCCTGCCGCATCTGCTGGCCCTGAGCTGTTCCTCGCCGTTCTGGGAGGGCGAGGATACCGGCCTTGCCTCCTACCGCCTGACCGTGTTTGACGCGCTGCCGCGCACGGGGCTCCCGGATCAGATGTCGTCGGCGGGTGAGTATCGCCGATTGGTCGATGCGATGGTGGACGCCGGATGTATCGAGGATGCGACCAAGATCTGGTGGGACATCCGCCCCTCCGACAAGTACCCGACGCTGGAGCAGCGGGTGACGGATGTCTGCGGCACGGTCGACGAGGCTTTGGCGGTCGCGGCGCTCTTCCAGTCGATCCTCGCCTATCTTTTCCGGCTGAGGACGCGGAACCAACGCTGGCGTCTGTATCCCGCGATCCTGATCAACGAGAACCGATGGCGGGCACAGCGCTATGGCGCTTCGGGCAAGCTGGTCGATCATGGCGAGCGCAAGCAGGTGCCGTTCGCCGAACTGGCCGAAGAGCTGATCGCGCTGGTTGGCGAGGAGGCAGAGACCCTCTCGGCCCATCATGATCTTCTGAATGTCCGCCGGATCATCTCGGGCGGTACGTCTGCCGACCGCCAACGGGCGGTTTATCGCGCTGCGCTCGATCATGGGGCCGATGCGCCCGAGGCGATGCGCGCCGTGGTGGCACACCTCATCTCCGAGTTTACGCGAACCAGGGAATAGCTGCTGACACGCGCGGGTCAGAGCGTGTCAGAGCACGAACCGCATCCGCGGGAAGACAGCATCAGGCCGCTCGTTCGCGAAGGCAGGCTGCCAGTCGACATCAGTCTTGACGCAGTTCGATGCCTGGCCCTTGAGGTCTCCGGTCCCGCCATGTTCCTTCATGAAGCCGAGCCCGTTGACCAGCGTCGTGCCATCCAGCGCCACGCTGCCGGCGTCCATCATCTCTGTGTTCAGATGCGAGATGTTCGACGAGCCACCGCGGGCCGTCCAAGCGCCGCACACACCGGTTTTCCCGTCGGCGTTGAAGGTCTTCAGCATCACATAGACCGTCGTCCCGCTATCCCATCGAAAGCCATCAACCCGGTAACTATCGTCAATGGTCTGCCCCGCAATCGGGGTTCCGGTTGCGCAGGCTGTCATGGACAACAGGGCTGCGCC
>JBCBOR010000005.1:0-126048 GCA_039821125.1 Pseudomonadota bacterium
ATCACGGATGGGACTGACACGATCCTGCTGTCCGGCGTGCAGTCCGGCCTGCTGGCCGACGACGATTTCGACTTCGTCGGGGTGTGACTGAGGCCGTTGAGGTTAGTGGGATGTATGCGCCTTCGTATGTGCAGTTGGCCCTCCCCCTCGAAACTAATCCAAGCAGTGTGCGCACAGTCGGGTTTCTGGATATCGTCGGCACGTCTGCCGCGCACACGCTTGCGGCGTTCCGGTTGATGGCAGCCGACGACGGCATGGCGGCGGCACAGCAGTTATTGGCATTGGTCTTCCCCCACTGAATTGGTCCTCCACTATGTTTAGGAAAACGGAGGAAGGCCATGGCCAGCAAGCGACCCAAGCCCGAGGAAATTGTCACGAAGTTACGGCAGGTTGAGGTTCTGACGGGGCAAGGCATGCCGCGTCTGGATGCGATCCGTCAGATCGGCGTGACTGAACAGACGTTCTACTGCTGGAAGAAAAAGTACGGTGGAATGGGCACGGATCAATTGAAGGAACTGAAGCGTCTGTAGAAAGAGAACGAACGACTGAGAAAGGCCGTGATCGACAGGCGATTATGAAACGTTGGATTCAATTGTTCTAACGCCGGATGGCCGGTCCAAGGTTCTCGGCCTTTCGTGCTTTGGACAATAACGTGGCTCGGATAGCGGCTTTCATGGCATCCAGAGGCCCACTCGCCTTTGGCCTGTTCGATGCGGCAAGCCCTAGTACCCCGTCATCTCCAAGTAACCGATGGCCTCGTGGGATCCGACGCCGCTAATGGGCCCTTCCCAATACCCAATCTGAGTCTCGTTCCAGGCCCGAGGGTTCAGGGGATGCACCGAGACATCCACACCGCGAGAGCGCACGATGACATGCCAACTCGTGGGAACGCGGCGGCCGGGCAGATCGGTTTCCTCGAGGATTTCAAGCTCGATGTCTGCGCCTGAGATTGGCGCGCTACCGCTTGCGCCGATCCAGTTACCGGACAGGTAGTGCCGCCCATCCTCCTGACGGAGGCGGAACAACATGAGCTTGGTCGTCTCGTCTAGATGCAGCGAGAACCAGTCCCAGCCCGACTGATCCTCCGCCAGCGGCTGGCTGCTCCATTCGCGATCCATCCAGGCTCGGCCCGAAACCGCGACGACCTGCTCGCCGATCCTCACAGTGCCGTCGGCCCTGAAGTAGGGCTGACTGTAGTAATACGACGCCTGGCCGCGATCTGACTTAACGCTGTAGCCCCCTTCGCCTTGCAGAACCGGCGGTGCCTCTGTGCTCAGACGCAGATCGTAACTGAACTTCCCGGTGCTTGCCTGCAGACGGAGATCCCCGAACCCGAGGGCGGAGGCTGGTCCTTCACTTAAGGCCGCGATCCGCCAGTCATCGATCCAGGCGGCGAAGGGTTCTGCCACCGCCCCTGCCTGTCCGACCCCGCCACGAGCTAACCGCTCAGCATAGAAGTGCTCATCAGCGGTGGTCAGCGCGATATGCCCCAAGCAAAACTGTTGGTTTGCCCAACCTTCGCCGGCGGGCGGCGGTGCGGCTGCTTGGCGAAACAGCGTGTACTGCACCCCGTAGGATTGCCCATCTGCCCCTTCGAGATTGGCAGTAAGGTACCACCACTCGATCCGGTAACCAGGGTGCGGGCCATGATCAGCCGGAAAGTCGAGCATGCGGTCGGGTGTGGGATCGTGAAAGCCGTCGGCATCCGCACCAAGGCCAGCGAAGCCTTGAGCTGCGGCGATCGCGGGCGCCAACAGCAGCCAGAGGGTCAGAACACTAGCGCGCATTGGCAAAAACCTTCAGCAAGTGTGCAGGGCCGATGCGTGACAGGCGCCAGCTGGGCAGTAGGGCAGCAGCAGCAGCAACCGCGATGCTGAGCAAGCCGAGCGTGAACCAATGCTCAGGATAAGGGATAAGCGGCCGGCGCCAGCCGAATGCTTTCACGTTGACCACCGCGACCAGCAGCCACGCGAGGATCAGACCCACCGGTACCGCCACTATGGCCGTCAGCGCTGCCATGATCAGGGTCTTGCCAAGTTCAAGCGCGGCAAGGCGGCGGCGCGAGATCCCCAATGCCCATATGGGCGCCATTTGCGCAACCCGCCGGTCGAACAGGGACAGGAGTGCGGTGAAGAGCGCAACACTCGCCACCAGCATGGTCAGCAAATTCAGCGCCGCGGTGACCGCGAAGGTCCTCTCAAATGTCTGGCGTGACAGGGTTTTGAGCGCTGCCTGATCGATCACACTATCCGGCGCCACATCGAAGGTCGCCGTCAAGCGCGTCAGGAGGGGGCCGACATCCTCGGGCGCGAGCCGGAACCCTGTGCCCATGCGCCGTGCTTCTGGGAAGTCCTGCTCAAGCCGGGCTAGCGATAGCATGATTTGCCCCTTGGGATTGCCGTAATCCGCGTAGATGCCAAAGATCGTCAACGGTCCGGGGCCAACGTCAACCGTATCACCGAGCCCGAGCCCGAGGCGATATGCCAACTGCTCCGAGATCATCGCGCCCTCTCCCGCGAATATCGCGTCCCATGCGCCAGGCGCGACTGCCAGTAGGGGCCAGCCCTCGAGATATGTGGGCGCATCGACGACGCTGCGCACCTCGATTGGCTGACCAGCGAAGACCGTGTCTGTCATGCGCCCTGGGAGAACGTTGCGCACCTCAGGCTGGCGCGCGGCCCATGCATCTATGGCACGGGCCTGGGCCTCGTCGGCGCCACGGACATAGACCTCAGCGGCGAGCTGCCGGTCGAGCCAGTCGAGAAACGTCTCGCGGAACCCGCCGACCATGGTGCCAACCCCGATATTGGCTGCTAGCGCCAGCAATAGAGCGACGAGTGCAAGGGATAGCCCAGGCAGCTGCTGGCGCATGTCGGCAATCATCCACTCGGACATGGCCGAGCGTGCGGCCCGCCCCAGCACCGTTAGCATTGCGCCGATCAGTGCTGGAAGGGCCAGCGCCGCGGACAGCAGCAAGCACCCGATGATCACAAAGCCTGCCTCGAGGCTGTCGCCGTAGACGTAGAACAGTGCCCCGGCCAACGCACAAGCCGCTGCGGCTATCAGACTGCGGCGCACTTGCTTCGCTTGAGCGTCCCGCCATGCATCCGGACGGGCTGCGGCGAGTGGCGGTAGGCGGTACACCCGCCAGAGCGCCGAGCCCGCAGCCAAGACCGCGCCCCCCACGGACATCGCCATGCCGGGGAACACCCATTCCGGCGCGAAGCGCAGGGTGCCAGAGACAGAGGCGCCGTAAAGCCCACGCAGGCTGCCTGCCACATCCGGTAACAGGGCGGCGGCAATCACATATCCCAGTACCAGTCCGGCGAGCCCGGCGAGCAGCGCGAGCAGGACCACTTCTATCAGCACAGCGATAGTCAAGCGCCGCGCGGACACTCCGCAGGTTCTGAGCGTCCGGAAACTGGCGAGCCTTTGTTCAAGCGCGAGGCCAACGCACGCCCGCACGATCAAGAGACCTACCAGGAACGAGAGGAACCCAAACGCGGTGAGGTTCAAGTGAAAACTATTGGTGAGACCCGCGGAGACATCATGCTCTGCCGCCGCCACTGGCGCTAGCCCAAACCGGTGCAGCACATCGACGTGCAGACCCATCCCAGGCTCCATCAGGAGGCGACCGATCTGCCACTCCATTCCCAACACCTGCTGCGCTATGCCGATATCCATCACCAGAGTATTCTCGGGAAGAGAGGAATCGGCGCGTCGCGGCGGCAGGGTCTCATTTCCGACGAGGCGGATAAGCGTCTCGGGTGCGGCGAGGGCCTCCCAAGGCGGTCGTAGGAAGGCGGGCACCCCTTCGGCCTCGCCTGTCGCTTGAAGTCCTTCCGGCGTGGCGGCCACGGGTAGGCTGATTGGCTCGATCCCAAGGATGCGAAGCCGACGGCCATCGACGACGATCGTCCCTTCGATCATAGGAGAAACGAGATGACCCGCGCGGCGCAACTCGACAAAGACTGTCTGGGGCATGGACTTACCCGTGTTGGGACGGAAGACTTTCACATCCGGCCCGCCCAGCAAGGCCGTCGCCTTTGCATAGCTTGCACACGCCTCGGTATTTATGGCCTGGACCCCTGACCAGAGTGCGGTGGCAAGCGCCAAACCAACCAGCAGCGCCACGATCTGCACTGGATTGCGGCGCCAGTGGCTGGCAAGTGTCGCAAGGGTCCAGAGCGTGACGGTCATGCAATCCGCCCCTCAATCAGCCTTACCTGCCGGCTCAGCATCTCGGCGAGGCGCAGGTTGTGTGTGACCATCACCAGGCCACAACCGGTTTGGCCCACAAGCTCGAGGAGAAGCTCCATGACCTTGTCACCGGTTTCTGCATCGAGGTTCCCGGTCGGCTCGTCTGCCAACACCAGATCTGGGCGCAGCGCGAGCGCCCGGGCGATGGCCACGCGCTGTTGCTGGCCGCCGGAGAGTTGCTCCGGGTAGCGCGCCGCCAGCCCGTCGAGCCCAAGTGTACGGGTAAGGCGCGTGATCCACGTACCATCGTGACGCCCGGAGAGCCGCGCCTGTAGACGTACGTTCTGGTCGACGCTCAGACTGGAGACGAGGTTGAATTGCTGGAAAACGATCCCGATCCGATCACGACGGAAGGCGGACGCCCGGCGATCACCGAAGGCGCTGATCTCCGTCCCATCTAGGATGATCTGCCCGCTGTCGATCGGTTCTAGCCCGCCGATCGTATGCAGGAGCGTGCTCTTGCCCGACCCGGATTCACCGATCAGCGCCAGCGTCTCGCCCTCGGCCAGGTCTAGGGAGACGTCTCGCAGCACCTCAAGCGGGCCTTCAGGCGTTGGATAGGTCTTCCGGACAAATCTGATCGTTAGCACGCGCGTTCTCCAGCCGTGCCTGAGACGTAGTTCGTTCTCTAGGAATGCTTATTGGGAACCGTCATCTGCATGTTTAACTCAGGTATCTGCAACGTCTGCTGTACCGGCGATCAGGTGAAACATCAGTGCGCGGACGCAGCGAATGTCGGAAAAGATGGGCCGCACCGCAGCAAAGCAGCTTGTCAATCCGCGTCAGATCAGGGCCGTCAAACGGTCATTCGACGAGGCAGCGATGACGGTTGTGCGCACCGTTAGTTCCGCACAACGCTGACCGAGCAATTCGCGTGGCGCAGCACCCTGTCCGTGTTTGAACCTAGCATGAAGTCGGCGAGACCTGGATTGTGGGCTCCCATCACGATTTGAGTAGCCCCGATATCTTTGGCGACATCTAGGATTTCCTCGTAGATCGGTCCATGCCTGGCAATTGTGCGGACTCGCATACCATCGGGCGTCTCCTGTTCGACGACTTCGTTCAGCCGGGCGAGAGCGTCAGCGACGACTTTGTCCATGTTGAGCGCAGCGGAACCGCCGGTCTCTCCGCGGATAGCATAGCGGAAGTCGATCCCTGCGACGATGTCGGGTACAACCGTCAGCGCGACCATCTCGCCGCTTCGCATCTGGGTCAGTTGCACCGCCGTTTCCAAGACCTTCTCCGAGGTTTCCATCTCAGTCAGGTCGATCGGAGCGAGGATTATCTCTGTCACTGCAACCTCCAAGGATCAGCGGTATTCTGGACGGACGAACAACCAAACCAGCCAAACAAACAGACAAACGACCAAAAAATTCAGGATCGAGATGTCTGCGGCAGGGTTGATCGAGGCCGGCGGTTCCGGCAGCGCCGGGGCGAGTGCTGCCGCCTGCTTCAACGTTGGATCAATCAGGACCTTGCCGAGGATCGACTTGTTGATCGCCGTCACAGCGGTCGATGAGATCGGCGTGAGACCAGTCGCGATCGAGCTTGGGCCCTGATCTCCGACAATATCATTCGAGCTCTGATCCGAAGGACCGGCCAGTACAAGCTGTGCGCCCAAAGTCTCGACAGCCGAGAACTGGCCGGCATAGGTCTGCCCAGCGATCCTGGTCGGCCGCATGAATGGATACTTCACGAGGTTGGGCCCGTCGCTCCAGCGCAGGATTGGCATCAAGCGATAGCTGCCTGCCGCCAGCGCCTCGATCAGCGCTCTATCTCCTGACGGAGAGAAGACGACTGCTGCGTCGGTCGAGCCTTCGCTGAGGCGGGCAAGCAGATCCGCCGTGGACTGAGTCTCTGCGCCCTCGATGCCCGCCGAAAGGCCTAGACCCTCGTTGAGAATGTTGGCGATCTTGTGCGACGATGACCCGTCTGGCCCGGTCAGAAAGCTGGTCACAGAACCGAGGTTCGTTGGACCCGCGGCATGGACTACGATGTGTGCGACATTCTGGTCTACCGCCGCCACTGCCTCGAAGCGGATATCGCGCACAGGCGTCGCGCCGGAGAGATCAAAGAACGCCTCGGAACTGACAAGGGCAAGACGCGCTTCGCCAGACGCAACCTTGTCGAGTGGGTTTCCTGTAGGTGTGACTTGGATGTCCTGGCCGGTGAACGCATCTCTGGCCGCTCTGAGGGCGGTTGTCGCCGCAGCGCCGGCGCTGACATCGGTCGAGGCAGCAATCAGCAAGGGCTCACTCGCCTCCACCGCGCCGGAGTCTATCAAATCCATCCGTGCCAGCGCATCTCGGGCCACCGCCTGTGGGGACCGGCCCTCGATATCGACCTTACCATTCAGCTCCTGCATCATGGCTCCATCGATTTTGTCCGCAAGCGCGTCGAGCGCCGGGCCAAAAATAGGATGCTCAGAAAGCGCCGCCGCCCTTGCCAGAGGGGAGGCATCGTAAACCGGAAAGAACTGAAGGTCGTCCCGCAGAACGACCAAACCGTAGTCGGCGATCTGTCCGTCCGTCGTGTAGCCTTCCACGATATCCAAGCTCCCGTCGATCAGCTGATCGTAGAGGCTCGCCCGCTCGCTCAGCGGCACTTCGGTTACTGAGCCGAAGGTAAAGCCGTATCGCTGACGCATGGGCTCAAAACCATCGAGCGGGCGTTTGGTGAAGTCGTCCTCCACCCCGATGGACAAGTTGGGTGCGCGCGAGACCAGTTCGGTCATCGTGATTAGGCCCAGTTCAGTCGCGCGTTCGGCCCGCATCACTAGGCCGTAATTGTTGGCGAACCCGAACTTTGCGCGCCAAGAGAAACCCAGCGGTTCATACAGCTCTTTCACGCGGGCGGTCGCTGCGTCCCCGTCAGCCATGGGGTTCTGACCCAGCATGACCAAGCCTGTGCCGTTGTACTCAGGGTAGGCGTCTATATCGCCGCGCTTTAGTGCCTCCTGAATGGCCTGCGTGGTCTCATAATCCACCACACCCGCCACTGGAAGCCCTTCACTCTTGGCGATTTCGGCCATCATGTGAGCAAGCACTCGGCTCTCGCCGAAGTTCTTCGCACCGAAGGTGATCTGCTCTTCGGCCTCGTCGCAACCCGTAAGTGTCAGGGCCAGCGCGACGGCAATCAGTTTGCGAAGCATCTCGTCCCCCTTACTCGCGAACACTGCCGACGGCTTCACCGCGGGCTTCGATTGGCTTGAGAGGCGGTGCTTCTTTGCGAATCTCGCGCAGGAACCCGACAATCTGCAGCATCACGATCACCGCGAACGGAATCGCGCCCGTGATCGCCATGGCTTTGGCAACCGAAATCGACTCCGAAATGACAGTGCCGATCGTCAGAACTGCGATGAGTGTACCCCAGACCATCTTTTGGATGATCGGTGGATTCAGGTTCCCGTCGGTCGTCATCATCGACAGCACGAAGGTGCCTGAATCTGCCGACGTTACCAGAAAGATGAAGAGCAGGATGACTGCTAGGATCGTCAGGATCTCGGCCCCCGGGAAGTAGCCCAGAAACGCGAAGAGCGCCTTCATCGCATCTTCGAAAATGATCTCCTTCAGGCCGCCGCCGCCGAACATCTCGATATAGAAGCCGGCACCTCCGAAGACCGAGAACCAGAGCATCGAGAACAGTGTCGGGACGAACACCACGCCCATCATGAACTCGCGGATTGTTCGGCCGCGGCTGATGCGGGCCACGAAGATGCCGATGAATGGCCCCCACGCGAGCCACCAGATCAGATAGGTCAGCGTCCATCCTGCCGTCCAACCGCCAAGGTCCTCGAACGGGAACAGTTTGAACGACATGGTGACCATGCCGGAGAAATAACTGCCGATCGAGTCAATGAACGTCTCCAGCAAGAACCGCGTCGGACCGGCGAACAGCACCCACAACATGATCGCAACGGCGACCACCATGTTCAGGTTCGAGAGGATCTTGATCCCTTTGTCGACGCCAGTCGTGGCCGAGAGCATGTAGCAGACAAAGAGAATACCGAGGATGATCATGGAGTTCGTCGAGGTCTGCGCGGTATCAAAGGCAAAGCCCATCCCGTTGCGAACGGCCAAAACCCCCATTGCCAGCGAGCCCGCCAATCCGAACACCACAGACATCACCGCCAGAATGTCGGCGGCCTTGCCCACCGTGACGCCCGTTGGCCCTTGAAAAAGCGCCTTGATCGGCGTCGAGATCATCGATGACTCGTTCCTCCGGAAGGTGAAATAGGCAATGACCAGCGCACAGCAGGCATAGATCGCCCAGGCGTGGAAGCCCCAGTGCAGATTGGTGATCACAAGCGCTTGCCGGGCCGCTTCCGCCGTTCCGCCTTCCATGCCCGGAGGCCCGTGCCAGTGGTACATGGGTTCGGCTGCACCCCAGACGAGGAGGCCCGAGCCCATGCCGCCTGCGAACAACATCGCGATCCACGAGGCGGTGCCAAACTCCGGCTCTTCGTCATCCCGGCCAAGCCGTACGTGTCCGTATGGGCCGAACGCCATGAACAACGCCAGGAAGAGGAAGCCCGTGCACAGCGCAAGCCATCCCCAGCTCACCCCTGTCAGCGCATAGTTTGTAAAGCCGAGCGCGGCACCGGTCATGCCGTCGGGGTCAACAACTCCCCAGATGCCGATGCCCGCACAAGCGGCCATTGAGACAACGAATACGGTGTTAATCGTGAGGCTTGATGAGCCGGTGTCCATGAATTCCCCCGAGCAGAGTCAATTCTAGGTGCGTCATGGTATTGGGCACACAAGAGTCACCGCATTTCAACGATAGATCTACTATGCCGTGCAATTAATGTGAGGAACTCTATTGAAAGTCGACGTCTCACACCTCGGTGAACGCTAGGCGTCTGTCTCCGGTTTCAGGGCATTGAAGGCGTGGTTGGCAAGGCTCCGACCTGCCTGGCGCATCGTCAGGTATGTCTGATTTGCGCCTGCCTCCCTGATCTTGTCGACATGATCTTCGTAGAGTGCATGGGCGACAATGGGTCCTGTGAAGCCCTTGGAGCGTAGTGTACGTGCTGCGATCAGTTTCGCCTCCAGATCATCCATTGCTAAGACTGCAGCTTTGACCGCGGCAAGGTTCACGCCATTCCAAAAATTGCTGTCTTCGGCATCAGCAAAAACAACGTTTCGTCCAGCTTCCTTGTGGGCTGCAGCTTTGTACGTGTCGGCGTCCAACCCAACAGGGTGGCAACCGCACTCTTGCAAAACCTCGTATGCCGCCGATCCAGTGCGGCCCATCCCGAAAATCAGAACATCTGCGTCGCCCAGATCAGTCGGTTGTTCGTCCGGATGCCGCGTCGCACGTTCGAACCGATGCAGTCGCTGTTCAAGGCGCTCGTAGAGCGGGTGTGCATAGCGGTTCAATGGCGCGGCGATCAGGAACGACACAGAGACTGCAATCGCCAACGGTACAAGAAAGGCGTTAGCGGCCGGAATGCCAGCAGCAACGATCAATCCGAATTCGCTGTATGCGGTTAGCGACAGGGCAGACAAGAAAGCGGTACGCGACCTCAATCGGAATGCTACCAGCAGAAAGAAGAACAGCACCCCCTTGAGCGGCAGGAGGACACCAACCAGGATTGCGAACGAAAGCGCATCCAAGTCTGGCAGACCAGACATTCCGATCGATAGGAAGAAGGCGACGAGGAAGACCTCCTTCAACGCCCACAGGGATTTCGACAACTCCCCGGCGCGCGGATGGTTCGAGAGAAGTAGCCCCATGACGAGTGCGCCAATCTCACCCTTCAATCCTATGAGTTGGAAGCCATAGCCGCCGAGCACGAAGGTTAACGCCATACCCGCCAGCACGAGTACTTCATCGTGCCCAGCAAGATCCAACAGCTTGTAAAGCACCGGTCGCAAAAGCGGCGTCACGAGGATCAGGAGAGCCGAGGGTTCCGGCACTTTGCCGGAAAACACGGCAAGAACGACCAGGGCGATGATATCCTGAACAATCAGAATCCCGATAGCAGCACGGCCATGAAAGTTCCCCATCTCCCGCTTGGTCTCGAGCATCTTTGCCGCGAGCACGGTCGACGAAAACGCCAGTGCGATCCCGATCAGAAGTGCAACTGTCCAATCTTCCGTAAAGAGAAGGCGCGCAACCGGCGCAAAGATCAGGATCGAGAAGCCAAAATGCAGCAAAGCGCCGCCGACGACATGGAGCTCTCCGATTTGCCGTAACTTCAGTTTCAGACCAACGGTGAAGAGCAGCAGCAACACCCCGAGATTGGCCAGGTGCTCCAGGATCGGTCCGGTCGCCTCCGGCATCCCGAACCGAGGTCCGACTGCATTGATGACAAAGCCCGCGGCGAGAAAACCGACAAGTGGTGGGAGGCCCAAAGGCCTGACCGCAATCCCGAGCACGAAAGCGGCACCGACTGCGAAGACCTCAAACATCTTTGCCCCCTAAACTTCCGCTGCGCATAAATCTGGAGAATGTGCAGTGGGTGCCGCTATCTCGAGGAGAACGATGCAGGCCGCGCAATAGTCTTTCAAGCCTGCAAGAAGACATATTCAACTTGAGCCATTCGCGCCTGACGGCTGAGCTGGTCAATTACGTCGCCTGCGCATCCCGAGAAGTCCAGCTTCGTGCAAACCTGTGAATAGTTGATCGAGATTTGCTGTGTCGGATCCAGCCCGGGTTCCAGCTGTTGAATGTCAGCAATGCGAATGCTGCGCCGCAGCATCGGCACCACCGATGAACGGCAGGTCAGGGCCGTTTGCACTTTTAATTACGTCCGCTTTCTGCGCATTGCGACCTTAAAGGGTGTGCATCGTTATCCTGATCTCTGAACACTTTGGTGAAAGACTGAAACTTCGATATTATCTGCAGTGAAGGTCTGCTCTCGCAGATGCACAAAGATCCGTGTTTCACAGCAGTGACGGGCTGGGCCCCGCCAAAAGCGATAAGCTGTGATATACACAGAGTGGGAACAAATGTGGGAACAAACGGTCTTGCGCACGCATAAATTCTTGATGAGTAAAGTGAACTGGCCCCATTTCGACTGGACAGTCAGGGATAGTCATGGAGGCTTAGGGATATCCCTGAGCACGTGCTTGTGTCTGAGATCGAAATCATCACCGATGGTGGCCGGAGACGGCATTGGTCGGCTGAAGAGAAGCTCCGCATTGTGGAGGAAACTCTGGGCGAGGAGAGCATCTCTTCGGTAGCCCGCCGCAATTGTGTCGCGCCAAACCTGCTATATCGTTGGCGTCGCCTGATGTTGGAAGGGGGCACGGTGGCCGTGGCGAGTGACGACAACGTGACTGCGAACCGGGCCGTTCGCCAGTTGGAAGACCGGGTGCGCGAATTGGAACGGCAGCGAGGGCGCAAAACACTCGAAGTCGAGATCCTCAAAGAAGCCCTGGAGAAAGCACGCTCAAAAAAACCGATCTTGCATGTGCTGTCGCCGAAACCGGGAGATATCCCGTGAGCGTCGTCGCCGATGTGATTGGTGTCTCGCGTTCCAACCTGCACGAACGGTTGTACGGAAGCGCGAAGCCGCGGCGCGCCTTCCACAAGGCAGGCGACGCGGCGGTGTTGCCACGTATCCAGCGGTTGCTGGCGAAGCGCCCAACCTACGGATATCGGCGGATCACAGCGCTTCTGAAAAGGGAGGCGGACGCCGAGGGACTGGAAAGGGTCAATCACAAGCGGGTTTACCGGATCATGGCCAGGCACGGGTTGCTACTGGCGCGCCGCCACCGCGAACGCCCTGAACGCATCCATGACGGCAAGGTCGTGGCGATCCGCTCAAACCTTCGTTGGTGTTCCGATGGCTTCGCCCCTCTCAACGATTGCTGTGCAATCGCCTGCCGGGCGAGGGTTCACCTGTTGGAATGGCGAGGTGATCCGAGCAGCACTCGACCATTGTCCTCTGACCAATGGCGGACAAGGTCTCGTTCCTCGACACCCATGACCGTGAGGTTATCGCCTGGCGTGCGGTTGTGGGCGCAGGGATTGGCGGGTCGGACGTCCGTGACATGATGCTGGAGGCCGTCGAGAAACGGTTCGGGAACTGTCGCGCACCCGAGCCGATTGAGCTTCTCAGCGACAACGGCTCGCCTTACACCGCCCGGGAGACGCGGATCTTCGCCGCTCAGCTTGGCCTGAAGTCCTGCTTCACACCGATCGCCAGCCCCGAGAGCAACTGCGTATCAGAAGCTCTCGTCAAAACCATCAAGCGCGACTACGTCAACGTCAGCGCCTTGCCAAACGCAGAGGAGGGATTGAAACAGATCGCGGCCTGGTTCGAAGACTACAACGAGAACCATCCGCACTCAGCGCTCAGAATGCGCTCGCCACGCGAGTTCATCAGAGCTTCAAAGAAACCCGCCTGACTGTCCGGTCAAACGGGGGCAAGACCATAAAGGAAATTCAAGGACATGTGGCGGAGAGACAGGGATTCGAACCCTGGGTGGACTTGCGCCCACAACGGTTTTCGAGACCGCCCCGTTCGACCACTCCGGCACCTCTCCGCGGTAGTAGTCTTGTGAGGCGCGGAACCTAGCCAGAGAGCATCAAGGGCGCAAGTGCGAATTCAGGCTTGCGGGATCGATTGCAGCGGCGGGTCTGGGCTTGACTTTTGCTCTGGTCGAGATCAATACACGCGTCTTGCTCGTCATGCTGATGAGCACATGGAACCATCGCCCGGTGAGGGCGCGCTGTCCGAGGCTGACGCATCACGTCAAAAGTGTCGCAAAGGCGACCGCCACAGGGCGCGGGATACGAAGGAAGAAAGACATGTTCGCTGTCATCAAGACAGGCGGAAAGCAGTACAAGGTCGCGTCTGGCGATCTTCTTACCGTTGAACGGGTTGCTGCTGATGCCGGTGAGAAAGTTCAATTTAACGACGTCCTGATGCTCGGTGGCGACTCGACCACGGTCGGCACGCCCATGATCGACGGTGCTGCAGTGCAGGCCGAAGTCGTTGAGCAGGGACGCGGTGACAAGGTTTGGAACTTCAAGAAGCGTCGGCGCAAGCACAGCTCGAAGCGCTTGAAAGGCCATCGCCAGTATCTGACGACGGTGCGGGTCACGGACATCCTGGCCTCGGGCGGCGCAGATACCGGTATCAAGGCAGCGCTCGGCACTGGTATTGCCGGTGTTGCCCCGTCGATGGGCGCGGTTGAGGCGGCCCCAGCCGCCGCGCCAGCGACGACGCCATCTGATGCTGCAGCGCAGGAAGCAGGTATCGAAGCGGCCCGTCCGGCAAATCTTCTGACGGAAGCACAAGGCGAAGCGGATGATCTGACCCGGATTTCCGGCGTCGGCGAGAAACTGCTCGAAAAGCTCAACGATAACGGTGTCTATCATTTCTGGCAGATCGCCGAATGGGGCCCTGCGGAGATTGCCTTCATGGACGATCAACTCAGCTTCAAGGGCCGGATCGAGCGTGACAACTGGATCTCTCAAGCGGCTGAATACGCCGCTGAGACGAAAGAGTAAGGAGACTTCTCATGGCACACAAGAAAGCAGGCGGTTCCTCGAGAAACGGTCGCGACAGTGCAGGGCGACGTCTTGGCATCAAGAAGTATGGCGGCGAAGCGGTGCTGGCCGGGAACATTCTGTGCCGTCAACGCGGCACCAAGTGGTGGCCGGGCGAGAATGTAGGCATCGGCAAGGATCATACAATTTTTGCGACCACGAACGGCCATGTGAAGTTTCACAAAGGCCTGAAAGGCCGCACGTTCATTTCGGTGCTCCCAGCAGCGGAGGCCGCTGAATAAGACCGACCCCATGTGATGAAATGGAAAGGGATCGGTCGCGGACCGGTCCCTTTTTCTTTGGGTCCTTGCCGCGACCGGATAGTGCGATGACCCAGATCATGATGGACGAAATCCGGACCAAAAGGCTTTTGCTTCGCAAGCCTACCTTCGCTGATGCCGAAGTGATTGCAGGCATGATCGGTCGGTGGGAGGTGGTCCGTTGGCTCACGACGCCGCCCTATCCCTACAAAATCGATGATGCAGAGGCGTTCATCTCCGAGGCCTCGTCCCGCCCCTGGTTTTTCGTGATCGAAGCGCATGACCTGATCGGGGCGGTCGAGATCAATGACCACCTCGGCTACTGGCTCGGGTCCGCACACTGGGGCAAAGGATACATGACCGAGGCTGCGCGGGCCCTGTTGGCGCGATACTTCGAGGAAACCGGTGCGGATCACGTCGCCTCCGGTTATCTCATCGGCAACACCGCGTCCTGCAACACGCTCACGAAACTGGGCTTTGTCGAGACAGGGCGCCGCATGGTCTTCTGCCGGTCGCGGAATGCCAAGATAGAGCATGTCGACATGCGTCTTGAGCCTTCCGCCTTGCGCGGTGCTTGACGAGGCGGCGCGGCGGAGCCAAGGAAACAGCATGAAGTTTCTGGATCAGGCCAAGGTCTATATTCGCTCCGGCTCTGGCGGGCCGGGGTCGATCTCATTCCGTCGTGAGAAGTTTGTCGAGTACGGTGGCCCGGATGGTGGAGACGGCGGGCGCGGCGGTGATGTCTGGGCCGAGGCTGTGGACGGTCTGAACACACTGATCGACTTTCGCTATCAGCAGCATTTCAAAGCGCGGAATGGCGAGCACGGCATGGGGCGTCAGCGCACGGGAAAGGATGGCAGCGATACCTTGCTGCGCGTGCCGGCTGGAACTGAAATTCTGGACGAGGATAACGAAACCCTGATTGCGGATCTTGCCGAGGTCGGGCAGCGCGCGCTGCTCGCCAAAGGCGGTAATGGCGGTTGGGGAAATCTACACTTCAAGTCATCGACCAATCAGGCGCCGCGCCATGCCAATCCGGGGCAGCCCGGGATCGAGCGGACGATCTGGTTGCGGCTGAAGCTGATCGCCGATGCAGGGTTGGTGGGGTTGCCCAATGCAGGCAAGTCTACCTTTCTGGCCGCGACCTCGAATGCGCGTCCCAAGATCGCAGATTATCCTTTCACAACGCTGCATCCTAATCTTGGCGTGGTTGGCATCGATGATGGCGAGTTCGTCCTGGCCGACATCCCGGGCCTCATTGAAGGCGCGCACGAGGGCAGGGGGATTGGGGACCGCTTCCTCGGTCATATCGAACGGTGTGCGGTCCTGCTCCATCTTGTCGATGCGACCTCGGACGATGTGCTTGGCGATTATCGGACCATCGAAGGGGAACTGGCGGCATACGGCAATGGTCTGGCTATGAAGCCGCGTGTGGTCGCGTTGAACAAATGCGACGCACTTCCGAAACAGGAGAGCGAGGATCTTGCGACCCTGCTTGCTGAAGAAGGCGTCAGCATCGACTTCCGGATTTCCGGAGCAACGGGGCAGGCCGTACCTGACGTGTTGCGCGCCCTGCGCGAGAGGATACGTTCAGCCCGGCAAGCCGAGACCGCAGTGGATGGAGATGCGGCATGGACGCCGTGACCATGGCCGATCAGGTCCAGACGCCGCTCGCCACGGCGCGCCGTGTTGCGTGCAAGATCGGCTCAGCGCTTCTGGTGGACCAGGAAACCGGGCAGTTGCGAGAGGATTGGCTGCGCGGCCTTGCGAACGACATTGCGCATCTCCGGGAGCGTGGACAGGATGTGATCCTGATCTCCTCAGGCGCAATCGCTCTTGGTCGGCGGGTTCTGAACCTCGCTTCCGGCACGCTTTCGCTTGAACAGGCGCAGGCTGCCGCGGCGGTGGGGCAGACCCGGCTGATCCGCGCCTGGGAAGAAGCTTTGTCTTCCCACGGATTGCTCGCGGCACAGGTTCTCTTGACACTCGACGACACGCAAGACCGGCGGCGCTATCTGAACGGGCGCTCGACCCTGGCGTCGCTGATGTCCATGGGCGCTATCCCTGTGGTGAATGAGAACGACACGGTCGCGACCGATGAAATCCGCTACGGCGACAATGACCGTTTGGCGGCGCGCGTGGCTCTTATGGCCGGTGCTGATGTTCTTGTGCTGCTCTCGGATGTGGATGGGCTTTACACGTCGGACCCGCGGGTCGATCCTTCGGCTCGTCACCTGCCCGCGATCAGCGAGATTACCCCCGAGATTGAGGCTATGGCCGGTGATGCTGGAACCGAGGTCGGAAGCGGCGGGATGCGGACGAAGATCCTGGCCGCAAAGACGGCTCTCTCTGGCGGATGCGCGCTCGCTGTTACACTCGGGTCTTGCCCACGGCCCCTCACCGCAGTCGTGAACGGTGCACGGGCGACGTGGTTTGTGCCAAGCACAGGTCCGCGCGCCGCGCGCAAGCAATGGATTGCCGGTATGAAGCCGGTCGGCACCGTTGTCATCGATGATGGCGCCGCCCGTGCCCTGCGATCCGGTCGCTCCTTGTTGCCAGCCGGCGTGCGAGAGATCATCGGCACCTTCGAACGCGGCGACCCCGTCGCCATTGTGACGGACTCGGATGCAGCGATCGGCGCGGCATTGGTCGGGTACTCTGCAACAGAAGCGTGCGCGATCGTCGGTGCGCGGTCGGACGCGATCGCCGAGATCCTGGGATATCCACGGCGCGCCGCTATGGCGCATCGTGATGACATGGTCCTCTGGGACCACGATGGAGGGATGTAGATGGACACGCCCATACCTGACGAGATTGCCGTCACCATGCATGACATTGGTGCCCGGGCCAAAATCGCAGCTGCGGAGTTGGCTGCCACGACCGCCGAGCGCAAGGTCACCGCGCTGTTTGCGGCGGCTGAGGCGATCATGGACCGTCGCCGCGAGATTGATGAGGCGAATGCGCTGGACATGGAGTTCGGGCGCGAGAAGAACCTGAGTGACGCGATGCTCGACCGACTGTTGCTGACAGATGATCGTATTCGATTGATGTCGGGCGGGTTGCGCGCTGTCGCCGAACAGACAGATCCAGTCGGCGCTGTCATGTCGGACTGGAAGATGCCGTCAGGTCTGAACATCCGGCGGGTTCGCACGCCGCTGGGCGTGGTGGGCGTAATCTACGAGAGCCGTCCCAACGTGACAGCGGATGCCGGTGGGCTCTGCCTTAAATCGGGGAATGCTGCGATCCTGCGCGGCGGGTCCGAAAGTTTTCATTCTTCCGGTGTGATCCATGCCTGCCTGCAGGACGGGCTCGGCGCAGCTGGACTGGCGCGCGACGCTATCCAACGTGTGCCGACCCGGGACCGGGCAGCGGTCGCTGAGCTTTTGCGGATGACCGAGTATGTCGATGTGATCGTTCCGCGTGGCGGCAAAGGTCTGGTCGGCCTGGTTCAGTCAGAGGCCCGCGTGCCAGTGTTCGCGCACCTGGAAGGCATTTGCCACATCTTCGTCGATCGCTCTGCAGATGACGCCAAGGCGCGGCGCGTCGTCTTGAACGCCAAGACTCGCAGAACCGGGATATGCGGCGCCGCGGAATGCTTGCTGATCCACCGGGCCATTGCGCATGGACTCGGCGCAACGCTGATCAGTGATCTTCTGAAGGCCGGCGTGACCGTGCACGGATGTCCCGAGGTGCAAGCGATGGATGACCGGGTTGTGGCAGCCACGGCGGAGGATTGGGGCCGCGAATATCTTTCGATGGATATCGCAGCCCGCGTTGTCGACGATGTTGATGAGGCGATCGCGCATATTCGCGCGCACGGATCAAGTCACACCGAGTCAATCCTCACCGAGAGCGATGGTATCGCCGAGCACTTCTTTGCCCGCTTGGACAGCGCCATTCTGATGCGCAATGCCTCGACCCAGTTTGCGGACGGTGGCGAGTTCGGCATGGGTGCGGAAATTGGCATTGCCACGGGGAAGATGCACGCGCGCGGTCCCGTCGGCGCTGAGCAGCTTACGAGTTTCAAGTACCTCGTCGAGGGCAACGGTACAATCCGCTCGTAGGCGGCATCGCCAGAATGTGCGCCCCTGCCGGGCGCACATCAGATCATAGGGATCGTCAGCGACCCCAGTCGCGCACGGGCCCGCTGTCCACATGCGCAAAGCTCGACCGGCTGTATGTACCGACACCGCCAGCGCTCAATGACTTCGCCGCACTTGCGATCTGACGGGCGGTCCGGGTGTCCAGCGTGATGTCCACGGCCATGCCCCGCGTATGATAGGAGTTGCGCGCTACGCCGCGGCTCCGACTGCGCAACATCGCGTTTGTCTTGGGGCTGCGATAGCCGGACACGACCTGAAACGGTTCGGACGTGTCGAGAAGACTGTGGGTCGCTGCCATGATGTCGACGGTCCGCAGATCAATTTGCTTGATCTCGTTCTGTCGCCAATCGCGAAGGATATAGTTGATCGCCTCGAGAGCCTCGGGGATATACTCGCCCTCGACCCAATACGCGGTCCGCAGTTTTTCAGCCGTGCGGTGGTTGACCAGTGCCAGCGAGCGAAACTCGCCAGCCCTGCGCAACACCGCCGGTGCAGCGGGCGTAGCAAACAGCGCAGCTGCTGCCCCACCAATAAGGAATGCGCGCCGTGCAACCGGCGTCTTAGTCGAATCGGTCCTGCTCACGTTTTGCCTCTACGTGTCTGTGACTGTTGTCACTTGCCCCCGGCCCAGTCTCGGGATCCTTATGACACAGCTGTTTTTTCCGGCCAAGTTGCAACAGTGCAACGTGGATACTCAACTTTAACCTGAGTGCGGTTCTGCTTGTGCTCGGACAACCAAGCAATTGTGTGGCATTCAAAGCATCGTGGAGTGAATTTGTGGTGAACGGCGGTTCACTTTCTCTTCGGAGTTTGTAAACCGTGCTAAGGTTTCGGTGGTGAGAGACTCTCGGATGTATTTTGGCAACAGTGGTGGCATCATGATCACGCAGTGTGCGATCGTGCGACGGCCTGCGGCATTCTGCGCGGCCTTTTTGAGTTTGGCGGCGACGAGTGCGTTTGCGCAGTCAGTGGAACCTTCGGCGACTGGAACGCAAGCAACGCCCGGCACGCCGGTCGTAGCGGCGCCGGCACCGCTGTCTGCTGAGGCGTCTGCGCTAAAAACCGCGCTTGAACAGCGGTTTGGCCGGGATAGCACTGCAACCGCGGCCTATGCGGCGCGGGGGTTTTCACCGATCTGGCTCGATGATGCCGGCGCGCCATCGGAGGCAGCCCGCGTCCTGATCTCGGTTCTTGAAAAAGCCGGCGATCATGCGCTTCCATCTGCGAAGTATCGCGGGGCGACCCTGAAAAGCCGCCTGGAGAGCGCCACGCCGGGACCGGCGTTTGAGATTGATCTGACGGCAGCGTTTGTCGACTACGCGCAGGACCTTTCGTCTGGGCTGCTGAAGCCGCGCCAGATTGATCGAGAGTTGCACATCTACCCTGAGCGTCCGGATGCCGGTGTGTTGATCCGTGCGGCATCCTCGTCGAACAACATCGCAGACTATCTGGACAGTCTCATCCCTGCAGATCCGCTCTATCGCCGCCTCATGGAGCGCTATGCGACATTTCGATCGATCGCAGGCAGCGATATCTGGGGAGCTCCGGTCAGAGCTGGCCGTACGCTGCGCCCGGGCGAACGCAACAGTCGTGTCGCGGAGGCACGCGCGCGCCTGACGGCCATGGGCGATCTGGATCCAAATGTCTACGATCAGCAGGCAACGGCATCGGTGAGCGACGGTACCCAAATCGCGACCAACGACATCACCACGGACGTGCCTGTTCGCCCTTTTGACGAGACGCATTTCGATGAGCCCATGGTCGCCGCATTGCAGTCCTTTCAGGCGCGCCACGGACTGAACCTTGATGGCGTCATCGGGCCGGCAACGCTGAAGCAACTCAACGTCTCGCCGAGAACGCGCGCCAATCAGATCGCTGTAACGCTTGAGCGGCTGCGCTGGATGAACAAAGACCTCGGCGACCGCCACGTGCTTGTGAACCTTGCCGGTTTCGAGATGGCCGTGATGCATAACGGCAGGCCCGAGTTTGAATCGCGTGTTGTGATCGGCAAGGCGCGCAAGCACCGGACCCCGGAGTTTTCCGACCTGATGACCCATATGGTCATCAATCCGAGCTGGTATGTGCCGAAATCGATCGCCGTCGAGGAGATCATGCCAAAGGTGCGGGCTGACCCGGACTATCTCGCGCGTAAAAACATGCGTTTGCTGGGGCCGAACCGGATCGTACAGGGACCGGGCCGCGGCAATGCGCTTGGGACCGTCAAGTTCATGTTCCCGAACCAGTGGGCGATCTACCTGCATGACACACCATCGAAGCGCCTTTTCAAGCGCGATGTGCGGGCCTTCAGCCACGGGTGCGTCCGGGTCGAACGACCGCATGAGTTTGCCGAACATCTTTTGACGGCTCAGCAGGATGATCCGGGCGGCTACTTCCGCCGGATCCTGAACCGAGGGCGCGAGCGTCGCGTGGATCTGGACGAGCCGCTGCCGGTGCACCTGACGTATCGTACGGCTTGGATTGACGAAAATGGCGTCGAGCAGTTCCGGGGCGATATCTATGGCCGGGACCGTAAGATCGCCGAGGCGCTGACAGCGGCGGGTGTGACCGTGCTTCAATAGCGCGCGCATGCACAGAATACCGCCCGAGTTTCACTCGGGCTTGCAACGTGGGCCGCGCCGTGGATAGAAGAGCGCGGCCCAATTCATTCTCGGACACGCAGCATGGCCCACACGCTTGAAGACATCTCGCGGGCCACAGGGCTTGACTGTGTCGGCAATCCCTCTCTGGTGGTTGAGCGCCCGGCTGAGCCAAGCGCTGCCGGTGCAGGCGATCTTGCGCTCGCGATGTCCGAAAAGTTCGCAGACGAACTGGCCGGTACTGCGGCACGCGCGGCGGTTCTGTGGGACGGAGCAGACTGGCAGGCGCTTGGCTTTGACGGGGCGCTGATCGCACGGCGTCCGCGGGTCGCGCTGGCGCTGATCACACACCACTTTCAGCACCCTCTCGATATCGAGCCTGGTGTCCATCACACGGCCTACGTCGATCCGTCAGCGCGTCTTGGTCAGGATGTGTCGGTCGGGCCGTTTGCTTTGGTTGGCAAGAATGCGCAGATCGGGGATGGCGCGCGCATCGCTTCGCACGTTTCCATCGGCGCTGACACCCGCTTGGGCGATCGAGCGCTGCTCCACTCCGGCGTGCGTCTTGGAGCAAGGTGCCACATCGGCGCTGACTTCATCGCGCAGCCCAATGCCGTGATCGGGGCAGACGGGTTCTCGTTCGAGCCGCCCCAGCGCGGTGCGGTCGAAAGCGCACGCGAGACAGGCACACTAGAAAGCGCCGTGCGGACAGACCGGTTTCTACGGATCCACTCACTTGCGAGCGTTGAGATCGGGGACGACGTTGAAATCGGCGCTGCGACAACCATTGATCGCGGCACCATAGCTCCGACGCGAATTGGCACCGGCACGAAGATCGATAATCAGGTTCAGATTGGACACAATGTAGAGGTTGGCGCGGTCTGTCTGATCTGCGCGCAAGTCGGAATAGCGGGCAGCACCACGATCGGCGATCGTGTTGTCCTGGGGGGACGCGTTGGCATCGCCGATCATCGTAAAATCGGATCGGACGTGATCTGTGCGGCGGGTACGCTGGTGCCAGGCAATCTGCCTGACGGCGCAATCGTGATGGGCGCGCCGGCCTTGCCCCGCGAGCAAGCGGCGCGCCAGTTTGCAGCGATGCGCCGGCTGCCGAAGCTGCTGGAAACAGTGGCGGAAATCCAGAAGAAGCTGGGACTGTAAGCTCACAAGCTTTGTGATATAGAGCGCCAGAGTCCGGAGGGAGAAGAGGATGAGGGATGATGTCAGAGAGGGGGTTGCACGCATCATTGCCGAGCAGGCGATGATCGATCCCTCTGAGATCAAGCCGGAGACGACGCCGGACGAGTTGGGGTTGGACTCGTTGGCGCTTGTGGAAGTTGTCTTTGGAATTGAAGAAACCTTCGATGTGTCGGTGCCGTATAACGCCAACGACCCATCCGAGTCCGAGTTCGATCTGTCGAATTTCGATGCAATCGTGAAGGCCGTCGAAGGCCTGATTGCACAAAAGGGCGACGCGTGAGCACAAAGCGCCGTGTCGTCGTCACCGGCATCGGCGTCGTATCGGCGCTGGGCACGGGATTTGCCACCCATGCAGAAGGCCTGCAGGAAGGCCGTGTCGGCATCGCGCCGATCACACGGTTCGATCCAGAACGCCTGATGGTCAAGATCGGAGCCGAAGCTAAGCAGTTCGAAGGCGCCGACCACTTCACGAAGTCCGAACTTTCACTGCTTGACCGGATCAGCCAGATGGCATTGATCGCAGCACGCGAAGCGATCGAACAGTCGGGCATCACCTTCGACGAAGCTCTGGGACTGCGGACGGCGACGATCCTCGGCTCGGCGATGGGTGGTCTGCATACTCAGGACGAGAACTACTTCGCCGTCTACCACGAGATGAAAAACCGGGTGCACCCGTTCATCGTTCCGCGATTGATGGGCAACGCACCAGTGAGCCAGATTTCCATGGCGCACGGGCTGATGGGACCGGCTTATGTCGTGTCAACCGCATGCTCATCATCCAACCATGCGATCGGGCAGGCGTTCCATCTGGTGCGTTCCGGTGCGATGGATGCGGCGGTCACGGGCGGGACCGAGTCCGTCCTCTGCTTTGGCGGCATGAAAGCGTGGGAGGGCCTGCGCGTCATGTCGAAAGAGGCATGTCGTCCATTCTCAAAATCCCGCAACGGTATGGTGCTGGGCGAAGGCTCCGCAATTCTGGTTCTCGAGGAGTTGGAGCATGCGAAGCTGCGC
This sequence comes from Pseudomonadota bacterium, assembly GCA_039821125.1. GTDB lineage: Bacteria > Pseudomonadota > Alphaproteobacteria > Rhodobacterales > Rhodobacteraceae > Thermohalobaculum. The sequence continues at coordinate 22,939 of JBCBOR010000005.1, forward strand.
GGTGCCGACATTCTGGGCGAGATCTCCGGGTTCGGCATGACCGCGGATGCAGGCGACATCGTCCAGCCCTCGCTGGAAGGGGCATCAAGGGCGATTGAGATTGCGCTGGTGGATGGCGGGATCGACCCATCAGAGATCGGCTATATCAATGCGCATGGAACGGCGACAGCGATGAACGATCGGGTCGAGGCGGCCGCGATCCGCAAGGTTCTTGGCGATCATGCCAACGCGATCATGGTCTCATCGACCAAATCGATGCACGGGCATGCGATCGGCGCGGCAGGATCCTTGGAGGCGTCGGCAACGCTGATGGCATTGCGTGAGGGCGTTGTCCCGCCGACCATGGGTTTCGAGGAAGAAGACCCCGATATCGGTTTGGATGTCGTTCCGAATGCGGCTCGCGACGTGCAAATCGATACCGCGCTCTCGAATTCCTTTGCGTTCGGAGGGCTAAACGCCGTTCTCGCCATGCGGCGGTGGAACGGTCGCTAGCCCATCTACGCAGAAGCCCTGGTGTCTAAGATCAGCTGCGACCCGCGACAGGTGTGAGGCTGTTGAAGGCCTTCGTGAAGCCGCGCAGTGAGACGTTCACAAGAATCTCTTTGTCCAGAAAGAAGCCAAACACGGCAGTCGAACCCGCCTTCATCTTGTTCACGGCCTCGTCCAGCATCGGCGCTTGTGAGATGCAACCCGCCGGAACGCAGCGCGACAACGGCAGCGGGACCACTTGGTCGCTGTCGATCTTCACACGGACGCCGTAGGGGATCAGAATACCGAGCGGGGTCTGAACCGTAATCGCTGCAGGGACCGACGCTCCGTTCTCTGCTGTTGCGCCCTTGATCCGTTGGATCGTGACCAGAAGAGCGCGCTTGCCATCTCCGGTATTGCCGACCTGGGACATCGCGCAGGTCTCAGTTCCCTCGATGCATCGGATTTCCCAATCACCGTGGGTATCGCGAAGCACGTCCTTCGATTGAGCGTCCGCCTGCGGGACGGTGGCGAGAAGGCCGAGAGACATGAGTGCGATGAAGAGGGTCAGGCTACGGGTCACAGAATAAATCCCATCGAGTTTTGGTCGATATGTTCTACCGGCACACCCGGTGCGCGATTGTCATGCCAAGACCGGCGCATGAAATCAAGCGATCCTGCTGTGGCCTTGAAAACTTGTTATCTACAAAGAGTTAGAGGCGCCAAAACGGCGCCCCTACCTGAAGCGTTGCTTCTTTTTTCCCCTGTCGAACTGTACGTCCGTGATGTGTTGACACTACCGAACGCAGACCTGTCGTCAACGGAAAACTGGCCCCTTCCTGTGTTGCAGCAGGTGGGGCAGAAAAAAAGGCCGCGCACAAGGCGCGGCCAGTTCGACAGGGAGGAGGTGTGCGATGCTCGGCCAGGCCGTTCACCGCAGATCTCTACTATTCACTAGAATAGTTAACAAAATCTATTTACGGACTGCGACCGAAGTTGGGCTGAAATGTGTGTGTTCGGAGACATGGAAAAATGAGCAGAGATGGCGGAATTTTCATAGGTGGTGGTGGCAAGAACTATGCGAGTCCTCAGAACGTGCTGCTGAAATACGGAAACCGCCACGGGTTGATTGCAGGCGCAACGGGAACCGGGAAAACCGTCACCTTGCAAATCCTTGCTGAGAGCTTCTCGAATGCAGGCGTGCCAGTCTTTTTCGCGGATGTGAAAGGCGATTTGTCTGGCTTGGCGCAGGCCGGATCTCACGCGCACAAGCTGCATGACAAACTGGTCGCCCGCGCAGAGCAGATTGGCTTTAGTGATTACGATTACTCAGCTTTCCCTGTTACATTCTGGGACGTTTTCGGTCAGCAGGGCCACCCCGTTCGCACGACGATCAGTGAAATGGGTCCAGTGTTGCTGGCACGTTTGCTCGAACTCAATGAAACGCAGGAAGGTGTTCTGAACGTCGCCTTTCGCGTTGCTGAAGAGGAAGGGCTCGCGCTGCTGGATCTTGCGGATCTCCGGGCGATGCTGGTGAATACCGGAGAGCGATCAAAAGAACTGTCGCTGCGCTATGGCAATGTCTCAGCCGCATCGATTGGAGCGATCCAGCGCCGCTTGCTCGTTCTGGAAAATCAGGGGGCGGAGGGTTTTTTCGGCGAACCCGCGCTGCGTCTTTCCGACATGATTGCGACAGCGCCGGGCGGGCAGGGGCGAATCAACATCCTTGCGGCCGACAAACTTATGCAGGCGCCCCGCCTATACGCGACACTGCTGCTCTGGTTGCTGAGCGAGCTCTTCGAACAGCTGCCAGAAGTGGGTGATCCGGACAAACCGGCCTTCGTCTTTTTCTTCGACGAGGCGCACCTGCTGTTCGAGGACGCTCCGAAAGCTCTGATCGACAAGGTGGAGCAGGTCGCCCGTCTCATTCGGTCGAAGGGTGTTGGCGTCTACTTTGTCACGCAAAGCCCGACAGATGTACCGGACGACATTCTGGGGCAGCTGGGCAACCGGGTGCAGCACGCGTTGCGCGCCTACACACCGCGAGATCGCAAAGCGCTGAAAGCCGCCGCGGCAACCTTTCGTCAGAACAAGTCTTTCGATACGGAGAAGGCAATCTTGGAGGTGGGCGTCGGTGAAGCACTGGTGTCGTGCTTGCAAGCCAAAGGCGTGCCAGCGATGGTGCAGCGTACGCTGATCCGACCTCCATCCAGCAGGCTCGGGCCGTGTGATGCTCTGACACGCGCCAATGCGATTGCGAAGTCACCCGTTGCGGGGCTCTATGATGTCGAGGTTGACCGCGAGAGCGCATACGAGATGCTGGCCGCCCGCGCCGCACGTTTGGCCGAAGACGATCCAGAGGTTGATGCGGACGAGCTTGGCTCGGCCAAACGGTTCGGCGGTCGCTACAGCCGGGGGAAGCGCTACAACCCCAAGAAGGCGGCAAAGAGGGCGGCGAACCGGTCTCGCCGGTCCGACACGATGTTCGAGGCTGTGGCCAAGTCCACCTTGCGCTCAGCAGGATCGCAGCTCGGCCGAACCGTTGTTCGCTCTCTCATTCGGGGACTGTTCCGATAGTGCAGCGCGGTTCGGCACATTCGATCCAAAGACGCATCAAACTCCTGACAAACTCGGCGCAGATTTGCGGCGAGTTTGAGAATTTTTAGATTTTATCAAGATTTTTGACCGATTTTCCAACATCTGACCAGAAATGAGAACGGTCGTAGGCAGCGGCGTGGAACAGATCTCCGCCGCTCTGTGCAGAACGCATCCTCGTCATTCAACGAAAGAGGACAGCGATGTCTGTGCTGACACGAATTCGGGAAAAAGTGATGTCCACGACTGCGCGGATCGGCCAGCGCGCTTTGGGCTTTCGGCGCAACACCGTTGGTGGTGTGGCTGCGACGGTGGCGATCCTAAGCCCGGCCTTGATCGGCGGCATTGGTCTCGGTGGTGAGGCCGGGTACTGGTATCTGACCCAGCGAAAGGTTCAGAACGCCGCCGATGTGATGGCTCATGGTGCTGCAAAACGGCTGACCATTGGCGCGGATCAGGCAGGTCTTGAGGCTATTGCGCTGTATCTCGCCGAGCAGGCACAGATCCCGCCAACAGCCGCGAACATCGAGGTGAACCGCCCGCCTGTCACAGGCGGCTTCATCGAGGACAACAATGCTGTGGAGATTATCGTGACCGAGACGGTCCCGCGTCTCTTCTCGGCCATGTATTCGAACGATCCGGTTCCCATTCAGGCTCGCGCAGTCGCCACTGCCCGCAGCCCCGGTCGTGGTTGCGTTCTGGCGCTTTCCGAGACCGAGGACAATGCGATCACGATCAGTGGGACCGCTGCGATAAACCTCGTCAATTGCGAGATGATCTCGAACGGTCCAAACACGTCCGTCAATTCAGGCGGCGCCTCTTTGACGCTGTCTGCGGCATGTGTTCGGACTGCCGGGTCGGCTGACCTCCCGGCCCTGGCTTTGCTGGACTGTGGCACAGCGGTCGAGAATGCGAATCCGACAACGGACCCGTTCGCGGCCGTTCCGGAACCGTCGGCGGTTGGCGCCTGTCACGACAGTGCGGTCGGTGACAATCTCCAGCCAACAGTTGTGACACCGTTTGAAAGTCATCCTTCAGGGTTGCCGTCGATCCGCTACTGCAATGGCCTCAACATTACGGGCAACGTCGCGCTCTCGCCCGGGCTATACATCATTGAAGGCGGTGACCTTCGGATCAATGCGAACGCCGTCGTCACCGGCGCAGGCGTGATCTTCTACATGCGTGACGGGGTCGAAGCGCGCTTCAATGGCACGGCGACCCTGAATCTCAGCCCGCCAGCATTTGGCCCCTACGCCGGAATGCTTCTCTTCAGCAGCCGCGATGCGACAGATGAGCGGCACAGGATCAATGGAAACTTCGCTTCGATCATGGACGGAGCGTTCTATGCACCATCGTCGCACATCGAGTTTACGGGGTCTGCGACGACATCTTTTGTCGGCTGCACGCAGATCATCGGCGATACCATCGACTTCGCAGGCGACTTGTCGATGTTCTTGCACTGCCTCTTCCCACCGGCCGAGACCATCGAGGTCGCAGGAACTGCACAGATCGTCGAGTAGTCAAAGGTCCAGGCCAGGCGCAGCAAACTGCGCCTGGAAGCGTTCCTCGCGGGACGGTCAGATCGCCACTTGCGGCACAGCCTGAAATCCTGCCCGCAGCGCATCCGACCACCCGGTCGAGATCGCCTGCCAGTCCTGATCTTCCATCTCGATCCGGCGGTTGACGGACACCTGATACTCATTGGGCCGGATCACGACGAGGTCGAGCGGCATCCCGACGGACAGATTCGATCTGAGTGTGGAGTCCATCGACACGCATACGGCCTTCAAGGCTTCGGAAAGCGGCGTGTCTGGTGTGATCACCCGATCCAGGATCGGTTTGCCGTATTTATGCTCGCCAATCTGGAAGAACGGCGTATCCGGTGTCGCCTCGATGAAGTTCCCGGCGGAGTAGATCATGAACAGGCGGTGTGACCCGCCCGCGCGCTGGCCTGCCACCAGGACCGTCGCATCTGCACCAACCCCTTGATTCATAAGGGGAATACGATGTCGGTCCTGCATCTCTCGCATATGCTCCGCCACGATTTGGGCAGCCCGAAAGAGCGTGTCACAGTTCAGGATCGTCTCGACGCTTGCGCCTTCATTGGCCTTTTTGATGTTTGCGTCGATCCGGGTCAGGATGCCTTGCGTGATCGAGAGATTGCCCGCGGTCATCAGGCAGATCGCACGCTCGCCGGGGTTCTCCCACACAAAGCTCTTGCGATAGCGCGAGACATTGTCGACGCCGGCATTCGTCCGAGTGTCTGCCAACAGAACGAGACCGGCCTCGATCCTAAGTCCAACACAATAGGTCATCTCGTCCTGAGCCCCCGACATAAATCCAATCATTTGGTCAGGCATCCACCATCTCCGCGGCACGCGCCAGGTCAACCGAAACCAATTGACTGACACCTCGTTCCACCATGGTCACACCAAACAGCCTATCCATGCGGCTCATGGTGATCGCATGGTGCGTGATGATCAGAAATCGCGTCTCGGTCAGACGCCGCATTTCGTCCAGTAGATCGCAGAACCGCGTGACGTTCGAATCATCCAGCGGTGCATCGACCTCATCCAGCACACAGATCGGCGCTGGATTAGACAGAAAAACAGCAAAGATAAGGCTAAGAGCCGTTAGGGTTTGTTCACCGCCGGACAGAAGCGACAGCGTCGAGAGCTTTTTGCCCGGAGGCTGGCACATGATCTCAAGCCCGGCATCGAGCGGATCGTCCGATTCGACCATGACCAAACGGGCTTCCCCCCCGCCGAAAAGGTGGGTGAATAGGGTCGAGAAACGCTTGTTCACGGTCTCGAACGCGGCCAGCAGGCGTTCGCGTCCCTCGCGGTTCAATTCTGCGATGCCCTTGCGCAGCTTGGTGATGGCCTGATCGAGATCGGCTTTCTCGGTCTCGATCTTGTCGCGCTCGGTCCGGATCTCCTCGGCGTCCTCTTCGGCGCGCAGGTTGACTGCCCCGAGCGCATCGCGCTGACGGCGCAGCTTCGTGACATCCGCATCGACCGCATCGAGAGCGGGCAGGGTCGTCGGATCGGCCTCCAGCGTCTCCAGCAGCGCGTCAGGTTCGATGTTCAAATCCGAGCGGATCTCCTCAGCCGCCTCCGCAGCGCGTTCGGCGAGCCCTTCGAGGACCGCCTCCAACCGAGCGCGGTCCTCCCGTTGGGTGGAAGCCGCGCGTTCCGCCGCCCGCTCCGCTTCCTCCGCCTGACGGAGGGCGGCCTCCGCTTCGGCGAGCGCGTCAGCCGCAGCCTTGCGCCGGGTCTCGGCGGCATCGATCTCATCCGAGAGTGTGCCCTTCCGGTCCGACAATTCGTCCGGCACAGCTTCAATCTCGGCCTTGCGCGCCTTCGCCTCTTCGCCGCGTTGGGTGAGTTCTTCGATCCGATCGGCTGCGTTGGTCTTGCGATCTTCCCAGATCGCCAGTTCCCGTCGCGCATCGCCCAGTCGTTTCTCGCGCGCCGACCCTACACGGCGCAGATCGTCGGCGTCACCGCGGGCCGACAGCATCGCGGTACGGGCAAGATCAACCTCACCGCGTTGCACTTCGACCGCACGGCGGGCCTCGGCGACATCGTCGATTTCGGCCAAGGCTGCCTCGGCATCCGCTGCCGCGGTCAGAGCGTCCGCGTGCTCCGTGCGCCGCCCCTCCAGAGCATCGGTCTGGCCGTTGAGCTTTGACCGAAGGCGAGCCGTTTCTCCCTCGATCCGATTGACCTCGCGTGCGGCATCACTGACCGCTTGGTCGGCACTGCGACGAGCGGTCCGCGCATCGGCTTCTGCTGCGCCTGCTCGATCGAGCGCCGCCCGCGCTGTGCCCTGCATATCGGCGGCCTTCGTACGCAACGCCTCTGCCTTGTCCAGTGCCTCCTTCAGCCGGGACAGCCGGTTGCGCTGCTGCAGACGCAGGCCTGCTGCCGTGGGAGCATCTCCTGCGCGTACGCGGAACCCGTCCCACCGCCAGAGGTCGCCTTCCCGGCTCACCAGCCGTTGACCAGGCGCAAGCGCGTCCTGCAAGGCGTCGCCGGCTCTTGCTTCGACCACCCCGATTTGGGACAGGCGCCGCGCCAGCAGATCAGGTCCTGTAACCGAACCGGTGATGGGCTGCGTTCCCTCTGGCAGCGTCGGCGACGCGTCATAGGGCGACAGAGTTGTCCATCCCGATCCGGCAGCGGGGTCGGCCTCATCGGCGCTCAAGTCATCACCAAGGGCGGCCCCAAGCGCTGCCTCGTATCCCGGTGCAACGGTCAGCCGGTCGATCAATGCGTTGCCATCGCCCGCATCGCGTGCCAGCAGGCGCTCCAAACCCTGGACCTCGGCTTGCAGCGCGCTGCGTTCGCCCTCCGCATCGGCCAGTGCGGCGCGCGCCTGTCCTTCGTTTTCCTGGGCTTCGGCGCGTGCGGCCTCGGCGTCGGTCAACGCGATTTCCGCCGCTTCCGATGCTGCGCGGGCGTCCGCTTCCGCTTTCACGAGGTCTTCGTGCTGGGTCTCGACCGCCGACAAGGCCTCTGAGATATCGGCAATCGCGGCTTCGGCTGTCTCCATGCCGTCCGACAACCGGGCAACAGTCGTGCGCGACTCCTGCAGCCGTCGCTCTGCGGCGCTGGTGCGTGCTGCGAGCCGTGCGGCCTCCTCGGTCAACCGATCGAGCTTCGTTTCCTGCTCTGACAGCGCCGCCCCTGCCGCACGCGCCGCCTCGGCGGCTTGGTCGAGGGCGTCCTGCTGACCCTCCTGCGCGTCGATCAGGCCGGCGATCTCGGTCGTCAGCCCATCGATTGCTCCAACGGCATCGCGGCTCAGCGTCTCCTCGCGCTCGACATCGATGGCAAGCTGCCGGATACGCGCTGTCAGTGTATCGATCTCGGCCTTGGCGCGTTCTTCGCGCTCGCCGATCTGATCGCGTTCAATAGTCAACCGTTGCAGCACGGCGCTTGCAATCGTCTCTTCTTCGCGCTTTGGCGGCAGAGCGGCATCGGTCTCCGTTCGCGTCTTCTGAGCCGCCAGAACCGCCGCTTCAGCTTGTGCAGCGGACCGGGTCGCGTCGATCAGCCGGGCCTCTGCCGCGGTGCGTTCATCCTCTGCTGTTCGCCAGCGGATATAGGCCAGCACCGCTTCGCTTCGGCGCAGCTCCTCCGAGATCCGCCGGTACCGCCGCGCCTGCGAAGCCTGTCGCTCCAGCGACCCCAACCTTTGACGTAGCTGGTCCAGCACATCGTCGACCCGGGCGAGGTTCGTCTCGGTTCCGCGCAGTTTCAACTCCGCCTCATGGCGGCGTTGATAAAGTCCCGAAATGCCTGCGGCTTCTTCCAATATCCGTCGCCGCGCCTTGGGCTTGGCGTTGATCAATTCCGAAATCTGACCCTGCCGAACCAGCGCCGGCGAATGCGCCCCCGTCGACGCGTCCGCGAACAGCATCTGGACGTCGCGGGCACGAACATCCCGACCGTTGATCTTGTAGGCCGAGCCGATATCGCGGGTAATGCGGCGCGAAATCTCCAGCCGGTCATCATGATTGAACTCGGCAGGAGCCAGGCGATCCGAATTGTCGATAACAAGCTCGACGGTGGCCGATGACCGGGTCGGTCGCTGGTCTGTTCCGGCGAAGATCACATCTTCCATGCCGTCGCCGCGCATCTGCTTGGCGCGGTTCTCGCCCATGATCCAGCGCAACGCTTCCAGCAAGTTAGACTTGCCACAGCCGTTCGGGCCAACCACGCCGGTGAGCCCCGTCGAGATTACCAGATCCGTCGGATCTACGAAGGATTTGAACCCGTTGAGTTTGAGGCGCGTGAACTGCACCGACGATCCCACTGCTGTGTCAGAGACCGAGAGTTGACGGCGTCACGCGATTCCTGTCAACGCCACCTGGTGTCTATCTGGTAGTTATCCACAGAATATGGACCAGATGTTGTGCCGACGGCGCAGGAGGCTAAGCCTCCAGCGCTTCATCGATCAGCTTGGCGAAATCCTCGAAACCCATGTTTCCAGCGTGCGATTCCCCGTTGATGATGAAGGTGGGGGTCGAGCGCACTTCGTGTTCGCCTGCGTTGGCCTGGTAATTCGAGATCAGCGTCTCGGCAAATGCCCGGTCCGACAGACATTCCGTCAACTGGTTGGTTGACAGACCTGCACGCTTGCCGATCTGCTGGATCGCGTGGCCAATATCGGGCGCCCGCGTCCAGGCGTTCTGTGTCGCGAGGAAGCGATCCACCATCGGGTAGAAGCCACGCTCACCGCCGCAGCGGGCGGTCATCGATGCCCAGAGACCGTACTGGTCGAAATAGACCTCGCGCAGGATGAACTTGATCTTGCCGGTGTCCACATAGGCTTCTTTGACCTGGGGCCAGGTGTTGATGTGGAACGCCGCGCAGTGGGGGCAGGTGAACGAGGCGTACTCGTACACCGTCACTGCGGCGTCGAGATTGCCCATGACGATGTCGCCTGTGAACCGCGATGCATCCTGAGCGAAGGCCTGAGGTCCGACTGCGGTGGTCGCGGCGAGGCCACCAAGAACACCCCTGCGGGTAATCGGAAATTTCATCATCTCGGTCCTTATGCAGTGCGCCGGGTGCAGTGCCCGGCACCATCCTTTATCTCGTGGTCGGTTGGTTTCTTTCGGTCTTCCGCGAGCGCGCGAGCACATGGGAGCCCATTCGGGTCAGCGCGGCGCGCAGATCAGGCGATGCGATGCCAGCCGCCAGCTCCTCGGCGCGAGATATGTCGTCGGCGTCGGGCGTGGCGTCGGCGTGGGAAGCACCCGATTGCGTCCCCGTTTGGTGCGGCGCGCCCTTCCCGGCGAAGCGGGCAGGCTCTTCCGCAAAGCCGCTGGGCGCTGCGGCCATGCCTGTGCTTTGCGTTACCTTCAGGCGCGTGATTGCGCGGTAGCCGTAGAACTGGTTGATCCGCTCAAGAATGCGCGGCGCCTGATGCTCGACTTCCGGTGCCCTGCCACTGTCAGTCTGCACCATCAGGGTCGCGCCCATCGTGCGGTTGGCGCCGTAGCGGATTTTCACAGGCTGGCAGAGGCTTCCATAGGCGGCACCAGCAATCTCTGGCCAGCGCAGAAGGATATCAGGCTCGGCGAAACCCTGTTTGCTCGCAACGGTGTCCAAAGCACCACGCGCCTCGGCCGACGCCTTGGCAAAACCACGGCGGCGCATCTTGCGTTTTTTCTCTGTTGTTGCCTTGGCTGCCATCTTTCCCGTCGTGACCGTTCCTTGGTACGTCATCTCGACACATGTCCGGCGCACTCGGCACCGAGAGTTCCACGCTATATGTACCACGTTGATCTGAAAAGGTAGCACCGGTTGGGATAACAACAATGCGAGTTGACGCAGAGGGTCTTTTGGCATGGTACGACGCCAACCACCGGGATCTGCCGTGGCGGGTCAGCCCGTTTGATCGCGCGCGCGGGGTCGCGGCTGATCCATACCGCGTCTGGCTTTCGGAGATCATGCTGCAACAGACGACTGTCGCCGCGGTCATCGACTATTTCCATGCCTTTACCGAGCGTTGGCCTGATGTCCATGCGCTCGCAGCGACGCCAATTGACGAGGTTTTGGCAGCTTGGGCGGGGCTTGGATATTATGCGCGCGCTCGCAATCTCCATAAATGCGCGGTGGAGGTCAGCCGCCAGCGCGACGGTGTGTTCCCTGACACCGAGGCTGACCTGCGCGACCTGCCCGGGATTGGCGCCTACACCGCGGCGGCCATTGCCGCCATCGCCTTTGACAAGCGGGCGGTTGTGGTCGACGGCAATGTCGAGCGCGTGATGTCCAGGATCCATGCGGTGACCGAGCCGTTGCCGGCCTCCAAGCCGACACTGAAATCCCTGGCCGATGACCTGACGCCCGACCAGCGTCCCGGCGACTATGCTCAAGCCGTGATGGATCTTGGAGCCACGATCTGCACGCCGCGTTCGCCAAAGTGTCTGCTGTGTCCATGGCGCAGTGGATGCCGGGCACATGCTGAGGGCATCGCCGAGAGCTTGCCACGAAAAGTGCCGAAGCAGGCCAAACCGATCAGGCTCGGGATCGCATGGATTGTTATCGATAACACTCAGCGTGTGCTGACGGTGCGCCGGCCAGATCGGGGTCTGCTTGGCGGGATGCTCGCACTACCGTCGTCGGATTGGGCGGAGACACTGCCTGAAGACGCGCCGCCGGTAAAGGCGGCGTGGGCTGAGATGGGCGAGGTGCGGCACACCTTCACCCATTTCCATTTGCGCCTGGCAGTGCGCTTGACACGTGTGCAGGATGTTACCGCGATCGCACCGCCGACCTATGAAACGCATACGATCCAAGAGGCTGAGGCGGCCATGCCAACGGTGTTCGCGAAAGTGTGCCGGTTGGCCAGAGACGGAGCGGCACCCTCGACCGACAGATGAGCACGATCCAAATTAATGTGTCGATAAGGTTTTAGAGGTAGTTAACTCGTGAAATCCAATCTCGAGCACAACCGTTGCCGGGATCGTGGGCGTGTCCTATTCTCCGGCACGAACACAGGGTCTGACATGTTTCTAAAAGCACTCCCTTTTGCCGTTTCGTTCACGCTGACGCCGCTCGTGGTGATGTCCGCGCTTTACGGCGGGTATTGGATCATGGGGCCGTTCGTATGGGGATGGGTTTGCATCTCGCTGCTGGACCGCGCGCTCGGCAAAAACACCCAGAACATGGACCCGGCTACTGCAGATAGCACGCTGTTCTGGCACAGTCTGATCACCTGGATCTGGGTTCCCATCCAGATGGTGCTCATGGCGCTCTGCCTCTATCAAGCCACCCATGCGGACCATCTCACGACATGGGAGGCGGTTGGTGTCATGGGCGGTCTCGGCGTTGCGACCGGCGGGATCGGGATCAACTTTGCGCATGAGCTTGTTCATCAGCGCAACCGGTGGGAACGGACGCTGGGCGAATGGCTGCTCCACTCTGTGGCCTATGGGCCTTTCGCGACCGAGCATGTCTATGGCCATCACATCACCGTGGCGACGCCAAAAGATCCTGTAACGGCGCGCAAAGGTCAGAGTTTCCTATCATTTTTCCCGCAGGCCGTGATCGGCACCTTTGTCTCGGCGTGGGAGATCGATCGTGATCGCCTCGCCCGGCGCGGACTGCCGATCTGGCACAAGACCAATCCGTTCTGGCGCTATGCACTCGGTGCCGGTCTTTTCATCGGGATCGCTGCAGCGCTTGGCGGTTGGTGGGGTGTGATGCTCTTCTTCGTGCAAGCACTGATGGCGATCTACCAGCTTGAGGCTGTGAATTACACCGAGCACTATGGCCTGACACGTCGCTATCTTGGCAACGGTGCGTTCGAACGGGTCAAGCCCTGTCACTCGTGGAATGCGGCCCAGACCTTCTCGAACTGGATGCTGATCAACCTTCAGCGCCATTCGGATCACCACTATCGACCCTCGCGGCGCTATCCGCTGCTTCAGCACTACGCCTGGAAGGATGCGCCGCAATTGCCGTTCGGCTATCCGCTGATGGTGGCCATGGCGGTCATCCCGCCGCTTTGGTTTGCGGTGATGAACCCGAGGGTCGACCGCTGGCGTGCAAAATTCTACCCGGATATCGACGATTGGACCGACTACGACAACGGCACCCACGACCGGACCGAGCCAGGCGCTCAGGTCGTTCCCGCGGAGTAGACGTCTCTGCGGTCAGGCTTTCACGGCCTCCAGCACCGCGCGCAGGTCATCCGGGATCGGCACCGGCCTGCGCGTCTCCCGCCCGACATAGACATGCACGAAATGTCCGGCTGCGGCGGCATTGTCCTCGTCACCGCGGAAGATCCCGACCCCGTATTGCACAGATGATGTGCCGATCCGGTCCACCCGCAATCCGCCCGTGACGGCATCTGGGAATGCGATGGGCGCGAAATAGCTGCATGTCGTCTCGACAACGAGCCCAATCGTCGTACCCGCCTCGAAGTCAAGCACGCCGGCTTCCACAAGGTGCCCGTTCACGACCGTGTCAAAGAACGAGTAGTAGACGACATTGTTCACGTGCCCGTAGACATCGTTGTCCATCCAGCGGGTCGTAATCCTGTGAAAGGCGCGGTAGTCGGCGCGAACGGGCGGCGCAGGTTTCATGCGTGCTTGCGGTGCTCGGTCTTGCGTTGCTCGGACGGCGCTCCGCGCTCGCGGTACGGCGTACGGTTGAAGTGGCCCCGGTAGCATTTCGAGAAGTGCGAGGGCGAGGTGAACCCGCAGGCCAGCGCCACATTGATGACGCTCATATTCGTCTGCAGCAGAAGATTGCGCGCTTTGTCCAGGCGCAACTCCATGTAATAGCGCTTCGGCGAGCGGTTCAGGTAGCGCCGGAACAATCGCTCCAACTGCCGGGTCGACATGTTCACGCCCTTGGCGAGTTCGGACGGGCTGATCGGCTCCTCGGTATTCTGCTCCATGGTCTGGATGATCGACACAAGCTTGGGATGCCGGACGCCGATACGCGCCGGGATGGACAGGCGCTGCTCGTCCGAGTTCCCCCGTGCGGGCGGGTGCACCATCGAGTCTGCCACCAGCGTGCCGAGATCCGCGCCGTGATCATCGGCGATCAATTGCAGCATCATATCGGCGGCAGCGGTTCCGCCTGCGCAAGTGAAGATCCCGTCATCGGTGCAGAACAGCAGGTTCGAGACCTCCGTCTCCGGGAAGTCCTCCGCAAACGCGGCCTGGTTTTCCCAATGGATGGTGCAGCGCTTGCCATCAAGCAGACCGGCCTTCGCCAGCACATGCGCCCCGGTGCAGACCGCTCCCATACCCACGCCGCGCCGCGATTGCTTGCGCAGCCAGGTCAGGATCGGTTTCGACGTCGCGGCTTGCAGGTTAAGTCCGGAGCAGACCACGATGCACGCGTCGCGTTGAATGTCCTCCAGCGGGATGTCCGATTCAATCGCGCACCCGTTCGAGCAGCGCACGGTTGCACCGTCCTCTGACGCAATCCGCCAGTCGTAGAGTTCCCGCCGCGCCATGCGGTTCGCGATTCTCAGTGGCTCTATCGCTGCGGCGAAGGCAATCATCGAGAAATCCTGCGTCAGCAGGAAAACAAACTCTCGCGCTTTTTCCGTGTCTCTAGAGAGGGTTGCCATCACGCTGCCTAATGGGTGACGCATCACGACTTCAACTCAGACCTTTCGCAGGTATTTTTGCGACGTCAAGCGTCGATTTCAGACAAGACCGACAATCCGTCCACACAGGTTTCCACATCCTTGCTCACAGCGCTGGCCTCGACAGGGCCGACCGGATATATCGAGCGCTCTCAACGCGGAATCGGAGATGGAGCAATGACCCGCACTTGGACCAAAGACAGCTGGCGCAATCACACCGGCCTGCAAATGCCAACCTATCCGGACCAGGACAAACTGGCCGAGGTTCAGAGCAAGCTTGCAAGCTATCCGCCGCTGGTCTTTGCGGGCGAGACGCGGGATCTGAAGGCGCAGCTTGCCAAAGTGGCCGAGGGGCAGGCTTTTCTGCTCCAGGGTGGCGACTGCGCCGAGAGTTTTGCCGAATTCGGTGCAGACAACATCCGTGATACGTTCAGGGTGCTGCTGCAAATGGCAGTCGTGCTGACCTTTGGCGCCAAGAAGCCGGTGGTGAAAGTCGGGCGCATGGCCGGGCAATTCGCCAAACCGCGCTCGTCCGACGCCGAGACCGTGGGCGATGTGACCCTGCCGTCCTACCGGGGCGATATCATCAACGGGTTCGACTTCACCGAGGAGTCTCGGGTGCCGGATCCCGAGCGCATGCATCAGGCCTACCTTCAATCGGCGGCGACGCTGAACCTGCTGCGCGCGTTTGCGGGCGGCGGTTATGCCGATCTCCACCGGGTTGCCTCGTGGAACCTCGGCTTTGCCAAGGGCTCGCCACAGTCCGAGCGCTACATGGCCATGGCCGAGCGCATTCAGGGCGCGGTCGACTTCATGGATGCCACCGGCGTAAACGCGGACAACGCACATCCCTTGCGCGGGGTTTCGTATTATACCAGCCACGAGGCACTCCTCCTGCCGTACGAGGAGCAGTTGGCGCGGGTCGATTCGACCTCTGGCGAGACCGTCGCGGGTTCGGGTCACATGATCTGGATCGGTGACAGGACACGTCAGCCCGACGGCGCACATGTCGAGTTCTGCCGCGGGGTCATCAACCCGATTGGTCTGAAATGCGGCCCGTCGCTTGAGCCGGGTGAGTTGGTACGCTTGATCGATCTCCTGAACCCGAAGAACGAACCGGGACGTCTGACGCTGATCTGCCGGACCGGTGCGGGCAAGGTGGCCGAGCATCTTCCGGGCTGGATCAAGGCCGTGAAATACGAGGGCAAGAACGTCGTCTGGTCCTGCGATCCGATGCATGGCAACACGATCAAATCGAACACCGGTTACAAAACGCGACCGTTCGAAAAGGTGTTGTCCGAAGTGCAGGAGTTCTTCGCCGTGCACGCTGCTGAAGGGACCTATGCAGGCGGTGTCCATTTCGAGATGACCGGCCAGGACGTGACCGAGTGTATGGGTGGCATGCACGATGTCACCTCGGAGGATCTGCACAACCGCTACCACACGGCATGCGATCCGCGGTTGAACGCCTCGCAGGCTCTTGAGTTGGCGTTCCTCTTGGCGGAGCAACTGGAAGCCGCCGGAGCAGATACCCGCCAGGTCGCGGCGGGGTAAGGATCCTTGGACTATGTGATTGTGCTGACAGCCTCGCAGGATGCGGGGCTGTCGGATGACGCCATTGCCGGGGTCCGGGTGCAATTGTCCGGACCGGGCGAGGCACGGCGGCTTGGCGTTGCGGCGGCTGAGATACCGGTGCCCACGCGGCAATCCGCGGTTGCCGAAGGTTTAGACGTCAACTGCGTTCCTGCCGCCAATCGTTTGAAAAAGCTTCTGATTGCGGACATGGACAGCACCATGATTCCGGTCGAGTGCATCGACGAGGTCGCAGATTTTGCCGGTGTCCGCGAACAGGTCGTCGCGATCACGGAACCGGCCATGCGCGGTGAAATCAGCTTCGACGAAGCGTTGCGCGCCCGCGTTGCGCTGATGAAGGGGTTGCCGTCGAAGAAACTGCAGCAAGTCTATGACGAGCGGATCAGGCCGAACCCCGGCGCTTTGACACTGGTCCGGACCATGCGCGCCAAAGGCGCCTACACCGCGCTGGTCTCCGGCGGGTTCACGTTCTTCACCGAGCGGGTCGCGGCGACCATTGGGTTCGAGGAGAACCGGGCCAATACCCTGATCATCGAGGATGGGGTGCTGACCGGAAGCGTGGGCGAGCCGATCCTGGGCCGGGAGGCCAAACTCGATGCCCTGAATGAACTGACGCACCGCCTCGGCATCGGGCCGGATGACGTAATCGCCGTTGGTGACGGTGCCAATGATCTGGCAATGATCGGGGCGGCAGGGCTCGGTGTTGCGTACCATGCCAAGCCGGTGGTGGCGGATGCCGCGGATGCTTCGATCCGGCATGGTGACCTCGCAGCGCTGCTTCATCTGCAAGGTATTTCTGCCGCAGAGTTCATAAGATAATGAAATCGCAGATAATTTGACCGTGAAACCTTCCTGAACCCTTTGTGAGTTGGATGCGGCGGTCACGAACCCTAACTTCTCCGGCAGAGCAGAGGAGCCATCCATGTACAACATCACTCCGCCGCGATGGGCCGTGCCCGAGCGCAACGTGACGCCTGAGCACATCTTTCTCAATCGTCGGCAGTGGCTGGTATCGGCTGGCGCACTGGCGGCGGCGTCGATCGCCGGGCCGTCATTTGCGGCAAAGCCGACCGATCCTTGGGATCCGAAGCCGTCGCTGAACCCGGCTTATGCAGACCCGGGGCGTCCGGTGACACCTGAGGATGTGAACACAACCTATAACAATTTCTACGAATTCGGTTCGCACAAGCAGATCTACGATGCGGCGCAGGCGCTTGAGACTGATGGCTGGACCATCAAGATCGATGGTATGGTCGACACCGAGATGGAGATCGGCGTCGAGGACCTGATCGCAAAAATGCCGATCGAGGAGCGGGTCTACCGCCACCGCTGCGTCGAGGCATGGTCGATGACCGTGCCATGGATCGGGTTCCCCCTGAAGGCCCTCGTCGAAATGGCGAAGCCTCTCGGATCGGCCAAGTTCGTCCAGTTCCAGACCTTCCAGGACCCGAGCGTCGCGCGCGGGCAGCGCCAACACTGGTACCCGTGGCCCTACACCGAAGGGCTGACCATGGCCGAGGCGACCAATGACCTGGCGCTGATGGTGGTGGGTGCCTACGGCAAGGTGCTGCACAAACCGTTTGGCGCGCCGATCCGGCTTCACACTCCGTGGAAATACGGGTTCAAGCATATCAAGAGCATCGACCGCATCACGTTCACCGATAAACAGCCCGTAAGCTTCTGGGAAGAACTCCAGCGTGCGGAGTATGGGTTCTGGGCAAACGTCAACCCGGAAGTCCCGCATCCGCGTTGGAGCCAGGCGACCGAGCGCGTTCTTGGGACGGAAGAACGGATCCCGACACTGTTGTTCAATGGCTATGGCGATGAGGTCGCCAGCCTGTACTCGGATCTGAAGGCGGGTGAGCGGCTCTGGCGCTGAGTACCTTCGGCTCTGTCCGCTACGACCGCAAACAAAAAAATGGCCCCGCTCAGGGGCCATTTCCATGTCTGGCTCGACGCAAGGTCGGTGTTGTGACCCGGGCTACGACATCAGCGGCGACGCATACTGATCGTCGCCGGACATCTCCTCGCGATCCTCTGCTTCAGCTTCCCGCCTTTTGGGGCCATCCACCATGGCCGACCGCACGCGGCTGAGGCGACGCTCAAGGGCCCACCAGAGCAGCACAGAAACGGTCGGCAACGCGAAGAAGACGATCTGCTTGAACACGTTCCCGTTCAGAAACTCGCCCGAGATGAACTCTCGCAGCAACAGTTCGATCAGCAGAATGTTCATGATCGCAGCCAGAACCACGATGGACGCGGCCGCGATGGTGCCCGTCTCGATCCAAGCGATGCTCTCGGTCGTTGGGCTGGTTCGGCTTGCGACATGCGCCAGAAACGCGCCGACAAGCGGATAAACGAATAGTACCCAGGTCTGTACGGGCTCTGTCCTAATCAGCAGGATTGCGAGCATCAAAATCGCAATAGCGCCTGAAAACAGCAGCCTCCAAATGAAGTTTGGTGACATCTCCGGTCTCACAAGTTTGAGCCGCATTGCACGGCTACAGTCGTGTTGCGCCACAACGCCGTTCTCACGCAAATGCGTTTGAGATGCATTCCGGCACAGCCCTTACCCCAAACAAAACGCTACACAGCAAAATAGGCAAAATAAAGATATCATTTTATCAGAACGTTGCGCGGCAAAGCTCATGTGTTGCCGCAGAATCGGGTATGCTCCTGATGTGTCATAATGGTTGTGCTGGCCGTGGCATGCAAGGGCATGGGATTGCGCTGCGCCGCGGACAAAAAAAGAGCCGGGCACAGGGCCCGGCCAGTTCAACAGGGAGGTATCACAACCTGAAGCGCCACAGCGCTTCGTGGATGGAGGTAGGCGCGGGCCGCGCGACATACAAGTCTTACGATGGCGTTCACGTTTCAAACCCGATATGCGCAGAATGCAAAGCTTTTGTCACATTTGTCACAGATGGCGGGCAAACCGTGAAGAACGATGGGTTTACCGGGTGACGCTAGCGACCCACAGCCTGCATCGGCGCTTGAGCCTTGTTGAAGACCTCGACCTCAGACATCAGAAAGTCACGGAACGCCTGGACCCGCTGCGAGCGGCGCATCTCCTGCGGATAGCAGAAATAGGCGGTGAAGCTGGGCGAAGTATCGTCCGGCAGCACGTTCTCAAGCTCGGGATAGTCGCGGGTGACATAGTCGGGCAGGGCCGCAATGCCCAACCCTGAGACCGCAGCCTTCAGGATCCCGAAATAGCTGTTCATCGTGAGATGCGAGCTGCGATCTGACGAGAACTTCGATGTGACCCAGACCCGCGACGCTTCCGGTTGCGGGGCTGACGGGCTGAAGCTGATGAAGCGGCGCGACACCAGATCCGCCTCGTTCTGCGGTGCGCCATTCTCGTCGATGTAGTCGCGAGAGGCGTAAAGGCGCATCCGTACCGGCATGAGCGGTCGTCGGATCAGTTCAGACTGTTTCGGCTCGCCAAACCGGATCGCAACATCGGCCTCTCGCATGGCAAGATCCAGCGTGTCCTCGGTCAGGATCAGGTTCACCGAGATCTCCGGGTGCGAGCGAAAGAGGCTTGGCAGGCGAGGCGCCAACCATGATGTGCCGAACCCGGCGGTGGTTGTGACTCTCAGGTCGCCGAAAACCTCGTCCTTGGAGTCCTTGATTTCTGCAGCCGCCTGCGTGAGGCGCTTGGTCATGGACCACGTCGCCTCGTACAGGATCTCTCCCTGCTCGGTCAGCAGCAGGCCGCGCGCGTGGCGGTGGAACAGCGTTGCTCCCAACTGTTCCTCGAGCCCGCGGATCTGTCGGCTGATGGCCGATTGGCTCAGATGCAGTTGGTCGCCGGCATGTGTCAGCGAGCCGGCATCGGCAACGGCGTGAAAGACGCGCAGTTTATCCCAATCCATAGCAGCAAGTGCCTCCAGATGAATTTATCTGATCAACGAAATGCGATCTGTTATCAAGTGGCCAGAAGGTAGCCATTGGGCGTCCGAATATAAGAGCATCACGAGGTGTGCCATGAAAAAGCTGCTCGCACTGGTTGCAGGCTTTGTCCTGAGCTTGCCCTGCATTGCCGGGGCCGAAGCCTTGTCCGGCAGCTATTACGGGATCGATGACGCGGCGGGGGTCACGATCGAAATCGAGCCGGATCCGGGTGGTTATGAGGGCACGTTCTTTGACCGCTCAGGCAACAATCAGCGGTTCGAGGCGGACCGGGCCGGCGATGCAGCGGAAGCCGTGCTCGACATGGGCGGGCAGACGGTGCTGATGCGGATGGTTCCGCTGCCGTACGGAGCCGAGGTCGCGCTGATCCCGTTCAATGGTCAGGGGCAACTTGTGATCGATGCCTCCCGTGTGCTGAATTTTGTCCGCGAGGGGACAGCGCTGCCGGACCTGCCGTCCGAGTTTGTCCCAGCGCCGCGCGATGCTTCGCGAATCGCCGGGAACAGTTTTCTCGCGAGCTATCAGTTCTGGGATCCGATCGGCGTGCGAAACGGCTATCTCGGACTGCCGGATCGGTTTCGCACATTGCTCAGGATGTTTCCGGCTGTGCAATTGGACGTGATCTGGAAGCTCTGCCTTGCGCCATCGGCGGACAAAGCCTTGGCCGAGGCGTTGCGCGGGCAGGGCGTGGCCTGCCCGGAAGTCGTGGAGACGATCGCTGAAGTCCAGCGCACCAACCGCTTCAATGACTACAAGAGCGAGGTTGACGAGGAGCGCGCCTCGCTGCGCACCTCGATCCGCTGCGCCGACGGCTATCTCGAAAGCAAGGAAGACTGTGATGCGGCGTCGCGGCGTTTGTCCGAAGCGGCGATCTCTCTGCGCACGGCGGCAACGGTGTTGGTGCGCTACCGCTGATCAATGGATACGGTAGCGGCCCGCAACGCCGCGTCACGCTGAAGCAGTTGAACGGCCACTGCGGCGGCGATCACAGACGGGCGTTTGTCTCTTAGCCCGGGCACGCCAATCGGGCAGGTCAGCGCATTGATCTCGTGTTTGTCGAGACCGCGTTCAGTCAGGCGCTTGGCAAACAACGCGCGTTTGGTCATCGAACCGATCAGACCGCAGAAGCCATGAGGACGCTTCAGGATCGTCGTGATGATTTCCAGATCAAGTGCGTGGGAATGTGTCACCACCACGTGAAACGCATCGGGTGCTGCGCCTTCTGCAAGCGTCTCCGGTAGCGGCGTTGACAGAACATCGTCGGCCCTCATCTCGGCCCGTGTATCTGTCAGCGTGACACTGAAGGGCAGTGGGTTCAGCGCTGCGGCCAGCGCCTGGCCGATATTCCCAGCACCATAGACGATCACGGGGCGGTGCTCGGGGCCATCCGTCAGGAGAGGTCCTTCGGGTGCCAGCAAGAACTCGGTCGCATGATCGTCGATTTCGTCCGGATCAATCCGACGCAGGATGATCTCGACGCGGCCACCACAGCACTGGTCGATCTCCGGTCCAAGCGGGCGTTCGAACCGGCGATGTGTCTCACGCGTCGCAACCATGTCTTGCGCGCTGGCGATGACGTCATGCTCGACCGTACCGCCACCGATGGTGCCCGCGATGCCAACGCGATGGATCAGCATCGCACATCCCGTATCTCGCGGGGTCGACCCTTCGGCGCGCACGATCATCGCAACGACAACCGGCCCGTGCTGTGCCAGGGCAGCCCTGACCTCACGCAATCCAATCACGCCTGCGCCCGTCCCAGCGCAAGCAACACCGCCTCCGGCGTCGCAGGTGCGTTTAATGCCGGATAACTGGTCCCCGTGCTGCTGATCGCATGGCTGATCGCATGATGGGCCGAGATCGCCAGCATCAGCGGCGGCTCGCCGACGGCCTTGGAGCGCTTGATCGTCAACTCCCGGTTCATGCCCTTTTCCCAAAGGCGGATGTTCATCTGTTCGGGCCGGTCCCACGCGGTGGGGATCTTGTAGGTTGACGGTGCATGTGTTTTCAGGTGCCCGGCGGCATTCCACCAAAGCTCCTCCATCATCAGCCAGCCAGCGCCCTGGATGAACCCGCCCTCGATCTGACCGAGATCCACCGCAGGGTTCAGCGACCGTCCGACATCGTGCAGGATATCGACCCGGGTCATGCGGCTCTCGCCCGTCAGCGTGTCCACTGCGACCTCGGTCACCGCGGCGCCATAAGCAAAATAGTAGAACGGGCGTCCCCGTGCGGCGCCCCTATCCCAACTGATCTTGGGCGTCGCGTAGAACCCCGTTGCTGACAGTGGTACGCGGCCGAGATAGGCGGCTTTGGCGAGATCACTGAAGCTCATCTCCCGCGCGCCCACCTGCACCCGGTCCGGCAGGAAGACAATGTCCGCCTCGATCACGTTTTCCGTCTCGCAGAGGAACCGAACCAGCCGTCCCTTCAACTCGGCGCAGGCCGCGCGCACCGCCATGCCGTTGAGGTCACTGCCCGAGGACGCGGCTGTCGCCGAGGTGTTCGGCACCTTGTCCGTCTGTGTCGCGGTGATCCTGACCCGGTCCAGGCTGATCGACAGCTCCTCCGCTGCAATCTGGATAATCTTGGTATGCAGGCCCTGACCCATCTCGATCCCGCCATGGTTCAACTGGACCGAACCATCCTGGTAGATGTGCACGAGCGCACCCGCCTGATTGAGATGGGTCGTGGTGAACGAGATGCCAAACTTGACTGGCGTCAGGGCGATGCCCCTTTTGATCCACGGGTTCTCGGCGTTCCAACGTGCGATCGCTGCGCGCCGGGCCGTGTACTCGGAGGAGTTCGCAAGATCCTCGGTGATCTCTCCGATTACGCAATCTTCGACACGCATGTGATAGGGTGTGACCGCGCGCTCGCCCGGCCCATCCGGCGGTTCGTAGTAGTTCACCCGCCGCACATCCAACGGGTCGCGCCCCAGCCTGTGGGCGATGTGATCAATCACCCGCTCGATGCCGACCATGCCCTGAGGACCACCAAACCCGCGAAACGCAGTGTTGGACACCGTGTTCGTGCGGCAGCGGTGCGAGATGATCTCCGCTGTGGGAAGATAGTAGCAGTTGTCCGCATGGAACATGGCCCGATCGCAGATCGCAGAGCTCAGATCGAGCGACCAGCCGCAGCGCGCCATTTGCGTGAAGCGGATACCTGCGATCCGGCCATCCCCGTCGAACCCGACATCATATTCGATCACGAAGTCATGCCGCTTGCCGGTGAGGATCATGTCCTGATCCCGGTCGAGGCGACACTTCGCCGGGCGCCCGGTCGCTTTGGCTGCCAGTGCGGCGCAGGCGGCCATGAGGTTGCTCTGCGTCTCTTTCCCGCCGAACCCGCCGCCGAGGCGCCGGACTTCCACGGTGACCGCATGCGCTGGAACGCCGAGGACACGCGCGACGATCAACTGGCATTCCGAGGGGTGCTGGTTCGACGACACGACGCGCATGTCGGCATCCTCTCCCGGCCACGCGACTGCGATTTGCCCTTCAAGGTAGAACTGCTCCTGCCCGCCGACTTCGATCCGACCGGTGAGGCGGTGAGGCGCGCTGGCGAGGGTCATGTCCACATCGCCGCGCGCCATGCGATAGGGCGGTTGAACGAAGCTGCCCTCGCGCATGGCATCGTCGATGGTGAGGATCGGGGCCTCTGGCGCGTAGTCGATAGCGGCGCGCCCTGCGGCGGCGCGTGCTGCCTTCAGACTATCTGCAGCGACCGCGAACAGAGCCTGCCCCGCGTGGTGCACCTCGCCGCCATCGCGCTCCGTGGCGGCAAACATCGGCTCGTCCATCACCACCGGGCCGGTGTCGTTCACGCCGGGCACGTCATCTGCGCAACCGACCCAGGCAACGCCGGGAGCCATTCGCACAGCGCTGAGATCAACGCGCGTCAGCCGCGCCCGGGGGTGATCCGACATCGCAATATAGACGTGCAACAGACCGCGCGGCTCCGCGATGTCGTCGGCGTAGATCGCGGTGCCCGCCACGTGCTTTGTTGCGCTGTCATGCGGGAGCGCTTGACCCGTCGCGTTTGCAGAGGCGGGGCTCATACGACGGCGACCGGATTTCGCGGCAGATCTGTGATCGGCGCAGCCAGCGTGGTCTCAAGGAAATATTTCAGCAACAGGTTCCGCGCGATCGTCAGCCGATAGTCCGCTGATGCCCGGTGATCCGACAGCGGCGAGAGGTCCTCGGCCAGTGCAGCCATGGCCTGCTCCACGGTTGCACGCGTCCATGGTGCGCCGGTGAGTGATGCCTCTGCAGAAACTGCGCGTTTCGGGACGCCCGCCATGCCTCCAAAGGCGATCCGTGCCGAGGTGACGATGCCGCCCTCTGTCTCGACGGCAAAGCAACCGAGCACCGAAGATATGTCCTGGTCGTACCGCTTTGCGATTTTGTAGCAGGCCAACGTCGATGGCACCGTGGGGACGGGCACCTCGACCATCTCGACGAACTCACCAGGGCTGCGGTCCTGCTTGCCGTAGCCGAGGAAGAAGTCCTCGAGCGGCAGGGATCGCCGCTCCGCCCCTCGCCTCAAGTGGAGAGTTGCGCCCGCCGCGATCAGCGCAGGTGGCATGTCACCGATGGGAGAGCCGTTGGCGATGTTCCCGCCGATGGTTCCGTATGATCGGACCTGAGCGCCGCCAATGCGACGGATCAAGGGGGATATGCCCGGATGGATCGTTGCCAAGGCGTCCACCGCATCGCGATAGGTTGCTCCGGCACCGAAGTGCAGAGCGCCGCCCCGCCGCTCGATCCGCGCCAGTTCTTCAACACGGCCCGTGTAGATGATCTCCAGGGGATCGAAGTCGTGCTTCGTGACCCAGAGGCCGATATCCGTGGCCCCCGAGAGAATGGTCGCCTCCGGGTGTTCTGCGATCAGATCGGCAAGCGCGTCGACCGATGTGGGTCCCCAGAAGGATTGTTCGCTGTGCCGGTAGGTTAGCGGCTCAGGGTCCGAGATCGTTCGTGACAAATCTGGGCTGGTCGTATGTCCAACCGACAACGCGGCATCGATGATCGGCCCGTAGCCGGTACATCGGCAGAGATTGCCGGACAGTGCATCACAGACATCCTCCCGCCCGCCGAGCGCACCGCTTTGCGCTGCCACCCAAAGGCTCATGACAAAGCCCGGAGTGCAGAAGCCACATTGTGTCCCGTGCCCATCGGCCATCGCGCGTTGGATCGGGTGCAGGCCTTCGTCGGAGGGCAACGCTTCGACGGTCCGGACCTCTCGCCCATGCGCCATCCCGATCAGAAGGATACAGGCGCAGGTCGGGAGCCAGTCGCCGCCCGGCGCGCGCATGGCCACCGTACACGCACCGCAATCACCCTCGGCGCAGCCCTCCTTGGTCCCGGTCAGCCCACGATCGTAGCGCAGCCAGTTCAGCAGTGTCGTGGTCGGGCTGACCCCGGTGAGAGCCACCTCCTCGCCGTTGAGAAGAAATTCGATCGCGCCCATTAGCTGCCCCGATAAGTCGAATAGCCAAAGGGTGAGAGCAGCAGCGGCACGTGGTAGTGACCATCCGGATCGGCGATCCCGAAGCGGATCGGGATCTGATCGAGGAACTTCGGATCGGGCAGATCGCTGCCCTGTGCGTCGAGATACGCGCCCGCAAAGAAGATCAGCTCGTACTGCCCCGGTTTGAACGCCTTGCCCTCGAGCATCGGGCTGTCCGTGCGGCCATCGGCGTTCGTCACCGCCTCGGCGATCTTTCGGTGGCTGTTGCCGGAGACGCGATAGAGCGCGATCCTGACGCCCGCCGCCGGGCGGCCCCGGGCAGTGTCCAGAACATGCGTGGTCAGGCGTCCCATCGCCTCTCCTATCTGTCGGCGCGGAAGGGGCGGCCGATGCAGGCGGGTGCGTTGGCCTTGGTCAGGTTGATATCGCTCGAGATGATAACAAGCGCGATCACGGTCGCCAAATAGGGTGCCATGGCGAGGAACTGCGACGCGACGGGCAGCCCCCAGTCCTGACCGTAGAACTGAAGTTGTGTGACCATGGCGAAGAGATACGCGCCTGCCACCAGACGCCAGGGCCGCCACGTTGCGAAGACGACCAGAGCCAGCGCAATCCAGCCACGCCCTGCGGTCATGTTCTCGCCCCACATCGGGGTGTAGGCGAGCGACAGATACGCGCCGCCAAGGCCCGCCATCGCCCCGCCAAAGAGTGTCGCGAGATAGCGGATGCGGATGACCGGCAGACCGAGCGCGTGGCCCGAATCGTGATTGTCTCCCACCGCACGCAGGGCGAGACCTGCCCGTGTCTGAGAAAGAAACCAGGCGACCCCGCCTGCCAGTGTCAGCGCGAGATAGACCATGATGTCGTGGCCGAGAACGATTCTTCCAACCGCGGTGTCACCGACCAGTGGCAGATCCAGTTGCGCCAAGGGCTCAAGCGCTTGCCCAACAAAGCCTTGCCCGATCAGGCCGGAGGCCCCGATCCCGAATATCGTCAGAGCCAGACCGGCTGCAGCCTGATTGGCCAGCAGCGAGATCGACACCACGCAGAACACCAGTGCCATGGCCGCTCCCGCCAGGGCGCCCGCCACGATCGCCAGCGGTGTGGACCCAACCGCAAATGAGGTCGCAAAGGCCGCCACGGCCCCCATGAGCATCATCCCCTCGACGCCCAGGTTCAAGACGCCCGACCGCTCGGCCACCAACTCTCCGATCCCGGCGAAGATGAACGGTGTCGCCGCTATGATCATGGAGAAAAGGAAGGCTTCCATCAGGCAGCCTCCCGGCGGGCGGAAACCCAGCGCAGGCGGTAGAGGATCAGCGTATCGCACGCGAGCAGGAAGAACAGCAGCATCCCCTGAAAGATGCCGGTGACGTTTTTGGGCAGCTTCAGCAGGATTTGCGCATTCTCACCGCCGATATAGGTGACCGCCAGGATAAGGGCGCCAAGCAGGGCTCCCGCCGGGTTCAACCGCCCGAGGAAAGCAACGATGATGGCGACAAATCCGTACTCGGCCGAAATGGTCGGCTGCAGTTGCTGGATGGTGGCCGAGACCTCGACCGCACCGGCCAGCCCTGCCAGTCCGCCGGACAGCAGCAGGACAAACCAAATGGTGCGGGCCTGCGAGAACCCGGCGAACGCGCCTGCACGCGGGGCGGCTCCGATCACGCGGATCTGAAACCCGCGCAGCGTTCGGGCCATCATTACGGTCAGCACCAGCGCAATGACCATGGCAAGGATCAGGCCGAGATGCAGACGCGTTCCCGCGATCAGCACTGGCATCAGAAACGCATCTGCATAGTCGACGCTTTCGGGGAAACCGAACCCTGCCGGGTCTTTCCAAGGACCGCGCACCAGCCAATCCAGCAGCAGGGCAGCGACATAGGTCAACATCAGGCTGACCAAAATCTCGTTCGCATTGAACCGGGTGCGCAGCAGGGCCGGGATCGCAGCCCAGATCATGCCGCCCGCGACACCAGCAGCGAGGTAGATCGGCAGCCAGACCCAGCCCGCGCCCTCCGGCGCATACAAGGCGACGAAACCGCTGAAGATGGCTCCAAGAGTGTACTGCCCCGCCGCTCCGATGTTCCAGACATTGGCACGAAAGCAGACGGTCAATCCCGCGCCGATCAGCGCCAGCGGGATCGCTTTGACCACAACTTCCGAGGGGGTGTAGATCCACATCGCCCGCTCTTCCGGACGGGTCAGATAAAACCAGACCTCGTGAAAAGGCTGGAAGAAGTAGACGTATAGCGCCGCGCCTGGTGCATGTCCCATAAGCGCCAGCATCAGTGCAGAGGCGGCCAGCATCAGCCCGATCGCAATGACGGGCGACAGGAGCGCAAGCAGGTGGGAGGGCTGCTGCCGCGGCTCGAGCGTGATCACGCCACAGCCTCGACTGGCAGATCGATGTCGTCGCGATGGGCGCCGCCCATCAGCAGGCCGACCTTGTCCGGCGTCATCTCTGATGCCGGATAGGCGTGCGACAGGCGCCCATGATGGATCACGGCAATCCGGTCGCATATGGCGAAGACCTCTTCGAGATCCTGGCTGATCACGAGCACGGCGGTGCCAGACCGAGCCAGATCGATCAATGCCCGGCGGATGACGGCGGCAGCACCTGCATCGACACCCCATGTCGGCTGCGAGACCACAAGGACGCCGGGATCGCGCAGGATTTCGCGCCCGATCACGAATTTCTGCAGGTTCCCGCCGGACAGGGATGCGGCCACCGGGTCGTCTCCTGCCGCCCGGACATCGAAGCGATCGCGGACGCGGGCGACCCAGGACCGCGCAGCGCGCAGGCTCAGAAATCCGCCGCGTGCGATCTCGCCAGTTCCGTGATGCGAGAGCAGGATGTTCTCGGAAAGCGCCATTGTACCGACGGCGGCGTGGCCGTTTCGCTCTTCTGGCAGAAAGGCGGCACCCGCTGCGCGGCGTGCTGTGGGGCCGAGCGCGCCTGACTGCCTGCCGTCAATCGTAATCTGATCCGGCGCAGTTGCCCGTTCGCCCGAGAGTGCGTCCATCAACTCGGACTGCCCCTCTCCAGCGACGCCCGCGATGCCGAGGACCTCGCCGCCATGCACCTCAAGCGAGATGTCGTGAAGGTCGGTGCCGAATTCCGACAGGGCGGGCAGGGAGAGGTGGTTGATCGCAAGGCGCACGGGCCCGCGTTCCAAAGCGTGGTCGCGTGTCACGGCAGAAACCGTCTCGCCGATCATCATCTCCGCCATGGATCGCGCGGATTCCTCCGCCGGGGTGCACGTGGCGACAACCCGGCCCTGACGCAGGATGGTTGCGGTATCGCACAATGCCCGTACTTCCTCGAGCTTGTGGGAAATGTAGAGGATCGCACAACCCGCTTCGGCCAGCCGGTTGAGGGTCGCGAACAGAAGCTCCGCCTCCTGCGGGGTGAGGACTGAGGTCGGCTCATCCATGATCAGCAGCCGCGGATCCTGAAGCAGGCAGCGGATAATCTCGACCCGCTGTTTCTCGCCGACCGACAGTGTGTGCACTGCGCGCCCGGGATCGATCGCCAGGCCATATTCGGCTGAGATGGCGGCAATCCTGTCCGAAAGGCGTGCCAGCGGCTCGGGCGGCAGGGCGAGGGCAATGTTCTCGGCAACCGTCAGCGCATCGAAGACCGAGAAATGCTGGAACACCATACCGATTCCAAGACCGCGCGCCATTGCGGGGCGGGCGATCTGCACGGATGCGCCCTGCCAGAAGAACCGCCCTTCGTCCGGTTGCAGCACCCCGTACATCATCTTGACCAGCGTCGACTTGCCCGCGCCGTTCTCACCCAGCAGTGCGTGCTTCTCTCCGGGCCGGATGGTGATCAAGACCGCGTCGTTCGCCGTGAACGCCCCGAACCGCTTGGTCACCGAGACGGCCTGCAACAGGGCATCGGGCTCGGGGGCTGACGTCATGGCGGCTGGGTCCTTGCTGTCTTTGCGCGCCTTAGCGTTGCGTTTGTTGCGCTGCAATGTCAAACGCCATCGCAGAGCGTCACGAGGAGGCTTTGACCCATGTCTGATGATCGCATGCCCGGTTGGTCGGTCGAGACCCTACACGCGGATTTCCGTCTGTGTTTGCGCACGGACACGGTCCACTATGACAGCGCGACCGATCATCAACGTCTGCGGGTGTTCGAGAACTCGTCTTTCGGCCGGGTCCTGACCCTGGACGGGGTGGTCCAGACGACCGAGGGTGACGAGTTCATCTATCACGAGATGATGGCGCATGTGCCGATCTTCGCGCATGGCGCAGCGGCCGAGGTGCTGATCATCGGCGGCGGTGACGGGGGTATGGCGCGGGAGGTACTGCGCCATCAGTCCGTCAAACGGCTGACGCAGGTCGAGATCGATGCGGGCGTTGTCGCGTTCTCTCGCGAGCATTTGCCGGCTCTGTCCGCAGGCGCGTTCGACGATCCTCGGCTGGATCTCGTGATCTCGGACGGAGCGGCCTTCGTGCGAGAGACCGAGCGTCGCTTCGACGTGATCATCATTGATTCGACCGATCCGATCGGTCCGGGCGAGGTCCTGTTTACCGACACGTTCTACGGACACGCCCGGCGGTGCCTTGCGCCCGACGGGATCCTGGTCACGCAGAACGGGGTGCCGTTCCTTCAAGCGGACGAGTTGCGCGGAACGATGACAGCCTTCCGTGCGCTGTTCCGCGATGCGGCGTGCTACACGGCGACAATCCCGACCTATGCGGGTGGGCCGATGGCGTTCGGTTGGGGCACCGATGGCCCGGCACGGTCTGTTGATGTCGAGACACTGACCGACCGGTTTCAGACGGCTGGTATCGATACGCGCTACTACGACCCTCAGGTCCACAAGGCCGCGTTCGTTCTGCCACGCTACATCGCGAAGCTGATCGCCTGATCTATTTCTGCCGCAGCTGCGCCAGGAACAGGATCAATGCGGCGCCGATCACCGCGGTCAGGACCGTCCCAAATCCGAGCCCGAGGCCAAGAATGCGCTGCAGGAACCAGAGCGCAACGGCGCCGCCGACCCCCAGTGCCGCTGAAACGACGATCCCGTTTCGGGTCAGGTTCAGCCGCTCGGAGGCAAAGCCTGTCATGCCACCGATGATCACTGCGCCAAACAATCCGAACATCTCAAGCCTCGTGCCCTGTCGCGACACGCAGACCATCGGCGAAGGGCGGGCAAAAGGAAAGCATTTCTGCCCGGGCACCCGAGGCTAGGCCTCGAGCCGCGCTGCCTCGTAGGCCAGCATCGCCCGCTTCATGGGCAGACCCCAGTGATACCCGCCAAGCTTGCCGTCGCGACGCAGCGCGCGGTGGCAGGGGATCAGCCAGCTGATCGGATTGCGCCCGACCGCCGAGCCAACCGCGCGCACGGCGCGCGGTGAACCGATGGCCTGAGCGATCTCTGAATAGGTTGTCACGTGGCCCGACGGGATCGCCATCAGCGCCTCCCAGACCTTGATCTGAAACGGCGCCCCCAGCGGAGCCAGCGCGACTTCGCCCGCGCCTTTGAAGGCCGCCTCGACCCACTTGGCCAAGGCAGCAGGGTCCTCGGCATAGGCCGCATCGGGCCAGCGGCTGATCATGTCCTGCCATGCCGCTTCGCGCCCCATCTCGGCGGCGAAGGCCAGCCCGCACAGCCCGCGATCCGTTCCCATGGCCAGCGCATCGCCAAAGGGTGTCTCGAACCAGCCCCAGCGGATCGTGAGCCCTGCGCCCTTGCGCGCATAGTCGCCGGGGGACATCGCTTCCCACCGGACAAACAGATCATGCAGCCGCCCGGGAGAGGACAACCCCGCCTCAAAGGTGGCATCCAGTACCGTAAATCGTTCGGTCAAAAGGCGTTTTGCGTGATCCAGCGTCAGGTATTGCAGATAGCGCTTCGGCGAGACACCGACCCACTGGCTGAAGACCCGCTGAAAGTGCGCCGGGCTGAGTCCGATCGCGGCGGCCACATCATCGAGGGTCGGTTGCGTCTCGGCGTTCTCTTCGATGTACCGCAGTGCAGCTGCCATCAGGTCATATTGAAACCGGTCCTGCGTGATCTCGATATTCATGTGTTCCTCCATTCGCTGTCCCACAGTCTATGCGGGCGCTGCTCTGGTGCCACCCGGATCGTGCGCAGATCAGAGGGACAGGTGTTCGATGACCTCGCCGGCGATCCGGTCGGCTTCGGCGAGACGCGGATAGCTCCAGGTCTCGATCTTGCCTTCGAACCTCCGGCTCGCGCCGCGGGCGGTGAGTTGGCGGTGAAACGCGGTCAGCTTTGCGGCGACCGAGTTGATCGGGAACACATGAACAGGGAGGCCGACTGTCGCCGCCTCGGACGCCATGTTGACCGAATCTTCCGTCACAAGCACGGCGTCGGCATGTCCGAGCATCGCCGGGTAGGGGTTGTCCTGCTCGGGCGTCCAGACCGTTGCAGTGTCCGGCAGTTCGGTTTGAAGCGTCTTCGTCAACGCCTCTGGTGTCCGGCGCGACGTCGTGACGATCAGAGTGTGGTGATTGGCGAGCGCGGCGAGCGCGATGATCAAGGCTTCGCCATCGGTTCCGGTGAACGTAGCAGAGGTGCTGGGCCCTCCGACCAAAACAGCGAGCCGCGAGCGTTCAGGACCCGGCAGTCGTGTTGCCCAATCGCTTGCCACCTTCGCCACGCGCTCAGGCGTCAAACGGGTCATCGCTCCGACGGTGCGCAGAACGTTATCACCGTGGGTTGTGTCATGATCGGGCAGGATCATTGCATCGAAGGCAGTTGTGCCAAGCTTCGGGTCCAGGATCTGTACAGCGCGAGCCCCTGTTTTGCGCCGCAGGCTTGCTGCGACGAGGCCCGCGCGCCGACCCGTGGAAATGATCAGATCGGGCTGCGTTCCCTGCGCGGGGCCCTCTGACTGACACGCGGGTTCAGGCCAGCCCGGAACAATCGATCCGATCGCTTTTGCGAGGGCAGGTGGCAGCACACGGGCCCAAATCGGAAGCGTCGTGTTGACCGTCCGAATGGTGACTGGACGCTGCCGTGCCAACGCCTCGGCCAGGCCGAGGGATTGCGCGTCATGTCCTGCACGGCCATCCGACAGAACCCACAGATCTAACGGTTTTGCCATTTCCGCTTTCTGAAAATTACCAAGATTGGTAATTATATTTCTTTCTGCCTTGCAGAATGTTCTATAAGGAGCACGCGAACCCGGTGGCAACGCCGCGGTCAGCTCCCGCGAAACCCCGCAGAGATGGGATGCGAGCATGGCAGGACTAAAGCTAGATCAGATCGACCGCAACATTTTGGCGGAGTTGCAGGCCGACGGGCGCATGACGAATGTCGAACTTTCGCGCCGTGTCGGGATCTCTGCGCCGCCCTGTCTCAGGCGGGTCCGGACGCTGGAGGAGACCGGTCTGATCCAGGGCTACCACGCACGGGTCAATGCGCGGGAGCTGGGTTATGAAGTCACCTTCATGGCCATGGTCAGTCTGAAAAGCCAGGCAGGGGCAGATCTTGAGGAGTTCGAACAGCTCTGTGCCGGGTGGCCGCTGGTTCGTGAGTGCCACATGCTGAATGGCGAAGTGGATTTCATGCTGAAATGCGTCGCGCCGAACCTGCTGAGCTTTCAGAACTTTCTGACGGACGAGTTGACTTCGACGCCGAACGTCTCGAACGTGAAGACGTCGCTTGTGATACGGACCGGCAAAGACGAACCCGGGGTGCCCTTCGAGGTGTCGGACCATCTCGCGGCGGAGAAGGTCTAGGAGCCGGCGACTACTGCGCCACTGTCTCTGAGCGCTGGATCCTGTGGCGATACATCGTCTCGTAATGTGGGCGGCAGATTTCGACGATACCCTGCAGAGCCTCGGGCGGTGCTTTCGGCACGCGCGGCTTTGCAAATCCGGTCGATTGATTGACGGCGTTGTACCAATGTGCAGCCCAGACGCCATCAGTGTCCCGCGGGCCCGGTCGCCAGCCCAGCATCGCATTGTCGAACGGGACACCCAGACCTGCGCACATTGCGCGAAGCATTTCCTCCGGTGCTGCGAGTACATCCTGAGACTCTAGGACCGGCGGCGCTGTGCTCCTGTCTTGGCAGACCTGATCGAACAATTCCGCCTGTCTGCGGAACCCGAGATCGTCGGGCCCAAGGCCGTCCCATTTCTCGGCAAACGATGCGGCCACCTGTTCCGGTGAGCGGATCAGGAAAGCGTGCCGCAGGCCCGCCATCCACGCCGTGGGAGCCTGCACCACCATGTGCTGACACATGTGTTTTTGATAGATGACCGGCGTGCCGGTCCGACCTGCGCAATCCTCGGCAATCTCATCCCAATCCGTCGAATGTGCTGCCATGATCTCGTCGCGCATCGGGTGGCTGGCGCCGGTCGTGCGCAGATAGGCGCCGTAGAACGGCTCATCCATCACAGACGTATCGGCACGACTGTCCCAGGAGCGCATCATCGCGGTCGAGATGTTCCGAGGCCCCGACCACACCGCGATCCTGATCGTCATGGACACCCCCTATGGGTCAGGGGGTTGGCTTGCCCCCGTCGGTCGACTTTGCCAACGATACATCGCGGTCCGAGATCGTCCAAGCGTTGAGCGCTGCGATCAGGCCCATGCGGTGGGCAATGAGATACTCCCCCGTATGGCTGACCTGCCCGAGCGACTCCGTGCGCGCGGTGTTCTTGTCCTTCGGTCGTGAGAACCGCGTCCAGTCGCGGCCGAACAGCCGATCCATATTGATCTCGACAATCGTGTCCCTGAGTTCCGCGAGACTGCTGAGAAACGCTATGGCCGCCCGCCGTTTAGGAATGGATTTCGATCGGAGTGCGACTTGCGCGTTCTGACAGCCGTCCGCCAAGGTTACAAAGAAGGTGGGATCGGCATCCCGCGCCACGAACCGTGTTCTGTTTACATAGTGATTGCAGGCCTTTGCGTAGCGTACGAGCTCTGCGTCACTCGGGGCGGCCAATTCCGAGGCACCTGCGCCCGCTGTCGACAGCGGCAGGGCCAGCGCGCCTGCTAGAAGTATGCGGTGTAGCATTGGACACCTTTCAAAAAGCGAAACTCAATTAAGGTTAACGTACATAAAACTGTCATGAATTCCTAAACAAAGCTGTAACATTCGCCACAGGACGCCGAGATCGTGCGCGGCGGATCGGTCTGGATATTCGCACGCTTGTCGCGCCGCAGGGGCTCTGCTAGACACCGCCGCCAATGTCAGGCAGCCCCGAAAACCTCAGCAAAGCAGCGCGTCTCCGGCAGGAACGCTTGGACCGTTGGCGCCGCCCGCTCGTGACACCATGGGATCGCGTGCGCGCTTGGGCAAACATGATCTTTGTTGATCACGGCTTTTTCAGGATGGCGTACCTGAATCTGCATCAAATTTCGCCAAATGCCTGGCGTTCTGCACAACCAACGCCCTATCAGATCCGTGGATTGGCCCGGCGCGGCATCAAGACCGTCGTGACCTTGCGCGGTGGACAGAGCTATGGCTCGCTGCCGCTGGAGATCGAGGCCTGCAGGGACGCCGGTATCGCGTTCGAGAAATTCGTGCTCAGGTCGCGCGCCATCCCGTCGCTGGAGGACATGCTGGAGGCCAAGGCATTCTTCGAGCGGATCACATATCCGGTCCTGTTCCACTGCAAATCCGGTGCGGACCGCGCTGGGATGATGGCTGCCTTGTATCTGATCCTGCATGAAGACGTTCCGGTCTCGCAGGCCCGCAAACAGCTTTCGATCCGCTATGGCCATATCAAGCAGGGTAAAACCGGGATCCTGGATGCGCTGTTCGACACCTATCTGGCGGATCAGCCCACGGAGGATATGGCGTTTCTCGACTGGGCAAAGACGCGGTTCGATCGCGATGCCATCACGAAGGCGTTCCAGGCGGGCAGTTTGGGAAGCTTACTGTCCGATACCGTCTTGCGGCGGGAATGAAAGCACCAGATCTCCCCCGGCCTGGGATCTTCCATCACGCCCCGTGATCGGAGTGATCAGCAAATGCCGCATGGACATGTGGTCAATCGCGCATAGCCTTCATCAGCAATTCAAGCTGATCTCTGCATCTCCGGGAGAGCCCCCATGAACCTGAACCACGGCCGTGCGTTGACCTCCATTCCTGGCCCGACGGTGGTCCCGGATCGCGTGCTGAACGCGATGCACATGGCGATGCCGAATATCTACGAAGGCGCGTTGGTCGAGAAGAGCCTGTCGATCTTTGCTGACCTTCCCGCGGTTGCACGCACAAAGGGGCATGTGTTCATTGCAATCTCGAACGGTCATGGCGCGTGGGAGATGGCGCTGACCAATACTTTGCGCCGGGGCGACAAGGTTCTGGTGCTCGAATCCGGGTCGTTTGCTCCGGGTTGGGGCGCTCAGGCCGCGATGCTGGGATGCGAGGTTGAAACCCTGGCTGCGCCTGAGCGCTCCGCCGTGGACCCGGCGGCGGTCGAGGCGCATCTGCGCGCTGACACCGCGCATTCGATCAAGGCAATCCTGATCGTGCAGATCGACACGGCAACCGGTGTCTGGAACGACATCGCTGCCATTCGTAAAGCGATTGATGCTGCGGGGCATCCGGCATTGTTCATGGTGGATTGTGTCGCCTCGCTCGGCTGCGTCGAGTACGAGATGGATGCTTGGGGTGTGGATGTTACGGTCGGCGGCAGTCAGAAGGGCCTTATGGTGCCGCCCGGCCTCGGCCTTGTCTGGGCGTCGGACAGGTCGATGGAGGCACACAAGACTGCAGACCTGCGCACGCCGTACTGGGACTGGACCGCGCGACTGTCCGAGGGCGGGCATTACCTGCGGTATTGCGGAACGTCGCCGGTCCAGCATGTGCAGGCCATGCGGGTTGCGCTCGACATGATCGCGGAGGAAGGTCTTGAGAACATCTGGGCCCGCCATCGGGTGTTCGCCGATGCGGTGCGCGCCGCTGTGGCGGCATGGGCAACGCAGGGTGGGCTCGAGTTCAACATCATAAATCCTGCGCATCGTTCTGATTCTACAACCACAGTTCTGGCTGGCGATATTGACAGCGAGGCGCTGCGCCGGGTGTGCGAGGCCAATGCGGGCCTGACCCTTGGGGTTGGTCTTGGTGGCTTCGATGGCAAGGCGTTCCGGATCGGCCATATGGGACACCTGAACCCGCCGATGGTGCTGGGCACCTTGGCGACGATCGAAGCGGCCCTGCAATCGATGGATGCACCTCTGGCGGGATCTGGCACCGCTGCAGCGGTCGAGGTGATTTCGACAGCGCTGGCGGCCTGAGTTCACGCTCCGAACGAACAGGTTCAGATCAAGGCGGCCCGCAACCTGTGCGGCAGAATGGGTTTCTGCAAAACGGCAGCGCCTGAAGCATCGTCGGCGTTATCGCGATCCATGCGATCGGAAATTCGGACAATCCTGACGAACGGGCCGAGGATGTCGCGGAGTGCTGCAACATCCTCTGCGCGTGCCCCCCGTGCGTCGACCAAAACCGTGTCCGGCACGACGCCAAGCTGATCGACGCGGGTCTGCGCTTCGGCTGTCGTCTCGGCGGTAATTGCACCCATCCCCCAGTGATCGAGATAGCCGTTGATCTCTTCTGCCAACGCGTCGTCGCGTGTGAGCAAAAGGATGATCATCGCCTCCGGGCTGTCGCCATCCGTTGTCTCGCCAGCCCCCGCGACGCTGGGATCATCGGCATAGATCGGCACGGAGACGGCAAAGTACGTGCCGCGCCCGCGGTCCGACTCGATTGTCAGATCATGGTTCATCAGCCGGCATGCACGCTGAACGATGGCGAGGCCAAGGCCAACGCCCTCCTGACCGGGTGTATCGGGCAGAGTCGAGCCAAGGCGCTTGAATTCCTGAAAAATCAGCGGGATGTCGCCTTTGTCTATCCCAGGGCCCGAATCGTGGACCTGTATGCTGAGACGATCGCCGAAGCGACGGCATCCGAGCAGCACGCGTCCCTTGCCACAGTAGCGCAGGGCGTTCGAGACAAGGTTCTGCACGATTTGCCTCAGGTAGAACGGATCGCTTTCGATCCACGCTCGGCATGCCAGAACGCGAAATTCGATGTTTCGGGCGTCAGCGATCTTGCCAAAGTCGTTCCGCATCGCGTCGAGCAGTTGCGCAACCGGATAGGGAACAGGCTCGGCGCGCGCGGCGGATGAATCGAGCCGTGAAATATCCAGAAGCGATCCGATAATGTTTTCAACGGACTGGAAGGCATTTCCAAGATTCTTCAGGATCGCCGCCTGGTCGGGCGCAAGATCCGTCCCGGCGAGCGACTCGACATAGAGCTTGGCCGCATTCAGCGGTTGGCGCACGTCATGGCTTGCCGCGGCGAGAAAGCGGGACTTTGCGCGGTTGGCCTCCTCAGCGACAGCCGAGGCTGCTTCAAGTTGCTCATTGACGCGGTTCAACTCCTCCAGCGTGCGCTGAAGATCGGCTGTGCGCGCCTTGACCTCGCCCTCGAGTGCGATGGCGCGCTGGAACAACCCGAACGCGTTGCGGGTCTGGTCGCCATCCCGCTCGATCCGGTCCATCAAGGACTTGGTGATCCGGCGCAGCTTTTCGTTCTGACGCTCAGGGCTGTCCGACGGATTGATCAGACCGGGCTCAAACATGGTCGTCCTGCCCCGGTGGATAGATCGCGGCTCCAGTGAAGGTCTGGTTCACATGCATGCCGCAATACTGCTCGCCATAAGTGTTGAACCCCATGACACCGTGACGGCACAGCACCTCGGACATATCAGCGGCACGCTGTGTTGTCTCGACATCCAGCCGGCGCAAAACACAGTCGAAACCAAGGATCACATCAGGTTTGGTTGGCGTGCTCAGGGCCGTCAGCGTCCGGTCGATATGGGCCACGATATCCTGCGACTTGGCCACGGTCAGAACGATCCCCTCGTCGATCGCGCACAAAAACCGCAGATCGCCGTTTGCTTCGACCATCTGAATCGCCCGGCAGAAATGCTCTCCGCCGATCCGCATCACCACAGGGTTCTCGGCAAAGATGAAGGGGGTCAGATGATTGGGGTCCTTGCCGACGATCCGGGCATACTCGCGTGCGGCCGGTTCGGCATTGATCTCCGTCACGATCCGCTCGGCCGGGATGGCGCCGGTGACGACCATGCGGCGGTCGGTTGGTACAAAGTTGTCAAACCGGATCGCCTTTACTGGGCAACGCGTTCGGATCATTGCAACAATCGCGGCTTCCTCGTGAAAGGCGCCATGCGCCAGGACAAAGGTTTCGCGAAAATCGAGACCATCGCCTGCCGAGCCGCCCACCAACGGGATCTCGCCCAAGGACGGTGCTAGCGAGGCAACAATCGCGTCCTCTTGCCGGGAGAGACCATCGCAGAGCAGCAGCATGAAACTGTGCGGCCAAAGCGCGGCCTCGCCGATTCCGTCCGGTGCCATCAGGTCGGCGGCCAGTGCGGCGCCATCATCCAGTGCATACGCCCCGATGGGGCGGATCAGGCGCATCTTGATGCGAAAGTGGTCCTCGGAAAATCCAAGCGCGACGATCGAGTTGTTGTCGTAGCCCGAAAGACCGATCTCGCCTGCCGTGGTGCAGCCAAAGACCGGGATCTCATCGAACGCCTCGGTCAGAGCCGAGACCACGGAGTGCCGGTCATAGCTGGGGGAGATCAGGATCAGCACGAAGGACAGTGCCTGATCGTTCAGTTGCTGTCGGATCTCGTAGATCGCGGTCGAAGCGCTGGGCGCGCAACTCTGGACGCGTGTCACCACGGTTGTTCCGGCCTGTTTGTCAAAGGCCGCGTGCGCGACCGACGGTCCTGTCGCCATCGCGCGCTCCCTCCGACCCTGTCCAAGTCAAGCTTAGGGGGCGTCCGGCGCAGTCTGCAAGATAGAACTAAACTGGGATTTCTGGGCAATCAGCACAGCTTGCGTGCGGCTGTGCACATTCAACTTGCGCAAGATCGCCGTGATGTGCGCCTTGACGGTTGTCTCGGCAATCGAAAGATCAAAAGCGATTTGCTTGTTCAGTTTGCCCTCGCAAACAAGTTCCAGGATGCGCCCCTGCTGCGGCGTCAGGGTCGAGAGGCGCTCGAGGTGATCTTCGGGATCATCCGTCGTCTCCGGGCGGCGCGAAGGCGGCTGATAGGATGGCGGCGTATAGGTCTCGCCCTGCCAGATCTTGTGGAACGCGACTTTCAATTCGTCGCGGCCAGACTGCTTCGGAATGAAGCCCACCGCACCCGCGCGCAGGACGCCCGCAATGATCCGATTGTCATCATAGGACGAGATCACGACGACCGGCGTCTCCGGTTTGCGGCTGCGCAAACGGATCAGCCCATCGATTCCATCGACATCCGGCAGATTCAGATCAAGCAGGATCGCATCCGGGTTCGCGCCATCGTCCAGGCAAGCCATCCCATCCTGAAGCGTGTTTGCAGCAATGACGGAGCTTTGCGTTTGCAGCGAGCGCAGTGTCATCGTCAGCGCGTCGCAGAACAGAGGATGATCATCGATGACCAGGAACTGTCGCGGCGCTGCTTCTAATGTGCGGCATGTCATTCCATTCTTGTACGCCGTGCCCCGCGCCGAGACAATTCGGTTGTCCCGTGCGGGCCTACATGCCTTGGTCGTACTGGCCTTTGAGGTCAGATTGTGTATCCGGATGGCGTGTGCTCACGCCTGATTGGGGCCTGGATCGCGGCCATCCGACAGCTTCCGCTGCAAGACCTGCAATCGTTCCTCCAAACCCAATGCCCGGTCGTGGTGACGCACCGCGTCTCTCAGCGCTGCTGTCAGGCTGCTCTCGAGCTGCAATATTCTGATCCGGGCACGGCGCAGTTCGTCGCCGAGGGTCGGTATTTCAACCGGTGTGCTCTCCCGCTCTGGCCGCTCCGGGTCCGTGTCAGAGCGTCGCCGCGACGTCAGTTGAATGATCTGCGCTGTCATCCTGCCCTCCTTCCCCGTCCCAGCAGGCCCGTTCTGGCGTAGTCTCGGTTAATTTACCGTTTCCATTCAGAGAATATGATCCATATTCCCGCGAAGATCGTAACGTTTCACGCAAAAGAAGCCGAGACACACACGCCTTGCCGAACACCCCGACACTCCTTTGGCTCCGCCGCGATCTGCGGCTTTCGGATCACCCCGGGTGGCAGGCGGCGTTGGCCTCTGGCGGACCGGTGATTCCGGTCTTCATCCTCGACCCGTTGATCGAGGAAAGTTACGGCGCAGCTCCAAAGTGGCGGATGTCGCTTAGCATCGGGCAGTTGGCCCAAGATCTCGAAGATGCTGGCAGTCGCCTGATTCTGCGCCGCGGCGATGCGCTTGCCGAACTGCGCGACCTGATCGCCGAGACGGGCGCGCGCACCATGGTGTGGTCGCGTCTCTATGACAGCCGGTCGATTGCGCGCGATACCGGGATCAAATCTGCACTGAAGGCCGATGGGGTCGAGGTGGAGAGTGTGAATGCATCGCTGCTCTTCGAGCCGTGGACGGTCGCGAGCAAGACGGGCGGCATCTATCGCGTCTACACCCCGTTCTGGAAGGCTGTGCGGGACCGCGAGGTTGCGGACCCGATTGCCGCGCCTGCGGATCTTGCGCCGCCGGAGACGTGGCCGGCTTCGGATCAACTCGAGGACTGGGCGCTGGGCGCTGCAATGCGCCGCGGCGCTGATGTCGTGGCGGGGCACATCTGTTTGGGCGAGGCTGCGGCGCGTCAGCGGCTTTACGGGTTCATTGACCAGGCCATCGACCGGTACAAATCCCAGCGTGATTTCCCGGCGCTCGACGCGACGTCGCGCCTGTCGGAGAACCTGACCTACGGGGAGATCTCGCCTCGTCAAATCTGGCACGCGGGTTACCGCTCCATGCAGGATCGCGGCCACGCGGCCGAGGCCGAACACTTCCTGAAGGAACTCGTCTGGCGTGAGTTCGCCTACCATCTTCTCTACCACACGCCCGAGATCGAGACGGGCAACTGGCGGGCGGAGTGGGACAGCTTTCCCTGGCGCGAGGACAATGACGACGCCGAGCGCTGGCGCCGCGGTGTTACCGGTATCGAAATGGTGGATGCGGCCATGCGCGAGATGTATGTGACCGGTACCATGCACAACCGCACGCGGATGCTGGTTGCAAGTTTCCTCTGCAAGCATCTGATGACGCATTGGAAAATTGGCGAGGCGTGGTTCCGAGGCTGCCTTATCGACTGGGACCCGGCCGCTAACGCGATGGGCTGGCAATGGACGGCGGGGTCGGGTCCGGACGCAGCGCCGTACTTCCGGATCTACAATCCGGACACGCAGGCCGACAAGTTCGACGCGGATCGTCGCTATCGCAACCGCTTCATAGCAGAGGGTCGCTCGACACCACATGCCGATGCGCTGGCCTACTTCGACGCCATACCGCAATCTTGGGGACTTGGACCGGATCAGCCCTATCCCGCTCCGGTGATCGGGTTGCCCGAGGGGCGTGCCCGCGCGCTGAATGCCTATGAAAACCGCAAAACACTCGCCGAGCAGGGGTAGATATGAAAATAGCAATCATCGGGTCCGGCATCTCGGGCCTCGGCGCCGCATTGGCGTTGAGCACCGAGCATGACGTCCGGGTCTTCGAGCGCGACACCCGTGTCGGCGGTCACGCGCACACGATTGACGCTATGTTCGGCGACGTGGCGCAGCCGGTCGACACAGGCTTCATCGTCTACAATTACCGCAACTATCCGAATCTGACTGCGATGTTCGATCATCTCGGAGTGCCGACCAAATGGTCCGACATGTCATTCGGTTTCTCGCTTGATGATGGCCGGT
Source organism: Pseudomonadota bacterium (assembly GCA_039821125.1). Lineage (GTDB taxonomy): Bacteria > Pseudomonadota > Alphaproteobacteria > Rhodobacterales > Rhodobacteraceae > Thermohalobaculum. The sequence continues at coordinate 64,859 of JBCBOR010000005.1, forward strand.
TCGAATATGCCTGCGACAATCTCTCGACGATCTTCGCTCAGCGGTGGCGGGCGCTCGACCCGCGCTTTCTCAACACGTTCCGCGAGATCCTGAGGTTTACCAAAGTCGCGCCCAGGGATCTGGAGAGCGGGGCGGCAGACGGATTGTCGCTCGGCGCGTGGCTCAAGGCACGCCGGTTTTCCCGCTGGTTCCGCGAGCGGTTCCTGCTGCCCATGGGCGGTGCGATCTGGTCGACCCGACTGGGTGATGTGCTGGACTTCCCGGCGGAGAGCTTCATCCGGTTTTTCGTCAATCACGACCTGATGACGGGGTTGGATCCGTCCATGCGCTGGCGCACGGTGGATGGCGGCTCGCGCGAATATGTCCGGCGGATCGTCACCAATCTCGGCCCGCGCATCGTCGTTGGTCGCGGCGTGGCCGAGGTGGATCGCTCGGGCCTTCGCCCGCTGCTGAAGTTCGAGGATGGCGAGGCCGAAAGCTTCGATGCCGTTGTGATCGCGACGCATGGCCCGCAGGCCCATGCCATGCTCGACAAAGGCGCGGTCGAGCAGCGTGCGCTGCTGTCGAACTTCCGCACCTCGCGCAACCGGGCTGTGACCCATTCGGACCCAGCGCTGATGCCGAAACGGCGCAAGGTCTGGTCGAGCTGGAACTTCCTGTCGAACGGCATGGATGATGACCGGGACCGCCCGGCACCCGTAACGTACTGGATGAACCGTCTGCAGAGCATCGACGAGAGCCGCCCGCTCTTCGGCAGCCTCAACCCCGCGCGCGAGCCTGACCCGGCGCTCGTGCACGCCGACCTCAGCTATGATCATCCGCTGTTCGATGCAGCAAGCTTCCGGGCACAAGCCGGGATGGACCAGATCCAGGGTCGCGACAATGTGTGGTATGCGGGCGCCTGGCTTGGCTATGGTTTCCACGAGGATGGGCTCCGGTCCGGGCTGAGGGTGGCGAACGCCCTTGGAACACGGCCGGAATGGGTCAAGGATGTGGGGGCTCCGTTGGAGGCCAGGGTGCTGTATGCCGCCGAGTGACGCGCCGGACGCGGAGACATTGCCGAGCGACAGCGGCACGACCGCTTGTCTCTATCAGGGCCACGTCATGCACATGCGCATGACACCCTTTGCGCACAAGTTCCGCTATCGTGTCTTCTCGATGCTGCTGGACATCGACCGGCTGGAGGAGACGTGCCGCCCGCTCCGCCTGCTGTCTCTGGACCGCTTCAATCTGCTCTCGTTCCATCGGCGCGATCACGCAGACCGCGATGGAAGCGCCCTGCGTCCTTGGGTCGAAGCGCAACTCGCAGCGCATGAACGGCCTGTGCCGCACCGGATCTGGCTGCTCAGCTTCCCGCGGATCCTTGGCTATGCCTTCAATCCGCTGTCGGTCTACTTCTGCGAAAACGCGAGCGGCGATCTGGAAAGTGTTGTCTACGAAGTAAAAAACACGTTCGGCGACCAACATCCGTACGTGGTGGATGCCACCGCCGATGGCGACGGAGCCTCGCGCCACGGGCATGGCAAGGGGTTCTTCGTGTCGCCGTTCATCGGCATGGACCAGACATACCGGTTCACCCTGCGTCAACCCGGAGCGCGTCTGGCGCTCAAGATCCGCCAGCACGACGGCGATGGTCCCTGGCTGATCGCGACGCAATCCGGGGTGCGCAGACCGCTGACCGACCGGGCGCTGCTAGCACAATGGGCGATGCACCCCTTGATGACGGTGAAGGTCATCACGGCCATACACTGGCAGGCTCTGAAGCTCTGGCTAAAAGGTGCCACGTTTCATCGCTACCGTGGACCGTACCCGGACCAGTCCGAGCAGCCAGCTGAAACCGCTGCGAAACCAGCAGCTGTTGCCAACTAGGGTGGAATTTCGGATGGAATTCGTAAGTGACTTTCGACTGGAGACGGGGACGACCAGAATGGAATTGACGACCACACATGGTCAAGCGGGCCTGCCGCGCTGGTGTGAGACAGTGTTTTCGATGATCCAGCGCATCGAGCAGGGCCAGCTCTCGTTTACGCTACCAGATGGGCGCACGTTCACGGCACGTGGCGCACGCCCTGGTCCGTCGGGTCATTTCAACATTCGCAACGAGCAGTTGTTCTCGCGCATGGTCCGGGACGGCGAGACCGGCTTTGCCGAGGCATACATGGACGGCTGGTGGGACAGCCCCGACCTGCAGGCCCTGCTGGATGTGTGTCTGATGAACAACGATCAGGTTGCAAGGGGCTTCACCGGGGCAGCCCTCGTGCGGGCCTACGAGCGCGTGCGCCACTGGCTGCGCACGAATACCAAGCGCGGCTCGCGCAAGAACATCGCGCATCATTACGATCTCGGGAACGAGTTCTATGCGCACTGGCTGGACCCGTCGATGACCTATTCCTCGGCGCTGTTCTCTGGACAGGGCGAGACGCTGCACCAGGCCCAGATGAACAAATACGCCTCGATCTGCGATCAGTTGCGCCTGAAACCTGGCGACCGCGTGCTCGAGATCGGATGTGGCTGGGGCGGTTTCGCCGAGTATGCGATTCGCGAGCGCGGCGTGCACGTGACCGGCCTGACCCTCAGCCGCGAGCAGCATGACTTTGCCATAGCGCGCCTTGCCGATGCCGGGCTCGCAGATCGCGCTGACATTGTCATGCGGGACTATCGCGATGAGCGCGGGACATATGATGCAATCGCCTCGATCGAGATGTTCGAGGCGGTGGGCGAGCGTTATTGGCCGACCTACTTCGACACGGTGCGCGAGCGTCTGAAGACGGGCGGCCATGCCTCGATCCAGATGATCACGATCGCCGAGGATCTGTTCGACAGTTACCGGCGCGGGTCGGACTTCATTCAGAAATACATCTTTCCCGGCGGGATGCTCGGGGCCCCGTCCGTTGTTCGGGACCGTGCCGTCGCCGCGGGCCTTTCGGTGCACGGGTCGATCGAGTTCGGCGAAAGTTATTCTCGCACGTTGCGCGAGTGGTATGATACCTTCAATCAGAAGTGGGATGACATTACCGATCTGGGGTTTGATGATCGGTTCCGCCGGATGTGGAATTTTTATTTAACGAGTTGCGCTGCATGTTTTGCGGCAGGGACCACGGATGTCACACAAATCGTTCTTCAGAAGACAGTCTGACCTTACTTTGTTTACCAGACCGGTTGGTTGGCATAAGATTCGGAATGTGTGAGCGAAGTACCGGGGACGTTGGAAGATGCTGATCTTCAGGATCACGTGCGCTATTTTGGTCGCCTGGGCGACGAACTGGGCGTTGTCGCGTCCGGAAGCGGGTATCCTGCTGCAGACTGTGCCCGAGATGGGAACGCTCGGTCCCCTCGCCGGTGCCGTCGTCGGCTACTTCAACCTCTCGATCCGGCAGGGCTGGGGATTCGTTGTCGCTTTTGCCAATGGGATCTGGGCTGGCGTGCTGGCAATTTTCCTGGCGGGTGTCTTCTACATGACGATCTCGCTGTTCCAGGGCATTCAGACGAATCTCGTCCAGAACTTCGATGATTTCGTGCGGTATTTCGGCGAGCTGGTCGAACCGCTCATCCAGCAGATGATCAATCCGCCTTTGCTGATCGTCTCTCTCGGGGCCACCGCTGTGGTCGGCGTGGTGAGCGAGGTGATCCACTGGCTGCTGGTCCGGGTGCGTCAGCGCAAGGAAGCGCGCTCGGGCGCATCGCAAACCGGCATGTAGGCGTCTTGCAAGCCCCGCCACGCGCTTGAACCCGGGTGGCGCCGGACCACTTTCCTTCCCATGACAACCAGACCGCTGATCCTGGCGGGATATGCGCTGCCCGCCTTTGCGCTTGCGGCCCTGTATCTCCCGCTCTTTACGTACCTGACGCCGTTCTATGAAACCGAGCGTGGTGTCGATCTCGTTGCCCTAGGCGCTGCGTGGATCGGTATCAGGTTGTTCGACGCGATCTCGGACCCTGCAATTGGCTGGCTCAGCGATCGCACACCGCGTGCCTGGGGACGGCGGCGGGTCTGGCTGGCAGCCTCGGTGCCGGTGATCGTCATTGCGACATGGCAGGCCTTTGTGCCGCCGGAGGACGCAGGGCTTTGGCATGCGGTACTCTGGCTGTTCATACTCACGTTCGGCTGGACCATGGCGCAGACACCCTATGCTGCATGGGGCGCGGAGATCGCCACGAATTATCACGACCGGTCCCGCGTGACCGCCTGGCGTGAGGCTGTGGTTCTCGTCGGCACCGTCGGAGCATCCGTGATCTATGTGGTGGGCGGCAGCGGGGGCGCAGGTCTTGAAGCGGTCGCCATCACTGTTGCCGTGACCTTGCCGCTGGGCGTTCTCGCCGCTGTGCTGCTGGTCCCGGATCGGATGGCGCGCGCACCGGTACGTCTCTCGTTCGCCGAGGGATATCGCGTGATGAAGGCCAACCTGCCGTTCCGGCGGGTCCTCGGCGCCTGGTTCGTCAACGGTTTGGCGAACGGCCTGCCGGTGACGCTGTTCCTGTTCTTCACGCAGGATCGCCTCGGTATGGACGAGGAGACCGCAGGCCTCATGTTCATTCTTTACTTCGTCGCCGCGATCCTAGCGGTTCCGTTCTGGACATGGGCCGCGCGCAGGGTCGGCAAGCACAAGGCGTGGTCCTACGCGATGATCTACGCATGCGCGATCTTTGCCGGGGCGTTGTTCCTGGGTGAGGGCGATGTGGCGGCCTTCGCGGCTATCTCGGTTCTGACCGGACTCGCGTTCGGGGCAGACCTGACACTGCCGCCCTCTATCCAGGCCGACGTGATCGAAGTGGACACCGTCGAGACAGGGGCGGCCCGCGCCGGGCTGTTCTTCGCCATATGGCAGGTGGCAACGAAAGCCGCGCTTGCCCTGTCATCGGGGTTCGCGCTGATCGTGCTGGGCCAGGTGGGCTTCTCCGGTGGTGCGGAGAACACACACGCCAGCCTCTGGACCCTGACGATCCTCTATGCCGGCGTACCGATTGTCCTGAAACTTGGCGCTGTGGCGCTGATGTGGCGATTCCCGTTGGACGCCGATGCGCTTGAGACGCTTCCCGGCCGCCCGCAATCTGCCTAGGCGTCCATCTTGTCCCAGCCGAGCGCCTTGCGCACTGTCCAGATGTAAGCGCGGTTCGGTAGCAGGCCGATGGTGCGCAGGAACAGAGCGAACTGCCAGGGAAACCGCACCTCGAATCCCGGCTTGCCAAGACCGTCAATGATCCTCTTTGCCGCTTCCTCCGGCTGCAACAGCATCGGCATCTCGAAGTCGTTCACCGAGGTGGCTTCGGTCTCGACAAAGCCCGGGTTGACGACCGAGATCCGCACACCGAGGTCCACCAGATCCATCGCCAGCGCCTCTGCCATCGCGATCAGCCCGGCCTTGGTTGCCGAGTACGCGGCCGCATTCGGAAGCCCGCGGTAACCTGCGACCGAGGCAATCAGCGCAATGTGCCCGGCATGCCGTTCGATCATGTGCTGCAGGACGGGTTCCAGCCCGTTGGCCACGCCGGTCATGTTCACATCGAAAGTCTGCCGCGCCTTGACCGCATCGAAGGTCTGAGCCCGCATCGGCGCGTAGATGCCGGCGTTCAGAATGGCCAATGCAAGCGGGCCATTCGCTGTAGCCTGCGCGACCGCGGCTTTCATGTGGTCCAGATCTGTCACGTCGCCGGGCGCGGCGATGATTGTCCCTGTCAGACCCTCTGCCTCCAACGCCAACGCGTCGAGTTTATCGGCGCCGCGCGCGGTCGCATAGACCGTCCAACCCTGGCGCGCCAGACCCAGCGCGACGGCCCGTCCGATCCCGGCCGAGGCACCGGTGATCCACGCGGCGCCGTCCTCAGGCTTCATGATCTTGGAGAAAACGCTCACGCGCTGGCCCACATCTCTCCGATCAGGCCGCTTTCCCCGACATTCTCGTAGAAGGCCGGCTCCCCACCGGCGTCGAACTCGCACGCGACCCACTCGCCGCGCGTATCGTAGCCGAGCGATGTCTGAAGCTCGCCTGTCACGCCCCACCAGTTCGCCCGGCCGGGCATGGGAGCCACGGAGATCTCCAGAGGATCGCCGCTCTGGGTCGAGATCCATGGCGCGCGCTTCATGAAGGGCAGGGCGTAGTAGCTCGTCGTCACCGCGCTGATCGGGGCCTGACCGGTAAATCGCGAGCCCTCGATCTTCAGTGCGTTGCCATCGCGCCAGATGCGGGCGCGCTCCTCGGATCCGTCATCGTTGGTCGAGCTTTCGATCGAGACGATCTCACCGCCCTTCCAGACCTCACGGTTCTGGAGGCGGTAGACATAGGCGGTGATCCCGAGGAACTTGACCGCGATGTCGATATCGATGGCGATCTCGAACCCTTTGACCGAACTGTATGCCTCGAGCGTATGACGTCCGATATCGTCGCCGTCCCGGATGATCCGGAATGTGCGTTTCGCCACCGGTGCGGCGACAGCAGGCATAGCGAGAGAGGCGGCGAGCGCGGCGCTCCCCGTCAGAACGGCACGGCGATCCATGAGATTACTCTCCGATGTAGTTCAGAATGCGGGAGAATGTGCCGGTGAACTTGAGGTCACCCTGCTGGACGATCAGGCAATAGCAAACCTCGTCGCCGCCGATATACGGGCGGTGATCATCCTGCTCGTCGTTGATCGCGATATCACCAGGTTGGAAGGCGGTATCACCATCCATCAGCACGCCTTGGAGGACGAGAGTCGCCTCCATTCCCTCATGTGTGTGCTGCGGCACCTTTGCACCGGGTTTGCCACGCAGCAACATCACCTCTTCGTTGCCATAGCCCTCGACATGGTAGGTCGACACGCCGGGCAACCGGAATTTCCACGGGATCTCATCGAATGTGTATCCGATGGCATCGAGCAATGGCGCAGGCAGCGGGCCGCTCGATTGGACCGGCGCTTTCGGGACGACGGGTTCATTCACATCGATCTGCGCGAACACGGCATCCAGCGCCGATGGCGCCATTTCAACCGGCTCTTCGGCTTCCAGCAGAACGCCGCCAATGCTCTCGAACTCGCGCACTTTGCGACGGCTCTCCGGAACCTGAGACAGGTGCGATGCGACCAATAACGAAATGCCGGGTGACATCGCGCCACAAGCATAATCGGCCAGCATCTCTTCAGGTGGTAGGTGAGCCGTCATATCGCCCGTTCTCTCCGCATCCCCATATGTTTTGGACGCTATACGCGCAGCATCCAAATCTGGATCACCCCAGTCGCAAAGAATTTAGCCGCTCTGCAGTATATTTCCAATCCGGCCCGGTCGATCGCGGGGAATGCAATCAAAAGTCCTCGCGACCATCCGGCGTTCCGTGTAGGCCCGAATTGCGGCTGTTCTGAGCCGTGTCGGAGGGGCGCTCATGGCTGCAGTTTTCTTCTTCGGATCTTTGCGGGATCGGGCGCTGCTCGAGATCGTTCTCGGGCGGTCTGTGGCGTCTGATGAAATAATTATTGCAAAAGCAGAGGGTTACGCGGCCCGCTGTTTGCGCGATGAGGCATACCCCGTGCTCTTCGCGTCTCCGGGCGCGGTTGCAGACGGTGTCGTCGTCGACAATCTCAGCGCGTTGGACATGCGTCGCCTCGTGTTCTTCGAGGACGCGGAATATGTGCTTGCACCGATCTCCGTGACCGTGGGAGGCGATGTGCGTGAGGCTCAGTTTTTCCGCGATACGGAAATTGCGCCCACAACGGATGAGGAATGGGATTTCGCCAGATGGCAGCGGGAGGAGCGCGCCGTTGCTCTGGAGTGTGCACGCGAGCTGATGGACTATTTCGACACGCCGGTTGGGGAGGATCTGGACCGAATCTGGCCCGGTATCATGACCCGTGCGCGGATGCGCGTGCGGGCTGCGGCCGAGACGCCGGTCACGGGGCGCCTGCGCGGGGCACGGGCGCCCGGCGACGTTGAGCAGATCGAAACGCGTCGTCCCTTCACCGGTTTCTTTGCCATGGAGGAACGCATCCTCCGGCATCGCCGCTTTGATGGCGGGTGGTCGCCCGAGATGTCGCGCCTGGCCTTGGTGTCCGGCGATGCGGTCACAGTCGTGCCCTATGATGTGCGCCGCGACGAGGTCATGCTGATCGAACAGTTCCGCGCCCCGATGCTTGCGCGCGGTGATCGCTGTCCCTGGGGGGTCGAAGCGATCGCGGGCCGTGTCGACAAGGAGAACGATGCCGAGGGGGCTGCCCGGCGCGAGGCGCTGGAGGAAGGGGGCCTGACCCTTGGCCGCATGGCTCTGGTTGCGGGCTATTACTCGTCGCCAGGCATCGCGGCCGAGCACCTGACCTCGTATATCGGTGAGGCTGACCTGTCCGCGGCAGGTGGCACGTTCGGTGTTGTAGACGAGCATGAAGATATTCGCGCCTTTACCGTATCCTTGCAGGAGGCGCTGGAAGGTGTCGCCTCGGGTGAGATCAACAACGGTCCGGCGATCCTGTCGCTATTATGGCTTCAGGCGAACGCAGATCGGCTTGCCGAGGCGTGGGCGATCCCAACCACTGGGTCTGGATGATCAACGAACCCCCATGCCAAGCCCGGGCTTGTGGGATGCGCTCGGTAAGACTAGGTGTGGATTGAAAGATAACCCGCATGAGGAGTGTAAATCATGCGCATCTACAAGGATCTGCCCGACGCGGTTGGTAACACGCCGCTGGTCAGGCTCAAGAAGGCCTCCGAGATCACAGGCTGTGAGATCCTCGGCAAAGCCGAGTTCCTCAACCCGGGCCAATCGGTCAAGGACCGGGCTGCGCTTTGGATCATCCGCGATGCGGTCGCGCGGGGCACGTTGCGCCCGGGTGGTACGATTGTCGAGGGTACGGCGGGCAACACAGGGATCGGCCTCAGCCTTGTGGGCGCGGCCATGGGTTTCAAATCGGTGATCGTGATCCCGGAGACCCAGAGCCGGGAAAAGAAGGACATGCTGCGCCTGGCTGGCGCGCAACTGGTCGAGGTGCCCGCGGTTCCGTACCGCAACCCGAACAACTATGTGAAGTATTCCGGGCGGCTGGCGGAAGAGCTGAACAAATCCGAGCCCAACGGCGCGATCTGGGCCAACCAGTTCGACAACACCGCAAACCGTCAGGCGCATATTGACTCGACCGGCCCCGAGATCTTCGAGCAGACCAACGGCAAGGTCGACGGGTTCATCTGCGCGGTCGGGTCGGGCGGCACCCTCGCCGGGGTCGCGGCAGCCCTGCGTGAGCGCAAGCCTGCCATTCAGATAGGCCTCGCAGACCCGATGGGCGCGGCGCTCTACAACCATTTCGCCCACGGCGAGTTGAAGGCCGAAGGCTCATCGATCTCCGAGGGGATCGGACAGGGGCGCATTACTGCGAACCTCGAAGGTCTGACGATCGATCATCCCTTCCAGATCCCCGATGCCGAGGGGATTCCGGTGGTCTTTGATCTGCTGCGGAATGAAGGGCTCTGCATGGGCCTGTCGACCGGGATCAACGTTGCCGGTGCGATCCGTCTGGCGCGTGAGCTTGGGCCGGGGCACACCATCGTCACCATCCTCTGTGACAATGGCAGCCGCTATCAGTCGAAGCTGTTCAACCCAGCCTTTCTTCGGGAGAAAGGGCTGCCCACACCGGACTGGCTTGAGCCAAGCGCCGGTGCGGCCCTGCCAACACCCTTCGTCGATACGGCCTGAGGCGCATCCCGCGCCTTAGGCGGTGACGGAGCTCTCCGGCTCGTCCGTCTCCTCGGCCGCTTCGCGGTCAGCCAGCCATTCCGCACGCAGATCGGCCAGCATTTCGCGGATGGCGGCGTCTGTCTTCGGGCAATCGTTGATCGGCTCTTCACTCGAGTAAAACTGGCGCAGCCGCCAGGGACGGCGGTTCTTGACCACCCGCGCCAGCGATGCGGGCAGATGCCCGGCACTGCAGAGCGCCAGCACCCAGGCCTCGAGCAGCGAGGATTTCTCGCCCGTCCCGCCGGTGCACCAGACATGCTCGAACAGCGTCATGATGAAATCGAGCGTTGGTTTCTCCGGGTGGCGCCTGTCCGAGCGGTAGGGCAGGCGGAAAATATCGGTGATCAACTCATATGACGGCCAGTAGAACAGCACGCCTTCGTCCTGATGCGCACGGATGCACTCGTCGATGGCGACGCGCAGCACCGATTTCGACACCGAGTTCGAGGTCAGGCACGCATTGTCCCGGAAGGTCGCGATCAGCGGGATCGGCGACAGCGTGAAGATCACCTTCGCGTCTGGGCGATGCTTGCGGATCAGCGCGTAGATCGCCTCGAGGTTGTCGCGGTTCTCCTCGACGGTCGAGACACGGAACTTGTGCCGCTCGGGATCGTAGGCATCCTTGGGGATGGTGCGCCAGAAGACGTTGCCGGTGGGTTCGTCATACCAGACCTCGCTAAGGCCGAAGGTCAGGATGAAAACCTCGGTCTCATCGAAGATCCGCTTCGTCTCGGCCTGCACGACCGGGTCGTAGCCGTATTCCTCGGCCTTGTAGCCATGCCACAGCGCCTGATCGAAGACCTTGTTCTCCCACGCCCACTCAAACTGCTGGCGGATCACGAACGAGTTGACCATTCCCTCGCCGAACGCCACGACATAGGCGGCCTTGGCGCTGTCCTCCTTGGTCAGGACCCGGAAGTTCCGGCGCGACAGCCAGTTCGAGATGTTCGACGCGAAACAGGAGCCGAACGCCGTTATCTGCGTCTTCGGCGTGATCACCGGCGCATCGGGCTCCCACCCATAGGTGATGAACTTACGCACGCCGTCGACGCCGATCATCTGAGCGCGCGTTGGGTTGAAGTTCGTGTGCTCGCCCCGGAACCAGGTGCGGAACTCGGCCGTATCCTTGGTCGTCGTCTGGAAGACATGGACCTGCGCACCGGTCTGACCGGGGTCGTCTGCAGGCTCCTCAACGGCGTCGGGATCTATCGCGACCTCGTCCGTATCAAAGGGTGTCTCATCCTCATCGTCGTCTGCCACAGCCATCGTTTTGGGTTCGGGCAGCGGCGCCTGCTCCGGGTCGAGATTGTGCTGGTGCAGAAGCTTGCCGATGAGCGACCAGCGTTTGGGAAAACCGCCTTCGGCTTCCAGCAACCGCTTGCGCATGCGCCGGCCATAGAAGTGGATCGAAAGCGTGTCCGGCTTCACATAGTCGTCGATCTCGATACCCCGCCGCAGCATGAACCGCCGTTCGGAGAACTCGAACGGGTAGAGGATATGGCGCGGGAAGGAATGGGCAATCTCCCCTGTCGCATGCAGGAAATGCGTGATCGCCTGAGGGCCCCAGACACCCCAGGTCATGTCGCCCGCATGGACCGGATCGCCTGCTTCGGCCTTGGCGCGGTACTCGGCCTGTTGTTCCTCCGGGAACCAGGGCGGGATCGCGTGCACATCCTCGGTGAACGCCAGCAGCGCCTTCAGCGTCGCGCTGTCCGGCGGCAGGCCCAGTACGCCATTGTTGACGCGGTGGCTGCTTTCCCAGCCGTGGAAATGCCCGGTCTCGGTTGTGAAGGGCTTCACGCAGTAGGCATCCGTATCGGCCCAGATCATCCCGGGCTCTGCCGCCAGCATCCGATACCGGAACCGGTCTGCGTGCAGTGCAGGCGAGCCCATGCGCTTGTAGACCAGGTCCTCCTCGCCGCGCGGCATGATCGTCGCGGCATCGGCCAGCTCAATCCCGTCCGGCACATTCTCCAGAGGGCCATAATGATAGAGCACCACCTGATGGCCCGCGTCGCGGAAGGAGATGATGCAGAGCTGCTCGAGGTAGCTGAGCCGCCCCTCCATCCACAGCATGCCAATTCTGGGCAGGTCGGTCATCCGTCGGCCACCTCTGCTTTGGTTTCGGTGTTCTCGTCGATCTTGGTTTCGGTCGCGCCCAGATTGGTATGGGCGCCGACATTGTTGGACATGGGGTCCTCGACCAGCCGGTCATAGATTTCGCGGAACTCGGCGCGGTCCATCAGTTCTGCGATCTTGTCACGATGCCATTGGACCGCGCTGGCGTGCAGTTTGCCGAGCACCGGATCCGTCTTCAGCATCCGGATCACGGCCTCGGCCCGCCGTGCCGCGGGCAGGATCGCGTTCGACGGCTCATCGTTGCGGTTGAAGATCTGCCAGTATTCCAGCCCCTGATCACGTTTTATGTGATTGACCCGCCCCCGGTCGCGCTTGACCAGAAACGCCTCGATCGAGCGGACGGCGTAGTGGTTCAGCGTCACCAGCCCATAGCCCCAGGACTGCTTGGTCGAGCGCCAGCCATCCTCGCGGTAGATCTCGGGCATCCGGTGGCCGGACCCGTTGACCCAGACAGGATCCGGAGCCTTGTCGCGGATCTTGGTGGGACGATGCACGCCGGGTTTGCGGAACGCCATGGGCAGCCGGGCAAGTGTCTTGAAGCCCCAGATGTTATGCGGCTTCGGCGCATATTCCGGGGCAGCGTGCAGGAATTGCTCCATGACCGGGCGGTCCTCGAACGCGACCTGTCCGCCGCACCCGAAGATCCGCCACGTCAGCGAGATCAGATCGGGATCCTTCGCCGCTTCCATCAGGGCCGTCAGCGAACCATCGCCCGTGTGGATGTTGATGAACTCGTCCACATCCATGCAGATGTAGCGGTCGGCCTGCTTGTAGGGCTTGCGCTTGGTCGCATCGTTCAGCGCGACCCATTGCGGTTTTTCGCCAGGCTCGAACGGGTTGTCCAGCCGCGTGACGATCCCGCGTGTCGCCAGATGGTCGAGGATCTCGTCTGTCCCGTCCTCGCAATCATTGGTGTAGATCAGGAAATGGCTGACCCCGATCGAGAGGTGATAGCCGATCCACTCCAGGATGTATGGTCCCTCGTTCTTCATGCACGAGACGACCAGAACCTCGCCCAGAAGGTCATCGCTGGCGCGTGGCGCATCGATATTGCCGGGCGATTTGCGCGGCGTCTCCGCCATGCGGTCCAGAGGGGCAGGGGTGCCGGACGCCCCCGCGATTTCGGAGGCGTGGCGGCTTTCCCCAAGGGCGCGCGGGATGATCTGGAACCCGGCGGGCTGGCCGCTTTCCATCACGACCCGCGCGGGGATCGGGGCGGCCTCGGGATCGGTGTTCTGGCGTTTCAGCAATTTGCCCAGCAGCGACCACCGGCGCGGGATGCCGCGGTTCAACTCGAACACCCGGCGACGCAGCATGTCGCCATAGAGGTGGATCGAACAGGTCTCCGGCAGGATGTTCAGTGTCTCGTCATAGCCCCGGCGCAGCAGCAGGTTCACCTCGCCATAGGCGAAGGGATAAAGCACGCTCTGCGCGCTGGCATGCTCAACCTCACCCGTCTCGTTCAGGACATCGGTCAGGGCGGCGGGCCCGCCGGGTTCGGTCCGGTCGGGATCCTCGGTCGCATCGATCAGCCGGGCCAGCGCCGGGCTGTCCGCAGGCAGGGCGAGCACGCCCGTGCCAACCACGTCCTGGGCTTCCCATCCGAACAGATACCCCTCCGCCGGGCGCAGGGGCTGCAGGCAATAGGCATCTGTCTCGGACCAGATGATACCCGGCTCTGCCCGCAGCAGCCTGTAGCGGAAGCGCTCGACCAGCATCTGGTGGGTCGCCGGTGTCCACGGTATCGAGGGATCGCGCGGCGCGATCGCCGCCGCATCGGCCACCTCGACCTCATCCGGGACCAGCGTCGTTGTCCCATAGGTGTAGAGGCGAACCGGATGGCCCCGTGCAAGGCAGGATTTCAGCGCCGCCTGCTCGACATAGCTGAGCGGCCCCTGCCCAAACAGAAACCCGATCCGCGCCAGATCGCTCTGGCCGCGGTCTTTCCCCTTTGCGTTCTTTGCCTTGCTCACGTCGTGGGCTGCCTATGCTCCGATCGGCGTCTTCTACTGCCCCCACCCTGTTTGCGAAACGGTTTATATCAGGGCAGGCGCGGTCCGTCCCGAACGGAGTGCCGGTCCTCCGGGTCCGGCCTGTGGTTGACATGGGCGGGTTGGCGCCACAAGCACAACGGCTGAGATCACGAGAACGGGGCAGGCCGTTGAAGACACTTGGCGAGACACCACGGATCGACCCGGAGGCCCGGGTCAAGAACACGACCTTCGGGCGCTATTGCGAGGTTATGGCCGGGGCCAGCCTGCTTGAGGTCGAGATGGGCGATTACTCCTATTGCGCCCGCGGCGCGGATATCTTCTGCACCACGATTGGCAAATTCTCGAACATCGCGGCGGCCACGCGGATCAACCCGGGCAACCATCCGATGGAGCGGGCCAGTCTGCACCACTTCCAGTACCGCTCGGCGATGTATTGGCCGGAGGCCGAGGATGACGGTGCGTTCTTTGACTGGCGCCGGTCTCATCGGTGCTTCATCGGTCATGACACCTGGCTCGGCCATGGCGCGATCGTGCTGCCGGGGCGGTGTATCGGCACGGGTGCAGTGGTCGGCGCCGGCGCCGTGGTCACGAAGGACGTCGCGCCTTATGCGATCGTGGCGGGAAACCCGGCGCGCACCATCCGGCAACGGTTTGCGTCTGAGATCGCAGAGCGCTTGCAGGTGCTGGCCTGGTGGGACTGGGATCATGCTGCTATCGGCGAAGCGCTGGCGAATTTTCGCACGCTCCCGGTTGAGGCGTTTCTGGAGAAGCACGGCGCCTGATCTGATGTTTGTGGCCACGGGGCGGCCATGCCGCTGACGCGGCACCGGGCTTTGGCCCGGACTGCGCGGGCTGGGCCGCGCAGATGGCCGCCTCGGCGCTCTTGTCCTGATGTCGGGTGCTGGGGCAGGCCGGGTCAGGGCGCCGTGTCATCCTCGATCAGCAACTCGACCCGGTCGGCGCAGATCCAGGTGCGCGCAAACTCTATCGGAGTGCCGTTCGGCGTGACGTTCTGCGAAACGGTGCGCATCAGCGGTGCACCATCGGTCACTTGCAGATGGCGGGCGATCTCGGCCCGGGCCCGTTCAGCGGTCAACCGTGTCCAGGCGCGGCGGTAGTCCGCGATGTCGCAGGCGGCCAGCGCCTCGGTGATCGAGCCGGTTTCGCGGAAGGTCTGCGGGAAGGCGGCCAGTGGCTCCGCCGGGAAGAGCCCCCGGCTGTACATCGCCGGCACGGCATCAATCAGCGACACGGTCTCGGTCACATGAACCGGCGCACCCTTCGGGATGTTCAGCCGCGTTGCATCTTCCGCTGTCGCAGGCAGGGTTTCAAGCCGCAGGATCCGCCGCGTACCGATGTGTCCCGCCTCGCGCAGGTTCTGCGTGAACCGGGTACGCCGCCCAAGCCGATAGGCGATGGTCTGGCTTGTCACGAAGACGCCGGCACCGCGGCGCGCATGGACCAGACCGGCATCGCTGAGATCCGCCAGAGCCCGGCGCACCGTGTGCCGGTTGACCCCGAAGCGCGCGGCCAGATCCGCCTCGCTTGGCAGCTTGCTTGCCGGCGGATAACGGCCTTTGGCGATGTCGCCGGCCACGCTTTCGCGGATCTCCTGCCAGATCGGTGCACTCACGGGGCGCTCCGGCTGGCCTGTGTCATCGAGACTTCACACATCGGGCTTTGACTCGCGCATCTGGATTTGTATAGTTGTCTATGAGTATAGACAAATAAGAAAGTTGTCTAGATGCCAGCTGATCCCGCTTCGAACCCCGCCGATGACCCGCTGATCCGCGCGCGCCAGGATTGGATGTCCGTGCTGGCCAAAGCCCCCGGAACGCGCCTTGCGGCGGTGATGGAGGCGCTCGGCCCGGAGCCTGCGCACAGCTGGCTGAGGGCGCCCGAGTTCGGCGCGGTCATGTCGCGGGGCCGGGCGGGTGCGACCGGCGCCCCGTTCAATCTGGGTGAGATCACGGTGACACGCTGCTCCCTCAGGCTCGAGGATGGCACGGTGGGCCACGCCTATATCGCCGGGCGAGATGCAGATCATGCGCGGCGTGCCGCACTCTGCGATGCGCTCCTTCAGGGCCCGCGGGCGGCCGAACTTCAGGCTACGGTCATTGCCCCGCTGCGCGCGGATCTTGCCCGCGCAGCGGCGGAGGCCGAAGCACGCGCCGACAAGACCCGGGTCGACTTCTTCACCATGGTCCGGGGAGAGTAACGCCATGCACGCGACCCAGTCCGCTCAGGATCTTGCCCCGGGGTTTGCCCAGCCACCCCTCGATGCCGCCGCCTGTTTTCGCGCTGCCCTGCAAGCGATGGCGCGGCCCGGCACGGTACACAGCGCCGCGCCCGCCGGGGTGCCGTCGGGGCTCTCGCCCGCGGCATCTGCCCTTGCGCTGACCCTGCTCGATCACGAAACGCCGGTCTGGCTCGCGCCCTCCGTCGCGACGGAGACCGTACGGACCTGGCTTGCCTTTCACACTGGCGCACCTGTCACCCCGCGCCGCGAGGATGCAAACTTCGCGATCGGGCCTTGGGACGAGATGGCGCCGTTGGCCGAGTTTGCCGTGGGGACGCCTGAATATCCCGACCGCTCCGCAACCCTGATCGTCGAGGTTGCCGATCTCGGTACGACGCACCGCCTGACAGGGCCGGGCATCGAAGACACCGCGCACCTGACGCATCCCGATCCCGCCTTCGCGCGCGCCAACGCGGCGCTGTTCCCGTGCGGTATCGATCTTTTCTTGACCGCGGGCGATCGGCTCGCGGCGATCCCACGCACAACACGGGTGGAGGGCTGAGCGATGTATGTTGCGGTCAAAGGCGGCGAACGCGCGATCGAACACGCCCATGACTGGCTGGGCGATATGCGCCGCGGCGCGCCGGACATCGCCGCGCTGACGCTGCCGCAGATCCGCGAGCAACTCACGTTGGCCGTGGCGCGCGTGATGGCCGAGGGTTCGCTCTATGACCCCGACCTTGCGGCTCTGGCGATCAAGCAGGCCCGCGGCGATCTGATCGAGGCGATCTTCCTGATCCGCGCCTATCGCACGACCTTACCGCGGTTCGGCGCGACCCGGCCCATCGACACTGGCGCCATGCGCTGCATCCGCCGGATCTCGGCCACCTACAAGGATGCGCCGGGCGGACAGGTGCTTGGCCCCACCTTCGACTATACGCACCGGTTGCTGGATTTCGCGCTGGCGGCGGAACAAGGCGAAGAGGCGCGCGCACCAGAGGCACAAGCAGGCGAGGCGCCTGCCGATCCGCCCGCGAGCAAACCCCATATCACCGAGTTCCTGAATCAGGAGGGCCTGATCCAGACGGAGCCGCCGACCGAGGAGGTCCCGCCGGACCTGACGCGGGAGCCACTTGAGATACCGGCTGCCCGTCCGCTCCGTCTGCAATCGCTGACCCGCGGGGACGAGGGCTTCGTGCTGGGCATGGCCTATTCGACCCAGCGCGGCTATGGCCGCAACCACCCGTTCGTGGGCGAGTTGCGAATCGGAATGGTGGCTGTCGAGTTCGATATTCCCGAGCTGGGTTTCGCGGTGGAGATCGCCGAGATTCAGGTGACCGAATGCGAGACGGTAAACCAGTTCACCGGATCAAAAACCGAACCGCCGCAATTCACTCGGGGCTACGGGCTGGTGTTCGGCCAGTCCGAACGCAAAGCGATCTCGATGGCCTTGGTCGACCGGGCGCTCCGGTGGGAGGAACTCGGCGAGGACTTCACCGGTGCGCCGGCGCAGGACCAGGAATTCGTCCTCTACCACGCCGACAACATCCAGGCGACCGGCTTTGTCGAACATATCAAGCTTCCGCATTACGTCGACTTCCAGTCCGAGCTTGAGCTGATCCGCAAGATCCGCCGCGACGCGTTCGAGGCGCGGGCTGCACAGGAGGCCGCGGAATGACGGGACGGTGCCACGATCAGGCGCCGTGTGGTCTGACCGGGCCGAAAGGCCGGAACCAGCACTCCGCTCGTCACATCGGATTCTACCGCGCTCATGGTCACCCCAACACCAAACAGGCCCGTTCTCGGCGCGCCGCTATGGCACGCCTATGGTGACCGTCGGGTTAACGGGGCGATTCTGCAAGCTTCACGTGACGCGAAATGCTGTCATAAAAATGTTGCAGTGCAGTGCGCTAGCACCCGCCGCCGCCGCCGTCGCCGCCTGCCGAGCCGCCGCTGCTGTAGTCGCCGCCGGTTGGTCCGGCAAGGTAGCCGGCGGAGGCGTGCGTGGCATGGGTGCGGCCACCCGAACGGGGCTTTCTGGCATTGCCGACTTTCAGCGACAGGATCCAGACCAGCAACGCCAGCATCAGCAATCCGCCGATGCAAAGAAACACGATGTAGGCCGTCATGGGGTCGTCCTCCTTTGTCATGAGGCCCTAAAGTCTAAATTGGAATTCAATTTGAAGCAAATAGGTCATCCAGCCGTGGTGATGAGCGGGATCAAGGTGCGTCCATGACAACCCTCGTCTTTGATGTCGGCAACGTGCTGCTGCGATGGGATGCCCGGCTTGTGCTGGCGGATGTACTGCCCGAGGCGGAGATTGATCCGTGTCTTGAGGAGATTGGTTTTGCCGCCTGGAATCTGGAACAGGATCGCGGTCGCAGTTGGGACGAAGGCGTGGCTTTGGCCAGTGCCGCCCATCCCCGGCATGCCGGTCTGATCGAGCGGTTCCACACGCACTGGCATCTCTCGGTTCCCGGTACGATCGCGGGCACGGTCGAGATCCTGCGGCGCGCCCATGGGGCAGGTCAGCCGGTCTATGCGATCACGAATTTTTCGGCAGAGAAGTGGGCCGAATGTCAGGCGCGGTTCGATTTTCTGACGTTGTTCGCGGACGCGGTCGTCTCCGGGCAAGAGCGGTTGCTGAAACCGGACCCGACGATCTATCGCGTTTTGCTCGACCGAAACGGTCTCGATGCAAAGGACTACTTGTTCATCGACGACTCGCCCAGGAACGTCGATGCGGCGCGGGCGCTCGGGATGCAGGCTGTGCAGTTCACAGATGCCGATGCGCTGGCTCAAGAGCTGGATCGGCGAGGGCTTCTGCCGTGACCGTCTCGCTCTCCGTCTTGACCCCCCGGTCCGCGAAAAACAACCGCGGCGCGAATTCCGCTGCCCGTCGTCGCTGGTGCGACCGACGCGGTGAGGGGCTGCCGCGCTCAGGCGGCGGTCGATGCTTCCGGCATCAGGTCCGTTGCAGCGTTTATGCGATTTGCAACTGCACGGTCACGCCGTTCCAGAACGACGATGCCCGCCACCAGAACTGCAGCAATCGTCAGCGAAATGATCAGGCCAAGTGCCATGGTCGAACCCCTTGTTTCCGAACTCACACCAGCCAAACTAAGGAACATTGGGGCAATCTCATGACAGGATTTGAGGCGACCTCATGACCGTTGCATATAACTTCGCATATTTGGACGAACAGACGAAACGCATGGTCCGACGGGCCCTGCTGAAGGCCGTGGCCGTCCCAGGATACCAAGTGCCTTTTGCATCTCGCGAAATGCCCATGCCGTATGGGTGGGGTACCGGCGGGGTCCAGGTGACGGCAGCCTGCCTGACGCCCGAGGACACGCTGAAGGTGATCGACCAGGGCGCGGATGACACGACGAACGCGGTCTCGATCCGGAAATTCTTCCAGAGGACCGCCGATGTCGCCGTGACCGAGGAGACGGCAGAGGCGACGATCATCCAGACACGCCACCGCATCCCCGAGCGCGATCTGACCGAAGATCAGATCCTCGTCTACCAGGTGCCGATCCCGGAACCGCTGCGCTTTCTCGAACCGCGCGAGACCGAAACCCGGAAGATGCACGCGCTCGAAGAGTACGGGCTGATGCACGTCAAGCTCTACGAGGATATCTCGCAGCACGGCCACATCGCCACCGCGTATGCCTATCCGGTGAAGGTCGAGGGACGCTATGTCATGGACCCCTCGCCGATCCCGAAATTCGACAACCCGAAGATGGAGAGCGCGGCGCTGCAGTTGTTCGGCGCCGGGCGCGAGCAGCGGATCTACGCGATCCCGCCCTATACCGAGGTCGTCAGCCTCGATTTCGAAGACTACCCGTTCGAAGCGATGCGGGCGCCGCAGGCCTGTGCGCTCTGCGGGGCCGAAGACAGCTACCTCGATGAGGTCATCGTCGATGACGATGGCGGGCGGATGTTCGTCTGCTCGGACACCGACTATTGCCGCGAGCGCCGCGCCGCGGGCCATGTCGGCAAACAGGGCATGCCGGTCGCTGCCCCTTTCGCCGCGGGGGCTGCATGACAGGGTTCACATTGCGAGCGCCGCGTGATGGCGATGGCGCCGACATTGCCGACCTCTACAATCAGCCGAAGGTGATTGACGGCACGTTGCGGATGCCGTTCACGCCGGAGACAGGTCTCGACGACTGGCTCTCGGGCACCAACG
Source organism: Pseudomonadota bacterium (assembly GCA_039821125.1). Classification (GTDB taxonomy): domain Bacteria; phylum Pseudomonadota; class Alphaproteobacteria; order Rhodobacterales; family Rhodobacteraceae; genus Thermohalobaculum. The sequence continues at coordinate 85,113 of JBCBOR010000005.1, forward strand.
CGACCCGCCGGTTCGTCATCGCCGAGGGTGAGGGCCGCGCCGTAGGGTTCATCCGTTTGCTGCGACACGAGGGGCGGATGAGCCATGTCGGCGATCTCTTTCTCGCGGTGCATGACAACTGGCATGGCCGGGGCATCGGGCGGGCTCTCATGAAGGCCGCCCTCGACGTGGCCGATAACTGGATGGGCCTTGTGCGCCTGCAACTCGAAGTCTTCACCGGCAATGCGGCGGCGATCCGGCTCTACGAGAGCCTGGGCTTTCAAACCGAGGGGCGCGCGCGGGCCGGTACGATTTGCAACGGCGAGTTCGTCGACCATTTCTACATGGCGCGCCTCGCGCCGCCGCTGGTTCGCAGCGCAGCCGATCAGGAGGAAAATCCATGATCAACCAGCTCCGCATCTACGAGATCCCGACCGACAATCTTGGCCCGTTCCACGACCGCTTCCGCGATCAGGCGCAGCCAATCTTCGCGCGCCACGGGTTTCGCATCCTCGCCATGTGGGACAGCACCCGCGACGGCAAGACCTTCTTCATCTACCTGCTCGCCTGGCGGGACGAGGCCGAGATGAAAGCCGCGTGGGAGGCCTTTATGGCCGATGAGGAATGGGCCGAGATCAAACGCGTCACCGGTGCGAAACATGGCACCATGGTCAACGGGATCGAGGACCATGTGTTGACGCCAACCTCCTATTCGGCCGCCATCACAGGTGAGCCATGACACTGCACCCGGGACATCATGGGAGGTTCGCATGACCCCACTTCTCGACGTTCGCGATCTCTCCAAATCCTATGGCGGCCGGATCGGCTGTGCCGATGTCGCGTTCGAGCTTTGGCCGGGTGAGGTCCTTGGCATTGTCGGCGAGTCCGGGTCCGGCAAGTCGACATTGCTCAACTGCCTTGCCGGGCATCTCGCGCCGGATACCGGCGAAGTGATCTTCGACACGCGGGTCGATGGCCCGCGCGACACCCTGACCATGTCCGAGCCCGAGCGGCGCATGCTCGGTCGCACCGACTGGGCCTTCGTGCATCAGAACCCGCGCGATGGGCTTCGCATGGGCGTCTCCGCCGGTGGCAATGTCGGCGAGCGCCTGATGGCGGTTGGCCATCGCCACTATGGCCAGATCCGCGGCGCTGCCCTCGACTGGCTCGACAAGGTCGAGATTGCCGATGACCGGATCGACGATCGGCCTTCCGCCTTTTCCGGCGGCATGCAGCAGCGCCTCCAGATCGCGCGCAACCTGGTGACGGGGCCGCGCCTCGTCTTCATGGACGAGCCGACCGGCGGGCTCGATGTCTCCGTCCAGGCGCGGTTGCTGGACCTGCTGCGCAGTCTGGTCCGGCAACTCGGCCTCTCCGCCATCATCGTCACCCACGACCTGGCCGTGGTCCGCCTGCTGGCCGACAGGCTGATGGTGATGAAGGACGGACATGTCGTCGAGACCGGTTTGACAGACCAGGTGCTCGACGATCCGCAGCACGGATATACCCAGCTTTTGGTAAATTCGGTCTTAAGGGTGTGAGCACTGCGATGCCCGACATTCTGTCCATACACCTGCCATACGCGGGCGGGACGCCTGCCATACGCCTGCTGTACAGGTGCCATACGCCTGCCATACGGGGGTTATCCCAGCCCCGATCACCGGAGCCATGCGCATGATTTCCATCGAAAACGTCGCCAAAACCTTCAGACTTCACCAGCAGGGCGGAGCGGTGATCCCGGTTCTGGACGGCGCGTCACTGACCGTGGCTCCGGGTGAGTGCGTGGCCCTGACTGGCGCGTCCGGTTCGGGCAAGTCTACGCTTATGCGTATGATTTATGGGAACTATTTGACGGCGCGCGGGTCGATCCAGATCGGCGATGTGGACGTTGTCACCGCCTCGCCGCGGGAGATCATGGTGCTCCGGCGCGAGGTGCTGGGCTATGTCTCGCAGTTCCTTCGGGTCGTGCCGCGGGTGCCCACCGTCGATGTCGTGGCCGAGCCCTTGCTGGCACTTGGCGCGGACCCCGAAGAGGCCGCCGAGAAAGCGCGTAACCTTCTGAAAAGGCTACGAATTCCCGAGGCTTTGCGGCCCCTCTCTCCGCTGACGTTTTCGGGTGGAGAGCAGCAGCGGGTCAACATCGCGCGGGGCTTCATCCATCCCTATCCGGCTCTGCTGCTGGACGAGCCAACCGCCTCGCTCGATGCGGAAAATCGCGAGACCGTGCTGACGCTGATCGAGGAGGCGAAGGACAGAGGCGCTGCGATTATCGGGATATTTCATGACGTTAAAGCGCGCGAACGGGTCTGCGACCGGGAGATCGACGTCTCGCAATACACCCCCAAGGCCGCAGCGTGACAGCGGGCAGCTTCATTGCTGTGGTCGGGCCCTCGGGCGCCGGGAAAGACACGCTGATCGAGGCCGCTCTGGCCCGGCGGTCGGATCTGCTCATGGCGCGCCGGGTGATCACACGTCCACCTGCGCCCGGGACGGAAGACTTTGAGAGTGTTGAGGAATCCGAGTTCGAAGCCCGGCGTCTCGCAGGCGGTTTCGCCCTGCATTGGCACGCACATGGGTTGTACTACGGAATACCCGCGAGCGTCGATGACGACCTCGCAGCAGGGCGGCATGTGCTCGCCAATCTCTCGCGTGCGGTGCTTGTCGATGCGCATAAACGATTTGATAGCTTCTTTACCATATATGTTTCTGCGCCCGCGGACGTGTTGGCCGAACGCCTTACAGCGCGCGGGCGCGAGGCGCCGAAGGAAATTGCTCAGCGTCTCGCCCGAAATGTTGCGGATCTGCCTGCCGGGATCGACATGCGTTTTGTCGACAATGGTGGGGCACTGGAAGACGGGGTCGCGGCCTTTCTCGCGGCGCTGCCGGTTCAACTGGCGAGCGCATAGCGATGGATCAGGCGGAAGCGCCCATCTTGTGCCTCGCCGCAGAGGCAGATCTCGCGCACCGGCATGGGCTCGGTGCAAAGCGGAGCGGTCAGCGGGGACAGCACGTCGATTGCGTGCTCGGCAGTTGCATCGTCCAACCGGCCCGTCAGGGTCAGGTGGAAGCGAAACTCGGACAGCACGTACGGATAGCCCCACTGAAGCAACAGGGCATCCTGCTCTGCGGTCAGCCCGTTAGCCCGGCGCTTCGCCAATTCCGCCTCGCCTTGAGGCGCTCGGAACCGGTCGAGATCCATAACGCAGCGCCCGGCCAGATCGGCGAGAGACGCGCTGGGCGCCGACGGGACCAACGCCAGAAACGGACCGAGACGCCGGAGGGCCAGAGGCGGCGCCTCGAAGGCTGGCACTGCGCTGGCAAGTGTCGCGACAGCCTCGGCCAACCCGTCCGCATCGCTGCCGTCGGCCAGCCGGAATGGCGGTTTCATTGTGCCGTGAAACCCGTATTTCCGCGGCGTTTCGGTGGCGGCCGCAACGTCGAACCCGTTGACATCGGGATGACTGACCCCGGCTCCAGCCTCGACATCCCAGCCCAACCAAGACGCACCGAACCTTGCCAGGGCCGAGCCGCTGGGCGGCGCGTAGTAGAGGGCATAGCGTTGATAGTTGGACATGGTCGGTGCTCCTTCAGCGGCTCGGCACGTTCTGGCAGGTCAATGTCACAAAACTGCGACGCTGTCGTGCGAGACGGCGCGGCCGCGACTGAAAGAGAGTACCGATGACCGAGCAGCCCGATCCCAACCGCGAGACCATTCTGGCCAATGCGCGCCTGGTGCTGCCAGATGAGGTGGTGACGGGGAGCATTGTGCTCCGGGGCGAGACGATCGCGGCGCTCGACCACGGCACCGCCGTGCCGCAAGGAGCCGTCGATTGCGAGGGTGACTACCTCTGTCCCGGTTTGGTCGAGCTTCACACCGACAACCTCGAGCGACACATGCAGCCGCGCCCCGGCGTCAAGTGGCCCCGCGCCGCGGCGGTGGTCGCCCATGATGCCGAACTGGCCTCGGTCGGGATCACGACGGTCTTCGATGCTCTCAGGGTGGGGTCGATCGTCTCGGACGCACGCTCGCGCTACGGTAAATATGCGCGGGAGATGAGCCGCGATATCCTGGATCTGCGGGACCGCGGCGCGCTCAGGATCAGCCACTTCATTCACCTCAGGGCGGAGCTTTGCTCGGAGACATTGGAGGAGGAGCTGTCGGAGTTCGGACCCGAGGACCGGATCGGTATCGTCAGCGTCATGGACCACACGCCGGGGCAGCGCCAGTTCGTCGACACTAAACAGCTGCGCGTCTACCTCAAGGGCAAGTACAACATGGCCGATGCCGATATCGACGGCCATATCGCGTTTCAGATCGGCATCGGCGAGTCCAACGGGCCGCGGCACGAGAAGATCGCTGTGCAGCGCGCGACGGAACTGGGTGCGATCGTCGCGAGCCATGATGACACGACCGAGGGGCATGTTTCCCGTTCGGCGGAGATCGGGGTGGGTCTGGCCGAATTCCCGACCTCGGTCACGGCCGCCGAGGCGTGTCGGCAGAACGAGATCGCCGTGATGATGGGCGCGCCCAATGTGGTCCGCGGCGGTTCGCACTCGGGCAATGTCGCGGCGAGCGATCTGGCGGACCGCGGGCTGTTGGACATCCTGTCGTCTGATTATGTGCCTTCAAGCCTGCTCGCGGCGGCGGTCCAACTGGGCGAGCGTCTGGATGACATGGCCACTGGGATATCGACCGTGACGGCCGCTCCTGCATCCGCCACGCGGCTTCGTGATCGCGGGCGCATTGCAACTGGGTTGCGGGCCGACCTGACGCGGTTTTCGGTCGATCATGGGACGCCTGTTGTGCGCGGTGTCTGGTCGCGTGGCCGGAGAGTGTCCTGATTTAACAAATACTTAGAGCGCGTCTCGTCTCGTGCCACACTGATTGTGGCGAGACTTGGTCAAAACTGTGGGCAGTCACGGAACTGACATGGAACCGTGACTGATCCGTTCGAAATCTCCGCAATAACGCCGGTTAACGAAACCTTAATCGCCGCACCGGGTAGGCGCGGCTGATTTTTGTGCGGCCAGGGAGTGCTCGACCATGAATGCGTTCATCAATGAATTTCATTACGACAATGAAGGCGGTGATGTCGGCGAGTTTGTCGAGATCGCTTTTCCAACGGGCTTTGACCTGACCGGGTTCACGGTTGCGCTTTACAACGGCAGCAACGGCACGGTCTACGACACGCTTGTAGCGGCCGATGGCGTGCTCACCGATGGCCCGGATGGCGCATCGTTTCTTGTGTTTGCTCTCGAGCCGAATGGTCTTCAGAACGGAGCGCCGGACGCAATCGCGCTTGTGGATGGAGATGGTGTGGTTGTCGAGTTCCTCAGCTACGAGGGGTCGTTTGCCGCCACTGACGGCCCCGCGGCTGGTTTAACCTCGGTCGACATCGGAGTCGAAGAAAGCGGCGCGACACCGATCGGGTTTTCGCTGCAGCGCGCCGGCACCGGCACGGAGGCCGCAGACTTCTCGTTCGTCGCGCCGCAGGCGGAAACGCCAGGTGCCGCGAACACGGGACAGGTATTCGATTTTGGGGACACGGGCGGCGGCTCGGGGGAAGGCGTCTTCACGCTTGAACTGTTGCACATCGCGGATCAGGAAGCCTCGACCGGGGCGATCATCGATGCCCCGAACCTGTCGGCCGTTCTGAACGCTCTGCGGGGCGAGGATCTTGGCGGCGACGGCGAGGCGGACAACACGCTGACCCTGTCTTCGGGCGATGCGATCATCCCGGGCGTGTTCTTCGATGCCTCGGCAGCGGCCTTTGGTTCGGCTGGGATCGCGGACATCCAGATCCAGAACGAGTTGGGCATTGAAGCCATCGCGCTTGGAAATCACGAGTTTGACCTCGGCACGGGGGTGCTGGCCGGCCTGATCGACGGCTCGGCCACCGGTGACTTCACCAGTCCGTTCCTCGACGGCACTGCGCTGGAAGATGCTGATTTCGGCGGCACCGATTTTGCGTACTTGTCGACCAATCTGGACTTCTCGACTGATGCCAATCTTGCGCCACTGGATGTGGCGGGTGGTCAGGACACGTCTACCCTGTCGAACGTTGTGACGTCATCCAGCGTTTCCGATGTGAATGGCGAACTCGTCGGCATCGTTGGTGCCACCACGCCGACACTCGCGCGGATCTCGTCACCCGGCGATGTCGGCATCGCGCCGGATCCGTTCGGTGACAATCCGTCGGAGGAGGATCTCGACGCGCTGGCCGCCGAAATCCAGGCCGAGGTGGATGCGCTGCTGGCAGACAATCCGACCATGAACAAGGTCATTCTCCTCTCGCACATGCAGCAGTTGTCGATCGAGCAGGCGCTGGCCGAGCGTCTCACCAATGTCGACATCATCGTCGCGGGGGGCTCGAACACGCTGTTGTCCGATGGAGACGATCGTCTGCGCGATGGCGATGTCAGCCAGGGTGATTATCCCGGCTTCTTCACCAATGCGGGCGGCACGACCACGGCGGTGGTCAATACCGAAGGCTCATACAAGTATGTCGGCCGTCTGGTCATCGATTTCGACGCTGACGGCAACATCCTCGCCGACAGCTACGATGCGTCGGTCTCGGGTGCGTTTGCAACCGATGCGCAGGGCGTGTCGGATCTTGTCGCAGAGGTTTTGGTCGATCCTGAGATCCAGGGCATTGTCGATGCAATCGAGGCCGAGATCATCGCGTCCGAAGGTAATGTCTTCGGCGTCTCGAACGTATTCCTGAACGGCAACCGCTCGGGCGACGAAGAAGACCCGGCGAACACCGATGGCGTCCGCACACAGGAGACCAACCTTGGAAACCTGACCGCTGACGCGAACCTTGTCGCAGCCCAGGCAGCCGACGAGACGGTCGTCGTCTCGATCAAGAACGGCGGTGGCATCCGCGCCAATATCGGCGACGACAGCTTCGTGCCCGCTGGCGGCACTGAGGCGATCCGGGTCCCGAACGAGGAGTTGGTCGATGGTGACGGCAACGTCATCAAACCGGCGGGTGGCATCAGCCAGAATGACATCGCCACGACGTTGGCCTTCAACAACTCGCTGTCGCTTTTGACGCTGACCAAGCAGGAGCTTGTCGACGTGCTCGAGCATGGCGTGAGCGGGCTGCCCGATGTGGCCGGGCGCTTCCCGCAGGTGTCGGGCGTCAAGTTCTCGTTCGATCCGGACAATGAGGTCGGCAGCCGCATCCAGAACGCTGCGATTTTCGATGAGAACGATCAGGTCGTGGCCGAACTTGTGCGCGATAGCGCCTTAGTGGGCGATGCAAACGAGACCTTCCGCATCGTGACACTGAACTTCCTGGCCGGTGGCGGCGACGGCTTCCCATTCCCGCAGGGCGAGGAGGCGAACCGCGTGGATCTCGATCAGATCGACGGGGTCGACGGCGATGGCAACGAGATCGAGACCTTCACCGGTATGGCAACATTTGCCGAAGACGGCACCGAGCAGGATGCTCTGGCCGAATTCCTGGCGGCAAACCACGCCGACGAGGCCAGTGCGTTTGATGCGGAAGACACCACCCGTGCCGAGGACGACCGCATTCAGAACCTCAACTTCCGCAATGACGGAGTTTTCGGCGACGATGAGATTGTGAACGAGAGCATCGTCATCAACGAAATCGATGCGGACAACCCGGGTACGGACGATGCCGAGTTCATCGAACTGTTCGATGGCGGCGTCGGCAACACTGACCTCAGCGGCCTGACGGTCGTGCTCTACAACGGCAGTGACGATGCCAGCTATGATGCGATCGACCTCGACGGGTTCTCGACTGACGAGGACGGCTTCTTCGTGATCGGTTCCGCGCTTGTCGAAAATGTCGATCTGGAAGCCTTCACCACCAATGGTCTGCAAAACGGCGCGGACGCGGTCGCGCTGGTTGTTGGCGATGCCGCAGACTTCCCGAACGACACGCCTGTTGCCGATCTGGATGTCGATACGCTGGTCGATGCCATCGTCTACGATACCAATGACGGCGACGATGCGGCCCTGCTCGCAGCGCTCGGGCAGACGGAGCAGTTCAACGAGGACGAAAACGGCGACAAGGACAACGAATCGCTGAGCCGCGTACCGGACGAGACCGGGACCTTCGTGGCGCAAGCTCCGACACCGGGCGTCTCGAACGAAGAGGACGCGCCGCTGTTCGATATCCCGCAGCCGCTGCTGGTCGAGGAAGTCGTGGGCCGGATCGAACTCGAAGCCGGTGCCGAGATCGTCAAGTTCGATCCGGAAACCGGCCGGGCCTTTGTCACCTCTGGCGATGGCCTTCAAGTGGTCAATGCCTCGGACATCACGACCCCGGTCTTCGAGGAACTGATCGCGCCCGAGGATCTGGGCTTCGATGCGTCGGACATCACCTCGGTTGATGTCGCCAACGGCATCGTCGCCATCGCGCGCCCCGATCCGACCGGCACGATCGACGAGGAGCCGGAAGACGCCTTCACGGGTGCCGGGCAGGTCCTGTTCTTCTCGGCCGAGACGCTGCAGTTCCTCGGTGTCGTTCAGGTCGGGCCTCTGCCGGACATGCTGACCTTCAACGAAGACGGCACGCGTCTGCTGGTCGCCAACGAAGGACAGTCCTCGGGCGAAGAGAACCAGCCGGATGCGCTGGAGAACCCGGAAGGCTCGATCTCGATCATCGAGGTCAATGCTGCAAACCCGACGATCTCTCCGGTCACCACGCTGGACTTTGGTGATGCGTCGATCTCGTTCGAAGCGCTGGCGGCCAAGGGTGTTCGGGTCAACACCGATGCGCCGAGCGCCGCGGCGGATCTCGAGCCTGAGTTCATCACGATCGACGGCAATACCGCCTTCATCGCGCTGCAGGAAAACAATGCCGTTGCGGTGATCGAAGACATCACCAACCCGGCTCCGTTCACCATCGACAGCATTCTGGCGCTGGGCACCAAAGACCACTCGGTCGAGGGCAATGGTCTGGACGCGTCCGACCGTGACGATGCAATCAATATCGACACCTACGACATTCAGGGCTTGTTCCAGCCCGACGGCATGGCCTCGTACTCGGTCGGCGGGCAGACCTTCTTCCTGACGGCGAATGAAGGCGATGGCCGTGATGTCGATGAGAGCCGCGGTGAGGATCTGGTCGATGGTGATCTCTCGAACGGAGAGGTGGACGAGACCATCGGCGATGAGCTTCGGGCGCAACTGGCGGACGAGACGCTGCTTGGCCGCCTGAAATTCTCGAATGTCGATGGCGACACGGATGGCGATGGCGACATCGACGTGCTGCACAGCTTCGGTGCACGGTCGTTCTCGATCTTCGATGCCGAAGGCAACCTCGTCTTCGACTCGGGCGATGAGTTCGAGCGGATCACAGCGACGCTGGTACCCGAGGTGTTCAACGGCAACGACGATGGCACCAGCTTCGACAATCGTTCCGATGACAAAGGCCCCGAGCCGGAAGCGGTTGTTCTGGGCGAAGTTGACGGCACGACCTATGCCTTTGTCGGGCTGGAGCGTGTCGGCGGTGTCATGGTCTACGACGCGACCGATCCGGCCAACGCCACCTTCGTGCAATACATCCGGAACGAGGACGAAAACGGTCAGCTTCTCGATCTTGCGCCCGAAGGCCTGCAGTTCATCTCCGCCGAGGACAGCCCGACCGGTGAAGCGCTGCTGGCAGTCGCCAGCGAGGAATCGAACACCCTGACATTCCACCAGATCGCGCCGGTTCCGCCGACGCTGATCTCGGAAATCCAGGGGGAGACGGACTTCTCCGGCTTTGACGGGTTCGCTCAGGCCGGTGTGGACGATATCAGCCCGCTGTCCGGTCAGATCGTCACCATTGAGGCGGTTGTGACCGCCGAGTTCCTCGACGGTCTCAGCGGCTTCTTCGTTCAGGAAGAGGATGCCGACCAGGATGGCAACGATGCCACCTCGGAAGGTCTGTTCATCTTCGACAACGGCCTCGATCTCGAGGGCCTGGCCGTGGGCGATCTTGTCCAGGTGACAGGTGAGGTCGGCGAGTTCTTTGGACAGACGCAAATCTCGGCGGACTTCGTTGAGATTGTCTCGTCAGGCAACACCTTGCCAACCGCAACGGAAGTGACCTTCCCGACCACGGGCGTGATCCTGGACGATGACGGCGAGTTCGTTGCGGATCTGGAAGCAGTCGAGGGGATGCTGATCACCATCCCGACCGACATGACGGTCACCGAGTTCTTCAACCTCGACCGGTTTGGCGAATACCGTGTGTCTTCGGACGGGCGTTTGGAGAGCTTCACCCAGAACAATGATCCCGATGTCGAGGGCTTCGCACAGCACCTGCAGGATATCGCGGCGCGCTCGGTGACACTGGACGATGGTAGCTCCGAGCAAAACCCGGATGAGTTGAAAATCATCGATGGCAATGATGGGATCCTGACCGCGGATGACAGCTTCCGCATCGGCGACACCATCTCAGACATCACCGGTGTTCTGGGCTACTCGTTCGACCAGTTCCGGATCCAGGATGGCCAGGGCACCTTCACCGAGACGAACCCGCGTCCGCTGAGCCCGGACGATATCGGCGGCACCTTCTCGGTGGCGTCGCTCAATGTGCTGAACTTCTTCACCACGCTGGACGATGGCACGGCGCAGACCGATGGCGGCTTCGACCCGCGCGGTGCAGATGACCTGACCCGCTTCGATACCAATTCGGAACTGGCCAACACTGATCCGAACGCCGAGTTCGACCGTCAGACCGAGAAGCTGGTCAACGCGATTGTCGAACTCGACGCGGACATCCTGGGTCTGGTCGAGATCGAGAACACCGATGACAATCGGGCTCTGCAGGCTCTGGTCGATGCGGTCAACGACCGGCTGCACGAGCTTGGGTCGGAGGATCGCTATCATGCGGTCGATCCGGGCGGTCTGGTCGGCGGCGAGAACGGCGATGCCATCACCACGGGCCTGATCTTCAAGGCAAACACGGTGGAACAGACGGCTGGCACAACGGTCGAAGTCCTCGACGATACCCGCGTCACCGAGGAGCTTGGTCTCGATTTCGGTCAGCCGGTGTTCGATGGGGTCAACACCAATCGGAACCCCGTGGTCGCGACCTTCACCGACCTGGCGTCGGGTCAGGAACTGACGGTTGCGGTCAACCACTTCAAGTCGAAGGGTGGAACCGGTGACGGTGCGGATGCGGACCAGTTGGACGGTGCCGGAAACTTCAACCAGACGCGTCTGAATGGCTCGATCGCCCTGGATGCCTTCCTGCAGACCAACCCGACGAACTCCAACAGCGACAAGATCCTGATCCTGGGCGACCTCAATGCCGCCCAACAGGAGGATCCGGTGACGTTCCTGGAAGATGCAGGCTTCACCGATCTGGCAGAAGAGTTCATCAATGATCCGGACACGCCGGAAAGCGAGAACCGCTCGTTCGTCTTCGACGGTCAGTCCAGCACGCTCGACTACGCGCTGGCCAACGAAGCCCTGCTGGCTGATGTGGCCGGTGTCACCGAGTGGCACATCAACGCAGACGAGGCCGATGCGATCGATTTCAACCTCGACTTTGGCCGCAACCCGGATCTCTTCGACGGTGACAGCCCGGCTCGGAACTCGGATCATGATCCGGTTCTGGTCAGCTTTGAGTTCGCACCGATCGTGCTGGGCACCGATGGCAACGACCGCCTTGTAGGCACCGATGCGGGCGAGATCCTGAACGGCCTTGCCGGTAATGACAACTATCTGGGCCTCGGGGGGGACGACACCTTCGTTCTGGGCGCCAACGACCGCGACAAGGTACGCGACTATGAAATCGACGGAGATCTTCTGGACGTCAGCGCGTGGGGTACGCAAAGCATCGACGAGCTGTTCATTGTGGGCGGCCATGGCCGGATCGCAATCGTCGATCTGATCTCGCGCGATCGTGCGACGATCAATGTTGATCCTGACGATCCGGCCTTCAACGAGACCAACTTCTCGGCGGACAACTTCATTTTCGCGGCACCGGAAGATCTGGTGCTGATTGGAACCGACGGGCGTGATCGTCTGAAGGGCCGCAGCAACGACGATCTGCTGGATGGTGGTCTCGGCCGCGACCGGTACTTCGGCAACGATGGCGAGGACACGTTCGTTATCGGCACGGATGACTGGGACGAGATCATGGATTTCCAGGATGGGTTCGATCTGATCGACATCTCGGCCTGGGGCGTGGCGTCAGTTGACGATCTGGTCATCACCGAGTTTGCCAACGGCCGCGATATCAACATCCGGGATGAAGATGGCAACCGGGTGGTACTGCGCTTCGCCGGTCAGTTGATCGATCCGGAAGACCTGACCGATGAGGACTTCATCTTCACTGATCAACTCGGCTGATGGGTGCCCGCCGCCGGATGCGGCGGGGAAGCAACACGAGGGCGGGGCGCCGTGCGCCCTGCCTCTTTTGTATGCTAAAATGCCCTGACGAGCCTTGGGCGCGGTGCCGGAGTGGCGTCTACCGCGTGTCGCCCATCCCGCCGGTTCCCGTCGCCAACAGGCCTTCCTCGTCGACCTGATCGCTGACACGCCGGGCGGCGGCGCCAATCGCCTTGACCTGATCTTCGGATAAATCGCCCTTGCGCTCGTCGAGATCTGGGATCCGCACGGTTACCTCGCGGTGGGCGAACTTGATGCCCTCCTTCTCGAAGAGTTCGCGGATCTCGGCATAGATGCGTTTGCGCAGCACCCACTGTTCGCCCGGACGGGTCATGAACTTGATGCGCACGATCATCGCGCTGTCGTCCATCTGGATGACGCCCTGCGACTTCACGGGCTGGATGAACTTTTCGCCGATCTCCGGATCCTCGAGCAGCCGCAGACCAAGCTTCTTGATCAACTTGCGCACGCGTTCGACATCGGTGTCGTAGGTCAAGCGCAGCGGCAGTTTCATCATCACCCAGTCGCGCGAGAAGTTGGTAAGGTGGGTGATCTCGCCAAACGGGATCGTGTGCAGCATGCCGAGGTGATGGCGAAGCTGGAAGGACCGGAGCGAGATCTTCTCGACCGTGCCCTTCACATCACCGACGTCGATATACTCGCCCTTGCGGAAGGCATCGTCCATCAGGAAGAAGGCGCCGGACAGGATGTCCCGCACCAGCGTCTGCGCGCCAAAGCCGATGGCGAGACCGACGATCCCGGCACCGGCAAAGAGTGGCGCGACGTTCACGCCAAGCTCGGTCGCAATCAGCAGGAGCACGGTCACGGCGATCACGATCAGGAAGAAGTTCCGGAAAAGCGGCAGCAGCGTTGCCAAACGGGTCGCCCCTGCGCCGCCGCCTTCGCCCTCGCCGGGGCCCGTCGGCTCCTCGTCGCCGCCTTCTTCCTGGATCTTCTGGTCGATCCAGATCCGAACCGCGTGATAGGTGATGTACCCCACGAACACGATGTCGATCACGTCCTCGAAGAGGTTCAGGGCGGGCGTATCCTCGAACACGTTCGGACCGCCCCAGAACCGCGCCAGTGCGTAAGCTACAGCGCCGATGGCAAAGAGCGACGCGGTCCGGCGGGCCAGATCCTCCATGGTCTGCATGCCGGGACGCTGGATCGGATATTGCGGCGCCGGATCATCCGTCCCGACGCGGGCGCCGGCGGCTTCCTCGTCGCCATCGCCGTCGATATCGCCCGCATCCACCGCTGCGTGCCGGATATCCTCGACCATTGCATCGTGGGCTTCCTGCTCCTCTAGCTGGCGCCGCTCGTCGAGATCCCGGTTGATCTGCTCGATCTGGCGGTTGCGCGCGAAAATCCGCTCGATGATGTAGGAGGCAACGGCGTAGACAATCATACCTGCCAGGAAGATCGCGTATGGCGCGATGAGGCGATACGGGCTCGAGTCGATGCCCATGATCAGCCGGAAGCTCATGTCGCCCCAGGAGAACAGCAGATAGAGCGTGATCACCGGCGCCCAGACCGAACTGGCGGCAAGCACCGGCCAACTCACCTCCTCGCGCGACCGGCCCGCGAGGATCATGCCGCCGATGGTTTTGCGGTGTGCCCGGATCATCGCGAGGATGATCAGCACGGTTATCAGCGAGAGCGTGATGGTGATGGCGACATAGACCTCCATCGAGAGGCCCAGGGCCTGCATCCAGGATGCAAACGCCATTGAAACGATGCCAAACACAGTCGCGACCGAAAGCCAGCCGTAGAGACTGCGCGCATCGCTGTCGCTGATGACGGGCAGGCGATACTCGGACAGGTACGGAGCCACGGCCATGCGCCAGATCGTGTCGACGGTTATGACAATGGCATAGGCCGCGAAAACGATGATCGTTGTCGTCTGGGTCGCCTCATGCTCCTGATAGAAGAAAAGCCCGATCGAAACCGCCACCGCCAGCGTGATCGCAACGGCAATCACCGTGAGGAACAGACGGTAGGCAAGGACAGGGAGTTTTCCCAGATACCCCTCGGGGTTCGGGCGCTGGATCGCGATCATCAGGCGCCGTGCCACATAAATCGCATAGAGCATCGCCACGGCCCTGCCGACCATCAGCAGCAGCAATGCAAAGAGCGCGATTCCCACGAAATAGACAGGCCGCCCGGTCGGGCTGGCAGCTGCGAGCGCTGTGCGAATCTCCTCCACAGCCTCCGGCAGCCGGTGCAGGGTCGAGGTCAGGCGCTCGCGGAACAGCGAGACGGCCTGCCGCGTGGCGTTCAGCATCGGATCGGGCACGTCCTCCGCGACGAGACCATAGTCGGCGATGGTCGGCGCATTGCCTGTCGGCGCGACGGGAGTGGATTGCAGCGGCTGGGTCTGTGTTGACAGCGACGGGAACGGTGTCGATGTGGCCGCACCAGCGCCTGTGGATGGTGCTGGCGTGCTTTGTTGTGGCTTTTCTTCCGGCTGGCCTATCAGGGAGCCATAGTCCAACAACTGCGCCTGCGCGGGTGATACCGTCAGTACGGCCAGGGCGGTAAAGATCAAAACCATCGCGCCCCAGAACAAGAGCCGCGCCTGACGCCTAGTATCCGTCAATATCCCTGTCATCCTAGGATCCGTGCCCCGACATGCCCATGCCCCCGATCATCCCGCCACTATAAGACAACTAGGCGACATCGGGCTACACCGGTTGTGATTTGCGAATTTGCGCCCGATCGCAGAAATTCTGGCCTATCTTGCCGGAGGGCGGTAAGCAGAAACATGAGAGAAGGGGGGCGGCATTTCAAGGAGATGCCTGATCTCTCCGGCAGCGAAGACGGCAGGAGCTGGCACCGATCTGTGCGCGGAACCATCGACATGCACGAACACCGCACATTGCTCTACAGTCACGATACGTTCGGACTTGGGCACCTGCGCCGGTCGCGGACGATTGCGACGGCATTGACGGGAGACGACGCAACGCGGTCGGCGCTGATCGTGACCGGCTCGCCGATTGCCGGGCGCTTCGACTTTGCCGAACGGATCGATCACGTCCGTCTGCCCGGGGTCGTGAAGCTGTCGGATGGCAGCTACTCCTCGCTGAACCTCAGCATGACGATCGACGAGATGGTGCGCCTGCGCGGTGCGATCATCGCCGCGACGGCGCGCGA
Source organism: Pseudomonadota bacterium (assembly GCA_039821125.1). GTDB lineage: Bacteria > Pseudomonadota > Alphaproteobacteria > Rhodobacterales > Rhodobacteraceae > Thermohalobaculum. The sequence goes on from JBCBOR010000005.1 coordinate 100,609, forward strand.
GTTTGCGCCCGATCTGCTGATTGTCGACAAGGAACCCTGGGGCTTTCGACAGGAACTCGCCGAGACCCTCCGCGACCTGCGGCGCAGCGGAACAAGGATCGTTCTGGGTATCCGCGACGTCCTCGATGACGAGGATGCACTGAGCGCCGAGTGGGAGCGCAAGAACGCGGTTGCCGCGATCGAGGAATTCTATGACGAGATCTGGATTTACGGCATCCCGGCAATCTGCGAGCCGCTGACGGGGCTCGGCCTGTCCGCGCAGATGCAGGAGCGGATTTACTACACCGGCTACCTCAAGCGCACGGCACCGGACTGGCCGGCGGAGATCGGCTCGGACCTGCCCGAGGAGCCTTATGTGCTGGTTACGACGGGCGGCGGTGGTGATGGGGCCGATCTGGTCGACTGGGTCCTGCGCGCCTATGAGCGGGACGCAAGTCTCAAGCATCATGCGTTGATCGTCTATGGTCCGTTCATGAACGCCACGGCGAAGCAGGCGTTCGACGAACGTGTCAGTGCTCTGGCGGGGCGCGTCACGGCGATCACCTTCCATGCGCGTCTCGAGCGGGTGTTGGCCGAGGCACAGGGCGTGGTCGCGATGGGCGGCTACAACACGTTCTGCGAAATCCTGTCGCTGGACAAACCGGCCATTATCGTGCCGCGCACCCATCCAAGGCGGGAGCAGGTGATCCGGGCAGAAGCGGCGGAGCGTGTTGGCCTTCTGCGCATGCTCCTGCCGGAACGCGATGGCGACAGCGCCGCCGTGATGGCCGAGGCGATCAAGGCGCTCGCCTTCCAGCGCCGACCGTCCGAGTTTCGTATTCCCGGCCTGATGGACGGCCTGACAACCATCGCTGAGCGGGCAGGAACCGCGGCTGCCGCCTCTGTCGCCGCGGCTGGCGAGTAGCCATGGACGGCGCCCGACCTGCTGCGCCGCGCCTCGCCGTGGTGCTCAAGGGCTATCCCCGCCTGTCCGAGACGTTCATCGCCCAGGAACTGCTCGAATTGCAGCGGCGCGGGTATGCGTTCGAGATCTGGTCCCTGCGCGAGCCCTATGACGACAAAACGCATCCGATGCATGCCGAAATCACAGCGCCTGTGCGCTACCTGCCCGAGTATCTCTACCAGGCGCCGTTGCGCGTCCTGCGGGCGTGGTGGCGGGCACGGCGCATGCCGGGTTACCGCGCCGCGGCGCGGGTCTGGTGGCGTGATCTCTGGCGCGATCGAACGCCGAACCGTGTGCGGCGGTGGGGGCAGGCTTTGGTCATGGCTGCCGAGATGTCGGGCACCGAAGATCTGATCTATGCCCACTTTCTGCATACACCCGGATCGGTCGGGCGTTATGCAGCGCTGATCTGTGGGCTGCGCTGGGGATTTTCGGCCCATGCCAAGGACATCTGGACGATCCCGGACTGGGAGAAGCGCGAGAAAATCGCCGATGCCGCGTTTGGCGTGACCTGCACGGGTACTGGCGCGCAGCATCTTCAGGGCCTCGACACGCAGGGCGGGACGGTTGATCTGGTCTATCATGGCCTCGATCTTTCCCGGTTCCCGGCACCGCCAGAGCGGCTCAGATCGGATGGGCCTGTGACACTGCTCTCGGTTGGTCGATTGGTCGCGAAGAAAGGATACGATGACCTTCTGGCCGGGCTCGCGAGCCTTGAGGATCTTGACTGGCGCTTTGTGCATATCGGCGGTGGGGCGTTGAAGGATGAGTTGCGTGCCGAGGCCGACCGCCTCGGTATCAGCGCCCGGATCGAGTGGCGTGGCAAGCAGGACCAGAAAGCAGTGATCGCGGCAATGCGTGAAGCGGATCTCTTCGTCCTGCCTTCGAAAATTGCGGAAGATGGCGACAGGGACGGGCTGCCCAATGTGCTGATGGAGGCGGCGTCGCAGAAACTGCCTATCATCTCCACGGCGGTATCGGCGATCCCCGAGTTTGTCACCGATGGCGTCCACGGGTGCCTCGTCCCGCCGTCCGATCCGGACGGGTTGGCCGCAGCGATCCGCACGCTCGCCGCTGATCCGCAGGGCCGCACCGTCTTGGCCGATGCCGCTTTCGAGCGGCTCAACCGAGAGTTTGGTATGACCGCAGGGATTGATCTTCTGGATGCACGGCTCCGTGCGGCAGCACGGGCGGGCGTCGATGCCTGAAGCTGACGGCGGCGACCGGCAGCGGGAGATTGCCTTCTACGCGCCGCTTAAATCACCGGATCATCCAACACCCTCGGGCGACCGGCAAATTGCGCGCCTGACGCTTGAGGCGCTCGCCCGCGCCGGTTTCACCCCAAGAACCGCAAGCGATCTTCGGCTCTTTGACCGGGACGGGGATGAGGCTGTGCAGCAGGATCTCGCCCGGGCCTCGGTCGCGGAAGCCGAGCGTGTGATCGCCGATCTCCGCGCGTCGCCGCCTGCGCTCTGGTTCACCTACCATTGTTACTACAAGGCGCCGGATCTGATCGGTCCCCGTGTTGCCGAGGCGCTGGGCATTCCCTACGCCATCTCCGAGCCGTCGATCTCGATGAAACGCCGCACCGGCCCCTGGGCGCGGTTTGCCGCTGCGTCCGAGGCTGCGATCGCCCGCGCAGATCGTCTGTTCTGGACAACGCGGCGCGACCGTCCGGCGCTGGAACAGGCAGGGCACAAGGGGCGACTGACCCACCTCCCGGCGTTCCTGGCCGAAGGGCCGCCGCCAAAGCATCGCGGCGCCCACGATCCCGTGCGCCTGCTGACCGTCGCGATGATGCGCCCTGGGGACAAGCTCGAAAGCTATCGCCGCCTCGCTGCGGCGCTAGGGCATCTCGACGGCCCGTGGCTCCTGACCGTGATCGGCGATGGGGAGGCTGCTGCTGCGGTGCGTGCGCTTCTCTCTCGCTTCTCGGGTCAGGTGCACTTTCGTGGGCAGATCGAAGAGGCCTCCGCCATGCGTGCGGCCTACGCGGCCGCGGATGTTTTCGTGTGGCCGGGTGTGGGAGAGGGGGTCGGCATGGTGTACCTCGAGGCGCAGGCCGCCGGTCTCCCGGTTGTGGCGGAGAACCACGCAGCGCAGCGTGATCTGGTTGCCGCGCCACTGGTCCCTGTCGGGGATGCACAGGCCTTTGCCGCCGCGATCGAGGAGACCCGCATCGAGCGCCGCAGCCTTTCGATCGCGGCACGGTCGCATGTCGTCGAGCACCATGGTCTCGGTGCCGCCGCGCGTATCCTGCGTGCCGCTCTCGGGCCGTTGGTCACATGACGCGCATTGCGCTTTTGCGGCACTATCCGACGGCGTGGAACGCCGAACAGCGCTTGCAGGGCCGCTCTGATATCCCCCTGACCGATGCCGCACGCGAGACCCTGGGCGGTTTGAAATTGCCTCCACCCTGGGATGGGGCGCGTATCCTCGCAAGCCCGCTCAGTCGTGCCGTCGAGACGGCCGAGATCCTGACCGGCCGTTCGGTTCAAACGGATGCGCGCTTGGTCGAGCTGTCCTGGGGCGAATGGGAAGGCTGTCTCGCAAAGGATCTGCTGGCCGATCCTGGGACGGATTTTCGCCCGACCCACGAGTGGAACTGGACCATGCGCGCACCCGGCGGCGAAAGCGCCGAGGAGGCATGGACGCGGGTCAAACCCGCGCTGGCCGACATAGCCACCGTCTCACAGCCTGCTCTCCTGGTGATGCACAAAGCGCTGATGCGTCTGATCCTCGGCGTGGCATGTGCCTGGCAGGGCACCCCCGAGATCAAGCGCGGCCGTCTCTATCCCATGACAGTGCGGCCAAGTGGCCACCCGACAGCTGTTGAAGACCCTGTGCGTCTGGTGCCGCGATAATGGCGCGGATTGTCTTTCTGACCTGTCACTTGACCGGGACGGGGCACCTCGTGCGGACCCTCGTCTTGGCGCGAGCGGCGTTGGCCGAGGGGCACGCAGTGACCGTCATCAGCGGCGGGCGTCCGCTGGACCATCTCGACACAAGCGGGCTTGATCTGGTGCAACTGCCGCCGCTCACGGTGCATGGTTTTGAGTTCTCTGTTCTGCGCCAGCCAGACGGTGCGCCCGCGTCCCCGGACTATATGGCGACACGCTCGGATCTGCTCGGCAAGACGTTGCAGGATCGTCGTCCCGACGCTTTGATCACCGAGCTCTTCCCTTTCGGACGCCGTGTGCTCGCGCCCGAGTTTGACCATGCGATTTCGGTGGCCCGCACCGTGCACCCGTCATGCGCGATCATCAGCTCGATCCGGGATGTGCCGGAACCAAAGCCCCGTCGGATCGCAGAGGTTGCAAAACGCGTCACCGATCTGCTCGACGCGGTCATCGTGCATGGTGATCGGTCGGTCATACCGCTCGAGGCGACATGGCCGCTCCCGGATGCAGCAAGGTCCCGTGTTCGATATGCCGGATACCTCGGTGCACATCGCCCGATGCCTGGCGAGCCGCGTGGCGACACCGTGCTGGTTGCCGTCGGGGGAGGTGTGCTCGGGCGCGATCTTCTGCGCGTCGCCGTGGATGGTGCCGCACACACCTCCCGCCCCTGGCACATTCTGGTGGGCGGGGCCGATGCGCCGGATTTTGTCACGTCGCTCCGGGCGCAATCGCGTTCGGCGGATCTGCTGATCGAGCCGGCACGCCCCGACTATCGCGTGTTGCTCGCCAAGGCGGCGGTATCTGTCAGCCTCTGTGGGTACAACACGGCTCTCGATCTGGCGCAGGAAACGGTTCCTGCCCTGCTCGTTCCATCCGAAGAAGCTGGCGAGCAGGAACAGCTGATCCGGGCGCGACACTGGGCACAGTACGACAGGATCGAGCTGGTGCGCCTGCAGGACCTGACGCCTTACGATCTCGCCGCAACAACCACGCGCCTTGCCGAGGCCCGTTCGCGCGCCCCTCTGCCAATCGAGATTGACCGTGGCACAAAGGCCGTCGCCTTGATCCGCGAGGTGATCGCGTGCAAATCCAACGGATGACCTCGCCCCGCCGCATCCATGACGTCGATGAACTCAACGCCCGGCTGCAGGAAATCACACGCCGCGTGCAGATCGACATGCGGTTTCTGCACGATGATCAGAGCCGCGCCTACGTGGTCGAGGCAACACGGGGCGCGGGGCGTGTTCTCGATGTCGGTGACGGGATGCGTGGGCATCGGGCTGCGATCGAAAGCACGATCGAGAGCCTCGATCTCAACGATATCGACTCCGCCGCAGAAAATCTGACGAGGCCTGATATCCTCGGCGACGTGTGTCAGCCTTTTCCCGAGTGGATGGCGGAACGCTATGACGCGGTTGTTGCGCTCGCGGTGCTGGAACATGTCTACGATCCGCCTGCCGCGGTGGCAAATTTTCGCCGGTCGCTTCGGCCGGGCGGACAGCTCTTTCTCTATGTCCCCTGGATGTGGCGCTACCATGCCCCGCGCAGCCTCGTGTTCCAGGATTACCAACGGCTGAGCCGGGACGGTCTCGCGTACCTGTTGCGTGACTTCGACGATGTCACGCTGTTTCCGATCCGGGGCAAGTACACGTCCATCCTGAACATGCTGAAGGTCTGGAAACGCGGGATCGAGCGTCGCACCGGTCCCTGGCTCGGACGCCTCATTGATGCAAGAACCTCGGATTTCCGAAACACGGTTCAGGCCAGTGGCTACTTTGTCCATGCGCGCAGTCCCACTGATTGACGGCAAGACGGAGCCACCGAGCGCCAGCACCCCGGTCCAGCCCGGAGAGCGACGGACCGGGGGTATGATCTTGTGCGCGGCACCGCCGCGCACGCCGGCAAGCTTGAGAGATCAGAGCGCGGGCAGCCCCGTCACGAAACCTTCCTGAATGACCGCGGGATCATAGGCCTTGCGGGCAAACACGGCGCGCACCTCGTCTGCGAAGCTCTCCAGAGGGTCCATCGCGTAAGCCGGGTCGAAGCTTGCCTGATCCCAGCGCTCGCAGAAATCGACGCAGGACTGATAGCTGGGGTGACCGCGAAATTTCTCACGCTCCTCGCGGTCCCAGCCATAGTGATGCGCGTAGTAATACATCTGGAAGAGCCCATGATGCTCGACCACCCAGACAACCTCGTCACGCATGTAGGGCCGCATGATCTCGGCGGCGAAGCGGTCATGGTTCTGCGGGGCCAGCCCGTCCCCGATATCATGCAGCAGGGCTGCGACCACCCAATCCGTATCAGCCCCATCGCGCCTAGCCCGCGTTGCGCTTTGCAGACCATGCTCGAGCCGAGTGATCTTGTAGCCCGCCATGGTCTCGTCATCCTGGCGCGCCAGCTCCCGCAACAGCCGGTCCGCTGTGCCCTGGCGATGGATCTCCTCCATCTGTTCCAGCATCTCATAATCTTCCCGCGTGCCTTGGGCCATCGCGGTGAAGGAGACGGTTTCGGTCATCGCAGAACCTCCGGTGAGATCAGGAATAGGGATCGAGCGCGTCGCGCAATGCATCGCCCACAAAGCTGAACGCCAGCACCACAAGGATGACGGGCACCATGGGCAGGAGAATCCAAGGATAGATCTCGAGCGCGCCGAGGCCAAGGTTCAAAGCGTCATTCAGCATCAGTCCCCAACTGACCGAGGGTGGCCTGATCCCGAAGCCCAGGAACGACAGCGCCGTCTCGCCCAGAATCATCGCCGGGATCGACAGCGACGCCGAGGCGATCAGGTGGCTCATGAAGTTCGGCATCATGTGCGCGCGGATCACGCGAGACGGTTTGGCGCCCATCAATTCGGCGGCGCGCACGTAGTCCTCCTCGCGCAGCGCGAGGAATTTACTTCGGACCGCCCGCGCGAGACCGGGCCAGTCCAACAGCCCCAGGATCACGGATATCATCGCGAACACGGCCAGGGAGTTCCAGTTCACCGGCACCGCTGCGGACAGCGCCAGCCAGATCGGCAGTTCTGGCAGGGACCGGAAAATCTCGATCAGCCGCTGCACGGTCGCATCAATCCATCCACCGAAATACCCGGCCATTCCGCCGAGAACCAAGCCAATCACGAAGCTGACGGTCACGCCGATCAGACCGATCGTCATCGAGAGACGTGCGCCGTGCAGTATGCGGCTGAGCACATCACGCCCCAGCCGATCCGAGCCCATCAGGTGCAGCGCACCGCCCTCGGGCGGGCAGATCAGGTGGAACCGGCTCTCGAACAGACCCAGCAGGTGATAGGTCTCCCCGCAGGTGGTCAGCACGGGAACCGGCTGCATGATGTGGTCGTTCATGGTCGACTTCACCAGACCGGTTGTCCGGTCATAGACCGTCTCGGTCGGGTACGTGTGCAGGCCGACATACTCGCCCTGATGGAACAGGTACAACCCCTGCGGCGGGGCGTAGATATTGTCCTCATTGAACCGATTCGGATCGTAGGGCGCGATCACTTCCATGAAGGGCAGCATCGCGTAGATCAGCACCAGGAAGACCAGACAGAGAACGCCCAGCCGATGACGGCGGAACCGGCGCCAGACCAGCACATAGGTTGGCGCATCGAGATCCGTGCGATCCAGGATCTGCCGCTCGGCATCAGGGTTGTACCCGTCATCGGCGACGTAGTGAGGCATATCCGTCATCGCTTACGCCCCTTTGCGTCCGCCACCGATCCGGATGCGCGGATCGAGCACGGCCAGCAGAATGTCCGAGATCAACATGCCCACCAGCGTCAGGGCGCTGACAAACAGAAGAATGAAGCCGGACATGTAGACATCCTGGCTTTTCAGCGCCTGCAGCAGGATCGGGCCGATCGTGGGCAGGCTCATCACGACTGAGATCATGACCGAGCCGGACACCAGTTGCGGCATCAGGTTGCCGATATCGGCGACAAACGGGTTCAGCGCCATCCGCAGCGGGTACTTGATCACCCGCGTGGTCGGCGCGACACCCTTGGCCCGGGCGGTCTCGACATAGGGTTTGTAGAGCTCGTCCATCAGGTTGGCGCGCAGCCGGCGCATCACGGCCGCCGCGGCAGATGTCCCGATGACGATGGTCGGTACGATCAGGTGGGTCAGGATCGAGAGGAACTTGTCCCAACTCATCGGCTGGCCCTCGTATTCCCGCGCCATCAGCCCGCCGATCGGAATGTCGAAATACTGCGCACCGTAGAACAGCATGATCAGCGCCAGCAGGAAGTTCGGCGTCGCAAGACCGATGTACCCGATCAGGCTGGCGGAATAGTCGATCCACGAGTTGGCCCGGACGGCGGCAATGGTGCCAAGCGGCAGCGCCACCACATAGACGAAGAGCAGGGCGGCGAAGTTCACCACGACGGTCAGCCACGCGGTTTCACCAATTACCTCGGCAACCGGCTGTTCCAGTTCGAACGACCAACCGAGATCGCCCTGGATCAGGCCGGAAAATCCGTGGATCCCCGGCGCAAAGCCCATCCAGATCAGGTACTGCTGCCACACCGGCTTATCCAGCGCATACTCCGCCATCAACTGCTCGGCCTTGGCGATCCCGGCCTCCTCGCCCGTCGCCTTCATTTCAGCGATCTGGTTCGAGAGGTAGTTGCCTTCAGGCAGGTTGATGATGACGAAGATCAGCACCGAAATCGCGGCCAGCGTGATGAGCATGGTCGCGAACCGGCGCAGCAGGAAGACGATCACCTGACGCGTCCCCCTTCGAAGAAGAACTCGTCCATCCGGTGAACGCCAAGCTGTCCGCCGGGATCCCAGGCATAGATCCCTTGTGCCGGGACATTTCGAAGCTCGGCATCGTGAACCAGCGGGATCGGTGCCCGCGCGACCGTGCCGATGCAGAAGACCTGATCGGCATGGATGTCGAGCATGCGCCGCCAGGCTGCCGATTTCGTCGCATCATCCGAAGCGGTCGACCAACGCTCGAACTGTTCCATCAACTCGACAGCCTCTGGGATGTCGGGTGCCTCCCCGGCCGAGCCCTTGGTCTGGTAGTACTGACCCCATTTCGGCCACGTATAAGTCGCCTGATCGACCGGGGCGAGTTCGGTCGGAGCGTTGAGAGCAGTCGGAATGCCGATATTCCAGCCGTTGGTGGCCACCATCATCGACTTTCCCGCGTAGGCCCGGTTCCGCATGACTTCGCGGTCGAGAGGTTTGACCAGCAGACGGATCCCGACCTGCTGCCACGTCGCCGTGATCAGTTCGAGCGTATCGTTCACCTCTTTGCGCTCGCCCATCGTCTCGACGATGATTTCCATAAGCCGCCCGTCTGGCAGGCGGCGGATCCCGGCCGGGTTGCGCTCGGTCAGGCCGAGTTCATCGAGCAGACGGTTCGCCTCCTCGATGTCCAGACGCGCCCAGGCGGTCGCACGCTCCTCGTTGAAGAACGGGCTTTCCTCGAGCGCCGAGACGCCGCGCTCGGCCGCGAGACCATAGTAGAGCACCTTGTTGATCGCCTTGCGGCTGATCGCGAGACTGAGCGCGCGGCGGAAGCGCACATCGCGAAACAGGCCGCGCCAGACCGGATCGACATAGTTGAGGTTGGGGTAGAGCGCGACCTCGCTGGCCGAACCCGATTGCCAGAGGCGGGTGACAAACCCGTTTTCGTCCTGCTTTGCCTTCAGCACGGGGGCGTTCGAAAAGCTGAGGCTGCGCACCTGCAGCGTCGCCTCTCCCAAGGCTGCCTTGGCGGAAATCAGGTTCGAGGCGGCGATCTCAAGCTCGACATTTTCCACATAGGGCAGTTGCCGCCCCTCGGTGTCGATGCGGTGGTAGAAAGGATTGCGCACCAATGTGTAGCGCTTCGAGTTCTTCTTGTTGGTGTTCACCCAAGGCTGCAGCACGGGCAGTTTTGGATTGTCGTTCTTGTAGAGATTATCCTTGCGATTGTGCAGCGCGGCCCAGGCCTTCTTGCCCGAACTCTCGACCCGTTCGGCCAGTTTCGCGGCAGGCGCATAGTTCTTGTGATACTTCTTCATGTAGTGCGCCGGGCGATAGATATAGACCGGGCGTGCCTTGGCCAGCGCAGGCAGGAAACCGGGGTTCGGCATCGGCCAGGTGTAAGAGATCGTCACCTCGTCGATCACCTCGACCACCGGCGGCTTCCCGTCCGCCAGCAACTGTACCGGCGGGCCTGCGGGGGACAGTTCCTCGTTCAGCGCGACATCTTCCCACCAATAGCGCAGGTCTTCGGTGGTGAACGGCTTGCCGTCTGACCATTTGTGGCCCCGGCGCAATATCAGCGTGACCTTGCGCCCGCCTTCTTCAACCCGATAGTCGCGGAGGATATCGGGGACCAGATCATAATTGTCATCGTAGGCGACCAGCCGGGCATAGCCCCAGACGGACATGTACCGTACGTCTTTAGAGCGCGAGACGAACATCTTCAACGTGCCGCCATGGAGCCCGGGCTCGCGTCCCCGCTCCGCAAGATACACGACCAGTGGCTCCACCGGCACCCGGTCCTGGATTGGCGGCAGATCGCCCTCTGGCTGAACCTGGTGCTGAAGAAGGAGGTTCTCGACCAGTTTTCCCGGGTAGACCGTCGGAGCCGGATCGGGCTGGATCTCTGGTTCGGTAATGGACACCGCCGGGATCGGTGCCGGATCATCCGTCGCCGTCTGGGCGCTAGAGACAGACGCGACAAGGAGCAGCGGAGCTGCAAGACGCGTCGTTGCGAAAAGACGTGGTGTCCAATCTGAGATCATGCGGCTGCCCTCACGAGATGACCGGGGGATACTTCTTTCAATGCCGGCGCGGCATCGCCCTGATAGCCGAATGGATCGGGCCATGTCTCTGGCTCGCCCGCTCCGGCAGCGACGGCCTTCAGATCCAGACGCTTGTCCATGTCGGGCTCAGGGCTGGCCGCGATCAGCGCGCGGGTATAGGGATGGCGTGGATCATTGAAGACGCAATCGGCGGCACCTTCCTCGACCACGCGGCCACGGCGCATCACCATCACGCGGTCGGCAAGCTTTGCGACAACCGCAAGATCGTGGCTGATGAAGAGATAGCTGAGGCCCATCTCCTCGCGCAGCTCGGCCAGCAGCTCCAGCACTTCCTTCTGGACAGAGACATCCAGCGCCGAGGTTGGCTCGTCACAGACCAGAAGCTCTGGTTGCAGGGCGAGCGCGCGCGCAATCGCGATACGCTGACGCTGGCCGCCGGAGAACGCATGCGGGAACCGGGCGAGATGGTCAGCCGAGAGGCCAACGCGCCCCATCAGATAAGCCGCCCGGTCGCGCCGTTCGGACCGCGAGCCAACGCCATGGATTTTCAACGGCTCGGTCAGGATATCCTGTACCGACATGCGCGGGCTCAGCGCTGCGTAGGGGTCCTGGAACACCATCTGCGCCTTTCGGCGGAAGGCGGTCATGGCACTGCCTGACAGGGTCGGGATATCGCAGAACACACCGTCGGCGCCGCAGAACTCCATGGTTGCGCCCGGATCCGGGCGCTCCGCCCGCAGCATCAGCTTGGCGACGGTGGACTTGCCCGAGCCGCTCTCACCGACAACCGCAATCGTCTTGCCACGCTCGAGCACCATGTTGAAATCGGCCACTGCACGCACGGGGCTGTCATCTTTCCCAAAGGATTTCCGGCGTCCGGGATATGTCTTGGAGAGATTGCTGACCCGCATAATCGCATCGACGCCCGGGTCTTCATGGCAGGCAATATCCGTTGGTACAGTCGGCGCCGCCTCGATCAGAGCCTTGGTGTAGCCATGGCCGGGATTGGCAAGCACCGTCCGCGCCGGACCGCTCTCGACGATCTTGCCCTTGCGCAGGACGACGATCTTGTCCGCCATATTGGCAACGACACCCAGATCATGCGTGATCATGATCACCGACATCTGGTGATCGCGCTGCAAACGGTTGAGCAGATCAAGAACCATAGCCTGCGTTGTCACATCGAGCGCTGTCGTCGGCTCGTCCGCGATCACCAGCGAGGGCTGCCCGACCATTGCCATGGCAATCACTGCGCGCTGGCGCAAACCACCGGACAGCTCGAACGGGTAGGCCGCCCAGGCGCGCTCGGGCGAGGGGAAGCCGACCTCGCGGAAAATCTCCAGAACGGCTTTCTTGGGGTCGCCCTTGTGGCCGTGCACCTTGAGCACCTCAGCCACCTGTGCGCCAACCGTGTGCAGCGGCGAGAGGGCGCTCATCGGTTCCTGAAAGATCATCGAAATCTTCGCGCCGCGGATCGCCCGAAGCTGTCGGTCGCGCAGGTTGAGCAGATCGACCCGCTCGGTTCCCGTATCGAACAGGGCGGCACCTCGCGTGATCTTCGCCGCGCGCGGCAAAAGCCGCATCAGCGACTTTCCTGTCAGGGTTTTGCCGGAGCCGGACTCGCCCACCAGCGCCAGAACCTCACCCGGTTCCACCGAGAACGAGACGCAATCTACGACCGGCGGTGCGATCCCGGCCGGACCAAAAGAGATGGTCAGATCCTCGACGCTTAAAAGCGGCATCTCCCCAGTACCTTGATAACTCCGGACGCGCAGCTTTCCCCCTGCGCGCGCACAATGCGACATGCGGAGAGGATACTGCAAGTGAAGAGTTGACGGCAGCTTTCCCGACAGTCTTGACAGGAGGTTATTGTGATCACAACGGAGGCATATTTGGGGCAAGCCGCAAGCCCCTGATGCGCGAGGCCATTTTGCGGATCGGATCATAATCCTCGTCATCGGCGGGCAGCACATCGACAGGGATACCGGGCGTCACCGATGCCCCTTGAGGCGCCAAGTCGAGCGTTGCCTGATGCAGCGCGCCGTAGAGCGCCGGGCGATGGGCTGCGTGATCTGTTCCGCAGATGAAGGGCAGAGATGGCATGGCCGTGGTCCATGCGATGACGCGGAGCCGCGCTGCGCGCACGGGCTCCAATTCCTGGAACAGAGCCCAGGCCACGGCATCGATGGCCGCGATGTCGGCTTTGCGATCCGCGACCAGACCTGCTGAGGCCCGGTGGCTGCCGGAAAACGTGACCTTGGAAAAGAAGCCGCGTCCGGGGTCGAGCTTCTGGCGCAGGATTTCGACCGCCAGCGCATTGCAGCCGGATTGGCTGCCGGTCTCGTTGATCGCAGCATGTCGGCCACGGAACGCCGCGAGCTCACCATCCTCGTCGGCCCTGCCGATGAGTGCGGAGCGATAGGTTGCCCCCTCTGCTCCCTCGACGCCATAGCAAGGCCGGCCGATGACCACAGCCGACCCGCAGCGCCCGGAGATGTACGGCAGTCCGAAGGTCTGGCCGATCACAAGATCCGGGGCTGGCCAGGGCGAGGCGATATCATCGGGGCGGGAGAGGAGTGCAGGCGCCTCGATCCCCTCGACGTGCAAGGCTGCCTGGACCCTGGCCCAGAAGGCGTCGGTGCGCGGGCGCACCTCAGCCCAGTCATACATCTGCAGCGCGGCAATCACCGCTCGTCCAGGCCGCGCGCCGCGTCATCCCGATACAGCAGAGGGTGGATCACCGGCTCACGCCCCTTCAGGAACCATCGACGAAACACGGCGCCATATCCGGGCAAAAGGTACCCACCATTGCGCCTCAGCACGTGTTCGCGCTCGGCACGCCAACGGGATGGCAGCAGATACCAGGCCATCGCCGGATAGGCGTGATGCACCGAGTGATAGTTGTTGTTGAGATAGAGCAGCCGCCAGAACCACCCGGCTTCGATCACTGCGGTGCGTTGCGGTGCGGTCTCGGCGGCGCGGTGCTCGATAAAGCTGCGAATCATGATCAGTGACATCCCGGGATAGGCGGCGAGGGCAATATAGACCCAGATCGCCATCCCGGCCCACCAGACCATGGCCAGAACCAGCGCGACCCCGAGCATGTGCCTGGTCCAGGCGCCGCGCACAGCCTCGTCTCCCCCGGCGATCAGCCTCAGTTCCGAGCGCCAGAAACCCCACATGGCCATTGCAGGGCCAATCAGCATCCGCCCGGCCAGCGTGGCATTTGCCGCGAGCAGCGTCCGCATCAGGCCGCAGCGGCACTGCCAGTCCGCTTCGGCCAGATAGAAGCTCTCCGGGTCGTCGAACGGATCGGTCAGCCGTTCGTCATTGTGGTGCTTCAGGTGCAGGTCGCGGAAGCGCCGATAGGGGATGAACAGCCCAAGCGCCGGGAAGACCAGCGCCTCGTTCAGAGCGGCCGAACGTGTCGGATGCCCATGCAGGATCTCGTGTTGCAGCGAGGAGTGAAAGGCAACCAGCACTGCACCGGGAACGATGACCCACCAGCCCAGAATGGGATGGTATGCAACGGTAAGTCCCCACAACGCATAACACACCACCAGTGCGAGCCATGTCGGCCATTCGCGTTTTGCGCGGTCCATGGGACCGAGGCTCGCATGGCTTGCTCCCCGCGCATCGCCCATGCTAGCTCCGTACTGAGTTATGTATCACAGATATGTGACGTCGGTGGAGTGCGCTTGTCCTTAAGCGACAGGAATGTCGGATTCGTACAATGGATGACCTTGGGTTCACCGCATTCGTCGCCTTGTCCGACGCCGACGAGATCATCGCCGGCCCGCTGCGGCGCAGATTTGCCGAGGTCTCGCCAAGCTCCTCGCTGATCCTTGAGCAATGTGTGGCCGGAGACGCCCTTCAGGCCTATCGGGTCAGCGTCGATGGGCATGATTTCGTTGTCGCGCTCTTCACCGGACCGATCCCGCAGGTCGAGCTGACCTTTGCCATCCGGAAATCGCTGTTCTGGCCAGATGCGGGGCTGGAGTTGCAAGGCCATCGCGGATTTCTTGCGATTGCAGCGGCGCAGCGGCAGACCCGGCATGGCCTTGCGCGAGCCCAATCGATTGCGCTGACCCGGTTCCTGGCTGCACTGGTCGAGGTTGTTCCCGCTGCGGGCGTCTACTGGCGCGGCGGCGAGACATGCAGCCCGCCCCAGCGGTTGGCCGACGCGCCGGGTCAGATCAATCGCGGAAAATGGCCTGTGGATGTCTGGATCGGCTATCAGCTGTTCCGCAAGGACGCTCAGGCCGCCCTGGATGTGCCTCAGGTGGTCGGCATGCAAACCCGGGGGGCTGCGGCCTATCTCGGGTTCGAGATCGAGATCCCGCCCTATGAGGTCGCCGAATTGAAGGAGCCGCTGCGCATTCTCTACAATGCGGCCGGATACCTGATGAACTATGGCGATGTGATCCGTGACGGCCAGATCGTCGAGGTCGAGGGCGAGCGGCGCACGTCTTATCAGTTGCATCTCGGTGCCCGCGGCGAGCCGGGTCTCGCGCGCCTCAGCGTGCTCGAGACCGACCATCGCAAGATGAACTGATGTCCGGGTCCCCCGATCGTCCTGCCTGGATCGACCACGTGCCATACGGCGACGCCGCGGGCCGCCTGCGCACGCTCTACGACCGGGTGACGGGGCCGGACAAGAACGTGGACAACATCATGCTCAGCCATTCGCTGCGGCCCCATACGATGGAGGGGCATATGGCGATCTACAAGGCTGTGCTCCACCATCACGGTAACACCATCCCGAAGTGGTTTCTCGAGACCATCGGCGTCTATGTCAGCCTGCTGAACGGCTGTGGATATTGCGTCGAGCATCATTTCGCCGGGTTGCGGCGCCTGCTGGCAGACGAGGGGCGTGCCGACAGCATCCGAGCGGCTCTCGCGGCGGACCGGCCGAGCACTGCGCCCCTGGACGCCGCCCAGATCGCGGCGCTCGACTATGCCCGGGCCCTGACGCGTGACCCCGCGGGGATGGCCGAGCCGATGATCGCCACGCTGCGGACCGCAGGATGGTCTGATGGCGAGATCCTCGAGATCAATCAGGTCGCGGCCTATTTCAACTATGCCAACCGGACGGTGCTGGGGCTCGGCGTCTCGACCGTGGGCGACGACCTCGGCCTGTCCCCGAACAATTCCGAAGACCCGAACGACTGGTCGCATCGCTAGCGGGCTGCCCGACGCTGACGCGGCGGGCAGGCGGCCCTGCATCGGCCCCTCCCTAACCCTCCCCGATCCGGGGAGGGGACCTGTTGCACCCGGTCGCGGCGATGCGACTTGCCGTTGCCGGTGGCGCCCTGGCGCGCCGCGCCTATACTTCCCGGCATGACCTTGCCCTCCCCCTTTGCTGAATGGTTCGCTGGTCGCGGCTGGTCGCTGCATGCACACCAGCGCGTGTTGCTGGCGGAGCCGGCCAAGGCGGCGCTGCTGATCGCGCCGACCGGTGGCGGCAAGACCCTGGCAGGGTTTCTTCCATCGCTGGTCGATCTGGCCGAGGACCCGCGGGCAGGGCTGCGCACGCTCTATGTCTCACCGCTCAAGGCGTTGGCCGTCGACATCGGACGGAACCTGCGCGCTCCGGTCGAGGAGATGGGGCTGCCGATCCGGATCGAGGACCGTACCGGCGATACAAAGAGCCAAGTGAAAGCCCGCCAGCGCACTGATCCGCCGCATATCCTGCTGACCACGCCGGAAAGTCTGGCGCTGCTGCTCTCGCAACCCGATGCCGGGCGCATGTTCGGTGGCCTCTCGCGCGTGATCGTCGATGAGGTTCATGCCTTGGCGGGCGGGAAGCGCGGCGATCAGCTGTCGCTGGGGCTTGCCCGCCTGCGTACGCTGGCGCCCGATCACCGGCTTTGTGCATTGTCGGCGACGGTGGATGCGCCGCAGGAGATCGCCGATTGGCTATCGCCCGGCGACTGTGTGATCCACCTCGCCGATCCCGGGCCCGACCCGCAGATCGGCACGCTGGAGGATGCGGGCCTGCCGCCCTGGTCGGGGATGGGAGGGCGATATGCCGCCCCTGCGGTCATGGACCAGATCCGGCGAAATCGGACGACGATCGTTTTCATCAACACCCGCGCCCAGGCCGAGCTGTTCTTTCGCGCGCTCTGGGTCGAGAACACGGACAACCTGCCGATCGGCCTACACCATGGCTCGCTGGCGCGGGAGGCACGCCAAAGGGTCGAGGCCGCCATGGCCGCGGGCGATTTGCGCGGGGTTGTGGCGACCGGCTCGCTCGATCTCGGGCTCGACTGGGGCGATGTCGATCTCGTGCTCCAGGTGGGTGCCCCGAAGAATGTCAAACGTCTGGTGCAACGGATCGGGCGGGCCAACCACACCTATGATGCGCCGTCGCGCGCCATGCTGGTGCCGGCCAATCGGTTCGAGGTGCTGGAGTGCCGCGCGGCTCTGGATGCGGTCACAGAGCGCGATCTCGACGGCGATCCTCTGCCTGCCGGGGGCCTGGACGTGCTCTGTCAGCATATCCTGCTCACGGCCTGTGCCGGTGATTTCGATGCCGATTCGCTCTATGCCGAGATCCGCCGCGCGGGGGCGTATCGCGCTTTGTCGCGGGAAGACTTCGACCGGTGCCTGAGCTTCTGCGCCACCGGTGGCTATGCCCTGCGCGCCTATGATCAATGGCATCGTCTGATCGAGCGGCCATCGGGGGCGTGGGGCCTGCGCGATCCCCGCACCGCCCGGCGCCTGCGCATGAATGTCGGCACCATCGTCGAGCCGGAGTATGTCAAGGTGCGCATGGGCCGGGGCAGGGGCGGTGCGCTGCTCGGCGAAGTCGAGGAAGACTTCGCCGCCACCCTCACCCCCGGCGACAGTTTTCTGATCGGCGGTCAGGTCGTGCGCTTTGACGGCACCCGCGAGACGACGATGCAGGTCAGCCCGGCCCCGACAAAGGAGCCGAAGATCGCCGTCTTCTCCGGCACCAAGCTGGCCATGTCGACCCAGCTCTCGCACCGGGTGATCCGGCTGATTCAGTCGCCGGACCGCTGGCATGTCCTGCCCCCTGCGGTGCGCGAGTGGCTGGAGCTGCAACGCCGCTATGCGGCATTGCCGCGCCCGGACCGTCTGCTGGTCGAGACCTTCCCGCGCGGCGACCGGCACCACCTCGCCGTCTATGCCTTTGCGGGCAAGAACGCGAACCAGACGCTGGGCCTGTTGATCACCCAGCGGATGGAGGAGGCGGGCCTCGCCCCCCAGGGTTTCGTCTCCAATGATTATGCCGTCATGGCCTGGGGCTTGCGCGAGGTCCTGGATCCGGCCGCACTGCTGACCGCCGAGGGGCTGATCACCGGGTTCGAGGATTGGCTCGCCTCCAACACGGTGATGAAACGGACCTTCCGGCAGGTCGCCGTCATCACAGGGCTGATCGAGCGCAATCTGCCGGGCAAACGCAAGTCCGGGCGGCAGACGACGTTCTCGTCGGACATCCTCTACGACACACTGCGCAAGTACGAGCCGGATCATCTGCTGATGCAGATCACGCGGACGGAAGCTCTGCGCGGGCTCGTCGATTTCGGCCGGATCGAGGAGATGCTTGCCCGCTCCCAGGGCCGGATCGACCACACCCGCGCGACACGGGTGACGCCGCTGGCTGCGCCCTTGTTGCTTGAAGCGGGTCGCATCCCGCTGCGCGGTGGTTCGGCAGAGGATCTGATCCTCTCGGACGAAGCCGCGGCCATGGCCGATCTGTTGCCGGATTTCGCTCAGGGTGCGCTGAGCTGACTCGACCCCGCCGCGGATGCGCCCTATGGAGGGCCAGGATATACAAGACCGAGCCATGCCGTTTCAGAAAATCAGCTCCGGCAAGATCGCCGATCAGATTGTCAACCAGGTCGAGACGCTCATCCTGCAGGGCGTGCTGCGCCCGGGCGAGCGCCTGCCCTCCGAGCGGGATCTGGCCGAGACGCTGGATGTCTCCCGCCCGACCCTGCGTGAGGCGCTGGCGGATCTCGAAAGCCGTGGCCTGGTGGTCGCGCGTCCCGGCGGCGGGACGTTCGTTGCGGAGGTGTTGGGAACCGCATTCTCCGCGCCACTGATCGAGCTTTTTGCCAAGCACGATGCGGCGCTGTTTGATTATGTCGCATTCCGCCGCGACCTCGAGGGCCTGGCTGCCGAGCGCGCGGCCCTGCATGCGACGGACACGGATCTCGAGGTGATCAATTCGGTTTTCGCCCGCATGGAAACGGCGGCGGCAAAGCGCAACCCTGAGACCGAGGCGGCGATCGACGCCGAGTTCCACATGGCCATCGTCGAGGCGGCGCACAATGTCGTCATGATGCACATGATGCGCTCGCTCTACGAGCTTCTGGTGCGCGGGGTCTGGTACAATCGCTCGGTGATCTACTCGCTGCGCGAGCGCCGGGCGCGGCTGCTCGATCAGCACCGGGCGATCCGGGACGCGGTTGTCCAGCGTGATCCGGTGGCGGCGCGCGAGGCGGTGAATGCCCATCTCGACTTCATCGAGGTGTCGCTGCGCGAAGCCGACCGCGCACGAACCCGGGAGCAGGTGGCTGATCTCCGCCGTGAACACGAAGCCCGCCGGGCCGGAAAGACGCGCTCCCGCAGACCCTAGGATCAAACACTTAGGCCGTTCGTCAAGGGTGCGTCACGGACGCACCCTACGCCACGTCGCGCAACGCCCCGTAGGGTGCGTCCGTGACGCACCCTTGACGAAAGAAGCCACTCTCACGCCTCCGCCTCATCGCCGCGCCCGACGAGAAGCAGCGCCCGAGCGGTCAGACCCTGTTGCGTGCACCAGTGGATCAGCGCGTCCTCAGCCCCGTGCGTGACCCAGATCTCGCCAGCGCCCGTGTCCCGGATTGTTTGGATCAGCCCGTCCCAGTCGGCGTGATCCGAGATCACCAGCGCCAGTTCCGTGCCGCGCTGTTTGGCGCGTTGGCGGACCTGCATCCAGCCCGACGCGCCGACCATCAGCGGATCTGTCAGCCGCCGCGCCCAGCGGTCGGCCAAAGCACCGGGCGGAGCGATCACGATCTCGCCGGACAGCTTGCGCGTCTCGGCGGCTGTCGCACTTTCCAGCGGGCCGAGATCCACGCCCAGCCGGCTATAGGCATCGCACAGCTTGACCAATGCCCCGTGCAGCCAGATCGGTCGGTCCCAACCGGCGCGCCGCAACTCGGCGATCATCCGCTGTGCCTTGCCGAGCGCATAGGCGCCAATGGCATGGGTCCGCTCCGGGAACCGCGCGATCGAGATGAGTAGTCGCCCGATTTCGGTCTCGACCGGTGGATGGCGAAAGACCGGCAGGCCAAACGTCGCCTCGGTGACGAAGAGATCGCAGGGCACGACCTCGAACCTGCGGCAGGTCGGATCCTCGGCGCGCTTGTAGTCGCCGGAGATGACAGCCCGCGCACCGCCCGCTTCGATCACCACCTGAGCGGATCCCAGAACATGACCTGCCGGGCGCAGGGTGACGGTGACATCACCGATCCGTTGCGGCGTGCCATAGCCCAGCACCTCGACCCGTCCAAAGGCTGTCTTGCCATAGCGGGCCCGTGCGATCTCCGCCGTCTCCGGACTTGCCAGCAGGGCGCGGTGGCCCGGGCGGCAATGGTCGCCATGGGCATGGGTCACAATCGCCCGATCGACCGCTTTGCCGGGATCGACATAGAAGCCGCCTGCCTCGCACCAGATGCCGCCAAGGCGCGGTTCGATCAGATCGTTCGCTTTCATCGCCGGAACGCTAGCATGGAGGCCCGTTCTCGCCCATAGTCGTGCAGGGAACAGGAGGTCCGCCATGCGCGACAGCACCAAACCGCTCTGGCAGGCGAGCGCCTGCGACATCGCCGACGCCGTTGCGCGGCGCGAGATCACCTGCGAGGCCGCCGTCGGCGCAGCCATCGACCGGGTGCGCGAGGTGAACGGCCATCTGAACGCTGTGGTCGATGACCTGAGCGAGACCGCGCTGGCCGAGGCGGCTGCCGCCGACAAAGCGCTGGCGGAGGGGGCGGCAACCGGGCTGTTGCAGGGCGTGCCGGTGACCATCAAGGAGAACATCGACCAGACCGGGCGAGCAACGCCAAATGGCATAACGGCCTTCAAGGACATCATCGCACCCGGCGATGCGCCGATGGTGACCAACCTGAAGGCCGCGGGAGCCATCGTGATCGGGCGCACCAACACGCCCGAGTTCAGCTTTCGCGCCACGACAGTGAACGAACTGCACGGTCGGACCTACTCTCCGTGGAACGATTGGGTGTCGTCTGGCGGATCCTCCGGCGGGGCGTCCTCGGCGGTCATGTCCGGCATGGGTGCCATCGCGCATGGCAATGATATCGGCGGCTCGCTGCGCTTTCCGGCCTATTGTACCGGGGCGGCAACCGTGAAACCCGGCCTCGGCCGCACACCGGCCTGGAACCCATCGCAAACCGCCGAGCGCGGGCTGCTTGCGCAACTCATGTCCGTGCAAGGTGCGATCTGCCGCGAGGTCCGCGATGTCCGCGCCGCCATGAAGGCGATGATCGCCTACAGCCCGCTGGACCCCTGGCAGGCGCCGGTCGCCTGGGACGGCCCGCCCATCGGTGGCCCCATCAAGGTCGCCTTCACCCGCGAGACCTTCGAGTTCGAGACCGATCCAGCCATCGCAACGGCGCTCGACACCGCCGCAGGCGCGTTGTCCGATGCAGGCTACGAGATCGTCGAAATCGAGCCGCCATCCGTGCGCGAGATCGGCCACGAAGCGCAGAAATGCCTGTTCGGCGAGACGCTGACCATGCTGGGCGAAGCGATCGAAGCCTATGGCTCGGCCGAGATCAAATCGATCTTTCAGACCTATACAGAGATGTTCGAGCCCTATTTCGGCGACGATCTGCTGCACGCCATGGCCCGCCGGTCGTCGCATGTGCGCGCGTGGACCGTGTTCCTTGCCGACTATCCCTTGGTGCTGACACCGTTTTTGCCGACCCCGCCATTCAAATGGGATCGCGACACCGAGGGGACAGACGGCGTCAGCGAGGTGCTCGGCGCCGCGCTCTATTCCTATGCGATGAACTATCTCGGCCTGCCTTCAGGCAATATCCCGGCGCATTTCTCTGGCGGCTTGCCCATCGGGGTCCAGATCGTCGGGCGGCGGTTCCGCGAGGACATGATCCTTGATGCCTGCGAAGTGGTCGAACAGCGCGCAGGGCTGATGTGCGAGCGGCTCTGGAGCGGGGATCGCTGATCCCTTCGTTCAGACCGGCAGCCGCTTGAGCGCGGACTGGATCTCGTTGCCCATGAAATCCAGCACCGAGCGGATCACCGGTTCGTCCTTCAACCGCTTCTCCGTCAGGATCCAGATGTCGACATCACGGTTGTAGTGATCACCGAGCACCCGGCGCACCCGGCTCATGTCCTCGGCCAGATAGGTCGGCAGGGTCATCAACCCGACCCCCATGCTGAGCGCCTGCATCTGGTTCAGGATCGAGTTCGATGAGTATGCAATCTCGGCCTTGGGCGCATTCTCACGCAGCCAGACGACCTGTGGCAGACCAGCGATGTCACCGGTCGATTCGATGATCGTGTGCGCGTTCAGATCGTCGGGCATCAGGGGCATGCCGCGCCGGGCCAGATAGCTGTCATGGCCGAAGAGACCGAAATGCGCCTGGCCCAGCCGACGCCCGATTAGCGTGTCATTACCCGGAGCGCCGATGCGAATGGCGATATCCGCCTCACGCCGCAGAAGGTCGGCAGACCGGTTTGAGATCAGAAGATCGACTTCGACCTCCGGGTTCTCGATCCGGAATTGCGAGAGCAGCGGTGTCACGATCGCATGGGCAATCCCCTCGGAGGCGGTCAGGCAGACCCGGTCCGAGCGGGTCTCCGGCGCGCGGGCCGTCATCTCGATGCGTTCTGCCTGAAGGCCCATCAGCCGCACCTGGCTGGCGATTCGTGTGCCGGCATCGGTCAGGCGATAGCCGTCGGGGACCCGCTCAAACAGCCGCGCCTCCAGCCGCTGTTCGATCTCGGTGATCCGGCGCCCGACGGTCGGCTGGCTGACCTTGAGCTGCCGCGCAGCGCTGGTCAGCGAGCCGGTCTCTGCCACAGCCAGCACAAAGCGATAATCGTCCCAGTTGCTCACAGCGGCTCCACCGGCACATCGATCCTATTCAGCCGTGAATACCCCTATTCAGATTTAGGCACTCCCCAGCGCAGCCGACATTCTGCACCCTTTGGTTGTGGCCATCAATTGCAGCTGGTCACGAAAATTGAAACCCAGGAATAAGGAGAACGTTGTGTCTGTAGATATGTTTCTGAAACTGGAAGGCATTGCCGGAGAATCCGAAGACAACGATCACACCGGAGAGAATGACGTGCTCGCGTGGTCGTGGAACGTCTCGCAGAACGGCACCATGCACGTTGGCGGCGGCGGCGGAGCCGGAAAAGCGAATTTTGGCGATGTCACGATCAGCAAGTTTGTCGACAAGGGGTCGGTGTCTCTGCTCCAAGCCTGCGCCAAGGGCACGCACATCCCCAAGGGCCGGATCATCGTGCGCAAGGCGGGCGACAAGCCGCTCGAGTTCGTGCAGTTCGATATGGAGGAGATCCTGATCAGTATGGTCAGCCCAAGCTGCAACGGCAGCTCGGACCGCATGACCGAAACCCTCAGCCTCAACTTTCGTCAATGGAAGATGACCTACACGCCGCAAACCAAGGATGGCACTGGTGGCGGCGCGGTCGAGTTTGGCTTCAACATCGCGAAGAACGTTGCGGCGTAGTCGGATCTAACTACGGGGATTGCTTCATGAATAACAAAGGTAGACAGCAGCTTTGGCTGCGCATCATAAAATGTTTTCACGACAATAAAAACAAACCCTCTAGCAATCCGGAGGGCTACTACAATTTTGAGTTTGGTGAATTGGTCGAGCAGGGTGACATTCAGTGGATCGTCAATACTCTAACCAATGGTTACAAGGAATGGTACGCTGCCGACACAGAGTTGTGGGTACGTCCGCTACCGATGCAGAATAAGCAGGATCGTGACAAGGGGTCCAATTACACCGCTGATACTGGAAAGAGGTCGATGGTCAACATTATCGGTTATTTCGATTACAATGGTGTCTGGCAGAACATGCACATTCGGATCCAGCAGCAAACTGAGGAACAGATTCGATTGTCCGAGCAACTTGCGAACACGCAAGAAGAGATCGACAGGGGTGAGCACGAAGACTTCCAGTTGGTGAAGGGGCGCTAGTGAATTGGCGCGGCGGTGCTATGAGGTCGCGCAAAGCGCGAGTGGGTCGTGCTTGAGACATGCTGCGAAAGCTCCGTATCGCCTCAGATTGCGGCGTCCAGCGGCGGCGGTCACCGACTAGACGACTCTCAGACAGGTACCATCGTCAAAACCCGCGCAGGCGCGCCGTCCGCTCCGGTCAGTTTGATCGGGGCGGCGATCAGGGTTGTGTGCGGCGTGGTCAGGGCGCGCGTGTTTACCAGATACTCGATCAGGGTGACGTTGTTCCTCAGCAGCACGTCGTGGGTGACGTGCTCCTCGACCGGGCGGACCTCGCCATCGAGCAGCAGGCGGATTGTGTAGTCCTGCGGAAAGTCGAAGGCACAGGCGGTCGGTCCGCGCTCCAGCAACCACTCTGCAGCGGCCCGGTTGAGATACGGAGCATCACGCCAGAACGCCTCGGTCTGCCAGTCGCGCTGTTCATCCCAACAGGTGCGGAACAGCGCGATCTCCCCCGGTGCAAGGTGCCCGGCGCGGTCGGACAGGCGCTCCGGTCCGATTTCCTCGTTCGGCTCGATGTCACTCAGGTCGATGACCGCGGCGCGGCCGCAGACGCGAGCAAGATCGAGATCATCAAGGGTTGGCCCGCCCGGCACCATGTGACGCGGGGCATCGACATGGGTGAACCCGTGACAGGTCATTTGGACGCTCGAAACCTCGAAGATGCTGCCCGCCGCGAAATCGCCCTTGACTGCACGCTCGGCTGGCCAGCGGATGTGTCCAGGCCCGATCGGCATGGAGAGGTCGATGATCTGCATTGCCGGCCTCACACGTCGCCCGGCACGCCGTAGCTCGGCGCGGCGCCGGGGTTCAGGGCGCGGGTGACATAATCGTCTAGTTGCGGCTTGTAGCGCTCCCACAAGGCGGTGAGTTCCGTGACGGGGCAGTCCTCCGTCCAGTCCACCCGCAGATCGGCGACGGGCCAGGGGACTTCGCGGACCAGAAGGAGCCCGGCGGAATGGACCGGCCCGGCTTCGCCCCCCGCGGCGAGACCCGCCTGCATCGCACTGACGAGGCGGTCTCCGAGATGGCCTGCGCTTCCGGCAAATCCGTCGACGATCGCCTTGGGCACGGCGGCATCGGCGAGCAGGTTTCCGCCGCTGGCCACGTCCGGCCCTGTCGCATCGGCCCAGATCCCCAGCGCGTTCGCACCGGAATGAACGCCTGTGCTGCCTGTGGTGTCAACGGCGAGCACCTGCCGATAGGCTGGGTGTTCTGATCCGGCTGCCACATCGCTGACCGCCCATGAGGCCCCTGCGCCATCGGCCATCGCGGCCAGCACCGCCGGGCCAAGGCGTGGATCGGTCACGTTCTGGCTGGCCACTGCGCCGACCCCGGCCCTGGCATAGGCGCAGCGCGCCGCAACGGCGGGCGACGAGGAGGATATCGCCACGCCGAAGATGCCGGTCTCGGCGCAGCGGGCCACGAGAGAGAATGTCATCTGGATCTCCGTCCTGAAGCGCGGGTGCGTCACGGACGCACCCTACGGGGTGGTGTGGGGCGGGGCGGGGGGGGGGGGCGGGGAGCCCCCCCCGGGGGCGGGCGGGGTAAACCCCGGCGGCAA
>JBCBOR010000006.1:0-123839 GCA_039821125.1 Pseudomonadota bacterium
GTGGGCTTCATGGCCCGTTGATCATCGAAGAAGATATGCCGCCCGAGGTTGATCGCGACGAAGTCCTTGTCCTTGACGACTGGCGATTGGACGCCGAGGCGCAGATCGACGAAAGCTTCGGTTTGATGCGTGACTGGTCGCATGCCGGTCGGATCGGCAATTTTGTGACCGTGAACGGCGACCCGGCCCACAAGCTTACCGCTGGGCGGTATCAGCGGATCAGGCTTCGGTTGATCAACTCGGCGAATGCGCGGGTCTTCTCTCTTGGCCTAAAGGGCCTGGAGGGATGGGTCGTGTCGCTCGACGGGCAGCCATTATCGAAGCCCGAGCCGATGGATCGCATGCGCCTCGCACCGGCGCAGAGGGCTGATCTGATCGTCGATGTGACGGACGAAACGGCAGGAGAAGCTTTCCTCATCTCGTTCGAAAGAGACGGCGACTACGCGCTAACGACTTTCGACGTAGAAGCGGCGGTTCGACCGCAGCAACTGGGTAAGCCCGCACCCCTTCAGCCGAACGAGGTTCCGATACTCGGCACCATCTCTCAGACGGCCACCCTGGTGATGGAAGGCGGGGCAATGGGCGGGATGCGTTCTGCGTTAGTCGGCGGCGTTGAAACTGACATCCGCGATCTTGTCCGAAAGGGACGGGCCTGGGCTTTCAATGGCATGGCTGAACCACCTGCTGATCCCCTGCTCCAGGTGCGTCTTGGGCAGACTGCCCGCATTTCCATGAAGAACGACACCCGTTGGCCACACGCGATGCACCTCCACGGCCACCACTTCCACCAGTTGGGTGGTGATGGTGAGGTTGGCCCTCTCCGCGACACGCTGCTGGTCGATCCGGGGGAGACGGCGGACATCGCCTTCGTGGCCGACAATCCGGGGGCGTGGCTCTTGCACTGCCACATGCTCGAGCACTCGGCAGCAGGCATGTCCACCTGGATCGAGGTGCAGAGTTGAGGCCCTTCGGACTCCTAGTGATTGGGATTGCCTGTCTGGCTCCATCTTTCTGGCTTCCCGGGATCGCGCAGGGGCGTGATGTGATCGCCCTTTTCAGCCAATATCTCGGAATACTCGCACTGATCGCGATGGCCTTCGCGCAACTGATCGCGACCCGTTGGCCGGGGATCGAAGCCACATTCGGCCCGATGGACCAGTCCTACCGTATCCACAAATGGCTCGGTCTCGGAGCGATGGCCGCGATTTTGCTGCACGATACCATCTCGGCCAGCAACCGGAAAGCTTCGCTGCGCTGAAGGCGGACCCTTCGCTGGTCCTCAATGCCGCGCACGAGGCCATCCGGATCGGAACCCCAATCCGATCCTTCACACGCAAAGCGGCCCGAGCTGTCGAGATCGAAGGCGTAGCGATCCCAAAAGGCGCCCGTGTCATGATGCTGTATGCGTCCGCCAACCGCGACGAACGCGTCTTCGCGAAGCCCGACACGTTCGACCTGACCCGTCGCAACGCGCGCATGCATATCGGCTTCGGCGCAGGCATCCATATGTGCGTCGGCATGCATCTCGCGCTCCTGGAAATCGAGTGCCTGGCGCTGGCACTGACAAGACAGGTCGACCAGATTGAAATCGCGACAGCAAAACCCGCGCTCAACAACTCGATTTGCGCCTACGCATCTGTTGCTGCGACTGTCACGCGTTGACGCAACAGGAGGTCCGTGCCAGCAGAACGGCGCTCGGGACACAGATCAGAGCCGCCCGATCCTGCTCCAAGTTTCGGGCACCGCCCCGACCCACTGCCGTCAGGCAGGTGCGCAAACGCCTGCTCGTTTGCGCTTGAACGCCAGCTCACCTTGAAAACCAGTCTGGTCAGAAATCTATCTTCCGACGCCGTCTTCAGCGCATCACGACCAACTCGACCGGCCAGAGTACGATCCCGGGAACGAGTACGATGATCACGATCCCCAGCAGCATCAGGAAGAAGAATGGCGCTGAGGCTGCCGTGATCCGCAGGATGTCCCGCCCGGTCAGCGATTGCAGGACGAAGAGGTTGAAGCCCACAGGCGGGGTGATCTGCGCCATCTCGACCACGATCACCGTGAAGATGCCGAACCACAGCAGGTCGATCCCCGCACCCTTGACCATCGGCAACACGACGGAGGCGGTGAGCACCATCATCGAGACACCGTCGAGGAAACAGCCCAGCACGATGTAGAGCAGCGTCAGCACGATCAGCAGCTCGTACTGGTTAAGGTTCCACGCCTCGACATAGCCGGCGATCACGCGCGGCACGCCTGTGAAACCCATGGCGATGGACAGGAACGCCGCGCCCGCAAGGATGAACGCGATCATGGTCGAGGTTCTGACGGCGCCCATCAGCGCATCCACGAACGAGGACCAGTTCAGGCTGCCGGACCATGCGGCCAGGATCAGCGCACCGACAACGCCCATGGTCGCCGCCTCGGTCGGGGTCGCGAACCCGCCATAGATCGACCCGATGACGGCGAAGATCAGCAGGACCACGGGGATCAGCAGCCGGGCACGCGCGACTTTCTCGCGCCAGGTCAGACGCTCGGTGAACGGCGGGGCCAGCGACGGGTTCAGCTTGGCCCGAATGGCGACATAGCCCATGAAGAGCAGGATCAGCATGACGCCCGGCAACACACCCGCGATGAACAGGCGACTGATCGATTGCTGCGCGATCACGCCATAGACGATCAGCATGATCGAGGGCGGGATCAGCAGCCCCAACGTGCCCGAGCCCGCCAGCGTGCCGATGGTCAGCCGCTCGTCATAGCCGCGTTGTTTCAACTCGGGCACAGACATCCGCCCGATGGTCGCGCAGGTCACGGCCGAGGACCCCGCCACCGCCGCCATGACCCCGCAGCCAAGGATGTTGACGTGCAGCAGCCCGCCGGGCAGACGCCCGACAACAGGCGACAGGCCATGGAACATGTCCTCGGACAATCGCGTGCGGAACAGAATCTCGCCCATCCAGATGAACAGCGGCAGCGCCGTCAGCGCCCAGTTCCAGCTGGCATCCCAGACGGTCGAGGCCAGCAGCGATCCGGCAGGCGCGGGCGAGAAGAAGAAGAGCGCCACGAACCCGACCGCCGTCAGACTGACCGCGACCCAGATCCCGCTGGCCAGCAACAGCGCCATCACGGCGAACAGGATGACGGCGACGGTGCCCGGATCGGTCATGTCGCGGCGTCCCGTTCTTCGGTCGGCAGAACCGTCTCGGCATTGGCCTCATAGCTCGGTTCGGCCCGGCCCCGGATCACGCAGATCATGTCGTCGATCAGGGCGATCAGCAGGATCAGCGCACCGACAGCCATGGTCAAGCGCGGGATCCAGAACGGGATCGCCATCAGACCTGGGGAAAGCTCGTTGAACTTCCACGAAAACCAGACGAGGTCGACGGCCCAGTACAAGAAATACGCAACCCCGGCGGCAGAGACGGCAAGGCACCAAATCTCGATCCAGCGCCTCAGACCCGGCCCGGCATGCCGGATCGCCAGCGTCACCCGGATATGCCCGCCCCGGCGCAGGGTGTAGGCGAGCCCGAGGAAGGTCGAGGCCGCCAGGCAGAACCCGGCGGTCTCAGTCGAATCGATGGTCAGCCCGATCAGCCTTGCGATCACCTGCGCGATGATCGTGACCGCGATGCCCACGAGGAAGAGGCCGGAGAGAACCCCGGCCCCGGTGTAGAGGCTGTCAAGCGCGCGGCGCATCGTGGCCGTCCCCCGCCCAGGCCGTCCTTGCCTGGCTCAGCGCAGTGCGAGATACCGGTCGAGCACGGCGATCGCCTCGGGGCTCGCAGTCTTGCGCCACTCGTCCATCATCGAGCCGCCGATCTCGACCATCTTCTCGATGACCTCAGCTGGAGCCGTTGTCGCGGTCATGCCGTTCTCGGTCAGGGTCTTGATCTGCGCCTCGGTCGTGGCGGCGCTCATCTCCCAGGCGCGCAACTCGGCAGCCTCGGCGGCAGCCAGCACGGCGGCCTGCGTCTCGGGCGAGAGGCTGTCGAACATCGCCTGGCTCACCACGACAGCGTTCTTCGAGAAGATCGCGCCCGCATAGGTGAAGTCAGACGTGTTGTCCCAGGCCTGAATGTCGATGCCGGTCTGCGGCGAGGTGAACAGTGCCTCGATCAGCCCTGTCGAGAACGCTTGCGGGATCTCGGCAAAGGGCAGGATCGTGGCCTGAAAGCCCAGCATCTCGCCCATCTGCTGGGTCGCGGTCGAGTAGATCCGCAGTTTCTTGTCCTTGAAGGTTTCCAGACCGGCGACCGGCTCTTTCGTGTAGAAGCCCTGGCCCGGCCACGGCGAATAGTACAATGCCTTCAGTCCGATCTCGGCGAACTTCTCGTCGAAATAGGCCTTTTGCAGGTCCTTGAGCAGCCACGCTTCGGCATAGGTCGAGGCGATGAACGGCAGACCCGCCAGAATGTACATCGGGTCTTCGTTGCCGTAGACGCCCAGCCGGATCTCGCCGATCGGCACCTGTCCGCGCTGAACCGCGGTCTTGATCGCGTCAAGCTTGATCAGCGTGTCGTTGGATTGAAGGTCGATCGTCAGGTCGGAATTCGCCCCGATCTCCTCGATGAAGGCGCGGATGTTCTTGGTGTGGAAGTTGTCCTCCGGGTATCCCGAAGCCATGATCCACGTCGTCTCGGCCATGGCCGGTGCGCCCAGTGTCAGCGCAAGCGCGGCAGATCCAACAACGTATTTCGTCCATGAAGCAAGCATGTGATCTCTCCTGTCGTCAGGGCGGACATAGCCGCCCGAGGGGTCGGCGCGTTCGGCGCTCTTCGCAAGTGCAGCATCAGCCTGAGCGGGTTCGCAGGGTGAAGTCCAGCAGATTCTGCATGAATTTCCGCCTCGCGATCAGAAACACGATCCATCAGGTGTGCACATGCGAAGGGATGTTGATTTTTTAGGCAGACTATTCGTTAATTGCGCGTGTGTGTGCAGGGGTGACAGACATGCAGGATCGTCGCGATCTGAAAGGCTATTGGGACGGAGCACCTCCACCGCCCTGGCCGAATACGGCTCGGCTGGCGGTGTCCGTTGTCGTGAATGTCGAGGAAGGGGCCGAGTTCTCGATCGCTGATGGCGATCCCCTGAACGAGGCCGGGCCGGAAGCCCCGCAACTGGTCGAGGATGTGCCCGATCTCTGCATGGAAAGCCACTTTGCCTATGGCCCGCGCGCCGGATACCGCCGCATCGCCAATGCGCTGGACCGGGCCGGAGCGGTCGCCACGTTCTCGACCTGTGGACGGGCGGCACAGCGCACGCCGTGGCTGCTGAAGGATGCCGTGGCGCGCGGTCACGAGGTGTCGTGCCATGGCTGGCTCTGGCAACCGCACGCGCATCTTGACGAGGCGACCGAGCGAGACGTGATCGCCCGGACCCACAGCACGCTCGCCGAGATCACCGGGGTGCCGCCCGTCGGCTGGCATACGAAGTCCGCCTCCAGCCTCAACACCCGCCGCCTTCTGCTGGACCATGGCGGGTTCCTCTACGACTCGGACTGCTATGACGACGACATCCCCCGCGTCGAACGCCGCGGCGAGGCTGATCATGTCGTGCTGCCCTACGCGTTCGACACCAACGATATGCGCTTTCGCCCCGGCGGCGCCTTCGTCCACGGCGAGGATTTCAGCCGCTACTGCATCGCCGCCTTCGACCGGTTGTGGGAGGAAGGCCGGACCGAGGCGCGCATGATGTCCATCGGCCTTCACCTGCGCACCATCGGACGGCCTGCGCGGATCGGCGGGCTGGAGGCCTTGCTCGACCACATGACCCGCAAGGGCGGGGTCTGGCTTGCCTCGCGCCGCCAGATCGCCGAAAGCTGGCGGGCGGCACGGGGCCTGCCTGCATGGACGGCGAAGGAACCGGCATGAGCTATGACCTGATCATCAAGGGCGCCGAGATCGCCACCGCCGCGGATATCACTCGTGCCGATATCGGTATCCGCGACGGCAAAGTCGCGACCCTGGGCCTTGATCTGGGCGAGGCGGCGGAGGTGATCGACGCCTCCGGTCTCTACGCTCTGCCGGGCGGGATCGACAGCCATGTGCATATCTCGCAGCCTTCGGGGCCGAACGTGATCATGGCCGACGATTTCGAAAGCGCCACGCGCTCGGCGGCGTTTGGCGGGAACACCACCGTGCTGCCCTTTTGCCTGCCCGAGGAAGGCCAGACCCTGCGCAAGGCGGTCGATGCCTATCACGCCAAAGCCCGAGGCAACTGCCATATCGATGTCAGCTTTCACCTGATCGTCAATCGCACCGATGCCCAGACGCTGGGGCAGGATCTGCCCGCGCTGCTGGAAGCGGGGCATACCAGTTTCAAGGTCTTCATGACCTATCCCGGGATGCGCCTGACGGATCGCGAGATCCTCGATGTCATGGCGGTGGCCAAGCGCCACGGCGCGATGGTCATGTGCCATGCCGAGAACGAGGACGCCATCGACTTCCTGCGCGACACTGCCGAGCGGGATGGCAACACCGGCCCCTACTACCACGCCGCCACCCGCCCCGTGCCGGTGGAACGCGAGGCGACGCACCGGGCGATCACGCTGGCCGAGATCGCGGGCGTGCCGCTGACGATCGTGCATGTCTCGAACGGCGAGGCGCTGGACGAGATCAAACGCGCCCGCGCCCGCGGCGCCCGGGTCCATGCCGAGACATGCCCGCAATACCTGACGCTGACCGCCGATGATCTCGACCGGTCAGGGTTCGAGGGGGCCAAGTATGTCTGCTCGCCGCCGCCGCGCGATGCGGCCAATCAGGTGGCGTGCTGGGCCGGTCTCGAGCAGGGGGATTTCGAGCTTTACTCGTCGGACCACTGCCCGTTCCTCTATCTCAGCCCCGAGGGCAAGGACACCAAGGGCGCGCGCGACAGTTTCCGGCATATCCCGAACGGTATTCCCGGGGTCGAGACGCGGCTGCCGATCCTGTTCTCGGAAGGGGTGGTGAAAGGGCGGATGGATCTGACCCGGTTCGTCGCTGTGACCGCGACCAACCACGCCAAGCTTTACGGGATGTATCCGCAGAAGGGCACGATCGCGGTCGGGTCCGATGCCGATATCGTGCTGTGGGATCCAGCGCGCAAGGAAACGATCCGGCAGGAGATCCTGAACCACGGCTCGGACTACACGCCGTGGGAGGGGTTCGAGGTGACGGGCTGGCCTGTCACAACGATCCTGCGCGGGCGCCCCGTGGTGCGCGATGGCGCGTTGGCCGATAACGGGCGGCGCGGCACACATCTGACCCGCGACCTGCCAGGAAAGCCCTTCTGATGCGCATTCTCTGCCTGAACGCCAACACGACCGAGTTCGTCACCCGCACCGTCGGCGACGAGATGCGCAGGGCCCTCGGCGATGCGGCGGAGGTGGTGGATGCGACCCCGTCCTTCGGTCCGGCGGTGATCAAGACGCGGCTGGATCATGCGGTCGCCACCCACGGGATCGTCGACGCCGCTGCCGCGCACGGGGATGTCGATGCGGTCATGCTGGCGGTGTCGTTCGATACCGGGCGCGATGCGCTGCGCGAGGCGTTGTCGGTGCCGGTTGTCGGCATGTCCGAAGCCTCGGTCGCCATGGCGCGGATGGTCGGCGGGCGGATCGGCTATGTCTCGATGGGGGCACTGGTCACGCCGCTCTATCACGAGACCCTCGGCCACTGCGATCTGACCCGCGACATGGCCGGGTGGGAAGCGCTGGAAGCCCCGTCCGCCTACCGGCCCGGCGACAAGTCGGACCTGGACGCGATGTTGGTCGGGGCGTGCGGGCGGCTGGCCAAGCAGGGCGCGGATGTTGTCGTGCTGCTGGGCGCGGTACTGGCCGGGGCCGCACGGCGGATCAGGGACACAAGCCCGCTGCCGGTGATCGATGGCGGGCAGGCGGGTGCCCTAATGGCGCGGGCAATGGTGGATCTCGCCGCGATCAAACCGCAGGTTGGCACCTATGCGGCCCGTGCAAGCGACGGGTTGACCGGCGTTTCTGCGGCGCTGGCGGGTTTGCAGACCGGGCCCTGAGGGCCCGTGCGAGAGCGCTGCTCTCGCGCTCTCGAGGTATTTGCGCAAGATGAAGATGAGATCTCAGAGCCGGGCGAGGTAGGCCTCGGCCCAGTGGCGAAACACCTCCCAGGCGGCGGCGAAGTCCTCGAACGCCATCGCCTCGTTGGGGTTGTGGCTGCCGTTCTCGTTGCGCACGAAGATCATGGCGGACGGTATGCCGAGCCCGGCGAAGACGGCGCAGTCGTGGCCACCGCCCGAGGGCAGCTCCATCGCGTCTGTTCCTGACGTCTTGGCCGCGCTCAAGAGGCCCGCGCGCAAGCCCGGGTCCATCGCGGCCTCGGCCGCGCGGGTGCTCGGGCCGAGGTCGATGGAAACGCCGCGGCGGTCAGCGATCTCGGCTGCTCTGGTCTGGATAAAATCATCGAACAGGGTCAGTGTCGCGGGATCTGCGCTGCGAAAATCCAGCGTGAAATCGAGCGCGCCCGGCACCTTGGTGATGCCATGCTGAACGGCGTCGGTGGCGAACTGGCCGATGGTGAGCACGAGGTCCTGCCCGGATGCCTCCAGCTCCAGCCACCTCGCCTCGAGCGCTGCGGCCAGCTCCACGCCCGCCAGAACCGCATCGCGGCGCGAGGTGCGCGGCACGCCGCCGGCATGGGTGGTCTGCCCCCGGATCTTCGCATAGCGGTAGCGCATGTTGCCGCGGATGGCCGAGACGATGCCGACGGGAGCGCCGCGTTCGACCAGCACCGGGCCTTGCTCGATATGCAGTTCGACAAAGGCCCGGATGCCCGCTGGATCGAGCAGCGCCCGGCCGTCGCGGATCGGCGCGGGGTCGAACCCCGCCTCCTCCATATGATCGGCCAGCGTGCGCCCGGTATCGCCCCGGCGTACCCGGTCGGGCGTATCGGGCGGCAATAGGCCAAAGGCCGCGCGGGAGCCAAGGTAATGCTCGGGGAACCAGATCATCTCCTCGGCCCGGATCGCCATCAGGACGACATCAATGGGCGGGGTCGGCCCGGCGGCGAGATGTTCGAGCAGCGCGAGGCCCGCCAGCACCCCCGCCGCGCCGTCGAAATTGCCGCCATGGGGCACCGAGTCGAGATGCGAGCCGGTCATCAGACACGGCGCCGCCCGATCCCGTCCCGGCAGGGTGACATAGAGATTGCCGATCGCGTCGGTGCGGTGCTCCAGCCCGATCCGATCCGCCTCGCGCACGATCAGGCCATGGGCGAATGCCTCGCCCGCGCCAAAGGTCGAGCGGGTCACGCCGGGCGGGTCCGCCGTCCCGTGGGCCAGTTCATCGAACAGCCGCCGCGCGGTCTCCAAAGCGCTCAATACAAAAGCCCCGGCACGAACATCACCAGATCCGGCCAGACAATGATCAGCGAGACTATGGCCAGCATGGCGATCACGAAGGGAAGGATGCCGCGATAGACATCCGACAGCTGCCCGCGCCCGCGCACACCCTGTACGACGTAGAGGTTCATGCCCACCGGCGGGGTGATCAGCGCAAGCTCCATCATGATCACCAGGAAGATGCCGAACCACACGGGGTCGATTCCAAGATGCAAGACCACGGGCATGACCACCGGGATGGTGCCGACCATCATCGACAGCGTTTCCAGAAAGCAGCCCATCACGAGGTAGAAGATAACGAGCAGCCAGATCATCTCGACCGGGCCAAGCCCGAGATCGGTGACATAGCGCGTCATCGCCTGCGGCACGCCGAGGACGCCGACGATGAAATTCAGAAAGAACGCGGCGGCGATAATGAAGAGCAGCATGGCCGAGGTGCGGGTCGTGGCGACGAACGCCTCGTGCATCATCGTGAAACTGAGCGTCCCGTTGCCTGCGGCCAGACAGAACGCCAGCACGACACCGAGCGCCGCGGCCTCGGTCGGGGTGGCCCAGCCGCCATAGATCGCGCCCATGACGACGATGAAGATCCCGAGCGGCGGCAGCAGATGTGTCAGGCGGCGCAGCCGCTCGGCGCGCGGGGCTTTCGTGGTGACGCGCTCGGCGATGGAGGGGTAGAGGATCGCTACCGCCGCGATGATCGCCATGAAGAGCAGCGTCAGCAGGATCCCCGGCAGGATGCCCGCCGCGAAAAGTTGGCCGATCGATGTGTTCGTCAGCGCGCCATAGATGATCAGGTTCACCGATGGTGGGATCAGGATGCCCAGCGTCGCACCCGCCGCGATCGACCCCAGCACCAGCGGTTCGGAATACGACCGGCGTTTGAACTCGTCCAGCGCCACCGTCCCGATGGTGGCCGCCGTGGCAACGGATGAGCCCGAGACCGCGGCGAACATCGAACAGGCGCCAATATTGGTGTGCAGCAGCCCGCCGGGCAGACGGCTCAGCCAGTCCGACAGGCTATCATACATATTCTTGGTGATGCCCGAGCGCAGCAGCAACTCGCCCAGCAGCACGAACAGGGGAATGGTCGTCAGCAGGAAATCGTTCATGACCGACCATAGGTTGGTGCCGAACGAGAACAGCACCGGCGGTCCGAAATAGACGAGCGCGCCGAGCACCCCGGTCGCCAGCATGGCAACGCCGACATGGAGGCCAATGAACATCAGCCCCAGCATGATGACAAAACCGATCAGTGCGCCGGTCGGGTCGATCATCGGCTCTGTCCTCGGGAGATAGTCATCGCCGCGCGTCCTCGATCTCCTCCGCCACCGTTGGCGGGGCGAGCACGCGGTCGGCATGGGCCAGACCCCGGCGAAGCGCGATCACACCGCGCCCGGCCATGATCAGCGCGGTCAGCCCGAACAGCACCAGCCCCGCCAGCCACAGCGATTGCGGGATCCAGAGCGGCACCTGCAACGGCGTCGAGGAGACCGACTTGAACGCAATCGAATCCGACAGCGTCGTCCAGGCCATGTACGCCATGAACGCCGCCGCCGCGGCCAGGCAGAGATAGGCGAACAGGTTCAGCACTGCCTGTGCGCGCCCTGGCAGGCGCACCAGCAGAACGTCGATCCGGGTATGCGCTCGGCCGAACGCGGCCAGCGCCATGCCGAAGGTCCCGGTGACGGCGACGACATAGCCGCCGATCTCGTCCACCCCCTGGATCGAGACGTTCAGCAACTTGCGTCCAAGGATCTCGGCCACGATCAGGAACGACAGGCCCAGGCAGGCATAGCCCGCGAGAATGCCGATGATGCGCATGGGATCTCCGATCCGGGTGGGGCTTTGCGTGGGGCGGACACGCGGCCCGCCCCTGTCGCATTACTTCAGCTCGATGCCGCGCACCTTGCCGACAGTGGCGTTCCAGATGCTGGTGCACTCGGAGAAGCTGGCATCACAGCTCTCGGCCCAGCCGGGCAGGACCTTCTCCATGGTCGCCTTGGTGACCGTCGCCTGATCTTCCGCGCTCGGCTCGACCAGCGTCATGCCGAACTTGTTGTAGTTCTCGCAGCCCTCGCCCCCGGTGTTACAGGCAATCGCCCAGCCGTTGTTCTTGGCGGCAAGATCCCAGAACCCCTGCTGGAAGGTTGCGAACTCGGCCTCCAGCTTGGCCTTCTCCTCGTCCGAGAAACTGTTCCACTTGTCGAGGTTCATGAAGTGGCCATTGACCGACCATGAGATCCCCAGCGGCAGGAAGTGTGTCGTCACCTCGGGCCAGTTGCCGGTGTTGCCCGAAGTGGGCGAGGTGATCGCGCAATCCACGACGCCGCGTTGCAAGGATGGGTAGACCTCCTTGAAGCTCAGTGTCACGGGCGTCGCCCCGACCGCTTCCAGAAGCGCCGACATCGACGGGGTGTACGACCGGACTTTCAGACCTTTCAGGCTTTCGATCCCCGTCACCTCGGCATTGCAGTAGAAGACCTGCGGGCCATAGGGCCAGAGCGCCAGAACCTTGGCGTTGAACTTCTCGGCCACGCGCTTTTCCAGTTCCGGGCGGAAGGCCGCGACGGCTTCTTCGAGTTGCTCCATCGAGGTCGAGACGCCGATCAGATCGATCCCTTCCAGGAACGCATCATCGCGGGCCGCGGCACCGACGGTCGACTGCACGATGTCGAAGGCCCCGGTGCGCACCATGCGCAGCGTGTCCTGCATGTCGACGCCAACCACATCCAGCGGGTTGAAGTTGATCGCCAGCGGAATGCCGGTCTTGCCGGGCAGACCCTCGTAGAATTCCTTCTCCATCGCCGTGTGGAACTTGTGGGTCGAGACGAGCCCGGTCGCCCGGATCGAGGTCTCGGCACTTGCCGTGCCCGCCAGCAAGGCCGCGGCGGCGGCCATCAGGATAGTGTGTTTCATAGCTCGGTTGTCCCTTTCGGTAGGTCCTGGACTAGGTTTTGGGGCCTGCGGCGATGCCGTGGCCCGTATATGCCGGGTTGGCCCGGCAATGCGGTGTACGGGGTGCCTAGACATCGAAGATGCGGCCCCAGCCCCTGATGCGCGCGGGATCAGCGCCCGCCACTTTCATAGACTTCCAGAGGGCCGTGGACACGGTGTCGTAGACGGGAATGCCGGTCTCTGCCTCGATCGTCTCGGCAACGGCGGCGCCGCGGAAGTTCGTACAGAAAATGCTGATCGCGTCGGGCTTTTCCACGGCCACCGCCCGGCACATGTCGAGGATCTGCGCCTCGCTGTAGTCGGCGAATGAATAATTGCCGGGATCGCCGAGGTGTCGGTCGGTCACGACCTCGAACCCTTCAGCGGCATAGTTGGCATTGATCGCGCTCTGGATCTCGTCGAGATAGGGTGTGACGAACGCGATGCGCCGCGCGCCGGTGGTCTGCAGGATCTCGTTCAGCGCTAGCACCGACGAACAGGCCTTCGCCCCGGTCCGTGTTTCAATCTCGGCGCACAAGTCGTGGTCGCTCTGAAACCCCATCCAGCCCGAGGATGTTCCGTTCCAGCAGATCGTCTGAACCTTGGCGTCCGCCAGCAACTCAGCCGCGTCCAGCATGGGGGCGGTTGTGAATTGACCCAGCGCATCGTCCTCGAGCGAAATCTTGAGCACCCTGAACCGCCCGAAATGCGCGGTCACGTCCGGCAGGTCGGCAAGCATCGCCGCGGTGATCGGCTCCAAAACCGTGTTGGATGAGGGCGTCAGCATGCCAAGGCGGGCATGCGAGCGCTTCGTCGGATCCGAAGGCGTCTCGGCAGATGGCGTCATGGTCTCTCGCTCCGACCGGACAGTGTGTGCCGGCCAGAGAGAGCTCCTGCAAGTATCGGACCATTGTGCATGACACCTGTCCGTGCGCCCTGTCGGGCGATGCCCCCACGGAGGCGCTCGAAAGAAATGTTATATTATATCAATTACTTTGGAATCTGCTGCGCTGCACAAGAATCTTCTTGCAAGGCACAAATATTGCTTAATGGTTAAAGAGGCGGCTCGGGCCCCCAGGACCAACCGAAAGCCCGAGCCCCTTGCGTCAGAAACACAAGGAGCGCTCTTATGTGCGAACAACATGGAAATCGCAACTTCCCAGATATCTCTGGATTAGACTTTTCCCGACGGGATTTGTTGCGGGGCGGGGCTGCGTCTGCACTCGGTTTAGGCATGTCTGCGGGACTGCCCGGAATTGCGGCAGCGGCGACCACGGTAAAGTCCACACATGGCACCGGATTTTGCAATCTCCCGCTGTTCCTCAGCCACGCGCGCCAGACCGCCCAGGAAGACGGGCTGACACTGGAATTCGTCAACACGCCAACTTTTGCCGAACATGTGACCTTTTTGGGTGTCGGCCTCGTCGATGTCGGCGTGCTGCCCTACACCAGCTTCGTTGCGCTCTATGATGCCGGTGCGCCGGTCAAGATCGTCGCCGGGTCGGGGATCGAAGGCTGCGCCATCGTCAGCCAGCCCGGTCTCGACAGCGCCGAGAAGCTGAAGGGTAAGACGCTGGGGACTTTCCAACTCGATACGCTCGAAGTGCTGCCCTACGATTATCTCAAGGCCAATGGCGTCGCGATGTCGGATGTGAACGTGCGCTATGTCGGCAACACGCCGGAAGCGGTCGAGGCATTCAAGGCCGGCGCGCTCGACTGGATCTGTACGATTGAGCCTTACGCGACATCGCTTCTGCAGGATGTTGAGGGCAGCCACATGCTGTCCGATGGCAAGGACATCTATGGTGCGAACTACACCGATTGTGTGCTCTGTGCCCGCGACAGCCTGATCGCCGAGAACCCGGACGCGATCAAGGCGCTGATCAAGGCGATGATGAAGTCACAGCTCGCCTTCGAGCAGGAGACACAGGCCGTGCTCGATGAGGTCGTCGGCACCTACTACAAGACCTCGATGGAGAACGCCATCATCGGCGCGACCAAGCAACCGCCGATGGTCGATCAGCGCGCGAACACCGACTTCATTCTCGGCCGCACCGACAGCCTGATGGAGATGGGCTATATCAAGAAGAAGCCCGACGCCTCGGCCATCGACTGGTCGATGCTGGAAGAGGTGATCGCCGAGAACCCGGAGTTGCACGCGTCGCTCAAGGTCAAGTCAACCTGATGGCCACCACGACGGAAACGGTCGGCGGGGTTCCCACTCCGCCGTCCGCCATGGCCGAGCTTTGGCAGCGGATCGCGCCCAAGATCGGCTGGACGATCGTTTCGGTCGGGATGTTTGCCCTGATCTGGGAATTCCTGTGGCTAATCGGCTGGGCCGACCCGAAACTGCTGCCGCCGCCGCACATCTTCATGGGCGACATCGCGGGGCAGGCGAAGAATTTCAACACCGCGCAGCGCTGGCAGATCGGCGCGGGCGCGACCGACGCGCCGTCGCCCGAAATGGCGGTCGTGATCACGATCTTCTCGACGACCTACCGGGTGATCCTCGGCCTGCTCGCTGCCGCCGTGGTTTCCATCTCGGTCGGCGTTGCCATCCGCTACTGGAAGATGGCCGAGAACCTGACCCTGCCGACCATCACCCTGCTGGCGCCTGTCTCGCCGATCGCATGGCTGCCGGTGGCGATTTTCCTCTTCGGGATCGGGGACGCACCCGCCATCTTCATGGTGTTCATCGCGCTCTTCTTCACCATGACGCTGGCGACGATCACGCAGATCGACAGCGTCAACAAGAACTACATCAACGTCGCGCGCACCATGGGCGCCAGCAAACGCCAGATCTACACCCGGGTGATCCTGCCCGCGATCCTGCCGGGCCTTCTGGTGGTGCTGCGCCTCAACCTGTTTGGTGCCTGGATGGTCGTCCTGATCGCCGAGGCAACGGGCGTTGGCTATGGCCTCGGACAGGTCATCATGCTGGCCCGCAACACGTTCAACCCCGGCCTCGTCTTCTTCACCATCGTGCTGATCGGTTGCACCGGGTTCCTGTTCGACTACGGGCTGAGAACACTGCAATCGCGCATCC
Organism: Pseudomonadota bacterium; assembly: GCA_039821125.1. Lineage (GTDB taxonomy): Bacteria > Pseudomonadota > Alphaproteobacteria > Rhodobacterales > Rhodobacteraceae > Thermohalobaculum. The sequence continues at coordinate 15,329 of JBCBOR010000006.1, forward strand.
TCTACTGGGTGCCCAAAGGACAGGGGAGCCTCGGATGAGCACCGACACCGCCATTTCGTGCAAGGGCACGGGGAAGATCTGGGCCATCGGCACCCGCCGGGCGCACGAGGCGATCGCGACCATCGATCTCGACGTCGCGCCGGGCGAGTTCGTGGTGCTGCTCGGCCCGTCCGGCTGTGGCAAGTCCACGCTCTTGTATCTCGCCGCGGGGTTGGAAGACGCAACCTCGGGCGAGATCACCTCCTTCGGCAAACCGATCGACGGGCCCGCGCCGGACCGCAGCCTGATCTTCCAGGAAACGTCCCTGTTTCCCTGGCTGACCGTCGGGCAGAACGTGACCTTCGGCCTCTCGCTCGAAGGCGCCGATCAGGCGAAACGCCAGGCGGTCGCCGAGGATGTCCTGTCCAAGGTCGGCCTGCGCGCCGCCATCGACAAGCGCCCGGATGAGCTGTCGGGCGGCATGCGCCAGCGCGTGGCGGTCGCCCGTGCGCTCGCCATGGAGCCGAAGGTCCTGCTGATGGACGAGCCCTTCGCGGCGCTCGATGTCCAGACCCGGGCCAAGATGCAGGATTTCCTCTTGGATGTCTGGCGCGAGTCCGGGGCCTCGGTCCTTTTCGTCACGCACCATATCGACGAAGCCGTGGCGCTGGCCGACAGGGTTGCGGTCTTCACCTCGCGCCCCGGCCGGATCAAGGAAATCGTCCCCATCGACATGCCGCGCCCGCGCGATCCGTTCTCACCCGAGGGGCAGGCGCTCCGCCAGCATCTCACGGACATTCTCAGCGCCGAGGTCGACCGCGCCTTCGCCGAACAGGAGGCCCTCGTCTAGCGCCCCCTCTCCCTTCATCTTGCTTGAAATACCGCGGGAGCGCGAGGGCAGAGCCCTCGCCCGGGTCCACCGGACCCGACCGGCACAATCCAGAAGAGGCCTCTCATGACAGCGAGTATCGTCCGCGCAAAACACGTGATCACCGGCGTGAAGTGCCGCCATGAATGGAACCAGATCGACGATGGCGCGGTCCTGGTCGAGGACGGGAAGGTCCGCGCCATCGGCCCGTTCGCCGAGATCAGCGCAGCGCACCCGGACCTGCCCGTCCACGGCACCGGGCGACAGATCCTGCTGCCGGGTTTTGTCAACGGCCACCACCATATCGGGCTGACACCGGTGCAGCTTGGCTCGCCCGACATGCCGCTCGAGCTCTGGTTCATCACGCGGCTGGTCTGCCGGGCGGTCGATCTCTACCTCGACACGCTCTACTCGGCGTTCGAGATGATCGCCTCGGGCGTCACCACCGTGCAGCACATCCACGGCTGGATCCCCGGCAAGCTCGACACGGTGACCGCCGGGGCCAACGAGGTGCTGCGCGCCTACAATGATATCGGCATGCGGGTCAGCTATTCGTTTGCGCTGCGCGATCAGAACCGGCTGGTCTACATGGACGATGCCGAGTTCGTCGCCTCGCTGCCCGAGGATCTGCGCCCGCCGATGGAGAACCACTTCGCCCGCTTCGGCATGGACCTCGACGACTTCATGGCGATGTTCGAGACGCTGCACTCCCAGCACCACAACCACGACCGCATCGGCATCCAGCTTGCGCCTGCCAACCTGCACTGGTGCTCGGATGATGCGCTGACCCGGCTGGCTGAGGCGTCCGAGAAATACGACGCGCCGCTGCACATGCATCTGGTCGAGACGGCGTTTCAGAAGGAATATGCCAAACGTCGTGGCGGCGGTACCGCGCTGGAATATATCGACCGGTTCGGCCTGCTCGGCCCGCGCATGACCCTCGGCCACGGGGTCTGGCTGAACCAGTCCGACATTGAACGCGTGGCCGAGACCGGCACCAACATATGCCACAACTGCTCGTCCAACTTCCGCCTGCGCTCGGGCGTTGGCCCGCTGAACACGTGGGAGAAGCACGGCGTCAACACCGCCATGGGCATGGACGAGGCCGGGATCAATGACGACCGCGACATGCTGCAGGAGCTGCGGATGGTGCTGAACGCCCACCGCACGCCGGGCATGGATGACAGCGTGCCGACGGCGGCGCAGGTCCTGCGCATGGCGACCTCTGGCGGGGCGGCGACCACGGCGTTCCGCGGCAAGATCGGCAAGCTGGAAGAAGGCCTCGGCGCCGACATGGTGCTGATCGACTGGGACAAGCTGGCCTATCCTTATCTCGATCCCGACTACCCCGTGCTCGACGCGGTGATCCAGCGCGCCAAAACCGACGGCGTCGACTTGGTCATGTGCGCGGGCGACGTGATTTATTCGGACGGCACGTTCGCGAAGATGGATCACAAGGCCGCGCTCGAGGAACTCCGCCGAGATCTGACCCGCGCCCTGACCGAAGAGGAAGTCGAACGCCGCGGCCTCGCGACCAAACTGATGCCGCACGTGCAGAAGTTCTACGACGGCTATTTCGACCCGGATGCCTTGCAACCGTTCTATCGGCCAAGCTCGATGGTCTGAGCGGTTTGGCAGGGTCAGAAATCTCGCGGATACGCAAACCCGGTCCGGGTTTGACGGGCCGTATCATCGGACCCGGTATCATCATCATCAGCATGGCATCCCATGCTGGTGGCAGCGCCGCCACTGGCTTTGGCACCTACCCGGTCATGAAACCGGGCGCACCACGGGGCCTGGGAAGGTGATGAGCCAACCGTCTTGGGCACCGCTGAGCGGCCTCTGGTGTGATCGATCTCAGGCGGCGGCTCTCACCGCGCCCGGCATGCACGAGACGGTTTGGACCTCGCTGGTTAATCAAGGATGAATGTGCGACGTTTCGCCAAGGAGCGCGCGCTGGTGACGACAGGGGGAGAAGACTATGCGGCTGATCGGCGTCGATGTCGGAGGAACATTCACGGACATCGTCTTTCATGACACCGAGGGCGGTGCCACGCACATCCACAAGGTTCCGACCACGCCCGACAATCCCGCGCGCGGCGTGCTGGGCGGGATCACGGCGCTCTGCGACCGGTTCGCGATCGACCGGGCCAGCATCGACCATGTCTATCACGGCACCACCACGGCGACGAATGCGATCCTGGAACATGATGGCGCCGAATGCGGCATGATCACGAACGAGGGGTACCGCGATATCCTGCATATCGGGCGGCACCAGCGACCACAGCACTTCTCGATCCAGCAGGAGATCCCCTGGCAGGACCGCCCCCTGATCAAGCGCCGCTATCGCAAGACCGTGCCGCACCGGATTGCCCCGCCCTCGGGCGAGGTGCTGGTGCCGCTGGACGAGGACGCCGTGCGGGCAGCGGCGCGGGAGCTGCGCGAGGCCGGGGTGTCGTCCATCGCCGTCTGCTTCCTGTTCGCCTTTCTCGATCCTGCCCACGAGGAACGGGCCAAGGCGCTGGTGCTCGAGGAGCATCCCGGCGCGTTCGTCACGACATCTTCTTCGGTCTCGCCCCAGTTCCGCGAATTCGAGCGGTTCACGACCTCGGCCATCAACGCCTTTGTCGGGCCCAAGGTGCGCGATTACGTGTCTTCGCTGGAAGGGGAACTGGCGGCTGAGGGGTTGAAGGCCGACCTGCATATCATGGCCTCGAACGGCGGCGTCGCGACGGCGGCCATGGTGTCCGAGCGCCCGGTGGTCACGTTGTTGTCCGGCCCCGCTGCAGGCGTGCTGGGCGGCGCATGGACCGGCGGGCTGTCGGGCCGGACCTCGCTGATCACCTTTGATGTGGGCGGGACCTCGGCCGATATCGGGATCGTGGTCGAGGGTCGGTTCGCCGAGGCAACGCCGCGAGACACATGGATCGCTGGCTTCCCGCTGATGGTGCCGATGATCGACATCCACACCATCGGCGCGGGCGGCGGGTCCATCGCGCACCAGGACAAGGGCGGCGCGTTCAAGGTCGGCCCCCGGTCCGCCGGCGCGCGCCCCGGCCCGGCGGCTTACGGGCACGGCGGCACCGAGCCGACCGTGACCGACGCCAATGTCGTGCTGGGGCGGCTCGACCCCGGCAATTTCCTGGGCGGAGAGATGGGTCTGGATGTCGCCGCATCCGAGGCCGTCGTGGACGGGCTGGCCGCCACGCTTGGCATGGACCGGCTGGCCTGTGCCGAGGGGATCGTGACCATCGTCAACGCCAACATGGCCAACGCGATCCGCTCGCGGACCGTGCAGAAGGGTCTGGATCCCCGCGACTTTGCGCTCGTGGCGTTCGGCGGCGGCGGGCCGTTGCAGGCGGCGGATGTGGCGGCCATGCTGTCGATCCCCGAGGTGATCGTGCCCGCCCATCCCGGCATCACCTCGGCCATGGGGCTGCTGACTACGGATCTGCAATACGATGCGATCCGCACGGCGTTCATGTTTTCGGGCGCGATGGATCACGGGCAGATCGAGGCGCGGTTTGCCGATATGGAGGCCGGATTGCTGAAGCAATACGCCGCCGACGGGGTCGATGCCGCGCGGGTCAGCTTCAAGCGCACGGCGGATATCCGCTATGTCGGACAGGGGTACGAGTTGCGCATTCCTGTGCCGGACGGGGCGTTCGACGCGACCGCCGAGGCCGCCGTCTGGGCCGAGTTCGAGAAGCGCCATGCGGCGGAGTACGGACGCTCGTTCCCTGGTAGCCCGATGGAGATCGTCAACGTCCGCGTGACCGGCATCGGTGAGACGCAGAAGATTTCGGCGCAGTCTCCACCCGGCGGCGGGTCGCTGGACGATGCCAAGGTCGCGACACGGCCCTCGGTCTTCCGCGTCGGCACCGCGTTGCAAACCATCGACACTGCCTTCTATCGGCGCGATGCGCTGCCCCTTGAACAGGATATCGACGGGCCCGCCGTGATCCTGCAACAGGACAGCACCACCATCGTGCGCCCGGACGACAGCTTCCGGGCCGATGCGGCGGGCAATATCATCATCAGCATCGGGGGGCTGTCATGATCGGGAGTGAGGTCGCAACGTTTGCCATCTGTCCCGCCCGGCGCAGCCGGGCAGCGCCCGACCTCCCCCGGGAGGGCGCTATGGTGATGCGGTTTGCGGCTCAGGCGGCGCCGATGCTTGCAAGTGCCTGCGCCACTCAGTCGTCGCGATGCGCCCTCCAGGTCGGTCGCTGCCGAAACCCGCACAACTTCAACTCTCGGGAGGGGCTGTCATGACTCAGATCGATCCTGTTACCGCCAGCGTCATTCAGGGCGCGTTGCAGAACATCGCCATCGAGATGGGCTACAAGCTGATGCGGATGTCCTATTCCTCGATCATCCGCGAGTCCGAGGATTTCGGCACCGCGCTGACCGATGCGGTGGGCAACCAGCTGGCCGAGAGCGTTCAGTCGACCCCGCTGCAATCCGGTCCGATCCCCGGCTATGTGCAGAACGTGATCGAGGTTTTCGCGGCACGCGGCGAGGTGTTCCGCCCCGGCGATGTGATCATGCACAACGACCCCTATGGCGGTGCGTCCCACGGCCCGGATATCGCACTGATCATGCCGGTGTTTCATGGCGAGACGCTCGTGGGTTTTGCCGGAACCACCGCGCATCACCTCGACGTCGGCGCGCTGTCGCCCGGGTCCTGCGGGATCGTCGATGCCATGGATGTCTACGCCGAGGGGCTTCAGTTCAAGGCGATCAAGGTGGTTGATGCGGGTGTCCGGAACGAGGCCGTCTGGCAGATCCTGCGCGACAATGTCCGCGCGCCGGCGTTGGTGGTCGGTGATCTCGACGCCCAGGTTGCGGCGTGCGAGATCGGGGCTGAGCGGTTCCGCGATCTCATTGCCCGCTATGACGTGGCGACGATCCAGGCGGCGTCCGCCTCGCTGATGGACTATTCCGAGCGGCTGATGCGCCAGGCGATCAGTGACGTGCCAGACGGCGTCTACTCGGCGACGACGCACATTGACGGGTTCCTCGACGATCCCGACCGGTGCGATCTGCCGATTGTCGTCACGATCACCATCGACGGCGATGCGATGACCGTGGATCTGACCGGCACCGCGCCGCAGGTCGATGACCGGCCCATCAACATGCCGCTGATCGGCACGGTCGATATCTCGATCTGGCTGACGGTGCGCTCGGTGCTGCTGGATAGCGATATCTACGGCGAGATCCCGCAGAACTCCGGGCTGACCCGGCCGATCGAGATCATCGCCCCTCGCGGATGTCTGGCGAACCCGATCTTCCCCGCGCCGGTCATCGCGCGCTTCACGCCGGGCAACCAGCTGGCCGACACGGTGATGAAAGCGCTGTCGGGCGCTGTGCCCGAGCAGGTCTCCGCCGGGATCGGCAACCTCAAGGTCATCGCCTTCTCGGGCCTGCGCGAGGAGACGCACTGGGTCCACATGGAGATCTTCGAGGGATCATACGGCGGGCGGTTCGCCAAGGACGGGATGGACGCGGTCGACACGCTCTATGCCAACACGCGCAACAACCCGATCGAGGATATCGAAAGCCATCTGCCCATGCGTGTCACCCGGTACGAGCTGCGTGAGGATACCTGCGGTGCGGGCCGTACACGCGGCGGGGTCGGTGCGATCCGGGCATTCCAGTTCCTGGAACCTGGGGGCTTTTCGGTCGAGGGCGAGGGTCACAAGTTCCCGCCATGGGGCTTTCAGGGCGGCGCCGAAGGCAGGCCCGCCGAATTGCACCTGATCCATCCCGATGGCACCGAAGAATCGCTGGTCTCCAAGGTTCCCTACCGGCAGGCCGGGGCAGGCGCGACGTTTCTGGCCGTCGGACCATCGGCAGGGGGGTACGGCCCCGCCTCGGAGCGCGATCCGCAGGCGGTGCTGGACGACGTTCTGGACGGGATCGTGTCGATCGAAAGCGCGGCCAGCGCCTATGGGGTGGTGATCGAAGGCGGCGCGATCGACACCGCTGCGACCGCTGCCAAGAGAGGGGCGTGACATGACCCGTCAGTATGTCGTCGCCGCCGCCCAGATGGGCCCGATTGCAAAGGACGAGCCGCGCCAGTCCTGTGTGGCTCGTCTTGTCGCGATGCTGCGCGAGGCACACGGGCGCGGAGCGAAGCTGGTCGTCTTTCCCGAACTGGCACTGACGACCTTCTTCCCGCGCTGGATGATCGAGGACCCTGACGAGCTGGAAGCCTGGTACGAGGAGGCCGTCCCCGGCCCGGCGACCCAGCCGCTGTTCGATGCAGCGGCGGATCTGGGGGTTGGCTTCTATCTCGGCTATGCCGAGCGCACGCAGGAAGACGGACGCACCCGGCACTTCAACACCTCGATCCTGGTCGGACCCGACGGGAAGATCATGGGCAAATACCGTAAGGTGCATCTGCCGGGCCATGACGCGCCGCAGCCGGGCCGTGCCTTCCAGCATCTCGAGAAACGGTACTTCGAGCCGGGCAATCTCGGCTTCCCCGTTTTCGAGGGCTTCGGCGGGCGCATGGGCATGATGATCTGCAACGACCGGCGCTGGCCCGAGGCGTACCGTGTCATGGGCCTGCAGGGTGTCGATCTTATCGCGCTTGGGTACAACACGCCGGTTGATCACACCGGGCATGGCGATATCGACGGGCTGACCCAGTTCCACAACCATCTGAGTATGCAAGCCGGTGCCTATCAGAACGCCACCTGGGTGGTCGGCACGGCCAAGTGCGGACGCGAGGAAGGCTCGATGATGGTCGGCCAGTCGGTGATCATTGCCCCGTCGGGCGAGATCGTCGCGATGGCGGGCACGCTGGAGGACGAGGTGATCACCGCCAAGGTCGATCTCGACATGGGCACGCGGTACCGTGAGACGATTTTCGACTTTGCCCGACATCGGGAGCCGGACAGCTATGCCCTGATTGTTGAGAGAAAGGGCGCTGGCGACCCGATCTAGCGATCTCCCGCCAGTCGCGGCACGCAGACCGTGACGGTTTGCTGCCAGCACGGTCCGTCACCAGCTAGGGCAGGCAGTGCTCCGGATGACTGTCCTTGGGCGCGCGACAGGACGGGCTGCCCAGTTTGAGATCACCAATGCCGCTGGCGATGGTTTGACCGCGCTGGGCGCACCCCGCCGGATCTGGAGGACGTGGGAGACACTGCACGGCCCCGCCAAAACGGGGATCGGATCAAAATCTGACCGGTTCGGCAGAGCAACAGTTCTGCATCGGTGCTGACCACCGCGGGTCGATCGGAAACCGTCGCGGGACAAGCGCATGCGTGATCTTTCCGCCTTCGATTTCCGGGCCTGTTGCAATCTCGGCGACTGTGTCCGACGATGAACACAACCAAAAACGATAATGTAACTGGGAGGACGACATGACGTTTAGACTGGGATTGCTCGCAAAAACCCTGGCGTCCAGCGCGCTTGCGCTCGGCATCGCGGGGGCGGCACAGGCCGAGAGTTTCAAGGTTGGCATCGTGACCTTCCTGTCGGGCGGCGCCGCTGAAAGCTTTGGTGTGCCGGCCTGGAACGGTGGCAAGCTTCTGGTGGAGAAGCTGAACAAGGGCGAGATGCCAGCGCCTTACGATCAGGTCGGCTTCGGCGGACTGACCATCGAGCCGGTGGTTATCGACGAGGCGGGCGGCGCCACCAAGCAGGTGCAGGAGTTCCGCAATCTCGTGCAACGCGAGAATGTCGACGCGGTGCTGGGGTATGTCTCGTCAGGTGATTGCCTTGCGGTGCCGCCTGTCGCCGAGGAGTTGAAGGCGTTCCTGATCCTCTATGATTGCGGCACGCCGCGCGTCTTCGAGGAAGCCAGCTACAACTATGTTTTCCGCACCGCGGCCCATGCGGCGATGGATAACATCAGTCTTGCGAAATACATGACCTCGCGCGGGATCAACGTCGGCTCGTTCGCGGGCGTGAACCAGGACTATGCCTGGGGCCAGGACAGCTGGGCGGATTTTGTGGCCTCGATGGGCCACCTGCAGCCATCGGCCGAACAAAAGACGGCATTGTTCCCGAAGATCTTCGCGGGTCAGTACGGCACCGAAATCTCGGCTGTGATGCGCGAGAAGCCGGACGTGTTGCATTCATCGCTCTGGGGCGGTGATCTGCAGGCCTTCATGCTGCAGGCGACGGCACGCGGTCTGCACAAGCGCATGCAGGTTGCGCTGGCAGCGGGTGACCATGTCATTCCGCAGCTCGGTCAGAAAATGCCTGACGGGATCATTCTGGGTGCCCGCGGCATGAACGGTCTGGCGGCGAAGGCCAAGGGCGGGCCGCTGATCGACGCGCTCTGGGACGAATACGAAGCCGCGTATGGCACCTTCCCGGTCCAGGCACCGTTCCGGATGTGGCAAGGTCTGCTGGGCCTGAAATCGGCCGTCGAGAAAGCGATGGCGGCAAATGGCGGCAAGAAGCCCAGCGCCGAAGAGCTGGCCGCAGCCATGAAGGGCCTGACCTGGGAAGCCCCCTCGGGCACCATCACCATGGCGCTTGGCGGTGGTCATCAGGCGATCCAGCCCAATGCCATCGGCACCACCAAATGGGATGAGGCCGCGGGCAAGATGACGCTTGTCGACATCGAGTACTACGGTGCCGAATGCGTCAACCCGCCGGACGGGGTGAAGGCTGTCGAGTGGATCAAGGCCGGCTTCCCCGGCGCCAAGTGCTGATCCCTTCGATCTGCTGACCTTACAGGGCGCCAGTTCGGGCGCCCTTCTTCCCGGGAGCGACTATGGACCTTCTTCTGGTCATCCTCGTCGACGGCCTGATCTATGGCGCCTGGCTGTTCATCGTGTCGGTGGGGCTGACGCTTGTGTTTGGGGTGCTCGGTATCCTGAACCTCGCCCACGGCAGCCTTTATGCCATGGGGGCCTACATGACCGCCTCGGCGGTTGGGCTCTATTTCGGAGCGGGCGGCGATGCCGTGCCACTTGGCAGCTACGCGGTGATGATCCTGGCTGCGGCGGTCGTGGCTTTGCTTGTCACACCGGTGCTGGAGCGTGGCCTCCTCAGGCATTTCTATCACCGCGACGAGGTGATCGGCGTTCTGGTCACATACGGTGTCTTCCTGATCCTCGAGGATGTCATAAAGCTGATCTGGGGGGTCGAGCCGCTCTTTGTCTACGAGCCCTATGATCTGCTTGGCCTGGTCGAGTGGGGGCCGCTCTTCTACGTGGCCTACGACTTCCTCGTGATCGGCGCGGCGATTGTCGTGGGTCTCGCGGTCTGGGCGTTCCTGAACAAGACCCGCCGCGGCAAGGTCGTGCTCGCGGTCATCCATGACCGGGAGATGAGCCAGACCATGGGCGTCAATGTCGACCGGGTCTTCATGCTTGCCTTCGGTGCGGGTGTGTTCCTGGCCGCGCTTGGCGGTGCGTTGACGGCGCCGATGATTTCGGTCTCCCCCGGCATCGGCGTCAATGTCATCATCGTGGCCTTCGCGGTCATCATCATCGGCGGGCTCGGCTCGATCGAGGGCGCCGCCATCGGCGCGGTTCTCGTCGGCATAGCGCGCGCGGCATCCGTGCACCTGATGCCCGAGATCGAGCTTTTCATCATCTATTTCGTTATGGCCGTGGTGCTGGTCTTCCGGCCCGAGGGCCTGTTCGTGAAAACTCAAACGAGGAAGATATGAAGATCCTCGCCAACACTCCGCTCGCGGCGGGGCTGGCGCTGGCCGGGCTGATCGCATTGGCGTTCGTGCTGCCGGACTGGGCGCTGTTTCTGCTGACCATCGCGCTTGCCAAGGGTCTGGTGTCGCTCGGCATCATTACGCAGATGCGGGCGGGCCTTGTCTCGTTCGGGCAAGGTCTGTTCTTCGGGCTTGGCGCATATGTGGCCGGGCTGATGGCGCATTTCACCGGCGTCACCGACATCTTCCTTCTCACCGTGCTGGCGGTGCTGGTCACCGGCATCGTTGGCGTTGTGTTCGGCCCGCTGCTCTCGAATTATCGCGGCATCTTCTTCGCGATGCTGTCGCTGTCGTTGTCGATGATCCTCTACGGTACCCTGTCCAAGATGACCTCGCTCGGCGGGACGGACGGGCTGAACGTGGCCGCGCCGACCTTTGTGGGCTACGAGCCAGAGGCCCGCGCGCTCTCGCTGTCGCTTTATCTCTACACTGTGGTGATCGTCGTCATCGCGGGCACGGCGATGCGGATCTTCTTTGACAGCCAGCAGGGGATGATTTCGCTGGCGATCCGCTCGAACGAGTTGCGTGTCGAATATCTGGGCGCCTCCGTGCGCCGCGCGCACACGCAGAACTACATCATCTCTGCAATTCTCGGCGGCATGGGCGGTGTGATCACGGCGCTGGCCATCGGGCATGTCGATCCCGAGTCCTCGATCTTCTGGACCATCTCGGGCGAGTTCGTCTTTGTCGCGATCCTTGCGGGATACCTGTCAATTCCGTCGGTGTTCGCGGCGTCGATCATCCTGGAACTCGTGCGATCGTTCTCGAACCTCTATTTTCCAAACACGTGGCAACTGGCGCTGGGCATCTTCCTCCTGATCGTCATCCTTACGTTGCCGAACGGCCTGGGCTCGCTCGTTGACCGGAGACGTGCATGACCTTCGCGCTCGAGACGCACGGGGTTCACAAAAGCTTCGGGGCCGTGACCGCGGCGGCGGATATCAACGTACAGGTGCCCGAGCGTGCGGTCTGGTCGCTGATCGGCACCAACGGCGCGGGGAAGACGACGTTCGTCAACCTGGTCACAGGCTATCTGGACCCGGATGAGGGACAGATCCTGTTCAAGGGGCGGGACATCACAGCGCTTGGCCCGCGCGAGGTCACACGGGCCGGGATCTGCCGGTCCTTTCAGATCCCTCAGCTTTGTGGGGAGTTGACCGCGCTCGAGAACATGTTGGTGAGCCTGGCGATCTCGTCACCGACCCCGCCCTCGTTCTTCCGGCGTGGACGTGCCGCCGATGCCGAGGACCGGGCGATGGAGATACTCGAGCGGTTCAAGATCGCGGAATACGCCCCCCGGCTGATGGCGGAACTGCCCGCTGGCGTGCGCAAGCTTCTGGACATCGCGATGGCGATGACGGGCAACCCGCAGGTGATGCTGCTGGACGAGCCAACCTCGGGCGTCGCCGCCGAGGAGAAATACCCGATCATGGACCTGGTGATGGAGGCCCTCGCCGCCGAGAACGTCACGACCCTTTTCGTCGAACATGACATGGACGTTGTGACCCGCTACTCCGAGCGGGTCCTTGCGTTCTACGACGGGCGGATCATCGCCAATGACGCGCCCGACGAGGTGCTATCGGACCCGCAGGTCCAGCGCTATGTCACGGGCACAATTCCGGGTCGCGAGGGTCCGAACTGATGCTCTCGCTGACCGGTATAACCGTCGAAATACAGAAGGCGCCGATCCTGCGTGATCTCTCGATGGAGATTTCCGAGGGGGCCCTGATCTCGCTCGTTGGCCGCAATGGCGCGGGCAAGACGACAACGCTGCGCACGATCATGGGCATGATCCGGCCCACGGGCGGGACCGTGCGCTTCGAGAACGAGGACATCACGGCGATGCCGGCACACCGGCGACCCGCGCTTGGCATCGGCTATATGCCCGAGGACCGTCGCCTGGTGCCCCGGCTGACCGTCGAGGAGAACATGCTGCTGCCGGCATGGGTGAACGAGACGATCGATGCCTCGAAGCAACTCGGCTTTGTCTACGAGCTGATGCCGGAGCTGGCCCAGATGAAGGACCGCAAGGCACTGCTGCTCTCGGGCGGGCAGCAGAAGATGGCCGCCCTTGGCCGCGCCCTGGTTGCGGGCTCGCGCCTCCTGTTGCTGGACGAGCCTTTCGAGGGCGTCGCGCCCGCTTTGGCGCAGCGGCTCTCGGAAGTGATCGCAACGCTCCGGGCCGAACAGCGGTCTATCCTGATCGCCCAGTCGGAACTCAGCCACGCAATGGCATTGAGCGACCGGGAATACCTGATCGAACGCGGCAGCATATCAGGGTAGCGGATCTTCGACGCTACGCCTGATGTGTCTAGGCAAACCGCAAAGCCCCCGGGCAAACCGGCGCGATCCGGAATGCCAACGGGTTGGACGCGCGTTACCGTGCGGCGGTCACAAGCGCATCGATGTCTGGGATGCCGTGAAGCGTGTCACAGGCATCGATCAATCCGTTGATCTCGGCCGGTGAGAGCGGGTGGCGGCCATCAAGGCAATTCTGTCTGAATTTCGCGAGGTGGGCATCTCGTGTCATGGGGTTCTCGGGGCTTCCGTAGACGTGTCTGACCTCGGTGCTCAGACGTGACCCGTCCGTCAACGCGATCTCGACACCGATGGGCACAAGCGCATTCGGATCGCCATCGTCCTGCACAAACAGTGACGTCCGCGCCGCCAGCGATTGTCGATCCTCGCGCAGATACGCCTCTGGTGTGAAATCCGACATTCGGATCCCGTCGCCATGCATGGCGCAAGCCAGCACATAACGCGCACAGAGCCGGGCGTAGTTGATCGCCATCTCGGGCTTTGGTGGGCGGCCCACCAGGTGCTGGATCAGCGGAGGCACGGTCAATGCGACCTCGGCAATGTCCGCCGCAGCAAACCCGTGCGTGCGCTGTAGAGCAAGGCAGCCATCCAGAATGCCATGTGTTGCGCGCCCGGACGGAAAGGGCTTGTGCGCAACTTCGGTGATCAGCCAGTCACGGCCCAACCGGGCGATCACGCATTGCGGGTCTCCGCCATCCTCGATCAGCCTGAAATACCCGAAATCTCCGGTCAGGATGTTATGCGGCCCGGTGAACCCGGCCGCGGCCAGATCCACCGCCGTGACAGCGTTGCGCGCGTTGAAGCCCATCTGCATGGCAAGGAGACCCGAGCCTTCCGTGTGCGCCTGCATCGTGCCGCCGACTTGTCCATAGGCAATCGAGAACGCTTCGATAAGACGCGGCGCATCGAAGCCCATGATCTGGCCCGCCGCTGCAACGCCGCCGAATGCACCAACGGTGCCGGGGCGAAAGAACCGCAGGCCGGAGGACGCGGCAAGGCCAAGCGCTGCGGCCACGTCGACGCCGAGGATCACGGCCTCGAGCAGGCGGGAGCCGGACACACCGCCTTGTCGCTCCGCCACCGCCAGGGCTGCTGGAAGAACCACGGTCATCACATGCGCGACCGCGCCTTCGTGCACGCAATCGTGTTCCTGACAATGGGCCGTGTAGGCATTGCACAGCGCCGCGTTGCAGGCGGGCATCCGCACGCCAGTCCCCCAGACACCTGCCTCCCGGCCTTGTCCCATCGTGCCCATCGCCGCGACCAGGTCAGCGGCCATTGGGCCCGAGGTGCCGCTGATGCCGACGCCAATGGTATCGAGGATGAAGGTCCTGGCGGCCGTGATCGCACTGTCCGGAATCGCGTCGAGAGTTGTGCCTGCAACGTGATCGGCCAGCCCGTAGATCGGATCTTTGGTCATATCGTCTCTCCCCGTGGGCACACTCGGGGCCCGCGCCGCGCTTTGCAAGTAGGCGATAGCTCTGTGCGCTCCGTTGACAGATCGGGGCGCTCTTATAGCGTAGAGAAAACCGAACGAGGCGAGCCGCTCCATGCCCCTGACTGACCGCAGAATAGACCCCGGCGAGGAAGAGCAACTGCTCGACACCATCGACCGCTGGGTCACGCGCGACGTGCAGCCCATCGTCAAGCATCATGACCACGCCGACACATGGCCCGCCGAGACGGTTGAGCAGATGCGGGCGCTGGGCCTGTTCGGCGCGACGATCTCGCCGGAATATGGCGGGCTTGGCCTGCCTGCATCGACCTATGCCAAGATCGTCATGCGCATCGCGCGCGACTGGATGGCGGTCACGGGGATCTTCAACTCGCACCTGATGCTGGCGCTCGCCATCGAGAAGTTCGGGACCGAGGGTCAGAAGCAGGAATGGCTGCCACGGCTGGCGTCGGGTGAGGTCCGCGGCGGCCTCGCACTGACGGAACCCGACGCGGGCACGGATCTGCAAGGCATCCGCATGACCGCTCGGCCCGAGGGTAATGGCTATGTCATCAACGGCACCAAGACCTGGATCTCGAACGGGGTCGAGGGGCATTGCTTCGCGCTGCTGGTCAAGACCGACCCCGAGGCGACCCCGCGCCACAAGGGAATGAGCCTGTTCATCGCGCCCAAGCAGGACGGCTTCACCGTCGGGCGCAAGCTGGAGAAGCTGGGCTACAAATCCATCGATTCCGGTGAGTTGGTGTTCGACGATTACAAGATCCCCGCGGACAACCTGATCGGAGGCGTCGAGGGTCAGGGGTTCTACCAGGCCACCAGCGGGTTGGAACTCGGACGGATCAACATTGCCGCCCGTGGTGCAGGCCTCGCCGAAGGGGCGCTGAAACTCGCCTCGGACTACGCCCAGACCCGCAAGACCTTTGGCAAACCGATTTGCGAGCACCAGGCAATCCAGTTGAAGTTGGGCGAGATGGCGACCCGCGCCCGTGCCGCGCGCCTGTTGACACTGGATGCCGCCGCGGCCTTCGACCGGGGCGAGCGCTGCGACATGGAGGCGGGCATGGCGAAGTTTTTCGCGTCCGAGGCCGCGCTGGAGAATTCGACCGAATCCATGCGGATCCATGGCGGCTACGGATACTCCAAGGAATACGACATCGAGCGGCTCTACCGCGATGCGCCCCTGATGTGCATCGGCGAGGGCACCAATGAGATGCAGCGCCTGATCATTGCCAAGCAGCACATCAAGCGGAACCCCATCTGATGCGCCCGCTCGAGGGCATCCGCATCCTGACGCTGGAGCAGTTCGGCGCGGCGCCTTACGGGACCATGTATCTCGCGGATCTGGGTGCCGAGGTCATCAAGGCCGAGAACGGATCAGCGGGCGGCGATCCCAGCCGACGGCTCGGCCCGATGCTCGGCGACAATGACAGTCTCTATTTCCAGACCTGGGCAGGCAACAAGAAGAGCATCACGCTGGATCTGAAGACCGAGGAAGGCCGCGGGCACTGGGCCCGTTTGATCCCGACCGCCGATGCGGTGGTGAACAATCTGCGCGGTGATCAGCCCGAAGCGTTGGGGCTGGACTACGCGTCGCTCGCGCCCCTGAATCCCGCCATCGTCTGTCTGCACATATCGGCCTATGGGCGCGACAACGATCGGCGGACATGGCCCGGCTACGACTATCTGATGCAGGCCGAGGGCGGATTGATGAGCCTGACCGGCGAGCCGGATGGCCCGCCCACGCGGCTCGGCTCCTCCATGATCGACTACATGACCGGGGCGAACGGGGCGATTGGTCTCCTGGCCTGCCTGATGCGGGCGAAGACGACGGGCAAGGGCTGTGATGTGGATGTCTCGCTGTTCGAGGTCGCGGTGCAGCAACTGGCCTATCCCGGCAACTGGCACCTGAACGGCTCGCCCGTGCCGCCCCGTATGGCGCGCAGTGCCCATCCCTCGCAAACGCCGGTTCAGTCGGTCCGGACCAAAGATGGCTGGGTCTTCATCATGTGCATGGTTGAAAAGTTCTGGCTGGCCTTGGTCGACGGTGTCGGGCGTCCGGATCTGGCGACCGACCCACGGTTCGCAACGCTCGACGCGCGGCGCGCGAACCGGGACGCGCTGACCGAAGCGCTGGACGAGGCGTTCTCGGCCCGCACCACCGACGCGTGGATGGAGATGCTGACGGGGCGCGTTCCCATCGGTCCGATCCACGACGCGCAGGGCGCACTGGCCAATCCGTTCGTGCACGATATCGGCATGATCCAGGACATCCCCCACCCCGCGCGGGCCGATATGCGCACCCTTGCAAACCCGTTGCGCATTGACGGCAAGCGCCTCAGCCGGACCGCCGGGTCACAGCTTGGCGCAGACAATGACGAGGTTCTTGGCACGGCACCTGCCGCCAGGCCGCAAGAAACAGGATGACAGACATGGACGCACCCGAGAGGTCGACCCAAGGCGTCTATCAAGGCACGTCCGGGCGCACCTATCACGACTTCGAACCCGGCACGACGATCCGCCACACGCCGGGTCGGACGATCACCGAGACGGACAACATCTGGTTCACCCTGCTGACGATGAACACGCATCCGCTGCACTTCGACAACGAATTCGCGGCGACCAGCCAGTTCGGCAAACCGCTGGTGAACTCGTGCCTCACGCTTTCGATGGTCACCGGGATCAGCGTCGCCGACATCAGCCAGGGCGCGATTGCCAACCTCGGCTGGGACAATGTTCGCATGAAGGCCCCGGTCTTTGTTGGCGACACGATCTATGCCGAGACCGATGTGCTGGAGAAGCGCCTCTCGCAAAGCAAGCCGGGTCAGGGGATCGTCTCGGTGCGCACACGCGGGTTCAAGGCAGACGGCACGGTGTTCATGGAGTTCGATCGCAACATTCTGGTGCCGGTCCTCGGGGATGGCTGACTTCAGCTGGCCTGATGGCAAGACGCTGGCGCTGTCCATGGTCCTGAACGTCGAGGAAGGGGCCGAGATGTCGGTCGCCGAGGGCGACAAGCGCCCCGAGCCGGTGGATGAGCTGGGTGTCGCGGTTTTCGTGCCCATCCGGAACTATGTCAACGAATCGAACTATCAGTACGGCATCCGCGCAGGCGGGCCTCGGGTGTTGCGTCTCTTGAGCCAGTACGCTGTGACCGCCACGGTCACCGCCGCGGCGCAGAGCCTGGAGCGTGCGCCCGGTCTGACGCGTCAGATCGTCGGCGCAGGCCACGAGGTCGCCGCCCATGGCTGGCGCTGGATCCACCAGTTCTCCTATGACGAGGAGCGAGAGCGCGCGTTCATTGAGAAAGCGACGGCCTCGATCGAACAGTCCTGCGGTGTGCGGCCTTCGGGCTGGCTCAGCCGCTATCTGCACACGCCCCTGACGCGCCGGCTGCTGGTCGAGAGCGGATACACCTACCACATGGATGACCTCTCGGACGATGTGCCGAGATGGGAGCCCGTCGAACTGGCCAACGGCACGATCCGGCCGTTGGTGTGCGTGCCCTACGCGCTCGATACCAATGACATGAAGTTCTGGACCGCGCCCTCGCTGACGCCGGAGGCATGGCTTGACTATGCGCGCGCCAGCTTTGACTGGTTGCTCGACGAAAGTCGCACGCAGGGCCCGCGGATGATGTCGGTGGGGCTGCATCTCAGGATCATCGGGCGGCCGGGAAGGATCGGCGCGCTGGACCGGTTTCTGGCTCATGTAACACAAGCAGACGGCGTCTGGATCACCACCCGCAAGGCCATCGCGGATCGGTTCGCAAGCGAGGTACCCTGGCAATGACGGACTTTCCCCTTTCCCTGGCAGAGGGCAGCATTCGTGCCGAACAGATGGGGGCTGCCGCGCTGATCACGCTGGACCGGCCAACGACGCGCAATGCAATGACCGAGGCGATGTGGCGTGCTCTTCCGGGTTTGCTGAAGGACCTTGCCGATGACACGCGCGTGAAGGCCGTAATGCTGACCGGCGCGGGGGGACATTTCTCGACCGGTGCTGACATCACCGAGTTTGCAACGACCTATGGCAGCGCCGCCGCCGCGCGGGCGACCAATGATCTGATCGAGACGGCACGCGCGGCCATAGCCAACCTGCCCAAGCCGACCATCGCCGTGGTGCCCGGCCTCGCGGTCGGCGCGGGCTGCGGCATCGCCATGGCCTGTGATCTCAGGTTTGTCGCGGACGCGGCCCGGCTGGCCTTGCCGCCGGCGCGGCTGGGCGCGGCCTATCCCTTTCCCGGCATCCGTCAACTGGTCGGACTGGTCGGGCCGTCGCGGGCCAAGGATATGCTCTATTCCGGACGGTTGGTCGGCGCGGAGGAGGCGCTGCGCATCGGGTTGGTTGACCGTGTGTTCGCTGCCAATGCGCTTCTCGAGCAGACGCTAGAGTATGTCGAGGCTGTCGCGGCGCTGTCCTCGAACTCCCACCGGATCGCAAAGAACCTGGTCGATGCCGTCGCAACAAGTGCCGAGGCCGACGACAAAGAGCTTCGGGATTTGTTCGAAAGCTCGTTCGTGTCTGAGGATTTTCAGGAGGGTTATCGTGCCTTTCTCGAAAAACGCAAACCGGTCTTCAAGTAAGGCGCGGGGCCAGCATTTCCGCCCAGTTCAGGAGCTTGGGATCGGACCATTGCCGTCCAATGATCTGGACGGAGGCGGGCAATACCTCGCCCGGCATCGCGGCGGGGATCGCAACAGCCGGGAGGCCTGCGAAATTGGCAAGGGCCGTCAGATCGGCCTGATTTGCCGGAACTGGCGTGCCGTGGGCAAAGGCCCGCTGGGGGGCGGTCGGCAGCAGCAGCGCGTCGACATCATCCAGCGCGTCGGTCGCTGAGTGTGCGGCACTGGCAATCTCGGCCTTCGCGGCGGCGAGTTTCTCTGGCGGCGCGTCCCGGCCATAGATCAACATCGCGCGCAAAGGATCGCTGATCGCGCCGGGTCGGTCGATCAGGTCTGCAAGTTCCACCGCACCCTCGGCTTCGATCACCAACAGCCCTGCGCGGCGCGCCTTGTGCGGGTTCCAACCCGCGAGATCAATCGCCCGAACAGTGCCACCGAGAGCGCCAATGGCGCGGCGCGCGTTCTCCAGACCGTCAAGGATCTCGGGTCGGCAATCGACCAGCGAAAGTTGCGTCGGCACACCGAACCGGACGCCGCTGAGATCCGGCGGCGGATCTTGGGCGGGCCACGCCGCCGCGGCCATAGGTGACGCCATCGCCCGAAGCGCGGGCCAGAGCAGCCGTACATCCCTAGCCATGGGTCCGATCGTATCGAGCGACGGACAGAGCAGTGCCAATCCATCCCGGTCGATCGCACCGAAGGTCGGTTTTATGCTTGCGATCCCGCAATAGGCGGCGGGCACCCGGACCGACCCCATGGTGTCGGTTCCGATGGCGAGATCGACAAACCCGGCTGCCACGGCAGCGGCGGAGCCGCCCGAGGACCCGCCCGGGGTCAGCCCCTCTCCCAATGGATTGAAGCACCGCCCGAAGGTCGGATTGTCGGTGACGGCGCCGAGGGCCGCTTCGTCCATGTTGGTGCCGCCCAGAAGGATGGCCCCGCCAGCGCGCAGCCGCGAGACAGCATGCGCATCCCTTGCCGCAGTCACCTCGCGTCGGCCTGCAACACCCGCGGTCCAGGGCTTGCCCTCGACCGCAAGATTGTCCTTCACCGCCGTGGCCAACCCATCAAGCGGGCCAAGAACAGCACCGTCAGCGCGGCGCCGGTCCGACATGACCGCAGCAGCGATAGCCTCGGCCTGATCGACGCGGATAAAGGCCCGGAGAGCACCGTCGTCCGCATCAATCTGGGTAAGGCGTTCTTGGATTGCTGCTTCTGTGGACGTCACGATCACGGCGACTGCCGGATCAACCGGATCGGTTTCTGGCGGCTCTCAAGTTGGGTCAACGCGGCGGTATCGCCCGGCGCGGCCAACTCGACCCTGATCTGCACACCGAGACGGGTCTTCAGCAGCATCTCCATTTGGGTTTGCAATCCATCGGGGCGCGCCGACACCTCGACCATCACGGTCATTTCCGTGCGGTCCCCGTCCTTTTTCACAAGGCAAACATATTCTCCTGTCGCCGCCTCGAACCCTCCGACCACGATCGCTCCGACGCCTTGCGGATAGACGTTCACGCCGCGCAGTTTGACCATGTTGTCGGACCGGCCAAGATGCCCCGCCATACGCCGAACGGGCAGGCCGAGCGCATTCTCGCAGGGCAAGATCCGCGTCAGGTCCTGGCTCTGAAAGCGGATCACGGGATAGATGTCATCCTTGTAGAGACAGGTGCAGACGAGATCGCCGGTCTCGCCATCGTCAACCGGGTTCAGCGTCTCGGGTTCGATCAGCTCGACAAGCTGCGCGTCCTCCATGATGTGCATCCCGTCGCGGTCAGGCCCCTCGGCTGCGATGACCCCGGTATCTCCGACACCGTACCAGTCATAGACATGCTCGACCCCCCATCTGGCCGCAAGCTCCGCCGCATTCTCGGCCCCGAGATGACCCGAGATCACGCGGATCCGGATGTCACGCCCGGGCTCCAGCCCTTCTTCCCGCGCGACGTCCGCAAGATGGCGGATGTAGTCGCCAAAGCCGACGATCGCGGTGGCCTGAAAGTCGTGCATCATCCGCACCTGCTGGGCCGAGCGGGTCTCGGCGCCGGTCCCTGCTGTCAGCACCTGCGCGCCAAGCCAATGCTGGATCGCCTCGCGGATGTAGTGGCCGCCGTTCACCAGGCCGAACCCGTAGACCGAGTGGATCACATCCCGCTCGGTCAGCCCTTGTATCCGGTAGATCCGCGCCAGCAGCATGTTCTGCACTTCGCGAGACTTCGGCCCCCACATCAGCGGCTGCGGACGGCCCGTTGTCCCTGATGTCGTATGAAAGATCATCGGCACCGGCGCGCCGATCTCGCGGCCATGAAAGTCGCCAAGCGGCGGGTGTGCCTCGACCGAGGCCATGAGGTCCGCCTTGGAATAGGGCGGCAGCTTCGGCAGATCGTCAAGTCCCCGGATGTCGCCCGGCTCGATCCCGCGCGCGCCCCAATGACGCCGATAGAACGGCACTTGCCAAGCAAAGCCCAGCAGATCCATGAAGCGCGCTTCCTGACGGGCACGAAGCTCGTCACGACTGGTGCCGCGATACTGCTGGAGAAATTCTGCAACGGGGTAGTCGTGGACGAGTTTGCGATGATCGAAGGCGTCGAAATACGTCATCGACCCGGCCCCACCACCTTTTCGATGATGGCTTCGGGCAGGCCAATCTCCCGCAAGACGTCTTGGGTATGCTGGCCAAGGGTCGGCAGAGACGGATCCAGTTGCCCCGGCTCCTCGCGGAACTTGATTGGCAGGCCGATATGCAGATTGCCGTCGGCATCTCGAACGAGCATCTCACGCACGGCCACGTGTGGGCGGTGGAAGGCTTCGTGCAGGTTCAGCACCGGTGCGAAACAGACATCGCGGCCCTGGAACCAGTCTTCCCATTCGTCTCGGCTCCGCGTCGCGAACGTGGCCGCCAGAAAGTCCTTTACCGGCTGTTGCCCCGGTCCCGGAGGTGTCTTGGCCGCCGGGATCAGATCCGGGCGTTCGAGAGCGGTCAGCAAGGTCTCGACAAACTTGTGCTCGACACCGCCAAGCGCGACGTGCCTGCCATCCGAGGTTCGATAGGACCGGAAGAACGCATACCCACCAAAGCTGCGCTCGTTCGGCACGTCAGGCGCGCGGTTCTCGGCGAAGACCGGCCCGGTGACGTTGGGCAGCCACGCCATCAGCGCATCCTGCATGGACATGTCGATATAGTCGCCCCTGCCCGTTGCATCGCGCCGCAGCAGCGCCATCAGGATCGCCGAGAGGCTCATCAGCGAGGCCGACAGATCAGCCACCGGCATCCCCGGATTGGCAGGCTCGCCATCGGCGCCCAGGTTCAGCGAGGCGGTTCCCGCCAGTGCCTGAACCGCCAGGTCGTGGGCGGGGCGCTGAGCTTCCGGTCCGGTCTGGCCGAAGGCAGAGATGGACGCATAGACCAGCCGCGGGTTGAGGGCTGCCAGCGTCTTGTACCCGACACCCAGACGGTTGACGACACCGGGACGGAACGCCTCGACAAAGACATCCGCCGTCTCGGCCAGTTTCAGCAGAGCGGCCCGCCCGTCCTCGGTCTTCAGATCCAGCACCACCGAGCGCTTGCCGCGATGCGTGTTGCGGAACCAGACCGAGACATCGTCCGGCGTGCGGTACCCGACGTTGCGGACAGGCTCGCCCGAGGGTGGTTCGACCTTGATCACATCCGCGCCATGGTCCGCCATCATCATGGTCAGATGCGGCCCGGGCAGGAAAAGCGACAGGTCGAGGACACGCACACCCTCCAGTTTCATGTCCAGCCCCCGTATTGCTCTTCTCGGCGCAGGTTTGCAGGCTGACAGCATCGACGTCAAATGTGAGCTTGAGCAATGCGGTTTCGCCGCTGTCCTATCGGTGCCAAGTCAACTACCCTCGGCGCATGGATTTGGCTGCGAACCAATACATCTGCCCCGACGGCTATGGCGTTGTGCGCTTTCTGGACGAGGCCGTGGCCGCAGGGTTTCGCAGCGTTGCCCTGACCCGCGCCGCGCTGGCGGAGATGTCTCCGGCCGAGCTGCGCCGGGCGGTCGAGGCGCGCAAGATGTCTGTCACGACGCTGAACAGCGCTGGGTACTTCACATGGGCAGAGCCCGCGCGGCGGCGGGCGCAGGACACGGAGAACCGGTCCCTGATCGCAGCTGCGGCTGAGCTTGGCGCGGATACGCTGTGTGTCATCACGGGTGGTTCGGCAGAGCAACCGGATGTGGCCTCTGCGCGTTCGCTGATCGCCGAGGGATTGGCCGAACTGGACGCGCTGGCTGTTGCCGAAGGCGTGTCGCTGGGGCTCGAGCCGATCCATCCCAAAGATGTCGCCACCAAGGGGTGCGTGAACACCATCGCACAGGCGCGGGCGTTGATCGCACCGTTGCAGGCCACGGGGCTGATCGTGGACCTTTACCATTCGTGGTGGGATCCTGATCTGATCGCCGTCGCGGCGGAGCCCTGCGTCCGGGTGCTCCAGATCTGCAATGTCACGGCAGGTTTAAGCCGCAGTGCGGACCTGACCCAAGGCATTCTGGACGTCGGCACGCTGGTCGATCAGATTACACAGGCCGGGTTCGCCGGCCCGGTCGAGTTCGAGATCTTTGCCGCCGATCACGGGCAGGCGGATGTCGCGCCGCTTCTGTCCGCCGCCGCCGCGTGGGCGCGAGCCTGAAACGTCAGGACCATTGCGCGCCGCCGTCCATGTCGATGACGGTTCCGGACAGATAGTGAACCTGCGGTGCGCACAGCATCGCGGCCAACGCGCCAACTTCCTCGGGTGTCTTGATCCGGCCAAACGGCATCTTGGATTGGTCGAGTTTCTCCTCCCAGCGTTCCGGATCGCCGAAGTCACGCTCGGCCCAGACCCGCGCCATCGTCTTGATCCGGTCCGTCAGGGTCGGGGCCGGGTTGATGCCGAAGACGCGGACATCGGACGCTGGCGTCTCGGCACCCAGCGCCTGGGTGAAGCCGATCAGAGCGGCATTGCCGGCAGCGCCTGCGATGTAGCCCGGGCGCACGGCGCGCCCGCCCATGCCGATGATGTTGACCACCGTGCCCGCACGCCGCGCCTTCATGGCCGGGACGAACAGCTTGCAAAGGTGGATGTAACCCCAGACCTTGAGCTCCCAACCCTCGCGCCAGGCGTCCATGGTCACCGTCTCGATGTCGCCCGCCGGGATCGCCCCTGCATTGTTCACTAGGATATCGGCGTCGCCATGGGCAGCAAACAGTGCCTCGCGCCCCGCATCGGTCGACAGGTCGGTGGCGAAAACCTGCGCGGTGGCAATACCCTCAGCGGCGGCCTCCAACGCTTCGGCCGTGCGGGACGAAATCACGACCCGTGCGCCCTCGGCCGCGAAGGCCTGTGCGACAGCGAGGCCGATCCCCTTGGAGCCGCCCGTCACCACGACTTTCTTGCCTGCCAGTCCGAGATCCATTTCAGCCTCCTTTTGCACTCGCCGCCACGTTAGCGCGCAGATCGCATATGTAGAAACACGTTTGGGATAAGTTGCCGCAGTGCAAAAAACGGCTAGGCTGTGAGGAGCAGAGCGCCGCAGGCGCCAAAACCTCAGGGAGAGGGATCATGAACCAACAGGATTTCACACGTCGTCAGATGATGGCGCTCGCCGGGTCGGCTGCGGCGGTTGCCGGATTTGGTGGAACCGCACAGGCCGCCGAGGCCTTGAAGCTGTGGACCATCGGGGTTGCCAAGGTGGGTGCCAAGGACTGGTCCGCC
Organism: Pseudomonadota bacterium; assembly: GCA_039821125.1. Taxonomy (GTDB): domain Bacteria; phylum Pseudomonadota; class Alphaproteobacteria; order Rhodobacterales; family Rhodobacteraceae; genus Thermohalobaculum. The sequence goes on from JBCBOR010000006.1 coordinate 39,992, forward strand.
ATGGAGGCTCAGGCGGGCATCTCGATCGCATATAATGCCAAGTCGGCCCGCGCTGATGAGGCGATCCAGAAGATGGTCGTGGGCGACGGCAACAGCCTCTACGACGCAATGTCCGACAATGGCGGCGGTATGGAAGACGCGCTGGCCAGCCAGGGCGTGATCGAGGAGCTGGATGTCAGCCAGATCCCGAACTGGTCTAACATCCTGCCCGCCTATAACGAAGGCGGCGCCGCCGCGGACACGATCCGGTATGAGGGCAAGATCGTCTGCGTGCCCTACATCTCGAACGCCGACAGTCTGGCGCAGAATGTCAGCGTGATCGGCGAGGAACTGACCTCGTGGGAGGCACTGTTCGACGAGCAGTTCAAGGGCCGGGCGGCCATGCAGAACGACTTTGGCCCGACCCTGACGAACACTGCGATCTATCTTCAGCAATCCGGCAAGCAGGACATCGAGGACGCCTCGGACATGACGCCGGATGAGGTCAAGGGCGTCTGCCAGTTCCTGATCGAACAGAAGAAGAAGGGCCAGTTCCGCACCTTCTGGGACGGGTTCCAGAACGGCGTTGACCTGTTGGCCTCGGAAGAGGTGCTGATCTCGTCCTGCTGGGAACCCATTCAGGTGGTCGCGGCCAAGAAATCCGGCAAGGACATCCGGTATGGCACGATGAAGGAAGGCCACCAGACCTGGAACAACATGTTCATGTTGACCAAGGGCGGCAAGGAACGGGGTCAGGCCGAGAACTTCTACAAGCTGATGAACGTCTACCTCTCGCCCTGGTTTGGCGCGAGGACGTTGGCCGGGCTGGGCTTCACACCACAGATGCAGGGTGTGAACGAATACGTGGACGCGCATCCCGATGACTTCGACGATGCTGCCAAGGCGGTGATCGCCGAGCGGCTGAAGCGCAAGCAGGCCCGGATCGACGTCTCAGGCAACGCCTGGCAGAACGTGTTCCCGACGCATATCCGTGATTATCAGGACTGGTGGGCGCGGGTGCAGGCCGCGTGAACATGAATCGACTGGCCAGGGGCGCCTTCTGGGTGCCCCTGATCTTCATGGCCGTGTTCTTTGCCCTGCCGCTGTTGCTGACGGCGGTCTGGTCGGTGTTCGAGCGCACCATGTTCTGGATGGAGCCGGGATTCACGCTGTTCTCGTACGAGAACTTCTTCACCTCGGCGCGGCTGTGGAACTTTCTGGCCAGCATGTGGCATTCGTTGATCTCGGTGCTGATCTGCCTTGTGCTGGGCTTTCCCATCGCGGTCTTCGTGCGCCGGCGCATCCCGCAGGTCGCGCAGCACCGGGTGGTATTGCTGTTCATCCTGCCGTTCATGGTCTCCGAGATCATCCGCATCTTTGCGCTGCGCCCGGTCCTGCAACGCAACGGGCTGGTCAATCATACGCTGCTGCACTTGGGGGTGATCTCCGAGCCCATCACCTCGATTCTCTACACACCCACGGGCGTGATCATTGGCGAGGTTCTGAGCTTTCTGCCTTTCATCGTATTTTCGGGCTTCCTCGCGATGGAGGCGGTGCCCAAGCACGTCTTCGAGGTGTGCGAGGATCTCGGCGCCTCGACCGTGCGCACCTATCGCGATGTGATCCTGCCGCTGGCGGCGCCCGGCATCTTCGCGGGAAGCGTGTTCATCTTCGTCAACGGCATCGGGGTTGCTTTGCTGCCGAACATCCTCGGCGGGCCGGGGGCGGTGAACGCGGGTCTGATCGCCACGCAGGCTATTGTGGCGCTGGACTTCCCGCTGGCCATGGCGGTGTCGGCCATCATGATCTCGACCCTTCTGGCACTGCTCTATATCGGCCATCGGCTCTTTGATCTGACCCACGTCCTGGAGCCGGCCAAGCGATGAACGACTATGCCAATCCGTGGAGCTATAGGCTGCAATGGGCCTACATGCTGCTGGTCGTCGCGACGCTGATGACGCCGGTGTTCTACGTGATGTATGTCAGCTTCAACGAGAACGGCTTCGGCGCAGCCGAGTACGTCTTCACAACCGAATGGTACGGCGTTGTCTTCGGCGACAAGCTGATGATGAACGCACTGGGCTGGACGGTTTCGCTGGCCATCTGCACCACGCTGATCACCGTCCCGTTCGCGGTGCTGTCGGCCAAGTTCTACAAGAACGCCCGCAACAAGCTGCCGGTGCTTTTCCTGCTGATGCTGCCGTTGTTCGTAGCGCCGGATATCTTCGGCTCGGCTTTGCTCGTCTACTTCAAGAACCTCAACTTTGCGTTTCAATGGCTGGGCGATCAGTTGGGCACGGGCATGTTCGACGCGTGGTTCCGGCTGGGCTTTATGACGGCGTTGATCGGGCTGGTGATCTATACCATCCCCTACGCCTTCATCGTCGTGCTGATCACCATGGGCCGGTACCGCGAAGAACAGACCGAGGCCGCGCGGTCCTGCGGTGCCTCGTCTTGGCGCGCGTTCTGGGATATCGAGTTTCCCCAGATCCGGCCCGGCGTGGCCTCGTCCTGCGCATTCACAGTGATCCTCTGCTTCAACGAATACACCCGCACCTCGCTGCTGAAGGGCGGGTTCGACACGTTCACAACGGTCCTCGTCAGCCAGATGCTGAACACCGGCATGTCCGAGCAAAGCTATGCCATGTCCGCCATGGTGTCCTACGTCGCCATCGCGCTGATCGGCGGGATCATCCTCTGGACCCTCGTGCGGTCCGACAAACTGGGCCGCGAGGCCCGCGCCAAGGCGGAGCCAGTCGCCGCATGAGAGATGCCGTCACCACCGATGCGCCCGCGGTCGAGGTCCGCGGTCTTGCCAAGCACTACGGTCCGGTGCGTGCGCTGGACGGCGTGGACGTGACGATCCAGGCGGGCGAGTACTTCGTGCTGCTTGGCCCGTCCGGCGGCGGCAAGACGACCCTGCTACGCACAATCGGCGGGTTTCACCGGCCCACAGCGGGTGATGTGCTGCTGCACGGGCGGGATGTCTCGGACCTGCCGCCTGAGAAACGCCCGACCGGTATGGTCTTCCAGCAATACGCGCTGTTCCCCCACATGACCGTCGAGCGGAACGTGGGCTATGGCCTGTCGCTGCAAAAGCGGCCCAAGGCCGAGATCAGCGACCGGGTCTCGGCGATGCTGGATCAGGTCGGGCTGACCGGTCTGGGCGGGCGCAAACCGCATGAGCTGTCCGGTGGCCAGCAACAGCGCGTGCAGCTTGCCCGCGCGCTGGTTCTGGATCGCGACATCCTGCTGCTCGACGAGCCGCTGGCAGCGCTGGATGCTCAACTGCGCAAAGACATGTGCCTGGAGTTGAAACACCTGCAGGAAAAGGTCGGCGTCACCTTCATCCATGTGACCCACAATCAGGAAGAGGCGATGACCGTCGCGAACCGGATCGCCCTGATCGCCGACGGAAAACTGATCGAGCAGGGTACGGCGCGCCAGATCTATGAAGCCCCCCGCCGCCGTTTCACGGCCTCGTTCATCGGGGAGAATAACCTGATTGACGGGACCCTTTCCGCAACCGGTGACGGGACGGCCACGCTCGACATCGGTTCCGATCGCATCACGGTGCCCAGTGATGAATCCGCCTCTTCGGGGCATGACGCGACCATCTCGATCCGCTCAGAGCTGGTGGCCATAGGCCCGGCTGGCGGCGAGGGGCTCGCTGCAACTTTTGTCGAGAGCGTCTATCTCGGCCTCACCACATCGCACCGGGCGCGCCTTGCGGATGGGACCGAGATCGTGAGCCGTGTGGTCTCCGCGCCGACGCCTCCCGCTGAACCCGGCGCGCCGGTCACGGTCTCGTGGCCGCAGGACAGCGCCCGCCTGCATATCGACTGACGGAGAACCCCATGGTCTGGCCGAACCCCCGTGTCCCCTATCGCATGTCCAACCGCGTCAAACGGCTGGAGCCGCCTGAAGGCAAGCCGATCATCGTGAACCTGTGCATGAACATCGAGTACTGGCCCTTTGACCGGCCGATGCCACGGGGCGTGCTGCCGCCACCGCATGGGCAGCAGATCCAGCCACCCGATGTGCCGAATTACTCGTGGGTCGAGTACGGGATGCGCTGCGGGATGCCACGGTTCATGGAGATGTGCGCCCAGCGCGGCCTTCCGGTCTCGGCGCTGATGAACGCACAGGTGGCAGATGTCTACTCGGATCTGATGGACGAGATCGCCAAGGCCAAATGGGAACTGGTTGGCCATGGCTGGTTCCAGCAGTCCATGAAGGCCGTGGATGACGAGCGCGCGACGATCAAGAAATGCCTGGACCGACTGACGGCGGTGGACGGGCAACAGGTGCGCTCGTGGCTTGGCCCGGGCCTCGGCGAGACGGACGACACGATCGATATCCTGAAGGAGCACGGGATCGAGTTCCTGCACGACTGGGTGATCGACGATCTGCCGTTCTGGATCCGCACCAAACATGGCCCGATGGTAGGCTTGCCCTACGCTCTCGAACTGAACGATGTGCCGGTCTATGCCATCAAGGACCAGTCGACGGATGAAATCCTGAAACGCCTTGAGGCGACCCTTGCCATCTTCGAGCGCGAGACCGAGCAGAACCCGCGTGTCCTGACATTCGGGCTGCACCCGCATGTGATCTCGGTGCCGCACATCGCCTACTATTTCGAGAAAGCCATCGACATCCTGATGCAGCATCCCAAGACGATCTTCATGACCTCACGCCAAATCGGGGATTGGTACATCGAGGCGGACGGGACGGGCGGCGCCGATGTGGCGGAATATACCGACCGTCTGCCCCCCCTGCCGGAGTAGCCGAATGGCCAGGCCCCGCCCCTCCACCGCGCTCGATCATCTCAGGGTTCTGGATCTGACCCGGGTGCGGGCGGGCCCGACCTGTTGCCGGGTGCTGGCGGATTTCGGGGCTGACGTGATCAAGATCGAGGCCCCCGAGGGCGTCGATCCGAACGCAGGCATGTCCGGCGCGCGACACGGCTATGACATGCAGAACCTGCACCGCAACAAGCGGTCGCTGACACTGAACCTCAAGAAGCCGGAGGGATTGGCGGCGTTTCTGCGGATGGTCGAGCGCGCCGATGTGGTGGTCGAGAACTTCCGACCCGATGTTAAGACGCGGCTGGGGATCGACTATGATGCGCTCGCGGCGATCAACCCCCGGATCATCCTCGCCTCGATTTCCGGCTTCGGTCAAACCGGACCTTACGCCAGGCGCGCGGGCTTTGATCAGATCGCCCAGGGCATGGGCGGCCACATGATGGTCACGGGACATCCGGGTCAGGGGCCGATGCGTTCCGGTATTGCGGTCGCGGACTCCACGGCAGGATACCATGCCGCCATGGGCGTTCTGATTGCGCTTGCCGAACGGGAGAAATCCGGCCAGGGGCAATGGGTCCATTCCTCGCTGCTCGAGGCGCAGATCGGGATCATGGACTTCCAGGCAGCCCGCTATCTGGTCGAGAGCGAGGTGCCGCCGCAGGCCGGGAATGACCACCCCTATGCCACGCCGATGGGCGTCATCGCGACAGAGGATGGCTATCTCAACCTCGGCGTCGGGGCCGAGGGTCAGTGGCGCGGGCTTTGTTCCGCCATTGAGCGCGAGGATCTGGCCGATCACCCGGACTTCGCGACAATGGAGCTGCGCTATGCAAACCGGCCCGCCTGCTGGGCCGTGCTCGAGCCGATCTTTGCGACACGAACCACTGCCGCGTGGATGGATGTTCTGGAAGCACATTCCGTGCCCGCCGGGCCGATCTATACGGTGGACGAGGTGTTCGAGGATCCGCAGGTCAAGCATTCCGGCATCGTGCAAAGCGTCGAGCACCATGCCCGCGGCAAGGTAGATCTTGTAGGGCAGCCCGTGACCCTGTCGCGCACACCTGCTCAGTTATCCTGTGCGTCCCCGGATCCGGGTGAACACTCCGATGAAGTGCTGGCCGAATTCGGGTTCTCAACTGGCGAGATCTGTGCCCTGCGCGGAGCCGATGTGCTCTAGCCGGTCCGGGAGAGGTGCGCCCGATTGGACCGACCGCCGCCAGTCGTGTTGATCCCCGAGACGCACCATCGGATTGACCCTTTGAAACGGGGCAATCTTTTTTAAAGACGGTGCGCCCCCCCGACCGCGTCAAATGCGTTCTTGTGACAGGTGTGCCTCTGCCTTGCGGAGCAACGCTTCGAGAGAGAACGCAAGGACGAGGTAGATCGCGGCGGCAGTCAGGTAGACTTCGTAGGGCGCGAAGGTTTCTGCTGCGACGGTCTCGGCGATTCCGGTAATGTCGGCCAGTGTGACAGTGCTGGCCAAGGCGGTGGTCTTCATCATGCCGACGACCTCGTTCGAATAGGGTGGAAGGGCGAGCCTCAAAGCCTGGGGCCAAAGGACGAGGCGGAAAATCTGTGCCGGCCGCAGGCCCAAGGCCCGGGCGGCTTCGCGCTGTTCGTCTGGCACACCGCTGATCGCCCCGCGCAGGATCTCCGCCGTGTAGGCGCCCGAGTTCAGCGAAAAGGCCAGAATGCAGCACCAGAACGGCTCGCGCAGCAAGGTCCACGCCATGGAGCCTCGCAACCATTCGAACTGGGCCAAGCCGTAGTAGATGACGAAGAGCTGCACCAGCGCGGGCGTGCCGCGAAACATCCAGACATAGACCCGGGCCGGTGCCGCGACCAACCGATGCCGGTGCAGCAACATCCATGTCGTGGGCGCGGCCAGTATGGCTCCCCCAACCAGTGACCCGCCCAGCAGCAACAGCGTCAGCCACAAACCCTCCAACAGGCGGGGGAAGGTCTCGGCGATCAGGGAGAGGTCGAAGCTCATCTGACCAAATGCCGATTGGCGCGCTGTTCCAGCAAGCGGAGCCCTGTGGAGAGCGCCGAGGTGAAGGCCAGATAGATGACCGCAACCACGGCGAACATCGTGAACGGCGCCTGGGTGACCGAGGTCGCCATCTTGGCGGTGAACATGATCTCGTCCAGCCCGATGACCGACACCAGGGCCGTGTCCTTCATAAGGCTGACCAGATGGTTGCCGAAGCTGGGCAAAGCAATGCGCCACGCCTGGGGCAAGCGCACGAAGAACAGCACGGCCCACGGGCGTAGACCCAGTGCCCGCGCGGCGTCCAGCTGGCCCTGATCAACGCCAAGGAAGGCCCCTCGGAAACTTTCGGTCGCATAGGCTCCGGCGATCAGCGCGATGGCAAGAGACCCCGCCCAGAACGGTGGAATGTCGACGAAACCTGCACTTGGGTCAAAGGCGCGGGCGATGGCTGTCTACGTCACGGCAGTGCCAAAGTAGAACAGCAACAGCACCAGAAGTTCCGGCGTGCCGCGGAAGAACGTGACGTAGACACCGGCAAGCCGCGACGGCCAGCCGCCTGCCAAACGGGCCGCCGCGCCAAGCAGACCGAAGATCAGGGTCAGCACCGCAGCGACACAAAAGACGCGCAGGATCACCCACGCGCCCCAGGCATATTCGTCCAGCCAGCCGACGACATCAGACATGGGTCAAAGCACCCGGTGTCCGGGTGCCCGTTGGCCGCGCAAAGTCAGCTAGCCCCTTTCCATTCCTGCGGGTGGATCGTGAACGGGAAGTAGCGCAAGCCGAATTCCGAGAGCGTGCCGTCCTTGGTCATGGCTTCCAGCGCGGTGTTCAGGCGACCTTTCAGCGCGTCTTGCCCCTGGCGCAGGCCGATGCCGACACCGATGCCGAAGTACTTCTCCTCGGCGATTTGTGGCCCCAGAACCGCGAACTTGTCATTGCCGTCCTGGGACAGGAATTTCAGGTAAGCCTTCATCGGGTTGGTCATGATCGCATCGACGCGGCCAGCGGCCAGGTCCAGGTACATGGCTTCGTTGTTGTCGTAGTAGGCGACCTCGGCCGATGGGACGGTGGCCTTGATCCACTCTTCATAGGTGGTGGCGCGCTCCAGACCGATCTTGACGCCTTCGAAGCCAGCAGCGTTGATTGCCTCACCTTTGAACAGCTCCAGGTCCGGCTTGCCGACGAATTGGCCGATGGACACACGATAGGGGCCAGTGAAGTCGATCTGTTTCAGGCGCTTTTCGGTGATGGACATCGATGCGACGATCAGGTCGAACTTGCCTGCCAGCAGGGCCGGGATCATGCCCTTCCATTCTTGGCAGACGAACTCGATCTCTGCGCCGATGCGTTTGGCAACCTCGTTCGCGACGTCGACGTCATAGCCGGTCAGCTTGCCGTCATCGGTGCGGTAGTTGAACGGATGATACGTGCATTCGGTGCCGACCTTCAGAGTCTCGGCTGATGCGGTCGTGGCGGTCAGCATCGCTGCGGCGGCGATGGCCAGAACTTTGCGCATGGTGGTAATCTCCCCTGACTTTGGGCGGGATGCCCTGGGCTTGGGTAATGCGGTTGGGCAAGGGGTGCATGACGACAGTGTGAACAATCGGCGACAGAGCCATGGCGCCAGGTCGCGTCTGTGTTTGCGAGAAGGGTCCGCCGTCCCGTTCAGCGGCACTTACCGGGCGTTGGCGAGGACATCCAGGACTGCATCATGCAAGGCCGGGTTTGCGCTGCCAACGATGGCCCCCTCTGATCTGGCGTCCGAGGCGCCGCCGTGCCAGTCGGAGATCACGCCGCCCGCGCCGTCAATCACCGGGATCAGCGCGGCGATGTCGAAGGGTTCCAGGTTCGGCCCGTTCAGTGCGATGCCGATATGTCCGCTGGCCAGAGCCGCATAGCCCAGGCATCCACCGTCATAGACATTCCAGCGACTGGCCGCGCGGATTGCCTTGTATCCCGGCGTGGTTGCGGCATCGAAGGCATCGGGATCGGACAGGCAGGCAATCACGTCGGCGGGGCTTTGATGTGCCAGGGTCCGGACGGGTCGATCGTTGATCCAGGTGCCCTGCCCGACAACGCCAAGGCAGGTCATACCGGTCCAGGGATGCGAGACGACGCCGACAAGCGGGCGGTTCTGATAACAGAGCGCAATCAGGGTCCCGAAATTCGGCAGGCCCGCCGCGAACTGACGGGTCCCGTCGATGGGGTCGAGGATCCAGACCCAGTTGCGATCACTGTTCTCGGCCCCGTATTCCTCGCCGATGATCCCATGGTCCGGCGCGGCCTTGGCGATTTCAGCGCGCAAGGCGGCCTCGACGGCCCTGTCGAGAGCTGTGACCGGGCTGCCGTCTTGCTTGATCTCGAACCCGGGTTGGGGCGGCGCATTCAGGGTTTGACGCGCTGTTTCGGCCAGATGTCTGGCCAGCGCGATATGGGTGTCGTCGACTGTCATGTCACCAAAATGCCTTGGTCCTGCACTGTCAGAGAGACCGTCGTTCCGGAAGCCACATCAAACCCGGAGGGTGCAAAGGCCATCACCTGTCCCTCGGACACACCAGTCAGAATGACCCGCGTTCGATCGCCCAGGAACACGCATCGTTCAACCGTTCCGGTCAACGGGCCGCTTCCTGTCGGATCGATCTGCAACGCTTCGGGGCGGATGAAAAACTCGGATGTCTCGGTCGCACCCTGCGGCACCGGCACCGCGCCGCCGCGCAGTCGAAGGTGGCCGTCTTCGATGGTTCCTTCCAAACGGTTCGCACCCCCGACAAAACTGGCAACGAAGGCGTCTGCGGGTTGGGCATAGATCGCCCGCCGACGCGTCGATCTGCAGGATGTTTCCATCGCGCATCACGGCGACCCGGTCGGCAATCGCCATGGCCTCGGATTGGTCGTGCGTGACGAAGACGGCAGTGATCGAAAGATCGCGCAGCAGTCCGGCCAACTCGTCCCGCAGGCTCTCGCGCAAAGCGGCGTCCAATGCAGAGAGCGGCTCATCCAACAGCAAGGCGCGTGGCCGCATGGCAATGGCGCGCGCCAGGGCGACCCGTTGGCGCTGGCCACCCGATAGGGCATCGATGGCGCGATCCGCCAGCCCCGTGATCTGGCACATCTGCATCACTTCGGCGACGCGGTCGGCGATCTTGGCGGCGGGACGGCGGGCAAGGCGCAGGGCATAGCCGATGTTCTGGCCCACCGTCATGTTCGGGAACAGGGCATAGGATTGGAACACCATGCCGATGCGGCGCTTCTCGATCGGGAGGTCGGTCACATCCTGCCCGTCGAAGGCAACCGAACCTCCGGCCTCGGGCGCCTCCAGCCCGGCGATGATCCGCAGCAATGTCGTCTTCCCGCACCCGGAGGGGCCAAGCAGCGCCAGGATTTCCCCCTGCGCCACCGTCAGATCTGTCGGATGCAGGGCGCGGGTCCCACCGGGGAAGACCTTGGCACAGCCGGTCAGGGTAATCGCGGCACCTGTTTCGGTCATGGCCGCACCTTTGCTTGAGCCTTCTGCGCGACGATCTGCATGGCGATCAGCAGGGGCAGGATCATGATGAAGAACACCAGCGTGTAGGCCGAGGCGATTTCCAGCCGCATCGAGGCATAGCTGTCGGCCAGCCCAACCGGCAGGGTCTTCGTCGCCGGGGTATGCAGCATCCAGGTCAGGTTGAACTCTCCAACCGAGAGCGTCACGACCGTCAGGGCGCCGGCCAGGATACCGGGCGCGGCATTGGGCAGGGCGATATCCCGGAACCGACGCCAGGGAGAAGCACCCAGAGAGGCCGCGCTTTCCTCCAGCGTCTTCAGGTCGATGACGCTGAACACGGCCAGCACGGCGCGGATCATGAAGGGCAGCGTATAAAGGACATGCCCGACCAGGATGAACCACCATGACAGGCGAAACCCTTGCCATGTTCCGTAAAGCTGCAACAACGCCAAGGCCAGCGCGAGGCCCGGGATGGACAGGGGCAGCGAGACGAACTCCTCGATGATCCGCGAGGTCCGGCCCGGGTTCTTGGCCAGAACATAAGCCGCTGGCACGCCGATGATCAGCGTTGCGATCAGGCATGCCCCGGCAATCAGCAGCGAAAGCCAGATACTGTCGGCGTAAAGCTCCCAGACCTCGAACAACCACTTCAGGGTCACGCCATGCGCGATGCCCTTGAAGTAGTTGGCTGTGACGCCCGCCATCACCGAAAGCACGGCGGGCACGATCAGGAAGCCACAGGCCAGCAGGGTGACGGTCAGTTGCAAGCCGAAGGCAACGCGGTTCCGGCGCATCAGCCTGCCGCCGCCACGGTGGTGCCCGAAAGCTGCCGTGCCAGCAGCAGGAGCGCCCAGGTGACCAGTCCCAACACGACCGACAGCGCGCAGGCCCCGGCGATGTTCGCGCTGAGTGTGAATTCGGTGTAGATCACCATGGGTAGCACATCGATATCGGTGGCCAGTGTGAAGGCGGTCCCGAAGGCCCCCATGGCCGTGGCAAAAGCGATGGCTCCCGACGCAATCAGCGCGGGCGCCAGCCCGGGAAGGATGACGTCCCGAAGCACGGCCCACGGACCCGCACCGAGCGACCTCGCGGCTTCCTCTAGCCGGACGTCCAGTTTCTCGGCCGCCGCCATGACGGTCAGCAGAACCCGCGGGATCGAGAAATAGAGGTAGCCGAAAAAGAGGCCGATATAGGAATAGGCAAAGACCGTGCGCGTGTTCAACAGGTCCTTGCTGATCTCGTTGACCAGACCCTGCCGGCCGCCCAGCAGGATGATCATGAAGCCGACGACCACGCCGGGAAAGGCCATGGGAAAGGTGAGAATGGCGATCAGGGCAGTGCGTCCGAAGAACCGGTTGCGGTCGAGGAACAAGGCCGCCGTGGTGGCCACCGCCAAGGCCGCCACGGTCACCGCAAGCGACACCAGCACCGTGTCCCGCAAAGAGGTCAGGTACCGTTCATTGGTCAGGATGTCGGCATAGAGACCCCAGCCGGCTTCGCCGTCGCCCGAGGCCTGCACAAGCCGGACAATCGGCAACAGCAGGAAGGCCAGCGCAAAGGCAGCCATCGGAACCGACAACAGCCATGGCAAGGAGAGAGTGGGTCTCATCGGACAGGAGTGCCCCCTGCGCGTGTGCGCAAGGGGCGTGGCACGTTACTTGACTTCAGACAGGTAGCGCTCGCCAAAGCCCTTCTGGACCTGCTCCATCTTTGCATAATCCACAGGGGTTGCGCGGGCATAGTCCTCGGCAGGCAGGAAGCGCGATGCGACCTCTTCTGGAAGATCGATCGGGCGGGCCGGACGCAGATAGGCGTTGGTCCAGATCGCCTGGCCTTTGTCAGACATGATGAAGTCCAGCATCTTCTTGCCGAGTTCCGGGTTCGGTCCGCCGTTCACCAGGCTCATGACGTAGGGCACGACGACCGAGCCTTCGCAGGGCAGCACGAACTCGAAATTGCCGTCTTCGGTGTACTTCCCGCGATAGGCGTTGAAGTCGTAGTCGAACAGGATCGGGATCTCGCCCGAGACGACGCGCGCATAGGATGTCTGTTTCGGCACGATCGGATCGTTCTCGCCCAGCTTGTTGAAATAGTCGATGGCGGCATCGAAATTGTCGAGGCTGCCGCCGAAGGTACGGTTCACAGCCACAGCCCCGGCATAGCCGACAAAGGCCGACGATGGGTCGAGATAGCCGACCATTCCGGCGTATTCGGGCTTGTGCAGGTCGGCCCAGCATTGCGGCACCGGCGCACCGCCCAGAGCGTCGACATTGACGAACAGGCCCAGCGTGCCCTGGTGAATGGTGAACCATTTGCCGTCCGGGTCCTTCAGCCCGTCGGCGACATCATCGAAGCCCTTGGGCTTGTAGGCGGTCGCCACGCCCTCGTTCCCGGCCTTGATGCCGAAGGTCACACCGTAATAGGCGATGTCGGCGACGGGGGCATCTTTCTCGGCCAGCAACTGGCTGAGTGTCTGGCCCGAGTTCTTGTTGTCGTGCGGCATCTTGATGCCCAGCTCGGTCTCGATGGCCTTCAGCATCGATGCCCAGTCAGCCCACTGGGGCGGACAATTGTAGCAGACCGCGTCATCGGCTTGCGCCATGGGCGCCGCGATAACGGTTGCGGCGAAAGCCGCTGCAAGAATACGTTTCATCACTCGTTCTCCTGATTTGCCGTGAGACGTGGGTCGGTGGGAATGGGCGCCGGATTGAAAGTTGCCGCTTTCGACCCGGCGACTCCGATGCCAGGGGCTAACGGCGGCCCTGGCGTCGAAGCTGTGCAGAGGGTCCCATGTGCTGCTGGACCACTCAGACTGCTGCTGATCCTTGCATGGTCGCGCGCGGTTGGGTCGCACGGAGAGTTCTGTGCCGCATGGGTGTGCCTTCATCGGAGCAGATTTACGTTTTGTGATCCTTCCATGATTGACCGGGTTCAATCACGTGAAGGTTTTGTAACCTGCCGGGCCCTTCGTTTGATGACAGTCGCAGGCTGTTACTGCGCCAGTCCCAAACCTTCCAGATACGCCATCGAGGCTGGAACGCCCGCTTTGTCGTAGAGTTCCAGAACCAGGTGCGGGGTCTCTTCCAGTGCCGCAATGGCCCGAAACACGGCAGGCCAACGGATCGTCCCCTCGCCGATGTTCCAGTGCCGATCGGCATACCCGTCGGCGTCCTGCAGGTGCACATGAGCCAGCCGCGCGCCTGCAATCCGGATGAAGTAATCCACCGGTTGGGCGCCTTGCGAGCCATGACCCAAATGCGCGTGGCCAGTGTCGACCGATGCTTTCAAAGCTGGCGAATTGAAATCGTCCAACAGCGCGTTGCGGTCGCGGGCGTCCTTGTCGGCAATGTTCTCCACCACCAGCACGACGCCTTCGTCTTCGGCTCGCTTGACGACCGCGTCGAGCGTCAGATGCACGTTCTCCAGCAGCCGGTCCGACCCGTCATCATACATCGGCAGGTTGTTGTAGGACCACGGTGTGTAGGGGGAGTGGATGACCATCTGAACCGCGCCGATATGAGCACAGACATCCAGCCCCTGCATCATGCGCCGCGTCACGATCTCCCGGATTACCGGGTCCATGCTGTCGATCGTAAAGCCCCAGAACGGTCCGTGAATGCCGAGCCGCCCGTTGTGTCCGTCAAGCACCTGCTTGGCCTCGTCCGCCAAGGTACGCCAGTCACCATCCAGAACGTCCGCCATGTGAAAGCTTTGCAGTTCGACGTCGCGATCCTTCTCGAAGATCCAGTCGCGATAGTGTTGCAACCAGTTCACAGGCAGGGCGGCACCAATCGTCAGCGGCAGGTCGGCCATCACAAGTCTCCGTCTTTCGTATGTCCGCGTTCTAGAGGGCGCGCGTTATCACCGCGCGACAGTTCGATTGCAGTCTGGTGACACCTGCCAGGCCAGGTTGCCGCGATCCGCCACGCTCCGCGCCGGTCGCAAGTCTTGGAACGCATGCCTTTTGTGGGGCGCGAAACTTCAAGCACACCACAGCGTATATCTCGCCAAGGCCTGGCGCGTCGCACGAGGCACCCGTTCTTTTGCATGCGCAGATGCGCGGATCCTGTTGGAAAAATTCGGATGCCGGACCTTGTCACATGGCGCCGCTTTGCGTAGGGGTCGCCGCCCTCGTGATCGAACGGGCCGTGTACTTTGCAACGAACGGTTCTTTGCTTTTGTCCGCCACCCAAACCTTCGGCTGGTTGCGAACGGCTGCTCAACCCTAGGCTGTCACGTAAGTTCCACATGACCGTCGCCATCCGATCATCTTGGAGACGCACACTCCGTCTGTTTAAACATGCAGGGAGACGGTTCCATGAAACTCGTCAGAATTCTCGCCGCTGCGGCCGTCGCTCTCAGCGCGGCGCCGGCTTTTGCGACAACCGAAATCCAATGGTGGCACGCGTTCTCGCCCGACGGCAAGCTGGGGCAGACGCTGGTGCGCTACACCGAAGAGTTCAATGCCAGCCAGTCCGACTACAAGATCGTGCCGGTTCACAAGGGTTCGTACTACGAGACGCTGAACTCGGCGATCGCCGCGTACCGCGCCAAGAAGAATCCGGCCATCGTGCAGGTTGTGGGCCGCGGTGCCGCCACGATGATTCAATCGGGCGCCGTCTACCCGGTGCACCAGTTGATGAAGGACGCAGGTCAGGACGTGAACTGGGACCGGTTCATCGCGCCCGTGCTTGCCGCGTTCTCGGACGAGAACGGCCCAGCCGCCATGCCGTTCAACACGTCGACCCCGATCATGTGGTACAATGTCGACGCTTTGAAAAAGGCAGGCATCGAGGGCGCGCCCAAGACCTGGGACGAACTGGGTGAAGCAGGCCGCAAGCTGAAAGCCGCAGGCTATGAATGCGGCATCACCTCGGCCTGGCAGATCTGGGTTCACCGCGACAACTACTCGTTCGCCGAAAACCAGCCGATCGCCACAAAAGGCAACGGCATGGACGGGCTGGACGCCGAGTACGTCTTCAACTCGACCAAGTTCGTGAACCACGTCCAGCGCATCCAGGATTGGGTCAAGGAAGGCATCTACACCTATACGGGCCGCACCTGGCAGGGCGGGCACGAGGCGTTCTATGCCGAGAAATGCCCGATCTTTCTGGAAAGCTCGGCCGGATATGGCGGGATTTCGCGCAACGCCAAGTTCCAGTTCGCGGCTGACTTCCTGCCGCTCGAGGCCGAGACGGCCGAGCCGAAGAACCAGTTCCTGGGCGGTGCTGCACTTTGGGTAATGCAGGGCCGTCCTGACGAGGAATACAAAGGCGCTGCCGCATTCTTCGCCTTCCTGGCCTCGCCCGAGATGCAATTGGACTGGCACGTAACCGGTTACGTGCCGATCACGCTGGATGCCTATGACCTCGCCAAGGCCGAAGGCTACTACAATGACTACCCGCACCAGGAGATCGCGATCAAGGCCCTGTCGCGTACCCCGCCGACCGAGCACACCCGCGGCATGCGCCTCGGCTTCGGGGTGCAGAACACCGAGATCCTGAACGAGGAACTCGAGAAGGTCTGGGCGCTGGAAAAATCGGCGCAGGAAGCTCTGGACGACGCGGTCAAGCGCGCCAACCAGAACCTGCGCCGCTTCGAGCGCACTGCGCAATAGCCGGGCACCGGGGGGCGTTCGCGCCCCCCACCGCATCCCATGCACAAGCGTGCCTTCTTCCGGTCGAAGTCCCTGCCTTATCTGCTGCTGCTGCCGCAGATGCTGGTGTTGGCCGTATTCTTCTTCTGGCCCGCGGGTCTGGCGATCTGGCAGAGCCTGTATCTTGCCGACCCGTTCGGCTTCAACTCGATCTTCGTCGGCCTCGAGAACTTCCAGATGCTGTTCGACAGCCCGGAATACTGGGCCTCGGTGCGTGTGACCTTCATCTTCTCGGCCCTGACAACGGCGCTGGCCATGGGGATCGGATTGCTGCTGGCCGTCTTCGCCGACCGGGCCATGCGGGGCGTGCTGATCTTCAAGTCGGCCGCGATCTGGCCCTATGCCGTGGCCCCTGCTGTGGCGGGTGCCCTCTGGATCTTCCTCTTTCACCCGGTGTTCGGCTCGGTCGCAGGGTTCCTGAAGGCCATCGGCGTGCCCTGGAACCCGCTACTCAACGGCAATCATGCCATGACACTGGTCGTGATCGCGGGAGCATGGAAGCAGATCTCCTACAATTTCGTGTTCTTTCTCGCCGGGCTTCAAGCCATCCCGAAATCGCTGATCGAGGCGGCGGCCATCGATGGCGCGGGCCCGGCAAGGCGTCTCTGGCGCGTGATCCTGCCGCTGATGTCTCCGACGATCTTTTTCCTGATCGTGGTCAACACCGTCTATGCGTTCTTCGACACATTCGGGATCATCCATGCCGTGACCGGAGGCGGCCCGGCGGGCGCGACCAATATCCTGGTCTTCAAGGTCTACACGGACGGGTTCGAGAACCAGGACATCGGCTCGTCCGCCGCGCAGTCCGTGGTCCTGATGGCCATCGTCATTGCACTGACCGTCTTCCAGTTCCGCTATGTTGAACGCAGGGTGAGCTACGCATGAGCGCCGAGATTGCCATCGAGGCCCCCGCCGAGCGGCCAACCCGCGCAACGCGCGAAAGGGTCGGCATGGTCGAGCACGCGGTTTGGTTCGACCGGCTGGCCTATGCGGTACTGATCGTCGGGTCGGTGATCATCTGCCTGCCGATCATCTATGCCATCGTTGTCGCCTCTATGCCCGACGGGCGCGAGTCCGAGGCGGTGTGGCTGATCCCCGGCACAGCCCTGTTCGACAACCTCGCGACCGCCTGGAACAAGGAGCTTCTGGGCCGTCAACTGCTGAACTCGTTCATCATGGCCGTGGGCATCACGGCAGGGAAGATCCTGATCTCGCTGCTCAGCGCCTTTGCCATCGTCTACTTCCGGTTCCCGTTCCGGATGGGATTCTTCTGGCTGATCTTCATCACGCTGATGCTGCCGGTCGAGGTGCGGATCATGCCGACCTATGAGGTCGTGGCAAACGCTTTCCTGCCACTGAATGCGATCCTTGGCCTGATCGGGTTGGAACTGGCGTTGGAGTGGTCGCTGCTGGACAGCTACACAGGCCTGATCCTGCCGCTTATCGCGTCTGCCACCGCGACCTTCCTCTACCGCCAGTTCTTCCTGACCGTGCCCGAGGAACTTTGCGAGGCCGCCCGCATCGACGGCGCAGGCCCCATCACCTTCTTCCGCCGGATCCTGATGCCAATGTCGATCACGACAACGGCGGCCCTGTCCGTGATCTTGTTCATCTTTGGCTGGAACCAATACCTGTGGCCGCTGCTGGTGACGACGGATCAGGATCTGACCACGATCGTCATCGGCGTCGCACGGACCTTGCCCACCGAGGATGCGGACGCCCAGTGGAACCTGACCATGGCCACTGCCTTGATCGCGACCCTGCCACCGGTGGCGGTTGTGCTGATCCTGCAGCGCTGGTTCGTGCGTGGCCTGATCGAAAGCGAGAAATAACATGGCAGAGCTGACGACCCGCGGTTTGAAGAAACGGTTCGGGACTACGGACGTTTTGCACGGCATTGATGTCACGATTCCGGACCAAACCTTCTGTGTCGTTGTCGGCCCATCGGGATGCGGCAAGTCCACGTTTTTGCGCTGTGTCGCGGGGCTGGAACATGCCAGTGAGGGCGAGATCCGCATTGGTGGACGGCTGGTCAACGAGGTCGAGCCCAAGGACCGCGACATAGCGATGGTGTTCCAGAACTATGCGCTCTACCCGCATATGACGGTCGCCCAGAACATGGCCTTCGGGCTGGAGTTGCGCGGCATGTCCAAGGCCGAACGCCGCGTCAAAGTGGAAGAGGCCGCGGGGATCCTGCAACTGGACGGCCTGCTGGATCGCAAGCCTCGGCAGTTGTCCGGCGGCCAAAGGCAGCGTGTTGCCATGGGACGGGCCATCGTCCGTGACCCTGCCCTGTTCCTGTTCGACGAGCCGCTCTCCAACCTGGACGCCAAGCTGCGCGTCGAGATGCGGCTGGAGATCAAGCGCCTGCATCGCGAACTCGGTGCGACCAGCCTGTACGTCACCCACGACCAGATCGAGGCGATGACCATGGGCGATCTGTTGATCGTCCTGAATGAGGGAAGAGTCGAACAGATCGGCCCGCCCCTTGATGTTTACGAAAGGCCAAACAGCACATTTGTTGCGAGCTTCATCGGCTCGCCTCCGATGAACTTCATCCCGGCTGAGCTTCGTGGCGGCATGCTTCACATCGGTGAGCACGCGATATCGACCCAGATGGCGAAAGATGGCCCGGTCAAGGTTGGCATCCGCCCGGAACATCTCAGTGTGTCGTCCGGGTCGTCCGGTCTGCCTGTCACGATCGACGATATCGAGCCACAGGGCGCGGAAACGCTGCTCTATTCCCGGTTCCAGGAAACCAGCATCGTCATTCGGCAGCCGGGTAAGGTTCACCACGACGGGAGCACGGGTGCGTTGAGCATGGATCCGGCTCACCTCCACCTGTTCGATGCACGATCGGGCAGGCGCTTGGAAACCGCGCTCGCCCACAGCTAAGCACCCACACGTGCCGTGCGCATCTGCGTAGCAGAAGATTTTTTGCCGCGACCCATGTCTCGAGACCGCAGGGCCTCGGCCGCCCCGCCGGAGGTCTTGTGCTGTTCAAAACGGCCCGGGTGCCAATCGCGCCGCAGACCTTACCCTGCCATCCTAGGGCTGTTCATCGATCTCGATTTCGAACTGATCCGCGACTGTCGGATGTATGACCCCGGCATGCACGGTCAAAAGGATCAGCTCTGCATCCAGGGTATCGCCGGCGGCTATGGCCGCCTCTGTCCGCCGCGCAGTGTTTTCGGCCGCATCAAGGGAGTTGCTGGCCGTGAACTGATCCGGTCCAAGGATCGAATAGCTCAACAGTTCTGCGGCCTTCTTGTAGTCTGCATCGGCAAGCACGTACCCTGCCTCCGATGCTTTCTGCAGGAGCCTTATGGTTGCGAGCTTTACGGCTTCAGGAACAAGTCGCGGATGCAAGTCAAACTCACGCAGCGCCTGATCTATCGCCTTGAGGCCCTCTGCACGGCCGAACAATCCGAACAGTCCAAGCATTTCAGACCTGCCTCAACGTTCGATCACACCGCTTGTGCTGGCAATCAAAAGCCATTGCGGCCAGGAAATCCAGCGGGTTGCTTGCGGGCGTTCGGCATCTTCAGCCAAAGCCGGAGGAGTTTGCGCCGTTTATGCTGCTCGTCGAAATCCTCGAAGCTGGTTCGCGAATGCAGAACAAGGTGATTGTTGGCCAGCTGGATGTCACCCGGTTCCAGCATCATGTCTAGCCGAAGCTCCGGCATCTGGATGATGCTGTCGAGAATGTCCAGCGCCTCTGTCTCGACATCTGAAAGGGGATGCTCCCGCACGTCGTGCCCAAGCTCGATATACTGTCGCAGATAGCGGAAGTTCAGCTTCCCCTCGTGCATTGCAAAGAGCGATGTCGCGCTCGGCAGATCCTCTCCCAGGTGGGCATAATACCATTGCTTGTAGAACAGACCGAGATACTCGGGAAATCGGCTCAGCAGTTCGTTGTAGACCGCGTGCACGGAGACGAGGCTGCTCAGCCCGCCGGTCTTTGCCTTGCGGATGCACAGCAGTCCGACAACATCCGAAGGGTCGGTGTGGTAGGGCAGGTACCGGTTCGTCTGGTAGACGCGGGTGTTCTTGTCGTTCGGATCGCCGACGTTCATCACCTGACCGATCAGATCGCCCTCCGGGTTCTGCCCGACCGGCTGCCCGAGGGTGAGACCGAGCCCGAAATAGATGCTGTTGATGTCGTCGTCAGTGAAGCGATCTATCGGCAAGCCGCGGATCAGGACAAATCCTCGTCCGTTCTCGAGTTCTTCGGCAAACGCCGCAAGACGCGGGGCGAGGTGGGGGAGCGGAAAATCGCTGCGTCCGAACGATGGGAAAGGTCTCGGGCAGGCCTGCTGGATCTGCAGCGCTGTCTCTAGGTCCTCGATATCGCGCTCGGTCAGCCTGTAGATCCAGTGATCATCGTTCTGAAAATCCCCGGCCCTCCAGACGGACGGGCCCTGGATCTTCGAGGTTTGCATTGTTCCCAAGGGGTCGCCTCCAAGTCCTGAGGATGTGAAACTCTGGTGCACTGCTGGTGTCAGACTGCCCTATGTCAGAAGCACTTGGCAGAACAGCCCACAAGGTAGCAAAGCGGCTTCGACAACGGGTTATGCCGAAGCGCCAATGGGCAGCAAATGGTCCACAAGGGCCAGCCAGTAGCCGATACCGATCGGGATCGCCGCGTCATTGAAGTCGTAGTCCGGGTAGTGGAGCTTGCCGGAGCGGTGATCGGGGTGGGCGGTGCCCATCCAGATATAGTTGCCGGGCCGGGCCTCCATCATGAAGGAGAAATCCTCGCCGGCCATACAAGGCTCGTGCGTGCGCAGCACCTGTTCCCGGCCCACCAAGCCGCCCGCAACATCGGCTGCAATCGCGGTTTCGCGCGCAGGGTTCACCACGGGCGGATAGAGCTTGCGATAGTCGATGTCCGCCTCGGCACCGAAGCCGGACGCGATCCCACGCGCGAGGGTCCGGATCCGGTTTTCGGCCAGTTCCCTGACGGCCGCATCGAAATAGCGGACGGACCCGCCGATCACGGTCTCCTCGGGCATCACCACATATGCGTCTGATCCCCGGAACATTGAGATGCCGATCGTCGCGGTGTCATGGGGCGAGACGTTGCGCCCGGGCACGCTTTGCAGCGCCGTGACAATGTGGGCTGCCGCCAGCACCGTGTCGACACCGTCATGGGGCATGCCGGAATGGGTTCCCTGACCGCGCACGGCGATGTCGAAATAGTCGATGCCCGCCATCGTCCCGCCATCCAGCGCGGCGAACGTGCCGAGCGGCAGATCGGGCCAGTTGTGCAGGCCCCAGACGGTCTGGCAGTCGAACCGGTCGAACATGCCATCCTCGACCATGACACGCCCGCCACCGCCGCCTTCCTCGGCGGGTTGAAAGATCAGTGCGACCGCACCGGCGAAATCGCGGGTCTCGGCGAGGATCCTGGCTGCGCCCAACAGCATCGCTGTGTGGCCGTCATGGCCGCAGGCATGCATCTTGCCATCAATCGTCGAGCGGTACGCGGGATCGCCGCGTTCCTGCATGGGCAGTGCATCCATATCGGCTCTCAGGCCAATCACGGGGCCGTCGGTCCTGCCGCGGATCAGCCCCACAACCCCGGTCTTGCCAAGCCCGGTGACGATATCGTCGACACCGAACGCACGCAGGGACTGCTCGACGAACCCGGCCGTACGCGTCTCCTCAAAGCCAAGCTCGGGATGGGCGTGGAGGTCATGGCGCCATTCGGTCACCATGTCATGGATCGCGCCGATCCGGTTGCTGAACCGGGAAGTCATTGCAGTTGTCGAGGAGGCCATTGGGTTTCCGTTCACCTGGTGCTGTGTGCCAGACCACTTCAGCACTCCGGACCGCGCAAGTTCAACCCGCTGATATCTGCGTCTGACAGGCGCGAGGTCGGAAACAGGCGAGAAGCGACCATCCGCTGCCTCTAGTTTCGTGCTCGCAACAGGAAAGGCAGACGACCGCTGTGACCATGGCCTCGATACCCACGGACACCCAGCCCCGCCGTGCGTTCGCGATGGCGCTGATGGTGGTCAGTTCGGTCAGCATCAGCTTTGGCGGGTTGATCCTGCGCAACATCGAGGATGCCGATGTCTGGCAGATCAACTTCTATCGGTCGCTTGCACTGGTCAGCACTGTCGCAGTCATCATGGTGCTGCGGTATCGCGGTCAGACGGTACAAAAGATCGTCCAGATCGGCTGGCCCGGGCTCTTTGCAGGGGCTTTGCTGGCGAGCGCTGGGATCACGTTCCTCCAGGCGATCACGAACACAACGGTTGCAAACACCCTGTTCACCCTCAGCGCGATCCCGTTCATCACGGCTTTTCTGGCATGGCTGATCCTGCGCGAGGCGCTGGCGCGCGCAACCCTTGTCACGATGTTGGTGGCGGCCGTGGGCGTTGGCGTCATGATGGCAGAAGGTCTTGGTACCGGGTCGTTCTATGGAAACGCGATGGCCTTGATGACGGCGCTCTTCTTCTCTTCCTACGCGATCATCGTGCGGCGGAACCGAAGCATCGACATGCTGCCTGCTCTCATGGTCTCGGGCCTGCTGATTGTTGTGATCGCAGGAGCGCTGCGCTGGGATGATCTCGGAATCTCGGCCCATGATTTCTGGCTGTGCATGCTGCTGGGCGGCGGCTTGTCCGGCATTGCGAACGCGCTGTTCATTGCCGCTTCGCGCCATCTGGTGGCGGCGGAACTGACGCTCTTCATGCTGCTCGAATTTGCGTTGGGCCCGATCTGGGTCTGGATCTTTATCAACGAGGTGCCGACCGAGTGGACCATCGTCGGCGGGGGCATCGTGATCCTGGCGGTTATCTTGCGGTCCCTGTTCCAGTTGCGTCAGGATGTGGCAAAGCTGCGACGTGGCCGCAACAGCCCGATCTAGGAGCCCGCATTGTCTGCAAGCGCACGGACGTGCGGCGCCGATCGGACGCAGATCAACCCGAGCAGGCAGCGATAGACCGGCTTTCCCTCAAATTCGCAGGTGCCGGGATTTCGAACGGCGCACCGATCACACGGAAAACAATCGCGGCGCCGGTCTCGAGAAGGCGGATGTCATCGCCGTCGAAATACGCGAACGATGTCTTGCCCTGGCGGCCGGTCTCATATGCCTTGCGATCCCCAATCTGAAAGCCGGAGACACCGAGGCCCGGAGAAACCGCAACGACAAGCTCGCTGCTTTCCGTGCAGCCGAGTGTCAACGTGCGCCCGCCCACGATCGAAAGGTCCCACGCAGGCAGGCCCGTCGCATCCCATGCCGGGCCTTCCGTCCATCCGTCCTTTGCCGGGGGTGATGTCGGTTGGACTTCGACGACCGGCGTTTCAACCTTGGTGGACGGCTGGGCCGGTCGGGGCGCGACGAGACCACAGGCATCGATGAGGGCAGCGATATGCGTCTGTGCACCGTCAAGGTCTACCGCACCAAGAGGCATTGCGCCCGAAGCATCGCTCCAACTCACGACGATCTTGTCCACGGCGGGCAGCGCTTTGATCAGGGCGGCACCATCGGGAACTGCTTCGATCCCAAGCTGATCGGCGACCCGTGACACGCGCGTCGAGAAGTGTTGACCACCAACGGAAAAAACAAGCTGGCCCGATCGGAGATCTCTTGGCCGGATCGGGTCGAGGATGGGCCCGGTCAGGTTGATGCCGGCGATCACGCGACCGTTCTGCTGATAGCAGACCAGGTTTGCGCGGACCGACCCGTCATGGCCTGACACATTGAGCGTATCACCGGCCTGAATACTGGTCCATTGCCAGCTCTGGGATGGCTTGGGCTGTGCTGGCGGCGACGCGACAGCCGGCTGCGCGGTGCTCGACCCGGTTGCTGCGGCGGTTGCACCCGACGGGATACGCCCGCTCAGCGCCGCGATCCTGTCTGGACCAAGCACAGCCAACCGGTCGGCGCATGGTGATGCCCCATCGGCCCATGCCGTCAGCAGCGGTGCGGCCTCATCATAGGACTTGTTTCCGGTCGTCCGATCAAAGCGTTCGGGCACGGCGCGCCAGAACTGCAACACCATTGCAGGACGACCGCCGGACGAGGGCGTCGGGTGGACCACGCATGTCGCGACATGATCGGGCGCCGTGCCCCGGAAGGGCGCTTCCAGCGGCATCCCGGTAAGAACCAGCGGCACCGTCTTGTCCCCGCCGGCAATCAGGCGGCCCCTCGGTCCGGAAAGATCGACCTCGAACACCGAATAGGACACCTCGGTCACGAAACTATCGCTGAACCCCGTGCCGTTCGACGCGCCGTAAAAACCCCAGAGGCCCGCTGGGATCGTGCTGTTGTCCTGAAAGACAAACATTCGACCGATCTCGGCCTCGACCGCACGAGGCAATTCACCGGCTTGCCGGGCTTTTGGGCGCATCTCGGGCGGCACTGCAATGCCGGAGGCCACGAGACGATCCGTCAACGTCGTCATGCCGGTCACCCGCGCGATCCCGCCGGCCGGATCAACGGCCGTTATGACGCCAACAAGCCCCCTTTCGGCATGGCTCACTGGGGCACCGATGGACCGGTCGTTCAGCACGGCGCTGCGTATCGTGAAGCCGCCGTCAATCTGCCCCGCAACGGTGACGGGCTCGATCGGGATCTCCCAGCCGCCAAATCCGTTTTGCGTCATCAAGGCGACCTCTGGCCGATCCCGCGCCGGGTCGAAGTCGTCGATTTCAAGCTGCACGTTCAGCGCGGGATCGGCGAACTTGCGAAGCATATCCTGCTGATCAAACGGCACACCCACCGTGACCATGGTCGGCAGACCGGCGACCGGCGCGATCGAGCCTGGAGCGACCGGCAGGCATAGGCCGTCCGACCATGTTCTGAGGCAGAGCCCGTCCGTCCCGGCCACTGAGGCCGAGGTGATGTACGTCGCTTGGCCGGGATCCCCTGCGACACCCGTCGCCGTCGCGAGGGGCGTGCCCTCCGGTCCTTCAACCATCGCACCGGCGATCCGCAATGTGGGTGTGTCGGCTTTGACCGGGGGGACGACCAAAAGACACAGCATCATCGCAGCACACGAAAGACGTCTCATCGGGCTGGCTCCAACTTGCCGTCTCGCCAGCGCCAATCAACCCGGCATTCCAGGGCGTTGTCCGGGCAGGATGGGCGCACTGAGAGCGTTCTGAGGGCAACACTCCCAAAGGCGCGCCTCTTCAGTTCCGGGTTCAGGCCAAGCAGTTGCTGATGTTGCCCGCTTGAAGACAGTGCGATGTCGATCCTGCACATGCTCGCTCCGCAGAAGCCCGCGCCGCGACCCTTGGATCGGTCGAGACACCTGACGCCGGCCCAGTCAAGGATGCGATCAGGCGCTCCGTCTCCATCGAGATCGCCGCTGAGATCAGACGTTGATGCAATGTGGTACTCTCCGCCACAGGCTTGCGCGACGATGTCGTTCAGGTTTGCCTTGCGGCCCCCGTCAGCGCTGCTGGAGGCGGGTCGGGAGGTGCTTGCGGACTGGGTGCATGCGGCCAGCGCTCTGCCAAGTGCTCGCGATGATCCGCGCAGGGAATACCGAATGCGGTTCTGTCCCGGGACGCGAACGTCGGCCTGTCTTCCGCGCTTCAAGGCGTCGATCAAGTCTGGCGATGCGGTGCCTGTCCAAAGACCGTCGGGCGGCGCGTGTGTGCCGGTCACGGAGAACCGTGCGCCGTCGACGGTGACCTGAAAGGTCTCGGTGCGGTTCTGTCCGGCGACTGCGGCGTAGCCCGATGTGTAGAGAAACGGTGCGCCATTCACACAGGTCGCGAACAGGGCGTGCACGCCCGTTCTGCCAACACCGCGGGCTGTTGGCGTCTCGGACACCCAGTTGCCGGTTGCGACAAAGTTCCAGTCTGCACCAGCTTGGGATGCAAAGCAGACAATCATCGCAAACACAGGAGCAAACAATCGCATTGAACGCCTCAACACACAGAATCACCGCGCTCATGTTCGCGTGTGCCGGGGGCTTTTCAATCCCGTTAAACGGAATTGAATGATCCGGATGCTGGCGTCTGTCTGCGCAAGGCCAGGTGTCGAGCGTCGCGTGCGACAGCGGGATCTGCTTTCAGGCCGGGGCCCAAAAGCAGACCTGTGGTTCTCTCTCGCTACGTGATGTGCGCGCCGGTCGTCTCGACAAAGACCGAGTAAAGCGACTGGCTTGCCGTCATGAACAGCTGGTTGCGCTTCGTCCCGCCGAAGCAGACGTTCGAGCAGATCTCCGGTAGTCGGATGTGACCAATCCGGTCACCGTTCGGGGCAAAGCAATGGACACCGTCATACCCGTCGCCGACCCATCCGGCTGATGACCAGATGTTTCCGGCCTCATCTGCGCGGATCCCGTCGGCGAAGCCAGTTTTACCGTCAATCGTCATCGAGACGAACTGGCGCTCCTTCTTCACGGTTGCACCGTCGATGTCCATGACCCAGATCTGGCTCTCGGCATCCGGATAGTGCGACCGGCCCGTATCCGCGACATAGAGCTTCGTGTAGTCGTGGGAGAAGCACAGACCGTTCGGCTTGAAGGGTGCATCGGTCAGCTTGGTGATCGCGCCGGACTGCCCGTCAATCCGGTAGACGGCCTCCTTGCGGATCGGCTGCGGCGAGCCCGTGTTCAACCGGGTCCCTTCATAGTTCATCAGGCCGCCATAGCCCGGATCGGTGAACCAGATCGACCCGTCATCGGGATGCACGATTGCGTCGTTTGGGGCGTTGAAGCCTTCGCCTTCAAACTCCTCGGCCAGAGTGGTCACCGTGCCATCATACTCATACCGGATCACCTTGCGCGGGCCATGCTGGCAGGAGATTTGCCGGCCCTGGTAGTCAAAGGTGTTTCCGTTCGAATTGCCCGAGGGGTACCGGAACTGGCGCGAGACCGTGCCATCTTCCTCGGTCCAGCGAAGCTGTTCGTCATTGGGAATGTCCGACCAGATAAGATAGCGCCCGACCCCGTTCCACGCTGGCCCCTCGGCCCAAAGGGTGCCGATGTGATGGCGACGGATCGGGGTGTTGCCAAGCTTGGGGAACCGCGGATCGAGACTGATGATGTCAGGGTCGGGATACCGCACAGGCTCGGCGCCTGGCCCGAAATTCCGCGCAAACGCTTCAGGCTGCATCGCGGTCACGCCCGCAATCCCGGCTGCTGCCGCAAGAAATCCGCGCCGGTCAAACTTGGCGCTGTTTCCGTCGTGATCGTCGGTGGTCATAGGCTTCTCCTCCCGGGTTCGTGCCTTTTGGCTGATGTTTTGTAACGCGACGGTACCATGTGTTTGGGAAATCAACCACTGATTGGGTTGACGCCGTGGCGCTCGTTTTTAAGGAGATTTTCGGATCAGGATTGAGCGGGGTGATGATCGGACCGTTTTGATCGCAACGCACTGATCACAATGCCTGTCCTGTTGGTCAGACCCGGATTTTCGGGTTTCGATACACATGGACGTCGGCGTCCGATGCACCTAACACTTCAAGGTATGAAACGTGACACCCCGACCACGTCTCCGCAGCGTCCGTTGATGACTGGGCGATTGATGCCCGCACGGTACGGCGACCGCCCGGAGGCCGCCAGATGATGCCATCCGAGTGGCGTCCGGAGCATAAGCTGTTCCCACACCAGGTCGGGTTCACCTGTCCGCCGTTCGACTATGATGCGGCGCCGAGTGACTTCCTGCGCATCGCGCCGGACAGCGTTGGTGTCCACGGATGGATGCTGCACGCCCCGGACTACGCGCATGGCCTCGACCAGCGCAGAGCGAACTTCGGCATGCTTGCCGATTTCTGCCATTGCATGTCGCGGAACGGGGCCGATGTCGCGGCCCAGGTCGGCTCGAACTGGGTTCATGCTTCGGGGCTGGGGGTCGATGGAATCCGTCTCCACTGTCAGCACCTGTCAGAAGAGTTCGGGCTACACTTCCATATGGCCGGTTATGCGATGGTCGAGGCGTTGCGTGCCCTGAACGTCGAGAAGGTTGCGCTGAACGCCGCCTATCATTGGCCGGAGTGGTGGCAGGGAACCGTGGCTTTTCTGAAGGACGCCGGTTTCGATGTGCTCTGGGCCGGAAACTTTCACGACCAGGGCTGGTTTGCCAGCCAGGAAGACATCAACGATCACCGCTGGATCTTTGATGGGGACCTTGCGACGAGGTCGTTTGACTTTGTCGCGGAGATGGCGCCCGACGCCGATGCCTATCTGATCAATGGGATGTGCAACTTCCGCAGTGGACCGGGTGGGCTGCCTCAACGGCCGCTGCATCTGACGCCGATGCTGGAAGAACGCCTCGGAAAGCCGATTGTCGGCCACGACACAGCACTGTACTGGCGGGTCTTCAAATCGTTTGGTGTTGCACCGACGTCACCGCACGGGCGTCTGTTGGAGTGCCTGGATGCATAAGATCATCGCGCTTTGGGCCGTGCCCCGGTCAACATCCACCGCTTTCGAGTGGATGATGCGCCAGCGGGGCGATCTCGATTGCCTACACGAACCCTTTGGAGAGGCCTGGTATCAGGGCGAAGCACCCCTGTGGCACAGGTTCCAGCCGGGGGAGAAGACAACCCCCGGGCTCACCCTTGAAAGGGTCTGGGACGATATTCAGAGCCGCGCTCGCAACGGGCCGGTCTTTCTCAAGGACTTCCCCCACTACATCAGCCACATGTGGACACCGGAGTTCCTGAGCCATTTCACGCACGCCTTCCTGATCCGCGATCCGGTCAAGACGATCACATCCATCCACGACAAATGGCCGGATTTCCACGAAGGCGAGGTTGGGTTTCCCGAACAACGCGCCTTGTTCGATCTGCTTTGGGCCTTGCACGGGTCGCCGCCGCCCGTAATTGACAGCGACGACCTGCTCGAGCGACCCCATGCGATGACGGCGGCGTTCTGCGATGCTGTCGGGATAGATTTCGTTGAAAGCGCCCTCACATGGGAGCCGGGGGGAGATCCTTCGGCGCACAGTTGGTGGGATGGCGGGTCGTTCCATCACAACCTGGCCCAGTCCACGGGGCTGACACCACAATCACGCCGGTATGTCGACATCTCCGCTTGCCCGCCGCGGGTTCAGCAGGTTCACCGTCGCATGCAACCGCACTACCAGCGGATGTACGACCATCGTTTGATCTAGGTGTAAGCGGCGCCTCGGCGTTGTCAGAGGCCTGTCGCGTGCGCGTGCGATGCCCGCAGACGTGACAGGTTTGCACCGACGTCGGGATGCGGCGGCGCTTGCTGTCCGCGCACCGCAATGATCAGGAAGGTGTCTGTCGGTCCTGTCACTGGTGGCTGTTTCTCGGGTTTCGGCCATGACGCTGATTGCGTCGACAAACAGGCAGGCAAGATCGCCCGCCCAAGACAGTGCCCCGGACGCGGTCGGTCTTTGGCATCGCTATGTGATTCGCGATCATGCCCTTTCTGGCGGCCCATCGGGTTTGAGGACGATCTTGGGCATGATCGCGAATCACATGGCGATGCCAAAGACCGGCCGCGTTCGGGGCATTGTCTTGGGCGGGCGATCTTGCCTGCCTGTTTGTCGACGCGGGCAGCGTCATGGCCGAAACCCGAGAAACAGCCACCGGTGACAGGACCGACAGACAGGCAGGCAAGATCGCCCGCCCAAGACAATGCCCCGAACGCGGCCGGTCTTTGGCATCGCCATGTGATTCGCGATCATGCCCTTTCCGGCGGCCCATCGGGTTTGAGGACGATCTTGTGCATGAAATTCTCAACAGTGCCGTTGGTTGCCGCTTCGATCGTATGGAATGTGCCCGCTTTGTGACGGGTGTCACACATGGGTTTTGGGAATTTTAATAGGGTTGTGGTCGGAGGGTGATTCGCCGATGTCGGGAAGATCTCACATTCATGTTGAAAGCTGTGCGCAGCCTCTTGCGCGCGTGGATGTTCGACTGAACCCGTATAGGTTGTCAGGTGACTGCTACAGGTTGAACCTGTGCGACAGTTACAACACATTGCCGCGGTGCAACATGGTTTCCCTTTCGTAAATTGCGAGATTTTGGTAAGAGTGAGGCGTGGGCGTGGTGATGGTTGGACGTATTTCCGTTTTGTATCGGGGGAGTGAGTGGTGGTTTCCAAGGTGATTTCGGGCTCTGGCTCAAGAAATGAGAACAGGTCTTCCGGGGGAATTCACAATACCCGCAACGGCTTCTTGAAACGAGTATTTGACTTCAGCGTCGCTCTTGCGCTTCTCGTGCTGCTGTTGCCGGTAATGACTGTGATTGCGCTGGCGATCATGGTGCAGGACGGGCGTCCGTTTTTCTTTGGGCATCGCCGGGTCGGACGGAACGGCAAGGCCTTCACCTGCTGGAAGTTCCGCACGATGGTGCGCGATGCGGATGCGCGTCTGGCCGAGCTTCTGGCGCGCGATCCCGCCGCGCGGCAGGAATGGGAGGCGACGCGCAAGCTGAAGGAGGATCCGCGGATCATCCCCGGCATCGGCCCCTTCCTGCGCAAGTCCAGCCTCGACGAGCTGCCGCAGTTCTTCAACGTCCTTCTTGGCGAGATGAGCCTGGTCGGGCCGCGTCCGGTCGTGACCGAGGAGCTGGAGATGTACGGCTCGGCGCGCGCGCTCTACACCTCGGTGCGTCCGGGTGTGACGGGGCCGTGGCAGATCGGCAGCCGCAACGATGACGATTACGAGGATCGGGTGTCCAAGGATGTCGACTATGTCGAGAACTGGTCGTTCGCCCGGGATGTCGAGATCGTCGTGAAAACCGCGGCGGTGCCGTTCAAGCAGAGCGGGGCGTACTGATCCGGAAAAGGTCGCGGATCGGACGGGTCCGGTGACGCGCCCGGCGGGGCCGGGTGTCGAAGATCCGGTGAGCCGGAACGAGCCGAATGCCGAAGGGTCGCCTGACGACGCGCCGGATGTCGACGCAGCGGATGTCGGCGCTACGGTCTCAGCGGTTGCGGGAGGTTTCCGACAGCTGTGCCTGCTCGCGCTCCGTCCGGGCACCGGACCAGCGTTTCCAGAGCCGCGGTCCTGCGCTGACAAGACAGGCGATGCCCGGGACAAGGACCGCGCTCGAGACCCAGGCCAGCACAGCCGCACTGCCCGTGGAGAAGCCCAGCGACACCAGAACCGCGAAACAGATGCCGATCCCGGCGATGCCGGCGACCACGATGCCGATCAGGGAGCTTGCCCGCGAAGTGTCCATGCCGATTGCCAGTACGTCCATGTCCCCAACGAACGCATGAATTGTGGCGTTTTTTTAACGTTACCCGGTTTTGCCACAGCACTGGTTCCATGCGCTATGGCCCGAAGGTATGGTCAGCGCCCGAGGATTGCAACGCCGGAGCGGCAAATAAAGCTATAAATGGATGTCAATTCGAGTATTAATGGTCATTTCCAGAGGCAGAAAACAACCTTGTGAAGAGCAACCCGCTGGGATGTGGAGAAAAAATAGAAAATGCGGAACATTACGGCGACATGGGTCCTTGGGGTCCTGATCCTGGCCGGGGCGGGCGCAGGCCCCTCGGATCTGCGGGCGCAATCGGCCTCGACCCCGTCCGATGATGTCAGTGTCGAGGATGTCGACAACGCCGCGCGCTCGATCGCGCGGTACTGCCGAATCATCGTCACCCGCATGGACGATCTGATCAACGAGGACTGGGCGACCCAGGATCTCGGCGCGCTCGCCTCGGTCTGGGACGCGCTGAACTGTCACCAGGTGTTCGGCTTTGACCCGGCGCCGCAGGAGCAGGGCGCGCAGGGTTCGGGCGGGGCGGGACCGCCGCGCTGGATCGTGCGCTGACCTGCCCCGGGGCCGGTCGAGAGCGGCAGGGCGGCGCAGACCCCTTTATGCGGGCGGGCCGATCTGGCAAAATCCGTGCGGGGCGTGAACGTGGGATGGGTATGATGTGTATACGATCCGTGGGCCGGGGTGTTCTGGCGGCGGCTCTGTTATGGGCGGGCGGTCTGTCCCAGGCCGAGGCCGCGTCCTATCGCTGGTTCTGGCAGATCGTGCCGGCGCGGATCGCCGATGGCTCGCGCGACCGCGCCATCGATGCCGTCGCCGCGGCCCGTGACGAGAACCGCCGCGGGCTCTATCGATCGTCGCGCCAGGCCGAGGCGGTTCTGGGCACCTGGACCCGCGAGATCGCGACGGCGGCGCATGCCTCGCGCCTGTCCGAGGCGCTGCTCGCGGCGCTGGTGATGGTCGAATCTGCCGGCAACGCGAAAGCGGTGAGCCATGCGGGGGCGCAGGGTCTGGGGCAGCTGATGCCCGGCACGGCCCGCCATCTCGGCGTGCGCGATGCGTTCCACCCCGCGCAGAACCTGCGCGGTGCGGCGGCCTATCTCTCGGATCTGCTGGACATGTTCGGCGGCGATCTGGTGCTGGCCCTGGCGGCGTACAATGCCGGTGAGGGCGCCGTGATGCGCCACAAGGGCGTGCCGCCCTATGCCGAGACCCGGGCCTATGTGCCCAAGGTGCTCAGCGCCTTCCTGCTCGTCCAGAGCCTGTGCGCCGCCGAGCTGTCCTACGATCCCCGGACGGAATGCCCGATCGTCCCGGTACCCTGAGCCGGGGCCTTCTGGCGGGGGCCCTGTCCCTCGCGCTTGCCGCCTGCCAGCCACAGGAGCGCCCGGCGCCATCCGCCCCGGAGACCGTGGAGACCGCGGAGGCTGTGGTCCCGCCGGCCCCGCCCCCTGCGCCGCCGCCGGAGCCCGTCTTCCTGCCGGACCGGACCTATGCGGTGCTCGAGATCGACGCGGCCGTGCCCGCGTGGATCTATGCGCTCTGCGATGTGACCGTGCTGCGGCGCTACCGGCTGCGCTACAACCGGCAGAACCTGCCGACCTGCTCGTCGCGCGAATTGCTGATCGGCGTCGCCCGGGCCGGAGACCAGAGCCCGGGTGCCGGGGCCGTGCTCGGGGATGGGCGGCGCGTGCTGATCTGGGAGGTCTTCGATCTCGCCGCGGGAGACAGCGCCGCCCCCTTGCCCGGGCGCTACGCGCTGGCAGCGCTGTCGCGCGAGGCGGACACGATCGAAGTGCTGACCGGCCGCGTCCCGGTCTACCGGATCACGCCGGGCCGCATCCACTATCTCGGCCGCGCCGATGCCGACGGCACCATCCTGGCCCGTGATGCGGACGCCTTCGCCCGGGCCTTCCGCGCCCGCTTCCCCGAACTTGCCCGCACGCGCATCGACACAAGCCCCCTCGAAGGCCTCGACGTCCGCTGCGATACCGGACCCGGCAGCACAGAAACCAGAATCACAGGCTTCAACTGCATCGGAAAACGCATCAATAATCTCAGATTTGAATGAGGCCGGACCTGTCTCGGTTTTCTCTGCGGAAAGGCCGCCTTGGGGTCGGTCTTCGGGTGGAAGCACGGCGATCAGTTCGCGCCTGCGCCTCTATTTCTGAAACCATCGGGCACCGAAATCGTGATTCCGGTCGCTCCGAGTGTCGCCGTGCTGTGCGCGCTGCCTTGCGGCGCGTCAGGATGGCCGGGGGCAGAGCGCGACATGGCAGACAGCGCTCGCCTTGGGAAGCTGATGTTGCTGCCATCATCGCCACCTCCATCCGTTGACGATCCGGCTGCTGACCCTCCGCACGCGGCCCCCTTGGCGACCTCTAGTCGCCAGAGTGCCTATTGTTGACCCTCTGTTCGGCATCGACGCGAACTCGGACGTCGGTTGCATGTGCCAGCCTCAGACCGTCGAGCCGGAGGCGCAGCAGAACGCGCAGCGTCTCACCGACACTTTGTACGGTCAGCACTGCCGGGTCCTGCCGGTCTCGGACCGTGGCGGGCAAGCGGCGCAAGTCTTCTCGGCGCTGCAAGACATATTTGTGTGTTCAATCAGGCATTTTGATCCGGAAGGAGATTGTACGGTGAGTACAGTGAAGTAACGTGTAAGGCGTCGAAACGGCTCAACCCAAAGGGTTCCTGCATGCATCCTCGTTCTCTCTTGCCATTGATCATGGCAATCACCGCGTTGGCGGCAGGCCCTGTGCATGCGCAGCAAGGCCCGATGCCGGTCGATGTCGCGAAGCCGATTTCTGAACGGATTGTCGACTGGGACGAATACACCGGCAGGTTTGAGGCAGTGGACCGTGTCGAATTGCGGTCCCGCGTCTCGGGCTATCTGCAGGAGATCCTGTTCACCGATGGCCAGCTGGTCGACAAGGGCGATGTTCTTTTCGTTGTCGATCCGCGCCCGTTCGAGGCGACCTATGCCCGGGTTGACGCTGAACTGAAGGCGGCGGAAGCCGAACTGGCGCTTGCAACCTCTGAACTCGAGCGCAGCGAGCAACTCGTTGCCAACCGCACGGTCGCGCGCAGCACGCTGGACTCCCGCGTTGCCGCCAAGCTGAGGGCCGAGGCGCAGGTCGCCGTTGCCAAGGCCGCGCTGAGGGAAGCGGGGCTTGATCTTGAGTTTACCGAGGTCAAAGCGCCGTTTGCCGGACGGATCTCGGATAGCCGGGTCGATCTGGGTAACCTCGTTGTGGGGTCCGAAACGGTGCTCGGCACCATCATTGTGACCGACCCCGTGCATCTGGTTTTCACGGCATCTGAGGCAGATTTTCTGAAGTACTCTCGCCTGAACGCTGCCGGATCGCGGCCAAGCTCCCGCACCACGCAGAACGAGGTCCAGGCGCGGTTGATCGACGAGGAAGGCTGGCCCCATGTCGGCAAGATGGACTTCGTCGACAACGAGCTCGACACCGGCACGGGGACGATCCGCGGCAGGGCGATCTTCGACAACAAGAACGATCTGCTCACTCCAGGCCTGTTCGCGCGCCTGCGGCTGATCGGGTCCGGCGCGTATGACGCTCTGCTGGTACCCGACGATGCCATTCTGGCGGATCAGGCGCGCCGGATCGTCATGGTTGTGGACGGCGAAGGCACGGTATCGGCGCGGGTGGTGGACCTTGGCCCGCTCTATCGCGGCATGCGGGTGATCAACAGCGGACTTGAGGCAGACGATCTTGTCGTTGTCGCAGGGGTGCTGCGCGCCCGGCCGGGCGGCAAGGTCATGCCGACCGAAACGACTCTGGAGTTTCCGGAGTAGGCGCAGCGCCAAAACAAGGAGCGCGCCATGCGCCTCACGCATTTCTTCATCGACCGGCCAATCTTTGCGACGGTGATTTCGGTCATCATCACACTGATCGGGGCGGCTGCGTATTTCGCGCTGCCGGTCACCCAGTACCCGCAGATCGCGCCGCCGACGATCAACATCACCGCGGTCTACCCCGGGGCCTCGGCCGAGACGGTGGCCGATACCGTCGCGACCCCGATCGAACAGGAGATCAACGGCGTCGACGGCATGCTCTACATCGTGAGCCAGTCGACCGGTGACGGGCGTGTCTCGATCAACGTGGTGTTCGAACTGGGCACCGACCTCGACGAGGCGCAGGTCCTCGTGCAAAACCGGGTGTCGATCGCCGAACCACGTCTGCCCGAACCGGTGCGCCGTTTGGGGGTGAACACGCAGAAATCCTCGCCCGATCTGATGATGGTCATCCACATGTACTCGGATGATGGGTTGCGCGATCAGCTCTACGTGTCGAACTATACGATCACCCAGGTCATTGATCGCCTGGCGCGGATCGACGGTGTCGGGCAAGCGCGGCTTTTCGCCGAGCGCGCCTATTCGATGCGGGTCTGGCTCGATCCCAACCGTGTCTCTGGCTTCGGGATGACTGCCGGTGAGGTCGTGAATGCCCTGCGTGCCAACAACGTGCAGGTCGCCTCGGGCGTGCTGAACCGTCAGCCCGTTCCTACGCAGTCGGCTTACGAGCTTTCGGTCGAGACACAGGGCCGTCTGATCGATCCCGCGCAGTTCGAGAACATCGTCGTCAAGACAAGCGAGACAGATGGCCAGGTCCGCGTGCGCGATATCGGACGCGTCGAGTTGGGCGCGCAGGACTACTCGACAATCGGCTATCTCGACAAGAACACGGCTCTCCCCATCCTGATCTTCCAGCAGCCCGGCTCGAATGCGCTGCAGACAGCGGAAGCGGTGCTTGCCGCGATGGACGAGATGGCCGAGGCATTCCCCGCTGGGATCGCCTATGACGTGATCTACAACCCGACCGAGTACATCGAAGAGTCGGTCACCGCGGTCTACGAGACGCTGTTCGAGGCCGTGCTGCTGGTCGTACTGGTGATTGTCGTCTTCCTGCAGTCGATCCGCGCTTCGATCATTCCGATCCTGGCGATCCCGGTGTCGCTGATCGGAACTTTTGCCGTCATGCTCGCCTTTGGCTTCTCGCTGAACAACCTCACGCTGTTCGGGCTGGTTCTTGCGATCGGGATCGTCGTCGATGATGCGATCGTCGTTGTCGAGAACATCGAGCGTTATCTGCGCGAGGGCCTGTCCCCGCGCGATGCCGCGCGCAAAACCATGGACGAGATCACCGGCGCGCTGGTTGCGACCTCGCTTGTGATGATGGCGGTGTTCATCCCGTCGGCTTTCCTCGAGGGGATCACCGGACAGTTCTTCCGGCAGTTTGCCCTGACCATCGCCGTTGCAACGGCTATCTCGACCCTGGTCTCCCTCACATTGTCGCCTGCGCTTGGCGCGGCTCTGCTGGCAGCGCCGGACGGCAAGACGCCAAAATCGGGAGCGGGCCGGGTCTGGGCCCTGGTCACGGCACCGGTTCGCGCCTTTGGCCGCGCGTTCAACTGGGGGTTCGACCGTCTCGCGGGAGGCTATGGCGGCCTGGTGCGCCGCATGTTGCGGGTCAGCGCCCTCGTGCTGATCGGCTATCTGGGTCTGGTCTGGCTGACTGCCGAGCAGTTTCGCAACGCGCCGACAGGGTTCATCCCGGATCAGAACCAGGGCTATCTGATCACCGTCGTCCAGCTTCCCCCCGGCGCGTCACTGGACCGGACAGATCAGGTCGTGCGTCAGGCAACGCAGATCATACTGGATCACCCGGGAACGGCGCATACCGCGGGCTTCGCGGGGTTTGATGGCGCGACCTTCACGAATGCCTCCAATGGCGGGGCAATCTTCTTCACCTTCAAAGGCTTCGACGAGCTCGCGGAAATGGGTCTGACCCAGGAGAAGATCCTGCAGGAGGTGCAGGGCGCACTCTTCCAGATCAAGGATGCCTTCGTTTTTGTCATTGCTCCTGCGCCCGTGCGTGGTGTGGGGACCGGGGGCGGCTGGAAGCTCTACGTTCAGGATCGCCGCGGGCGGGGGCTTCCGGCGCTCGAAGATGCCGCAAAGGGTTTTGCCGGCGGCGCCAATCAGGTCGACGGGTTGGCGCGGGTCTTCACGCTGTTCAACACGGCAACGCCCAAGGTTTTCGCCGATATTGACCGGGTGAAAGCTGAGCAATTGGGCGTCACGCCCGATCAGATCTTCGAGACGCTCGAGGTCTATCTCGGCTCGGCCTTCGTGAACGATTTCAACTTCCTTGGCCGCACCTTCCGGGTGACCGTTCAGGCCGATGGCGAGTATCGCGACGATGTGCGCGATATCGAGAACCTGCGAACCCGGACGGCAAGCGGCGGGATGATGCCGCTGGGATCGGTTGCAACGTTCCAAAATGTCACCGGGGCTTACCGCGTGGCGCGCTACAACCTTTTCCCCGCGGCTGCGGTACAAGGCTCGACCCTGCCGGGCGTGTCGACAGGTGAGGCGATCGAACGCCTCGAAGCGCTGGCCGAGAGCCAGCTTCCCGACGGCTTCGGCTTTGAGTGGACCGAGCTTGCGCTGCAGGAGAAGAATGCCGGCAACACGGCAATCTATGTCTTCATCCTTGCCGTCGCCTTCGTCTTCCTCGTTCTCGCGGCGAAATACGAGAGCTGGATCCTGCCGCTGTCGATCATCCTGATCGTGCCAATGTGTCTGCTCTCGGCGATCTCGGGGGTGCTTTGGCGCGGGATGGACAACAACATCCTGACCCAGATCGGACTTGTGGTGCTGGTGGGGCTGGCGGCGAAGAACGCCATTCTGATCGTCGAGTTCGCCAAGCAGATGGAAGACGGTGGCAAGAAGAGGTCCGAGGCTGCGGTGCTCGCCGCGAAACTGCGGCTGCGTCCGATCCTGATGACATCCTTTGCCTTCATCCTGGGCGTCGTGCCCTTGATGCTGGCGACCGGCGCGGGCGCGGAGATGCGGCAAGCCCTCGGCACCACCGTCTTCTTCGGTATGTTGGGGGTGACCGGTTTCGGGCTGCTGCTGACACCGGTCTTCTATGTGGCGTGCCGCTATCTCGGCGATCTTCTGACCTGGCGGTCGCCGAGAAAGGCCGAGGCGGAACCCTGAGGAAGAGCGTGTTCTTTCAGCGCCCCTCCTTCGGCCTGCGTCATCGATCCAGACGTCGTGTTCCGCGGCGTTAAGATGCACCGGGATAGTCCGGGTCGAGACGGAACGGCTGCGCCCCGCCGAAATCGCCGATATAGACGGTATGGCTGATCACACCCGTCCCGGCTGTCCATCGGTGCAGGAGAAAGGCCGGTGGCTCTAGCACCCACTCCGCCATCTCGCGATCGGAGAAATCCAGTGCAACCTGATGTGCCACGCTGGGCGCTATCTGTCCCAGCGTGCCGGCCCAGCGGATCTGTACCGGCCGGTGGTGATGCCCCGCGATCACGCGTTCAACATGAGCGTGGCGGGCGATCACCGCGGCCATGGCTTCACCGTTCAGGCACATGATCCGGTCCATGCCCAGGATACCTGTCGGAAATGGCGGATGATGAATGCCGACAATCGTCGGGCGGGCGTCGGCCGCAAGCGTCTTGTCGAGCCAGGCGAGCGTCTCCGGCGACACCTCGCCATGGCCTTCGCCCGGAACAACACTGTCGAGGCCAATGACCCGAACATCGTGCTCGTCCACCACCCAATTCAGGGGGCCGCTGACAGGCAGATAGGCATGGTCATGAAATGCCGCCCGCAAGGGCGCGCGGCGGTCATGGTTTCCTGGGATGACGACATAGGGCGCCAGAAGCCGGTCAAGCTCGGCACGCAAAAGCGCATATTCGGCGTCTGACCCAATGTCCGTGAGATCGCCGGTGATGAAGACCAGATCCGGCCCGCTGGCGTTCACCGCATCGACCGCGGCTGCGATATACGGCCGTGTGACGACCTTGCCCGATACCGGGGTCTCATCGCGGCGCATGTGCAGGTCGGTGATCTGTGCGATCAGCATCGTCTTCTCCGTCTGGCGCTGGGTGAAGGATTGACCCTCACCCTTTCATACCAGCCCGGGATCAGCGATCCAAAAGTCGCATCAGCACCGTGACAGCATCCGCATGGCGGATCAGTCGTCGTAGATCGACACCTCTGCAAGGCTCAGCGCGGAGTTTCTAGCCTCGAGATAGGCGGACGAGCTGATCAGCGCATAGTCCGCCGCGGTGTCGCGATAGGCCATGTAGCTGTCATGGGTCCGCTGCGCCAGATCGTCATGCGCGCCGATCTTTGCCATGCTCTCGTTCGCCAGCGCGAACAGCTCCTGCAGCAGCTCCTGCGGGAACTCGTGCACTTGTGCGCCGTATTCGCGCTTCATCGAGACGACGGCCTGTCCGTTGAGCTGGTTCAACTCGGCTTCCAGAAGCGAGTTTTCCCGCGATGCGGCGAGCCGGAAGATTTCCTGCTCGGTCGGCGACAGGCTGTTGAAAACATCGAGGTTCACGCCGAAGGATCGGATGGCGCCCGGATCATGCCAACCTGGATACATGTAGTGCGGCAGCAGCTTCACGAACCCGTAGTTGAGATCGAGATACGGGCCAAGCCACTCGACAGCGTCGAGCTTGTTGCCGAACAGGGCATCGATCAACTGATCAGCGGGAAGGCTGACCGGATCCATCCCGGCCTTCTTGTAGATTTCGGCCGCTGCACCCTGGATCCGGAAGCGCATCCCGGCCAGGTCTTCCTTGGAATTGATGGGCCGTGGGAACCAACCGCCCATCTGAGCGCCTGGCGAGCCAGCCATGAAGGCGATGACGCCGAACTTGGCGGACAATTCCTCCCACAGCGCCTGACCGCCGCTGAACTGCAGCCAGCCCGACATCTCGTTCGCGACCAGACCAAAGGGGACCGCTGAAAAGAAGGCGAAGGCCGGATGCTTGTCGATCCAGTACTGCTCGACCGAATGGTAGCAATCCGCGCGCCCGCGGCGAACCGCATCGAGCACCTCAAAGGGGCCGACGCGCTCGCCCGAGTGGAAGATCTCGAACGTGATCCGCCCCTCGGTCAGCTGTGTGATGGTCTCGGCAATGCGCGTGGCCGAGTTCGTGATGACGGGCGATGACCGGGGCCACGAGGTGACGAGCCTCAGTGTCCGGCTTTGCGTCTGGGCGATTGCCGGGCTTGCGACTGTCGCAGCGGCGGCACCGGCAACGACTGTACGGCGTTTGATGCGCTGAACCATGTCGCCCTCCTAGGATTGCGCCAGCACAGCGGCACGGGCGCGCAAGAACGCCTGGTCCGAGATTTCGGACCACCCCGCCACTGATTTGCGGAAGTTGAAGTAGCTGTTGAAGATACGGGCGCCGAGCTCATCGTCCTTCGCGACATCCGCGACAATCTGATCGCCGGTGCGGGCAATCTCGGTCCAGACGTCTTTCGGGAACTCGGTGATCTTGACCCCGTGGTCGCGGGTCAGCTCACGCATGCTCGGGCCGTTGTTCGCCGTGAAGTCCGCCAGCATCGCGTCGTTCTCGGCCTCGGCGCAGGCGGCAATCAGCAGCCGGTCGTGCTCGGGCAGTGCTTCGTACCAGGCCTTGTTGACACCAAGCGCCAGCCCGGTCCCCGGCTCGTGGAAACCCGGGTACATGTAGGTCTTCAGGATGTTCTGCAGGCCGAACGCAAGATCATTGTAGGGACCGACCCATTCGGTGGCGTCGATCCGTCCGTCCTGCAGCGCGGGCACGATTTCTCCGCCGGGGAGCGAGATCGCCTCGCCACCGAGCGCATTGATGGTGGCCCCGCCCAGACCCGGCATGCGAATCCGCAGACCTTTGAGATCCTCGAGAGAGGTCACAGGCGTGCGGAACCAGCCACCCATTTGCGTGTCGCTGTTACCGGCGAGAAAACACTTCACACCGAACTGACCGGACAGCTCGTCCCAAAGCTGTTGCCCGCCACCGAAGAAGATCCAGGCATTCAGCTCCTTGGCAGTCAGGCCGAGCGGCACCGCCGAGTAGAAGTTGAAGCCCTTGTGCTTGCCCTGCCAATAATAGTCGGCCGCGTGGTACATCTCGGCATCGCCGTTTGCGACGGTATCGAAGCTGTCGAAGGGCTTCACCAATTCGCCTGCGGCGAACAGCTTCACCTCGAGCCGTCCACCCGATGTCAGCGTGATCCGGTCGGCCACCCGTTGTGCGCCGGTACCCAAGCCGGGAAAGTTGCGCGGCCAGGTTGTAACCATACGGACTTGTTGACGGCCCTGCGAAAGCGCAGGTGTCGCCAAAGAAGCGGTTCCGGCAGCGCCAAGCGCTGCGGACTTCATGAAGGCTCTGCGGTCCAATTTGACCCCCAAAACTGCGTCACGGACGCTAAGCGGTTCTTACCAGCGACAGCGTGTGCTCTATAGCTATGACTATATTAAGGCGGGGCTAGCATCAAAAGGACTTGTGAGGGATCCACAGTATAGGCGTGATCAGATCGAGGTTTGGCCCGTATCCGGGCGTCTGCCAGAATGATTCGATTGGCCGCAGGTATGTGCATCCCTGGTTGAATCCGGGCTGCCGATTCGCTGGCGCTTCGCAATGGATCGCACGGCCTACATCGGCCAAAGCCGCGTTCCGGGGTGAAACTGTGACCAGGCAAACCAGAAGGCTTCGTGGCTGCCCAGATCAGCCCCGCCCGTGTCGACAACGCGGATACCGCCCGCGTCCAGTTCCAGCCGAACGTTCTCGAACGTGATCTCTTCACCGTTCTTGAGTGCCAGGAAAGCCTTGCTGCGCTGGAAGGCAATGGGCGTTCCCGAGGCGGTGACGATCCCGACAACATCCTCGTGAACCGGGAGGCGGGGATCAACATCGCCAACGGGGAAGATCGGACCGTTTGCATCGCGGCCATTGCGGAAGTCCGGGTCCCGGCCAAGCGCGTACCGCTCAAGCAAAACGGTCGTCTGCGGATGCTGGCGCTTCCAGGTGCCCCAGTCCGTCGTAACCACCGTTGCCTGCTTGAGCTGAAGGCCCTTTTCCGCCAGCGGGCCTGTCACGGCGTTGCCAAGGAAGGTATCGAAGACCGAATAGGTTTCGATGTCATACATGACCTTGTTCGACCGGATCAGCAGGCCCGAGGTGCGCAGGACCGGACGCTCGATCCCATCCGGCATCTGGTCCGTAAAATAGGCCTGAGCGGCCCCGCACAAGGTACAGTACGGGATCCCAAGCTGGCGCCCGCCCAAGGTGTCGTTCACCATCTCCCGCACTTCCATGATCCGTCGCGGATAGGCACGGTACTCGCCGTTGACCTCGACGCCGAAGACGATGTCGTCGTCCTTCAGCCACGTCGCGTCCTCGGCGCTCGACACTTCGGGGTTGTCGGCCGCAGGGATGCAGTTGCAAAGCTCGTCCGTCGTGTCATAGGCGCGGTCGTCGATCAGCACACCGCCCCACGAGACATGACGCCAGTCGATATCGCCCTCGACAAAGATGCGGTCCCATCCCGGCAGGGCGCTGGTGAAGATCGCGCGCTTCATCCGCAGATAGTCGGGCGGTGCGGGAATGTCCCAGGCGATGAGATGATCGGTCACCGGACCCCAGCTGCGGCCCGGATTGAAGTTCTTGCCAAGCAACTCCGACGCCGCCGCGGTCAGCCCGATGTTCAACTCACGCCCGTTCGCGAAACGAAGCAGGTCGCTGATCAGCCAGACCAGACGCGGATCCTTCGACTCCGAGATCTCGATCAGAGCAAGCGACTGGTCCCGGCCCCACTGTCCCTGCGCCATGCTGTCAACAAAAGCCGTCTCGGCCGCGCGCAGCAGGTCCGCGGACAATGCGCCGCTCGGGATCTTTGGCGGCGTCCCGTATTCCTCGATCACATAATCTGGGTAGTCGCGCGCGGTCTCTGCATTCGCAGGGGTCAGCCAACCCAAGGCGAGGACCGCCATGGACGCGAGCGCCAGCTGCCGCGAGGACGGGATCAGGGAACAAAGCATACGGGAGCCTCCAGCTCAGTGACCGAGTTCAGGCCGCACGCGCGTTTGGACGGAGCACCAACCCAGACTGTGCGCGGCGTTGGTCACAAGCCATATCGCTTGCGCACTGGAAGTCGCGAATCACGTTTGGCTCAGATTTTTGCGAGGGCTCGTCACATTTCGCGTTGCGTCATCGAGGGCCGCAACGGCGCTCAAGGCGATTTGATTGGCCTCTGACCTGTCATCTGCCTAGAGGTCGGGAATGCGTGCCCTCCTGATCAGCCTTTTCCTCGTGGCCCCTGCGCTCGCTGATGAGCGCGCCGTTTTCTACGGAACGTGGGGCAGCCCCGAACAGTGCCGCGGCGCGCCGATCATCGAGGGCGGGACCGCCCGCGCCGCGCCGTTCGAGATCGGTCCGGATTGGCTGAGCCATGGCGAAACATGGTGTCGGTTGAACTGGTTCCCGATCGAGGCCCGCGCGAGCGGCTTCTTCACCGGGGCCTTCGCGCAGTGCGGCGAGGACACCATCCGCTCGTACATGCTTGCCATGGATCTGTCGGATGGCGATCTGCAGCTTCGCTGGGATTTCTTCACCTCGAACGGACCGCTGGCGCGCTGTCCCGGATCACCGGAACAGCGGGAGCCTTATCCACCCGTTCTGGACTGAACCCCCTCTTGGGTTCGGCGGCGTCATACCCGTCTCAGGCGCCCTAGGCGACGCCGCGGGATGAAAGCAGCGCCGCGTGAAGCAGCGCCGCAGCGGCAGATTGGGGGGTCAGTTGGCGTCGACCACCTGGTATTTCCCTTCGGCGCGGACGTAGATGACGCAGTCGCCGTCCTCACCGCAGGTCAGGTTGTGAGCAACGTCGCCCTCTGACCCGAAATAGCTTCCCGCTTCGAGTGTCTCGGCATCCGACGCGCTTCCGCTGTCATGAACGACCCGCCCCTTCACAAGGACCGCCTTGATCGGTACACCGCCGGTCTTCAGGACGCCCGCGAAACCTTGGGGAAGCTTCACAAACGTCCCGTTGAGTTCACCCTCCGCGGGGGTCCCCCACAGGAAAGCCATCTCAGGTCCGTCCGGGCCTTCGCCGTGATCGACCCAGGCCACATCAGACGAATCCAGCCAAACGACATTGCGTTCCTCGATGTTCACCGGCCGTTCGCCGTTGTCGAAGGCCTGACGTGAGGGTCGGACGAGATATGGTCCGGACAGGATCTCGAGGAACGCCGTCCCGCCGCCCGGTCCAACGGATGTGATGTGCACTTCTCCAGCCGGTTGCGTCCAGAACGAGCCCGGGCCCATCCAGAAGTTCTCG
Source organism: Pseudomonadota bacterium (assembly GCA_039821125.1). GTDB lineage: Bacteria > Pseudomonadota > Alphaproteobacteria > Rhodobacterales > Rhodobacteraceae > Thermohalobaculum. The sequence goes on from JBCBOR010000006.1 coordinate 84,264, forward strand.
GCCTCGGGATCATCATTGTGCACGGTGCCGTTGATGACCACAGCGCGGTAGGTGATGTTGTGGATGTGCGGCGGCGAGGCAAATCCGTCCGCGAACGTGATCAAGGCTCCGCTCGGGACATCCTTGCGAATGTCGCCCCACAGAACGCCTGCCTTGGGACTTGCGTCGCCGCGCGCAGGGTTGAGCGGAATGAAATCGACATCGGCGCGCTTTACAACATCGACAACCGGGGCTGCATGGGCGATCCCGGCGGCAAGTGCAGCGCCGAGCGTCAGGGTTGCCAGCGTCATTCTAAGTGTCATCTCTCGGTGTCCTTCTTCCGGATCTTGGCTTGAAATGCTGCGCTGCGGCAAACATAGTGTATCGGATGAGCCGATAATCACCCCTTTGCCGAAAACACTATCCGTTATTGCTGAACAATGAGCCTGGACCTCAAATCACTCGAGCTTTTCGTGCGTGTCGCCTCGGTCGGTGCCATCGGAAAAGCCGGAGCAGAGCTTGGCCTGTCGCGGACCGCTGCAACCCAGCGTATCCAAGATCTCGAAGCGACGATCGGCGCGCAGTTGCTGCACCGGACGACACGGTCGGTCTCGCTCTCGGTCGATGGGGAAGCCTTCCTCGCCCACGCCAAGCGGATCCTCGAGGACGTTGACGAGGCGATCTCGGATCTGCAGAGCGATCCGGCTTCGGTTGGCGGCGAGCTTCGGGTGGCCAGTTCCGCCTCGTTCGGCAGAAAGTTCCTTGCGCCCTATATTGCGGATTTTCTCGAGCTGTACCCTAAGCTCTCCGTGCAGCTTCATCTCAGCGACACGTCCTTCGACATCGTTGAGAACGGGTTCGACCTCTCGGTTCGGCTCGGCAGGCTGTTTCCATCCACCCTCAAGGCGCGCCGCATTGGCGAGAGCCCGCGCATCGTTGTGGCCGCGCCATCCTATCTGCAGCGCCATGGCACGCCGCACCATCCCGCGGAGCTGAAGAACCACAACTGCCTGATCCGGTCAGATGTGCGCACATGGTCCTCACGCGGGCCGGACGGACGCGCCGAGGACTTCAAGATCTCGGGAAACTTTGCCACCAATCTCGCCGAAGCGGTGACCGAAGCAGCGCTCCACGGCGTTGGTATTGCACGCAAGTGCGCGTGGGAGATCACCGACCATCTCGAGTCCGGAGAACTGGTCGAGATCCTGTCCGAGCATACCGTTCTGCCCGAGTGGAGCATCTTCACCGTCAGGCCGCCCTCCCGCACGCCGCCGGCCCGGGTCAGGGTTTTCACGGATTTCATAGCGCAGAAATTCCAGACCGTTCCGGCACTCAGCCCGCGGCGCTGAACGGGCATTGCGCTCCTCACGGCCATGTTGCTCTGCAACATAAGTGTTGCGCCCGTGCCGATCCCCTGACAGCGTGGCACTGACAGGAATGCGACGCCGGAGGGGGTTTGACAAAAGACACCGCAGCCTTGGATGTCGTGGGTGTGGACAAGGTGTTCGGTTCTGGGCCGGGCATCGTCCAGGCGCTCGACAATGTCAGCTTCGAGATCCGCGACAACGAGTTCTTCACGCTGCTCGGCCCCTCGGGTTGCGGCAAGACCACGCTTCTGCGCCTGATGGCGGGGTTCGAGCAGGTCACCTCCGGCAACATCTTTCTCTATGGTGAACCGCTCGAGGCGCTGCCGCCGAACAAGCGCCCGATCAACACCGTCTTCCAGAACTATGCACTGTTTCCCCACCTGACCGTGGCGGACAATGTTGCCTTTGGCCTGCGGATGCTTGGGCAGAACCGGTCCGACGCCGAGGCGCGCGTGGCCGACATGCTGCGCCTCGTTCAGCTTGAAGCAATGGCAGGGCGCAAGCCGAACCAGCTCTCCGGTGGGCAGCAGCAGCGCGTGGCCCTGGCCCGGGCCCTGGCGCCCGCCCCGAAGGTTCTGCTGCTGGATGAACCGCTCTCTGCCCTCGATCTGAAGCTGCGTCAGCAGATGCGGATCGAGTTGAAGCAGATCCAGCGCGAGACGGGCATCACCTTCGTCTTCGTCACCCATGATCAGGAAGAAGCGCTGACCATGTCAGACCGGATCGCGGTCATGTCTGCGGGGCGCCTGCAACAGATCGGCCGGGCAGAGGAGATCTACGAGGCGCCGCGCAATCGGTTCGTTGCCGACTTCATCGGCGAGACGAACCTGCTGGAGGCCGATGTGATCTCGAACAACGGCGCCGGCACCCGTGTGCGCATAGCGGGCGGGCTGGAGATCGAGGCCTCCGGGCAGGCCGAACCGGGGCGCGCTCACGTCTCAATCCGGCCCGAGCGGTTCTCGCTTGTCGAGCAGGGGCTGCCCTGCACGGTTGAACAGATGGTCTACCTCGGGACCGATACGCAACACCTCGTGCGGTTGTCGGATGGTACCCTGATCACGGTGCGCACGCAAAACGCCCATGCCGCACAGGTTCCCTTCGGCCCGGGTGACCGGGCTGCCCTGCACGTCGACCCCGGCGCCGCGAGGATTTTGGCGGACTGATGGCCGGGATGATGTCAGCCCGCACCGATGGCGGTGCCACCTATGCGCCGCAGCGGTTCTGGCTGATGCTCCCCTCCTGGGCTGTGATCAGCTTCTTCCTTGTGATCCCGGTTGGGCTGATGCTCGTCTACTCCTTCCTGACCAAGGAGTTCCGCGGCGGGGTCGAGTGGACGTTCACGCTGGCGGCCTATGACCAGTTCTTCGTGGACCGGGGATTGTTCGGTGACGAGCCGCCCGTGATCGAGTGGACCTACCTCTCGATCTACTGGCGTTCGATCTGGCAGGCCGGGCTGGCGACAATCCTTTGCCTGCTTGTCGGGTTCCCGACCGCATGGTTCATCGCGACCCGGCCCGAGCGCTCACGCGCGTTCTGGCTGTTCCTGATCACGATCCCCTACTGGGTGAACCTGCTGATCCGCACGGTGTCGATGAAGTTCCTGATCCGCGACACCGGCCCTGTGAACGAATGGCTGATGGCGATGGGCGTGCTGACCGAGCCGATCACCATGATCAACACTGACTTCGCCGTGCAACTCGGCCTCTTCTACTCATACCTGCCGTTCATGGTGCTGCCGATCTACGCCTCGGTCGAGCGCTACAATTTTGCTCTCTCCGAGGCTGCCGCCGACCTCTACGCCTCGCGCTGGACAACCCTCTGGCTTGTGGTGGTCCCCGCCGTGCGTCCCGGCATCATCGCCGGGTGCATCCTTGTCTTCGTGCCCTCGCTCGGCGCGTTCCTGGCGCCCGATCTCCTGGGCGGCGCCAAGAACTGGATGATCGGCTCGCTGATCGAGGACCAGTTCAAGGGCGCCGCGGGCAACTGGCCCTTCGGCGCCGCGGCCGCCATGGTCCTGCTCACCATGGTGCTGCTGGTGCTGATCTTCTACGCCCGAAATCAGGCGCGGGGTGCCAGATGACCGTACCGACCCCGCCCTCTTCATCTTGCCAAAAATACCTCTGCCAAGACCGGCGGCCAGACCGGAGGCCTCCATCATGAACCTCCGGCAGTATCCCGGCTTTCTGCCCATGGCGATTTTCTGCCTTGTGCTGCTCTATGCGCCGCTGATCGTGATCATGGTCTATTCGTTCAACGAGACGGCTTCGATCACCCGTTGGGGCGGATTCAGCCTCGTCTGGTATCGCGAGGTGTTCTTCGGCATCGAGGCGGGCAAGTTCAAGCAGGCGGCCTGGAATTCCCTGATCATCGCCGTGGCCGCCGCCACGACCGCGACCGTGATCGCAACGGCGGCGGCGCTGGCCATGCTGCGCGGCGGCGCCTTCCGGGGCAAATCCGCCAGCTTCGCGCTGATCAACCTGCCCCTTATGGTGCCCGAGATCGTGACCGCCGTTGCGACGCTGATCTTCTTTTCCGCCATCGGGTTCGAGCGCGGCGTGCTCTCGATCCTGCTCGCCCATATCGTTTTCTGCATCCCGTTCGCCTACCTGCCCATCGCGGCACGGCTTGAGGGGATCGAGGCGATGTACGAGCAGGCGGCGATGGATCTCTATGCCAACCGCTGGCAGGCGTTTCGGCTGATCCTGATGCCGCTGATGATGCCCGGGATCATCGCGGGCTTCCTGCTGGCCTTCATCATCTCGCTCGACGATTTCATCATCACCAATTTCGTCAAGGGCGCTGGGGTCGAGACGCTTCCGACCGCGATCTTCGGTGCCGTCAAGCAGGGGATCAAGCCGGACATCATGGCGATCTCGACGCTGCTTCTGGGCGTCTCGGTCCTGTTCGTGACGGTCTCGTACATCGTCAGCACACTCGGAAACCACCAAAGACAGAGGAGTTCACAATGAAACGTTTCGCAAAGCTGGGGGCCGTCACGGCGGTGGCCGCGCTGCTGGCCGGGCCAGCCGCCGCCGAGGGCAAGCTCTCGATCTACCACTGGTTCGAATACATCCCGCAGGAACTTCTGGTGAAATTCACCGAGGAAACCGGGATCGAGGTGACCATGGACACCTACGACTCGAACGAATCGATGCTGGCCAGCCTCAAGGGCGGGACGCTTGGCTCGTATGATGTGGCGGTGCCCGGCGATTACATGGTCCAGATCATGCGTGACGAGGGCATGCTCGACACCGTCGCCGAGGGCGAGCTCAAGAACAAGGGCAACATCGAGGAGCAGTGGCTCAACGTCGACTTCGACCCGGGCCGGATGCACTCGATCCCCTACCAGTGGGGCTCGACCAGCTTTTCGGTCAATCGCGAGACCTTCAAGGGCGAGATCAACACGACCGATATCATCTTCAACCCGCCCGAGGAGCTGAAAGGCAAGATCAACGTGCTCGACACGCAGGGCGAGTTGCTTGCGCTGGCCTCGATCCACCTCGGCATTCCGCAGTGCACGACGGATCGCGACCAGCTGAAACTGCTCTCGCAAACCGTGAACGAGGCGAAAGCGCACTGGGCCTCGTTCAACTCGGACGGGGCGAAAGACGTGCTGGTCTCGGGCGATGCGGCCGTCGGCATGATCTGGAGCGGCTTCGGTGCCAAGGCCCGGGCCGAGGGCGCGCCGGTCGAGTACGCCTATCCCAAGCAGGGCTATATCGTCTGGATGGACAACGTCGTGCTGCTGAAAGATGCGCCGAACCGCGAGAACGCGATCAAGTTCATGGACTTCCTGCTCGAGCCCGAGAACATTGCAGCCGTCTCGAACTTCGCGCAATATCCGGCTGGTGTGAAGGGCGTGAAACCCCTGCTGACCGATGCGATGAAATCCTCGCGCGAGTCGAACCCGCCGGCTGATGCCCCTCCGGGCACCTTCGTGAAGGTCTGCGCGCCCGAGGTCCAGGCGCTCTATGATGCGATCTGGACCCGGCTGAAGAAATGACCCACCGCCCGCTCCGGACCGTCCGGGGCGGGTCACCACGACCCAGGACAGAGGAGACGACGAATGGACGGCATGACCCAGGTTGCGGAACTGCATCCGCTGACCCCACTGACCGCAGATGAGATTACCGAGGCCGTCCGGATCGTTCGGGCGGGGATCGAGAACGGCGATGCGGCCAAGTTCGAGATGATCGAACTGGCCGAGCCGGACAAAGCCACCGTCCGGGGCTTCAGGCTGGGCGATCCTGTCGCCCGCGAGGCGTGGGTGAACGCCTACCATCTCGACCGTCAGGGCGTCATCCGCTGCCGTGTCTCGCTGACCGATGGGACACTGATCTCGCAGACCTACCTGCCGGATGCGCGCCCGATGATCGCCCCGGCCGAATTCATGGAGATCGAGGACGCGGTGAAAGCTGATCCGCGGTTTCAGGCGGCACTGAAGCGCCGTGGCATCGATAACATCGATCTGGTGTGTGCCGATCCATGGTCCGCCGGCAATTTCGGCGTGGCCGAGGAGGACGGGCGCCGGATCTCCCACGTTTTCTGCTGGGTGCGGAACTCGGAGATCGATAACCACTATGCCCACCCGATCGAGGGGCTGAACGCGACCGTCGACATCTCGACCGGCGAAGTGATCGAGGTGTGGGACCGGGGCGATGTGCCGGTGCCCAGCGGTGAGGCCAACTATGACCGCGAGTTCCAGACCACCGTGCGGCAGGACCTGCGCCCGATCAACGTTGTCCAGCCCGAGGGCGTCAGCTTCAAGCTGGAAGGCCAGCGCCTGACCTGGGCCGATTGGGATCTCAGGATCGGCTTCAACGCGCGCGAGGGTCTGACCCTGCATGACATCTCGATCGACGGGCGGCCCGTTCTCTACCGTGCCTCGATCGCCGAGATGATGGTCCCCTATGGTTCGCCGGATGGGCCGCACCCGCGCAAGAACGTCTTCGATATCGGCGAGTACGGGATCGGGCGCGTCACCAACTCGCTGGAGCTCGGCTGTGATTGTCTCGGCCATATCGAGTATCTCGACGCTGTTCTGAACGGGCGCGATGGCGAGACCGAGGTGATCAAGAATGCCATCTGCATCCACGAGGAGGATATGGGAATCCTCTGGAAACACTGGGATTTCCGAACCGACCGGACCGAGATCCGCCGCGCCCGCCGTCTGGTTGTCAGCCAGATTGCAACGGTCGGGAACTATGAATACGGCTACTACTGGTACTTCCATCTCGACGGCACGATCGAGTTCGAGATGAAGGCGACCGGCATCATCAACACCGCCGCCTGCCTGCCCGGCCAACCCGGCCCCTACGGCGTCGAGGTCGCGCCCGGTGTGCTCGGCCAGATCCACCAGCACACCTTCTGCGCACGGCTGGACATGGCGGTGGACGGCGATGCGAATACAGCGGTGGAGTGCAACACGCAGGCCGAACCGATGGGGCCGGAAAACCCGTTTGGCAACGCCTATCGGATGGTCGAGACCGTGCTCGAGAGCGAGGCAAAGGCCGCGCGCAAGGCCGATCTTGCCTCCATGCGGTACTGGAAGTTCAAGAGCGCGGACAAGACCGGCGCGGTGGGCAACCCGACCGCCTACAAGCTGATGCCGACGTCGACCGTGACGCCATACCTCTCGCCCGAAGGACCGTCCGGGCGCCGGGCAGGCTATACTTTCAACGACTTGTGGGTCACCGCCAACGATCCCGAGCAGCGCTTCCCGGCAGGCGAATTCGTCAATGGCTGCGACGGGTCGGATGGTCTTCCGACCTACATCAAGGGCGACCGTCCGCTTGTCGGGCAGGATCTGGTGGCCTGGCACGTCTTCGGTCTGCACCACGTTCCGCGGCCCGAGGACTGGCCGGTTCAACCCTGCATCACCTGCGGGTTCAAGCTGATGCCGGTCGGCTTCTTCGACGACAGCCGGTGTCGTGATCTGCCATGGGAGAAAAACGCCGCGAGTTGTCTCGCCGCGGAGTGACGATCCTGATCCCGGCGCCTGGCGCCGGGATCGCCCCGTCTGGCAGGCATATGGACAGAAGGGCCGCGTCCCGCGCTATCCGCGCGCCATTGCGGGCCGATCTTGCCATGGCCTGGCCCCGACCCCCTCGGTTTGTCGTCCGATCCATCATCGTCTCGACCGCGTACGCCGTATGGGTCGCGCCAACGGAACGCCACCGGATCACAGGTGCGACAAGATCAGTCTTCCCAAGCGGTCTTTATCGCGCGGCGTTTCTCACTACCTTGACGGAGAGCGAACGCAGCCGACCTCGCGCGTGACGTTCACGTCCGCAGGTCATCGCACCTGTGAAACCGGTGCGACTTGATGGAGGAGAAGATCGAGATGACCAAGACTTCCCGAACACGCCGCGGCCTTCTGGTTGCCGGAGCCGCCACCGCCGGGACCGTTCTGACGACCGGGGCATCGGGGCTGCTGTCCCCGGCCAGTGCTGCGGGGCTGGCCCCGACGCCGACCATGCGCGGCGGTGCGAACAACTACCGGGCCGGTGCGCCGATCGTCGATCGCATCGGCGGCGGCGGTTTCCTGATGAGCGGCCGCGTGCGCCGGGCAGGCGACGGGGCGCCTCTATCGGGGATCCGGATCCAGATCTGGGCGCATACGACCGAAGGTCACGAGCGCGACCTCGAAAGCCATGGGGCAACCCTGACCGATGCCGATGGCATGTTCCGGATGGACATGCCGCAGATCGTGCCCGCGTTCGGTCAACCGCACGCGCACCTGGCCTATGACGCCGATTTCGATGACAACGGCTTTCAGACCGTGTTCCTGCGGCCCGTGATGTCGAGTGCCCGGGACAAGAGCCTGAGCACGGAATTCGTTCTGCTGCCTGCCTGAGATTCATGGCTTCGGCCCGCACACTCGTTGTCTGGGCGGCCCTTGCGGCTGCGCTCGCCGTCCCCGTTGCGGTGGCGGCGACCAGCCCGCTGCTGGCCTGGCGCGAGCCGATCTACATCTTGGCGGGCTTCGCAGGCGTGATCGCGCTGTGCGGCCTGCTGTTGCAGCCCTTGCTGGCGGGCGGCTATCTGCCCGATGTGTCGACCCGGCGCGGGCGCCGGGTCCACGCCTGGGTCGGCGGTGGCCTTGTCCTTGCCGTGGTGATCCATGTCGGTGGTCTCTGGATCACCAGCCCGCCCGATGTGGTGGACGCGCTGCTGTTCCGCTCGCCCACGCCGTTCTCGGTCTGGGGTGTGATCGCGATGTGGGCGATCTTTGCCATCGCGTTGCTGGCGGCGTTTCGCCGTCGGCTGCGGCTGCGGCCTTTGCTCTGGCGCGCGCTCCATCTGGCGATGGCGGTTGTCATCGTGCTCGGCACTGTCGCCCACGCGCTGCTGATCGAAGGGACGATGGGCCTGATTTCGAAAGCGGTGCTCTGTGCGCTGGTCGTTATCGCCGCGCTGAAGATCGTCTACGACACCCGGCCGTCACTTGCAGCGCTCCGCCGAAAGGCGTGACGCTGCATTGCGCGGCCAGTCCGGTCGATGCCGGGTGCCCGCACCGATGAGAGGCCCAAAGGACCGGAATTCGACGCGCACGGTCACGCATGGTCTTTTGTGACAACGCCCCGGTTCCCCGGAAGCGGCCTCAGCGCGTCTCTGGCTTCAAGACAATTGACCGGCCGGGCAACCAATTGGTCGTAGCCGTCACGGCATCGATTTGCTTGAATTTCGTAATGTAATAACATTACTAATCTGTGATGCTGCCTCCAGCAATGCAGATGAAGACCGTCGGCGAGACATCCTGAAACGCGATCCGGCCGCGCCTCAATCGCACCGGTGAGCATTCACATTGAGAGGATTGCATGACCCTGCATGAGCCCCGTCTTTCCGTCACGGTTCTGTCCGGATCTCTGGGCGTCGGACCGTCGACAAAGCAGGATCACGTGCTGGACTTCGCGCTCACAGGTCCGGACGAGATGCCCGATCTGCCAGACCCGCTTCCCCTGCAGCGCAGGCTCGAGGACGCGGCATGAACGTCCTGCGCCACGCCCATGTCGAGCCGGATCAAAGCGCCCGCATCGTCGATGCGCCGGAAGGTCTGCGCCTCATCCATCACGCGGCCTGCCCCGCCGTTATCTGGCAGCGCGAGCCGGCGCTTCGATTTCAGCGCTGGATCGATGCGCTCGATCCCGAACATCTGCCGACGGCTCGAATGACACTGCGCCCGGACGCGGTTCCCAGTGCGATCGAACATCTGTGCACGGGTGCGCGTCTGCCGGAAGGCTATGAACGCGGATGTCTGATTGGCGACATCTCTGCGATGGCGCACATCTTTGCTGACATCATGGGGGCGGACTACCTCGCATTGCGGTTGGACGTGGTCGCGTCAAATGCATGCCGCAAGTTCCACCGAGACGCTATCACCGCACGCCTGATCTGCACCTATCGCGGGACCGGGACCCAATACGGCTTGTCCTCGAATGATGACGATCCTGCGGAGGTTCTCACCGTTCCGACCGGTGCGCCCATGATCCTGCGTGGCACTGAATGGCCGGTCTCGCCCGCCTGCGGATTTTTGCACCGCTCCCCGCCCATCGAGGGCACGGGCGAGACGCGTCTGGTCCTGGTGCTCGACCCGGTCGCAGACGAAGAGCCGAACCCAAATATCCTGAAACACTGAAAACCGAGGGAGAACCATCATGAAAACCCGCGCCGCCATTGCATGGGAGCCGAACCGCCCGCTCGAGATCGAAGAGATCGATCTTGAAGGACCGAAAGAAGGCGAGGTTCTTGTCCGGATCGTCACGACCAGTCTCTGTCATACAGACGTCTTCACCCTGTCGGGTGAGGACCCGGAGGGTCTGTTCCCCTGCATCCTCGGCCATGAAGGCTGCGGCGTGGTCGAGGAGATCGGGCCCGGCGTCACCTCGGTCAAACCGGGTGACAAGGTCATCCCCCTTTATGTGCCCGAAGATCCGGACTGCCCCTACATCAAATCAGGCAAGACCAACTTGTGTCAGACCATCCGCAAGACGCAGGGCGCAGGTCTGATGCCGGACGGGACCTCGCGGTTCTCGTACAAGGGCAAGCAGATCCTGCATTACATGGGCACCTCGACGTTCAGCGAGTACACCGTGCTGCCCGAGATCTCGGTCGCCAAGATCGCGGATGAGGCACCGCTGGCCAAGGCGTCCGTGATGGGCTGCGCCGTGCCGACCGGCATGGGCGCCGTGCGCAACACCGCCAAGGTCGAGGCTGGTGCATCTGTCGCGGTGTTCGGTCTCGGTGCGGTTGGCATGGCCGTGATCCAGGGCGCCGTGATGGCGGGCGCAGGCAAGATCATCGGCATCGACATCAACACGGAAAAGTTCCTGCTGGCCAAAGCCCTCGGGGCAACCGAATGCATCAACCCCAAGGATTACGATGCGCCGATCCAGGACGTTCTGGTGGAGATGACAGGCGGTGGTCTGGACTACACGTTCGAGGCGGTCGGAAACGTCAACCTCATGCGCTCTGCGCTCGAGGCATGTCACAAGGGCTGGGGCGAGTGTACCGTGATCGGCGTCGCCGGTGCGGGGCAGGAAATCTCGACCCGTCCGTTCCAGCTTGTCACCGGACGTGTCTGGCGCGGGACTGCATTTGGCGGCGTGCTGGGGCGCAGCGAGTTGCCCGGCATGGTCGACGAATGGCTGCGCGGTGACTTCTGCGTCGATCCCTACATCACGCACCATATGACCCACGATCAGATCAATACGGCGTTCGATCTCCTGAAAGCGGGTAAGTCGATCCGGTCCGTCGTGCATTTCCAGCCAAGCGATACGATGACTGTGAACACACTGCCCGGCGAGATCGTGCAGCCCTAGCAGTTTGCTGCTCCGGGTTCCGGGTGTGCGCACCATGCACGCCCGGAACACGACCCGGTCGAAGGCCGCTCTGTTTCATCCCGTGCGATCGACCAGGCACGTTCAAGGAGGAGACGGCCACGCATCGCGGAGTGTCGCCGTCCTGTGTGACCGGCACGGGTTCCAGAAGTACCGGGCTTGCGCATTCCGGATTTGAGAACCGGTCCAGGATGGCAGCGTCGCTGTGCGGCGCGTTGCCCGCTCGCCACTACCCCTCGGCTTCGAAGCCCAGGGTCGCCGGGTCGAATTCGTAGTGGGCCGAGCAGAACTGGCAATCCGCGGTCAGCTTGCCGTTTTCGTTCGTCATGTGACGGATGTCCTTGGCCGAGTACTGATGCATCGCCGCCTCGACCCGCTCGCGTGAGCAGGTACACCCGAACTGAACCGGCTGGGCCTCGAAGACCCGTGGCTTCTCCTCGTGGAACAGCCGGTAGAGCAGGTCCTCGGGGCTCAGATGCGGCCCGATCAGCTCATGCGCCTCGACCGAGCCGGCCAGCATGTTCACCCGGTTCCAGTCTTCCTCGCGCCCGCCCATCGCCGCAACATCGTCGGCGGTCATCAACCCGTCTTCGCCCGAGGGCGCATCCGGGATGATCCCGCCGGTCTCGGGCATCTGCTGGATCATGATGCCTGCTGCGCGCCAGTGCGGATCGCTGCCCGGCTCCTGCGCCTCTGCCGAGATGCTGATGAACCGGGTCGCAAGCTGCTCGGACTGCGCATAGTACGTCTCGGCGCAGTGTCCCAGCGTTTGGCCTGTCAGCGGGGTGATCCCCTGGTACGGCGTCATCCCGGCGCCCTGGTCGATGGTCAGGCCAAAGACACCCTTGCCCAGCATCTGGAAGGCGCTGAGGCGCGAGGACGCAACCTCGCCCCGGTCGAACCCGGCATAGGCCCGGATCCGCGCGGGCGCGCCATCCTCGCCCGGCCCGAAGTAATCCGTCGCGATCAGCCGCACCGGGCCATCGCCGCGCACCTGCAGCGACAAGCGCCAGCGCAGCTTCATGGTCTGCCCGATCAGCGCGGTCAGCAGTACGGCCTCCGCCACCAGCGCGCTGACCGGCTCAGGATAGTGGTGCTGGCTCAGGATCCGATGCAGCGCGCCGTCCAGCCGCACCACCCGGCCGCGCATGTTCGAGCGCTCGAGCCGGAAAGGCAGAATCGCATCGTCAGGGGTGGTCATGGGGCGCTCCTCGATCTCGCGAAGGCCCCCACATAAGCGCTCCAGCCCCTGCGCGCAAATGCCGGTTTCACAGCGCCCCGCCCCGTGGCACATCCGGGGCATGAAACGGATTGGCGAACCTTGGCTGCCGGGCCGCCCCTACCGTGACCGGCGCGGCGCATACGGCATCCTCGTGGACCGCTCCGGCGATCTGCTGCTGGTCGATCAGGGGGACGAGTTGCAACTGCCCGGCGGCGGCATCGACCCCGGCGAGAGCCCGCTTCAGGCGCTCCACCGCGAAGCGCGCGAGGAAACCGGCTGGCGCATCGCCGCGCCGCGCCTCTTCGGCACGTTCCAGCGCTTCAACTACCTGCCCGAGTATGGCTTCTGGGCACGCAAGGTGCAATCCATCTACCTCGCCCGCGCCGTCCGTGCGCTTGGCCCACCGACCGAGCCGGATCACATACCGCTCTTCATGGCACCGGCGCTGGCTGTGCGCCGCCTGGATGTCGAGGGCGACCGCGAGATGGTCCGCCGCGCCCTCTTCCTCGGGGTGATCTGAGCCCGTCAGACCTTCCGCGCGCGCTCGAACATCTGCCGCGCAACCTCGATGGCGCCGAGATTGGCCGCCAGCCGCACCGGCGCAAACCGGGTCGCCGCCAGCGTCGCCACACCCTCCAGCACCAGCGCTCCCGTGCGCATCGCCGTCTCGCCATTCTCCGCCCGGCGGCGTTTCAGATCATCGGCGATCAGCAAGGCATCGGCCCCGAGCGAGGCAAAGGCCAGCGCCACCCGCGCAGGCGGCGGGGCGGCGAGCATCAGGACACGGCTCAGATCCCGCCCCCGCTCGATGGGGCGCCTGTTGCGCCCAATCCACCCCGGCGTGACATCGGCAACCGGCGGCACCTCCGCCCGGTCATCCAAGATTTCCCCAACAAAGGGGCCGTCATCATATGTGTTCCCCATACCCTATAGATGGGGAGTGTTGGCCCGCTTCGCAAGCCGTTCTACTTGCACTGGTCCAGTATAGCGGAGACACTTGCCGAACAGAGCAGGGGACCCGCTTGGCAAATATCACCAATCGCGAAAGTCTAAAGGCGTGGTTGAACGACCGCCCACGCGAGGACGCTGTTCTGATCGCGGCCCGCGCGGCGGTGCGGGTTGCTCCCTTGCTCCATAGAGTATTGGGTAAAGAGCGGCCCGAGCGCCGTAAGACCATCGTTCTGCCGGTTTTTCGTGCTATGGCTATCGCCCGGTTTGCGGGCACATGGCCAACCCGGGCGACAGAGGTCAGGGGCGCCGCCAACGCCGCCACCGCCTACGCCGCCGCCGCCACCGCCGCCGCCACCAACGCCGCCACCGCCGCCGCCGCCAACGCCGCCACCAACTCCGCCGACGCCGCCGCCAACGCCACCGCCAACGCCGCCGACGCCGCCGACGCCGCCGACGCCGTCGCCAACGCCTACGTCGCCGCCAACGCCACCGCCAACGCCGCCGCGTGGACGGCAGTGCAACACGAGGCAAGCGCGCTCGAACGTGGCGCCTCCCATATGGATGTCAGTCGCACGCAGCTTTGGCCGACTGGAACACCGGAAGAGATGGAGGAGGCGTGGGTCAAACTGAAGGTGGGTCTTCTCACAGCAGACGAGCAGTGGGATGTCTGGACGAAATGGTACGACGACATTCTGGCGGGCCTGACCCCCGACGAGGATCTGGAACTCGCCAAATGCCTGATCCCAGATGAGGTTTGGGAGGCTGGCCCTGCCACCCTGAACGCCGAAATCGCCCGGTTGATCAAAGAGCTTGGGTCTGGCGTTCGGTCCTCGCCTCGTAACTCTGCGGAAGCAGCGCTTGAAACCGCGCAACTGCGCGCGGCACTTACCGACTTCTCATACGATCAACTCGCCAACCTGATGCGGTCGGTGCCGTTTGATGATGATCTAAAATCGCTCGATGATCCTGCCGAGAAAGAGCAGCGCCAAGACAGATTGAAGGATCTTGCGCGTGACGCCGAGGAGTTGATGGAGGATCTCGAAGCCTCCGGCTCCAATCTCCCCGGTCTCGCCAATGCACTGCGCCGGTATCGGGATGAAGCCACCAAACCGATTGAGTTGGCCGAACATCGCCGTCTCTGGTTCAACTATGGTGCCGCATTGAACCGTGTCGTGCTCGACGAGTATTCAATGTCGTCGCTGCAGGAACCTGTCTCGGGCAATCTGCGGGAGTTCGTTCAGCGCCATCTCGATCTGTTTCGCGATTATCTCTCTGCGATTGTTTCACGCACTGCGGTGCTCGATGAAATGGAGATCGCGCCGGAGGCAACTCTGGAGAAGGCCGCTGATGTCATCGACGCGGTGCTAGAGGAGATCGATGATCCCGAAGATGGCCCTGCGGCAGACGAAGCGACACGCGGTGCATTCCGCATGGACCGCGACCAGATCAGGGGTCTTATGGACGCCGCCGACCGGGCGTTCGAGGATGACCGACGAGTGAAGATCACGGCGGATGTCTGGACGCGTATCAAGATGTTTGCGGTGACGGCGTTCCGTTTGAAAATTCGCGCGATCCAGAGCTTAGGTCTCGCCGGTACTGCGGCTTCGAAAAACGTGAAGACGTTCGCGGATGGGATGAAGGCACTGCGGGAGAATTTCCCTGCTGCCTACCAGATGTTGATGGATCTCTTCCGTAGCTTGACGTGAGTCTTGTAAGCGGAACGCCCGATATTCTGTCCATACCTCTGCCATACGCGAGCCATACGGGTGCGGGACGCCAGCCATACAGGTGCCATACGCTTGCCATACGGGCGGCATCCCAGGCCTGGCGGGCACAAAAAAGCCCCCGCGGGCAAGCCGCGGGGGATAGGGAGGAACACTAGGTATCGTGGCTCGGGTCAGACCGAGTAGTACATCTCGAACTCGGCCGGGTGCGGCGTGTGCTCGTAGTGGTAGATCTCTTCCCACTTGAGCTCCATGTAGCCCTCGATCTGGTCCGCGGTGAACACGCCGCCCTTCAGCAGGAACTCGTGGTCGGCTTCCAGCGCACCGAGCGCTTCACGCAGCGACCCGCAAACCGTTGGAATTCCAGCAAGTTCTTCCGGCGGCAGGTCGTAGAGATCCTTGTCCGCGGCCTCGCCTGGGTGGATCTTGTTCTCGATCCCGTCGAGACCCGCCATCAGCAGCGCCGAGAAGCAGAGATAGGGGTTCGCCGAGGGGTCCGGGAAGCGGGTTTCGACTCGTTTTGCCTTGGGCGATTCCGTCCACGGGATCCGCACCGAAGCGGACCGGTTGCGTGCAGAATATGCAAGCAAAACAGGGGCTTCGAAGCCCGGGATCAGTCGCTTGTAGCTGTTGGTCGAGGCGTTGGTGAACGCGTTCAGGGCCTTGGCGTGCTTCAGAACACCGCCGATGTAGAAGAGCGCTTCTTCCGAGAGATCCGCGTACTGGTCACCGGCGAAGAGCGGCTTGCCGTCCTTCCAGATCGACTGGTTCACGTGCATCCCGGTGCCGTTGTCGCCCTTGATCGGCTTGGGCATGAAGGTCGCCGATTTGCCGTAGGCATGCGCCACGTTGTGGATGACGTACTTGTACTGCTGGAGCATGTCGCCCTGGGTCGTCAAGGTATTGAAAATCAGACCCAATTCGTGCTGACACGAGGCCACCTCGTGGTGGTGTTTGTCCACCTTCATGCCCATGCGCGCCATGGTCGACAGCATCTCGGAGCGGATGTCCTGGCCGGCGTCGGTCGGGTTGACTGGGAAGTAGCCGCCCTTCAGGCCCGGGCGGTGGCCCATGTTGCCCATCTCGAACTCGGCGTCGGTGTTCCAGGACGCGTCCTGGGCGTCGACTTCGTAGGACACCTTGTTGATGTCGACCTTGAAGCGCACATCGTCGAACAGAAAGAACTCGGCTTCCGGCCCCCAGAACGAGGCGTCGCCGATGCCGCTGTCAACCAGGTATTTCTCCGCTTTGACTGCTGTGCCGCGCGGGTCGCGGTCATAAAGCTCACCGGTGTCCGGTTCGTGCACCGTGCAGAAGACGGCCATGGTCTTCTCGGCGTAGAACGGATCGATATGGGCCGAATTGCAATCCGCGATCAGTTTCATGTCCGACTGGTCGATGGCCTTCCAGCCAGCGATCGACGAGCCGTCGAACATCCAGCCCTCGGTGAACCAGTCCTCGTCGACAATGTCCGAGATCGCGGTGACGTGCTGCATCTTGCCGCGCGGATCGGTGAACCGGATATCGACATAGGCGATTTCCTCGTCCTTGATGCGCTTTACCAGCTCTTCGGGTGTGCTCATTTTAGTCCCTCTTCCTGACGTGAGTTCGTAACGTGGTGTTTGGTGGTCGGCGGGTCAGAGCGCGTCCGGCCCGTCCTCGCCCGTGCGGATGCGGATGGCCTGCTCGACCGGGCTGACGAAGATCTTTCCATCGCCGATCTTGCCGGTCTTTGCCGCGGCCGAGATCGCCTCGGTGACCTGATCAAGCTGCGCATCGTCGATGACCACCTCGATCTTCACCTTTGGCAGAAAGTCGACGACGTACTCGGCTCCGCGATAGAGTTCGGTGTGGCCCTTCTGGCGGCCGAAACCCTTGGCCTCCAGCACACTCAAGCCCTGGATGCCGATTTCCTGCAGCGCTTCTTTGACTTCGTCGAGCTTGAAGGGCTTGATAATCGCCTCGACTTTTTTCATCTCTCGCTCCCCGTTTTCGCGCAGGCGATGCGCATGACTTTTCCCGGCTGAGCACCGGGTTGGTCATGAGGACAGCAAGCCCTGTGCCAGAAATGCAAGATGTTGAAAATATGATATAATTTTCGACGAGCCTTTGCGTGGCGGCCCGAGAGGCCGCGCTGGTGCTCAAAAAAACATCAGGTTGCGCAAGAAACCGGCAGGGCGGGCCGCGCGCTCAAGCCTTGACCCTTCGACGTCGTCAGGGCGACCAAGAGACCTCCGCCAACCACGGAAAGGCCTGCGATGACCGAGCTTCTCACCGCCGCCCAGATGCGTGCCATCGAACAGGCCGCGATTGACAGCGGAGAGGTCACCGGCCTCGAGCTGATGGAGCGCGCGGGCCAAGGCGTTGTCGATGCGATCCTCGATTGGCGCCCCGAGCTTGCCACCACATCTCACCGCGCGGTGGTCTTGTGTGGCCCGGGTAACAATGGCGGCGATGGGTTCGTGGTCGCGCGCCTGCTCCACCAACGCGGCTGGGAGGTCGAGGTCTACCTGTACGGTAACGAGACTAAACTGCCGCCGGATGCTGCTGCCAATGCCCGGCGGTGGCAGGAGCTGTATGCAGTTGCACCAGTGTCAGACTTCGATCCTTGGGCGTCTCGATATGACCTTGGAGTGGATGCTCTATTTGGCATTGGTCTGACGCGCCCCCTTTCGCCAGAACTATACGAAACAGCAAGCAAGTTGGGTGCAATACAGTGTATCGTTGCTGTAGATGTACCGTCTGGGTTGTGCGCCGACAGCGGTCGAGTGATTGGCGAAGCCTCCCTTTTTGCCCATCTGACCGTGACGTTTCAGTACGAAAAGTGGGGGCATCACCTGCAAGCATGTTCTTCTCAAGCTGGAACATTGAAGGTTGTCGATCTGGGCATCGACCATCGGTCATCCATGCGGCTGCTGGGGACACCCTACAATCCGTCGACACGAACCCAGGCCGATTACTCCGCGATCGTCGCGAAGACCGCTAATCGCCACCTCCTTCCGGGATTCTCGGCGCCCCGTAGTAGACTGGACAAATCTTGGGAGACCGGTGCTAGCCACAAATACGACCGTGGCCACGCGTTGATCCTCTCCGGCGGTGTCGGTAAGGGCGGTGCAGCGAGGCTGGCAGCAAGGGGGACGCTGAGGATTGGAGCCGGGCTGGTGACGGTCGGGTGCCCGCCCTCAGCTCTGATCGAGAATGCGGCGCGGTTGGATGCGATCATGCTGGCCTCGATCAAGGATGCGGATGTACTGGCCGCCGAGATTGCCGACCGCAAGATCAAGGCGCTTTGCATCGGGCCGGGCTTTGGGACGGGCGAGCGCTTGCGGGCCTTCCTCGAAACCGGGCTGCAGCCCGGCCTACCCATGGTCTTGGACGCCGATGCTTTGACTGAATACCGAGAAGACCCGGAGACGTTGTTTGCCATGCTGCACGAGGGCTGTGTCCTCACCCCGCACGAGGGCGAGTTCGGGCGGCTGTTCCCGGATATCCTCGATAAACTCAAGGCCCCTGCCACCCGTGGCCCGGCCTATTCCAAGGTCGATGCAACGCGGGAGGCCGCAAAGCGAGCTGGGTGCACGGTGCTGTTCAAGGGCGCGGACACGGTGATCGCGGACCCAAATGGCCGTTGCGCCATCAACTCGGCCCATTACGAGCGTGCCGCCCCTTGGCTCGCCACCGCAGGCTCGGGCGATGTGCTGGCCGGGTTCATCACCGGTCTTATGGCGCGCGGGTTTGATCCGATGCAGGCCGCCGAGACCGCCGCCTGGCTCCATGTCGAGTGCGCGCGCAAGTTTGGCCCCGGTCTGATCGCCGAAGACCTGCCCGAACAGTTGCCTGCCGTCTTTCGTGACCTCGACCTCTAAGCGCCGTAGGGTGCGTCCGTGACGCACCCTTCGCGATGGAAGACGCCCATGATCATCAAGGATATCCGCACGCACCTTCTGTCTGTCCCGTTCGAGGACCCGCCCAAGACCGGCTTCCTCGCCCTTGAGGCGCTCGATCTTCTCGTCGTCGAGGTTGAAAGCGCTGACGGTGTGATCGGGACCGGACATCTGAACCCGTTGGCGGGCGGGATGCGCACGCTGGAGATGTGCATTCGCGAGATGATGGCGCCCCTCTTGCTCGGTCAGGACGCGTCCGATCCCGATAAGCTCTGGGACCGGATGTGGCAGGCGACGTTCATTCAGGGGCGCATGGGGATCACCGTGATGGCCGCCTCGGCACTGGACATCGCGCTCTGGGATCTGGTCGGGCGCACGCGCGGCCAGCCGCTTTGGCAGATCTGGGGCGGGCGGCCCGATCCGCTGCCGGCCTATGGCTCGGGGTGTTATCGCGGGCTTGGCCATGACGGGATGATCGAGAAGGCCGAGCGTTTCGCCGCAGACGGATTTACCGCCATCAAGATGCAGGTGGCGCATCTCTTCACCCATGATGAGGACATCGCCAACGTCCGCGATATGCGCGCCGCCCTCGGCGACGGGATCGAGATCATGGTCGACGTCAATCAGGGCTGGACGGTGGAAGAGGCCATCACAGTAGGGCGCCATCTCGACGACTATACCATCGCCTGGCTGGAGGAGCCGGTGATGGCGGACGATCTTGATGGCTATGCGCAGGTTGCGGCTGGCATCCGCTCCCCGGTCGTGACGGGGGAGAACCACTTCCTCGGCCATGACTTGCGCCCCGTCTACACCATGGCGAACGTGCCGATCCTGCAGCCCGACATCATGCGCGGCGGCTATACCGGCCTGCGCCGGATCGCAGCCGATGCGGCGGCCCATGGCAAGGTCATCGCGCCCCACCTGTTCACCGAGCTTTCCACCCATCTGGTCGCGTCGATCCCGAATGGCTCGTGGCTCGAGTACATGGGGTGGTGTGATCATCTTTGGGTCGATCCTGCGATCCCCTCCGGCGGGATGCTTGCGCCACCGGGCCGTCCGGGTCACGGCATGGATTTTCGACCGGAGCTGTTCATCGACCATCCCTATCGCGGGCCGGATCTGTGAGTGGAACGGGTCGTCTCGCGCTCTGGCATGACTGCGCTCCAGGGCACGAGGCCGAGTTCGAGGCCTGGTACAAGACCGAACACTTGCCCGAGCGCTTGTCCGTCCCCGGGTTTCTCCGGGGTCGCCGTTGGGAGGCCGTGCATGGAGCGCCGCGGTTCTTCACATTCTACGAGACGACAGGACCCGAGGTACTGACAAGCGCCGCCTATCGTGCACGGCTCGAGGCACCGACGCCCCTGACCGCCTGGATCATGGCCGACGTGATGCGCGATCTCAGCCGCACGATCTGCCGTGTCGAGAAGCGTGCCGGACATCTGCAGGGCGGCTATGCCATGACGGCCAACGGGTTGTGCGACGTCGATATCGTCGCTTTGGCCGCGGAACCCGGTGTCGCCCGGGTCGAGGTGTGGCAGGCGGCCGAAAGTGCGCAACCGATGACCCGGGAGGAAGCCATCCGCGGCGGCGACGAGCGGATCGACAACTGCCTGATGGTCGAGACCTTGCGGGCGGTGGATGCTGCGCGCTTGGCCTCGACGTTCGGGACCGGGCAGATCTGGCACCTGTTGTGCGAAATGACTGCAGCGGACTTGGCCTAGCGCGAATGCGTGTGCTCGGGTGTTGCCGGGATTGCGCCGCCGCGCCGCGCCGCTAAACAGATGGCATGACCGAGCCGACCTTTCTGACCACCCGCGAGGTCGCGGACCTGCTGCGCGTCAAGGAGCGCAAGGTCTACGATATGGCCGCTGAAGGGACGATTCCGCACCGGCGGGTAACCGGCAAGCTGCTCTTCCCGCGGGCAGAGATCGATGCGTGGCTGTCCAGCGGGACGCCAACTGCCGGGGCCGAGGCACCTGCGGTCGTCGCGGGCAGTCACGATCCGCTGCTTGACTGGGCGATCCGCGAGAGTGGTGCGGGCCTTGCGACGTTTTTCGATGGCTCGCTGGATGGTCTGGCGCGTATGCGGGAAGGTCAGGCCGGCGCCGCGGGGCTGCACGTCTTCGAGCCGGACGGCAAGACCTGGAACATCGCCCATGTTCGCAGCGCGCTCGGTGACCGGCCCGTTGTCCTGATCGAATGGGCGCGGCGCCAGCAGGGGTTGATCCTCTCCGAACGGGTGGCGGGTCAGATCAAAACGATCGCCGATCTGACCGGGCTGACTGTCGCGCAGCGTCAGCCGAGTGCGGGCGCTGGTCTGCTGTTCGCACATCTGATGGCGGAGGCTGGGTTGGCACCTGGCGACGTCACGATGCTTGCGGACCGCGCTCACACCGAGACCGAGGCGGCGGCGGCCGTCGCGTCAGGCAAGGCCGATGCGGCCCCGGGCCTTCAGGCAGTCGCGCGGCAGTTTGGCTTGGCGTTTCTGCCGACGCGATCGGAGCGGTTCGATCTGATCGTTGACCGCCGCGCATGGTTCGAGCCGCCATTGCAGTCTTTGATGGCCTTTGCGCGCACCCCGTCCTTCGTAGCGAAGGCAGAGGATCTGGGCGGCTATGATCTCTCAGGGCACGGGGCGGTGCACTGGAACGGTCCCTGACCATCGCTTGGCAGTGGGCTATCGGGCGTTTGGGAAGAACACCTGTTCGCCCTCGATGCGGTAGGCGGCGATCGCGGCCTGTCCCTCAGCCGACAGCATCCAGTCGACGAATGCCCGAGCCTGATCTGCACGAACGTTTGGGCAGGCGGTGCTGCTAACGGCGATGATGCCGTACTGATTGAACAGGCGTGGGTCGCCTTCCACCATGATCCCGTGGGTGCCCTTGTTGCCGAACTTCATCCACGTCGCCCGATCGGTCAGCGTATAGGCGCCGAGGCCAACCGAGATGTTCAATGTCGCCCCCATGCCCGACCCGGTTTCGCTGTACCAGGTGCCGCTGGCCCCGGTCGGATCGGCGCCGGCGGCGCTCCAAAGCCGCATCTCGGCCTTGTGTGTTCCGCTGTCATCGCCCCGGGACGCGAACGGTGCACGGGCGTCGTGAATGGCCGAGAGCGCTGCGGAGATGTCCCGGCCGCCCGCGATGGCAGCCGGGTCGCTCGCGGGGCCGACGACGATGAAATCGTTGTACATCAGATCGTGCCGGCGGGCCCCGAAGCCGTCGGCCACAAAGCGGTCCTCGTCGGTTTTCGAGTGGACCAGCAGTACATCACCATCGCAGTTGCGGGCATTTCGGATGGCCTGGCCCGTGCCCACGGCAACCACGCGCGCCTCGATGTCAGATGCCTTCTCGAACAATGGCAGGATCCAATCGTAGAGGCCGGAATTCTTGGTCGACGTGGTCGATTGAACCAGCACAAAGCGATCATCGGCCTTGGCGGGCCCGGCGTTGGTGATGGCGATGGCGATGGCGAGAATAGGCAACAGGCGCATGTGTGGTCCTCAGATCAGCAGATCCCCGGCAAGATAGGCGCGGGCTTCCGGGCTTGTCGGGGTGTCGAAGAAGGCGGGCGCGGGCGCGGTTTCAACAACGCGCCCCTCGTGGAGAAAGATGATGTCATCGGCCAGACGACGCGCCTGCCCCTGATCGTGGGTGACCAGAAGGACACGGATGTCTCGCGCCGCGGCGTCGCGGACCAGATCTTCGATCATCGCCGTCGCCGAGGGATCAAGGCTGGCCGTCGGTTCGTCAAGAAGCAGGAGGTTCGGCTGGGCCGCGAGTGCCCGAACAAGGGCGAGGCGTTGCTGTTCTCCGCCCGAAAGCGCCCGTGCGGGGCGGTCGGCCTGCGCGGTCAATCCCGCCTTGTGCAACAGGGTGTTCACCTCGGCGTCCCGCTGATGTTTCGGCACGCCGTATGTGGCCAGCGCATGGGCAAGATTGGCTCGGGCGGAGCGCCTGAGCAGGACCGGCTTCTGGAAGACAAGTGCGACCTCGCGCGGCGTGGCATGTGGTTTGCGCCCCGCGACCGCCCCGCTATCCGGCAGAAGCAGGCCCGCGATCACTCTGAGTGTCGCGCTTTTCCCGGCGCCGTTCGGGCCCATCATCGCCGTGATCCCGGTGGCCCCGAGGACCATCTCCAATCCGCGCAGAACCGGCGTCTCACCAAGCGTCACGGAGATGTCCCGAAGCGTGAGCATTGGATCATGCATGGACGTGCTGACCCGCGAGATCGCGCAGCACCATAAGCCCGGCGTTGATCACGATCGACAGCACCACAAGGACAATGCCAAGCCCGAGTGCAAGGGCAAGTTCACCGCGGGATGTCTCGAGCGCGATGGCCGTGGTCATGACCCGCGTCACATGATCAATGTTGCCGCCGACAATCATGACGGCGCCGACCTCGGCAAAGGCGCGGCCCAGCCCGGCCAACGCCGCTGTGATCAGCGAGAAGCGCGCATCCCACAGCAGGGTTCCGATGCGCTCGGTGGGCGATGCGCCCATCACCATGAGCAGGTCATGATACTCGGCGTTCAGGTCTTCGATCACCTGACGGGTCAGGGCAGTGATGATCGGCAGCACCAGAAGCGTCTGCGCGATGATCATCGCGGTGGGTGTATAGAGCAGGCCCAGCGTCCCCAGTGGACCCGAAGCGGACAGTGTCATGTAGACAACAAGCCCGACGACCACAGGCGGCAGACCCATCAACGCGTTGATCAGGATGGTCAGCGGTGTCCTGCCGGGAAACCGGCCAATGGCAAGAAGCGCACCCAGCGGCAGGCCGATCGCGCAGGCGATGGCAACCGCGCTGAGGGTCACGTAGAGCGACAGCCCGATAATCTCGGCGAGATCGGCATCCATGCCGATGATCAGGCCAAACGCCTCACCGATCGCTGCACCGATGCTCTGCACCGCGACTCCGCCCTGAATGTTGTTCTCTTCTGTTCCTATGCGTTTTTATGCATTTTCTCCGAAGTCGGCAAGAATGCATGCAAGGATCAGCCGGTCATCTGCCGCGGGTAGGGTGGCGCAGGTCGCCGTGTCAGTGTGGGCAGGCGGAGATTTGATCAGGGCGCTTTGGCGTTGGTCGTACGCGTCTGCGCCGGATGATCAGGCCATCTTGCGCTCTTTGTGGATCGACCAATCGCCAACGAAATCGACAATCCGCTCAGCGCTCATCGGTTTCGCGAAGTAATAGCCTTGCAGCACATCGCAACCGATCGAGCGCAGGAGCAGCGCCTGGTCGAGTGTTTCGACCCCCTCGGCGACGACCTTGACGTTCAGCGAGCGACCGATGCCGATGATCGATTTGACGAGGCCACAGCGCGATGCATCGTCCGCGATGGGCGAGATCAACTCGCGGTCGATCTTGATCGTGTCGGGCGCGATCTTGATGAGGCCGATGATCGAGGCGTGACCGCTGCCGAAATCGTCCAACTCGATCGACACGCCCATGTCGCGGAGCATGTCGACGGTCCACAGGATCGAATCCTCGACATCGTCCAGGAAGATCGACTCGAGCAACTCGAAGGACAGGAGCGATTTCGGCGTGTCCATCGTCTTCAGTTGGTCGATCAGCGATGTATCGGTCAGCCGGCGGGCCGAGACATTGACAGACAGCTTGGGAACGTTGACGCCCTGCCCATGCCATGTGATCGAGTCGGCGATCGCCCTCTCGAGGATCATCCGGTCAATATTGTCCACAACACTGAGATCTTCCGCAACGGGCAGGAAGCCACCAGGACCAATCGTGCCATCCTGCGGGTGCTGCCAACGCGCAAGCGCCTCGACACCGGTCACTTCGAAGGTCTGAGCGTCAAATTGCGGTTGGTAGAGCGGGAAGAACTCGGATTTGTCGATACCGTTCAGGATACCGTCAGCGGTGCGTTTGTAGGCGACAACCCGGGCCTGCAGCTCATCGGTAAAGAATTCATAGCGATTGCGCCCGCCCTCCTTCGACCGATAGAGGGCGATGTCGGCGTTCACCAGAAGGTTTTCGGGATCAAGTTCATCGGCGGCTTGATGAGCAATCCCAATGCTGACGCCGAACCAGCAATTGTGCCCCTCGAACTGCACCGGCTCGCAGAGTTTTGCGATGATTTTCTGCGCGAACTCCGCGAGGCTGCCACGGTCCGGCGCGCCGGCGCGCAGGATCACGAATTCATCGCCGCCGACGCGCGCCACGAAATCATCGCGCTCTGCCAATAATGTGAGCGTCTGCGCCGTGTGCACCAGGACTGCATCTCCGGCAGCGTGGCCCATCGTGTCGTTGATCTGCTTGAAGCGATCGAGGTCCAGATGAAGGACGGACAGCGACTCACCGTGTGTTCGGCAGCGTCTTGCGAAGGTCGAGATCTGGTCATCGAGGAAGCTGCGGTTCGGGATGCCGGTCAGCGGATCGTGCATCGCCGTTTCACGGATCCGGGCCTGGGCCACGACCAGCTCGGCATAGCGTTGCCGGGTCAGCGCATTGGCATCCTTCAGCCGCGCAATCGCCCGCCGTGTCTCGACATTCGCATCGACCAGCTTGCGGTGACTGGCGAGCAGCTCTTCCTGCGCATAATACTCGTTGGTCACGTCGCGACCCGCGCCGCGGTATCCCATGAATGTGCCGTTCTCATCGAAGATCGGCTTGCCGCTTTGGGAGGTGTAGACCCTTTGTCCGTCTGGTCCGACAACCCAGTACCGAAAGTCCTCGTGCGGTTCATGCCGCTCGAGGCTTTGGAGGTGTTCCTCCATCTCTGGGGTGATGCCGACTTTTTCCATGATTTCGCGCCGCGTTTTGCCGACGAAGCTCGTCGGGTCCACGCTGTAGAGCTCGCTGTGTTTTAAGGCGCTATAGGTGAACCGAAGATCTGGTCCCATCTCCCAAAGCCAATCCGAGGCAACTTCGGCGAAATCCTGTTGGCGCTGCTTCGCGTCCTTGAGCGCCTGCTGTGCCGAAATTTCTTCTGTGATGTCCTTTATCACGCCGAACAGAAGGATCACCGTGCCGAGGTCATCGCAAACGCATTCCCCGACGCAATGCACATTGCGTTGCGTTCCATCGGGATGAACGACAATTGACTCGAACTCGAAACCGGACTGGGTATCGACCGAGGTTTGGACAACTTCCAGTATACGGGCTTGGTCCGCGTCCACATACGAACTGACCACGGCATCGAACGTGGCTGTAAAGCTCTCGGGTGACCGTCCAAAGATTCGGTAGGTTTGCGGTGAAAAGTTGATGACTGTGCCGCCGACGTCCCACGACCAATGCCCGATATTGCCGAGACGTTCTGCCATCTCATACTGCTGGACGCGCATGGCCCAGTCGCTGGATTGTGACGGCGAAGGCATGTCTCTCATCGGTGTGCAATGACCCAAGATGTACAGCTCGTGATGGCCATACTGTGGTCAAAGGGCTGAATTTTCTCTTATCCCTGAACCGTTGCGATCAGCCCGTCGGACCGGGCCGGTCGGAAAGCTGTTTCCAGATACCGCTGGCACGCATGCACTTGCGCCCTCCGGCCCAGAGTTCGCACTCCATGAAGCAAATCCCGCTGACCATGCGATTCAGGGCAGTGTGGGCGATCAGGGTATGGCCTTCCTTGGCGGCCGCCATGAAATGCGCGTTGAAGTCGATTGTCGCACAGGGCTTGCGTCCGAGGGTTTCGCTGGCCGCTGCGCCCATGGCAACGTCGGCAAAGCTCATGTAGACGCCGCCATGGCAGACCCCGCCGAAATTGATGTGCCGGGCGTCAAGCAAAAGCGCCGCCTGCCACGTCGTCTCGCTGGCCCGGGCGATTCGCATGGGACCGATATGGCCATTGAAGCCCTGGCTGCGGATTTCACGCCAGGGCAAAGTCTCGTCGATCTCCATGCGCACCCTCTGGTCGAACATCTCGACGTCGCCTAGCATGGTCAGATGGTGCAAATCATCGATGAAATCGAGATCGCGACACCGGGCCCCGGTTTGATGGACATCACCCGGGAGGTGGCCGCCTGGCTGCATCTACAAGGGATCGAGGCTGGATTGCTGACGCTTCTGATCCAGCACACCTCGGCGTCGCTGACCATTCAGGAGAACGCCGATCCTGATGTGCTGCTCGATCTGCAGAACGCGATGGCCGGTCTGGGTCCGCATGGCGGTGCCGAGCGATACATGCATCACGCCGAGGGCCGGGACGACATGGCCGCGCATATCCGAACGATGCTCAGCGGTGTGAACCTCGCGATCCCGGTGCGCTATGGCCGGATGATGCTGGGCACCTGGCAGGGGCTATACCTCTGGGAGCATCGTGATCGTGGCCGCCACCGCCGGATCGCCCTGCATCTGGCAGGCGAGACAGCGACCGAGCGCTAGATGATCTCATCGCCGTACTTTTCACGGTTCAGCGCGGTCGCCTGACCGATCCAGTCGTCGCGTTCGATCCGCCCGGGAAAGGACTGGATCGCCTCCGTCAGCCATTCGATATCGTCCGGGCTGAATCGGGCAATCTGACGGTACTGATAGACGCCGTTCTTGTTCAGCAACGCTTCCATCTTGAAGCCGACCCCCCGGATCAGTTTGAGGTCGTCGATCTCCTCCGGCGGGACGGTGAAAAAGCCGATCGGCATGTCCGCGCTCTTGCTCTCGCGGGGGGCATCCTCTGCGGCATCAGGCGGTGTCTCGGTCGAGACGATCTCCGCATCCGTTGCGTCATCGTCTATTTTCGCGTCTGCATCATCCTTTTTCGAGCGTCCGAACAATCGGGTCGTGCGCATGGGGGGAGGCGCGTCATCCCCCTGCACGGACTTCAGAATGTCGTTGATCGCGGCGTCGATCTCGTCGTCGGTCGCTGGGGTTTCGTCCTCGTCCTCGGTCGGAGTTTCGCTGGTTTCGCCTGAAGCCTGTTCTTCTTGTCCCGGGTCGTTCAGCGCTGGATCTTTCAGCGCCGGATCGTCTGTCATCTCATCGGATGGATCGTCGACGATCTCAATATCCGCATCGAGAAATTCGACCTCATCGGCGTTCTCGGGATCAAAGCCGAGTTCCGCGGCAATCGCCTCTCGTTCCTTCTCGGCATCCATGTCTGCGTCGCGGTCCGAGTTGGTCTGTGGCCGAGGGCGGCTGCCGAAAAACGCTGGCACTGTGTGGTCGTCGGCCTCGGGACTGTCGTCTTGGGCATCCTGAGTGACGTCCTCAGACGGCGCCTCTGCCTCACCATGCAAAGCCGCTGCAGCGAGGCCACCGCCAGCCGCGCCCATTGCCTCGCGCTGCCGCCTGAGCGCCCCGTACGCGATCTCCTCGGTGTCTTGCTTGTCGTCCTGTTTCGGTGTCGAGCGTCTGAACACGGAAGAAGGTTTCTCGGTGCGTTCTTCTTCGTCGTGCTCAGATGGTTTTTCTTCCTCGGTCTCTGCTCCGTCATCCTCCGACGATTTCGAGAACGCCTGTGTCAGCCGGTCAATCGGTTCTCGCTCGTCAGGTGACCCAGGCGGCGCGTCGCTTTTGTCCGGCAGACCGTCCTCGGGCGCCGCGGTCCGAAGCGTCTCGACCTCGCTTTGCAGATCAGACAGCGACTTTTTCAGCTTGTCCCGCTCCTCGGTCAAAAGCCGGACCTTGCCCTCCAGCGCCGGGTCGCCGTCGACCGATGTGCGGGCGCGGGCCGCGCCGTCAGCCCGTGCAGTTTCGATCCGCTCACGCTGGCGCCAGCCCCAGACGAGATATCCCAGAAAGATGCCGATCAACGCAGAGGTGATCAGAAACCCAACGATTTCGAGTATCAGCTCTAGCATTTCTCCGGCGTCCCCGTCCCATCGTCCGCGTCGGTTATAGTTATCTGTCGGCCGTGGACCAACTGAACGTGATGCGGCGGTTGCGGGCCCGCCCTTCCGATGTGTTGTTGGTGGCGATCGGATCATCCTCGCCATGCCCGACGGCTGTCATCGCCGCCGCAGGCACGCCGCGCTTGATCATCTCTTCCATGACGACCTTGGCCTGAGACTCGCTCAGCTTCAGGTTGGTCGCATCGTTGCCGACCGAGTCCGTATGCGCCCCGATCTCGAGCCGCATGGCTTCAACTTCGGTGCATCGGGCGAACACCGCGCCGAGCCGGTCTAGAACCTCACGTCCCTCCGGTGCAAACCGAGCGGACTTGGTGATGAAGGAAACCTGTGCCGTCTCCAGTTCCGCCTCGGTCTCGGCGGTGCAGGCCTCGACCGATGGTGTGAAATCCAGAACGGGCAACCAGAACCCGTTGGCAAAGCGCTCCTCCGCGCCGAAGCCTGAATCGGTGTCGCTCAGAACGGCGCGCTTGTCACCGTCTGCGGCTGGCGTCTCCTCCGCTTCGATCTCGATCGTCCAGTTGGCGCCGGTCCGGGCGCTCTGCCAGTCACGCACGGTCTCGACGTCGTAGCCGGGTTTCAGTGTTCCGGTCAGCGCGATACGGTCGTCTGAAATCGCACCTGTGGCTTGCGTGAACAGGCCGAGCATTTCCGCCGCACCGGTCAGACCATCGCGCCATTGCCCGGCATCGCCGGCACCGCCCTCGGTCAGCCCGGTCCCGCCTGCGTCATCGCCGAACAGCGCGAGGACCTCGTCCGGCGTCAGCCCGCGCGGCACGACACCGCCCAGCCCGATGACACCGTCCGCCTTGGTCAGGATCAACTCGGATTGCGGCGGAGGCGCTTCGACGCTGATGTTCAGGATCCAGCCTTCCGTGATCGCCGTGCGCAATGTCGCCTCGAGCCCATCGACGCTGTACCCATCCTTCAGCGTGCCGGACAGAAACACCTGCGTGTCTGTCAGGCGCATCTCGGCGTTCTCGAGCCGTGGCAGAACGATGCCGAGACCCTCGAGCGGCAGGGACCAGTCGACGGGCTCGCCCGTTCCCTGCACCATGAAATCATCGGCCGTCAGGCCGGGCAGCATCTCGGCGAAAGCTTCGGCAGACACCCCCTCCGGCAGCATGCCGCGCCCCGTGATCGATCCGTCCTCGGCCATCACCAGCGTGACCTCGGCGCGTGGCTCGGTATTCTCGACCGTGACCTGCAAGACCCAGTCAGGCTGAGCGAGGCCCATAAGCAGTTCCTCATCCTCCGGGGTCTCAACCGTGCCGCGCAGCGAGACCTCGGGACCAGTGGTCGAAAGATCCCCCGCATGCATCCAGGCGAGCGCCTCGAGACCCTGCAGATTTGCGTTCAACCAGACCTGGCTGGGGAAATCATCGGCCGCGACCAGTTTCTCGATCAGCGGCACATTGGTCAGGGCTTCGGCCGCCCGGATCAGCGCCCGCCTTGTCGAGGCATCGTGTACCTTGCCGGTCAGCAGGATCGTGCCGTCGATCGTCTTGCGCGCCCGCATGTAATAGACACCGGGTGGCACCGTCGGATCGATGAACAGCCCGGTTTCAGGATCGGTCACGGCCTCGATCGGTGCTGGAACGCCCGGTTCGGTTGCCAGCGCTTGTGCCTCCGGCGGTGTCTCGGTCACTGCAACGGCAAAGCTCGCAAGGCTGTCCTCTGACGGTGCGTCGGCCTCCGCGATGATGATATCCTGTGTGAACCTGCCGACAATGGGGATATCACGCACGGCGGACGTCACTGCCTCAAGTTCCTGCCGCGATGCAAGTCCACCGCTCAAATGCACCTTGCGCCCATCGACCACGATATCGAGCGCCGTACCCCCCGCCTCGCGCACCGCGGCGGTGGTCTCGGCCTGCACACGGGCCGCGATCTGAGGTGCGCCTTGCAGATAGGGATGCTCAGACCCCTTCAGCACGGCCAGCCAGCAGATGGCCGCAAATCCACCGAGCGCAATCAAGCCGAGCACAACACGCATCGAGAAAGCTGTCCCGCCGATTATTGAATGTTTACGGTTCACGTCATGTTCTAGTACACTGTAACCATTAAGTCATTTCGATTGAGAACGCACCGAAAAAGGCTCAGAACCATGCTAATATGGCGATATGTTAACCTTATGGATGTGCAAATTGCATACGGCTGGGCCTCAGATTGTGCGCCGGTATGAACCGCGTCATGACGCCTCGCTCGTGCAGGTTGTCGGGCGCCGCGCAGCACTCTAGGTAGGGTTTCATGTCGATCTGGAGATTTGCGAATCCTGCCGCTTTCATGCGCCTGACCGAGCGCTTGCTCACTCCGATGTGGGTGCTTGCGATCGCGACGCTGGCGGTCGGCCTCGGCTGGGCGGTCTTCGGCACGCCGCCCGACTATCAGCAGGGCTCGACGGTCAAGATCCTGTTCATCCACGTGCCCGCAGCGATGCTGGCGATCAACACTTACGCGATCATGGCGGTGGCGAGCATCATTGGCCTGATCCGACGCCATCATGTGTCGTTCCTGGTGGCCAAGGCCGCGGCACCGATCGGCGCGGCGTTTACCGCCGTTGCGATCATCACCGGCGCCGTCTGGGGCCAGCCCATGTGGGGCACTTGGTGGGTCTGGGACGCACGCCTGACGGCGGTTCTGATCATGTTCTTCTTCTATCTCGGCTACATGGCGCTCTGGGCCGCGATCGACGAGCCGGAGAAAGCCGCCGATCTCTCCGCCGTTCTGTGTCTTGTCGGCGTGATCTTCGCCTTCCTGTCGCGCTATGCCGTTCGCTTCTGGAACACTCTGCACCAGGATTCATCGCTTTCGGTCGAGGCGGGGCAGCGCATCG
Organism: Pseudomonadota bacterium; assembly: GCA_039821125.1. Taxonomy (GTDB): domain Bacteria; phylum Pseudomonadota; class Alphaproteobacteria; order Rhodobacterales; family Rhodobacteraceae; genus Thermohalobaculum. Next base: position 115,866 of record JBCBOR010000006.1, read on the forward strand.
ACGACGTCTTCCGAACGCCGCTCTACGTGTGCATGATCGCGTTCTATTTCTTCTTCTTCGCGCTGCTGCTGGTCAGGGCCCGGACCGAAGTCCGCCTGCGCCGGGTGCGCGCCCTGCAGGGGGTCGAGGCCGTCACATGATCTTCAATGACCAATACGCCGTTTATGTGATCTCGGCCTATGTCGCGACCTTTCTCATTCTTGGTGGGATGGTCTGGGCGACCATCGCTGCCAACGCCCGGGCGCGGCGCGATCTGGCGAAGCTGGAGCAGGAGCGTGGGCGATGACAGAGCAAACCGAAACCCCTGCGCCCAAAACCGGGTTCCGGCCCTGGATGGCGATCCCCGCCCTCGGCGCTGCTGCTGTCCTGGCCGTGTTCATGCTTGGCCTGCAGCGCGACGACATCCAGCGCCTGCCCTCGACCCTGATCGACAAGCCGGTGCCCGAGTTTGCCCTGGCACCGCTGGATCCTGAAAAGCCCGGCCTCTCGACCGCGGACACCAAAACACCAGGGGTCAAGCTCATCAACATCTGGGCAAGCTGGTGCGGGCCGTGCCGGATCGAGCATCCGCATCTGATGGACCTTGCCGCCGATGGCGTGACGATCCACGGGATCAACTACAAGGACGCGCCTGAGAATGCCTCGGCCTTTCTCGTGGAACTTGGCGATCCCTACAATCTGGTCGGGACCGACAACAATGGCCGCGCGGGGATTGAATTCGGTGTCTACGGCGTGCCGGAGACGTTCGTGATCGATGGCGATGGCGTCATTGTCTACAAACATGTCGGCCCCATCGTGGGCGATGATGTCGAGAAGAAGATCCTTCCGGCGATCGAGGCAGCCCGCGCAGGTGGATGACCCGCGGCGCTTGCACCTGGACATTTCTCATGCGTCCCATGCTCCGTGATCCGCGGCACGCCGTAGGGTGCGTCCGTGACGCACCCTTGCCGGTATGAAGATCGGGATCGCCGGCGCCGGGATCGCCGGTCTCACCGCTGCAGCGCTTCTTGCCCGCGATGGCCATGAGGTCACGGTCTGCGATCAGTTCAATGCGCCCTCTCCCGTCGGATCCGGCCTGATGGTCCAGCCTGTCGGCCTGAGGATTTTGCAGCAGCTCGGCCTTGATGAGGCGCTCATCGAGCATGCAAGCCCGGTCGATCACATCTATGGCGAAACCTACCGCGCCCTCAGCGTGCTGGATGTTCGGTACGCCGACCTGCGGCCTGGGTTGCAGGGATATGGCACGCAACGCGCACATCTGTTCGAGCTGCTGCTGCGGGCTGCACAGGCCGCGGGGGCCACGATTGTCCCAACGACCGAGGTCCGGGGCGTTTTTCAGGATGGTGCTGCCGCAACCTTGGAGACTGACGGCGATCCACTCGGACCGTTTGACATGGTGCTCGATTGCCTTGGCGCCTACTCGCCGCTCTGCCCAAAACCGTCAAGCCCCTTGGCTTATGGCGCGCTCTGGGCGTTGCTCGACTGGCCCGAGGGCGGCCCGTTCGATCCGCACCGCCTTGAGCAACGCTATGAGCGTGCCTCCAAGATGGTTGGCGTTCTGCCTGTTGGCTCTCGTGCGGGCGACAGCACGCCGAAGCTGACCTTCTTCTGGAGCTTGCGCGCCCAGGATCACGCTGCGTGGCGAGCGATCCCGATTGACACCTGGCGCCGCGACGTGACGACGCTTTGGCCAGCGACCGTGGCGATCCTGGACCAGATCACCAGCCATGATGACCTGATCTTTGCGCAGTACACTCACCGGACGCTGAGCCAGCCCGGTGCCGGGCGTGTTGCGCATCTCGGGGACAGCCACCATGCGACCAGCCCACAGCTTGGCCAGGGGGCGAATACGGCGATGCTGGATGCGTTCGCTCTGTGGGCTGCGCTGCATGAGACCGAAGATCCCGTCGCCGCGATCCGACGCTATGGCGCGCTCCGGCGCTGGCATGTCTGGCTCTATCAGACGGCGAGTTGGCTGTTCACCCCGGTCTACCAATCCGACAGCCGTGTCTTGCCATGGATCCGTAACCGCGTCGCTGCACCGCTGAGCAAGACGTGGCCAGCACCGCGCATTCTGGCGAAACTGGTGTCCGGGGAACTCGGCTACCGCCCGCCCCGGCTCAAAGATCCATGACCCCAGTCAATCAGACGTTCGGTCTGACCGAATGTCGACACTGTCGAAGCCAGCTGACGCAAGGGTCGTGATCAAATCAAGAAAGGCATCGGGTGGCGCGCTGCCAAAATCAATCCTGATCCCGGTTTCATGTGCTGATACGGCGTGAATCACACCCGTACTGCGCCCACCTGGAAGATCCTGTGCCTCCCAGTCCCAATGCCAACGCGCCAAGTACTCATCGAATATGTCAGTCTCACGAAGATCGGCCCTGACATCGACCCGGACCCCGCCCCAGTCGAACTTATCCAACACATGGATTTTAGAACCTTCGTGGACGAAGGTTGCAGGGACATCCAACTCAAATGGATCAGCGATGAGCTCGGCGACTAACGGTCGCTCGGCCCCGGCGCTACGCGTTACAAAATCAGCCGTAAACAGACGCGCGTGCTTCCAGTTGCGGTGTAACTCTATGCTCACTTCCGCAGTGATCTGGTCTGAACTTGGCTCGATTCGTTCCCTGTATGCTTCCATTTGCAGTGCATAGTCTTCTTGTGCGGCCGTAAGCACCGCCAAAAGCGAGAGAGCAGATAGCGTCATGATCTCCTACCGTCCGCCGGTCACATCGATCAGTACGCCGGTCAGGTAGGACGATTTCTCCGAGCAAAGCCACACGATCGTCTCGGCGACCTCCTCGGCGGACCCCGCGCGCGCCATCGGCACGCCGCCCATCAGGCGCTCGACCCGGTCTGGCGCCCCGGCCGAGGCATGGATATCCGTCTCGATCAGACCGGGCCGCACGCCGTTCACGCGCACGCCCGAGGTTGCAAGTTCCTTCGCCATGCCCATGGTCAGCGTATCGACCGCGCCTTTGGACCCGGCATAGTCGATGAACTCGTTCGGCGAGCCAAGCCGCGCCGCAGCGGAGGACGTGTTCACGACCACCCCGCCCGGGCCGCCGCGGTCGGTTGGCATGCGGCGCGCAACCTCGCGGGCCACGAGATACGCCCCCATGACGTTCACATCGAAGACCCGGCGCATGCGTTCGGTGTCATAGTCGGCGAGTTTCGCAACCTGCGCGACGATGCCTGCGTTGTTGATGACTGCCGTGACCGGCCCCATCGCCTCGGCGGCATCGTACATCGCCGCGACATTGGCCTCGGACGAGACATCGCCCTGCACGGCAACGGCTTGCGACCCGGCAGCATTCACCTCGGCGACCACGGCCTCGGCGGCGGCCCGGTTTCCCGCATAGTTCACCACAACCTGCCACCCGTCGCGCGCTGCCAAGCGGCAGACGGCGGCACCGATTCCCCGGCTCCCGCCGGTCACGAGCATCACGGACATCGAAGATCTCCCCCTTATTCCAACAGGGTCTGCATGAGCGCACTGTAGGCATCGGTCAAGCCGTCGATGACGTCGAAATGGTGCCGGGCCGGTTCCTCGACCGCATCCGTTTCGGCGCCAAGCCCGGTCCAGATGTTGGCAAGCAGCGCACTTTGCCGGACAAACTCGGGCCGTTCATCGGCACCGACCCAGCAGGTCAGGCGCGCTTCCGGGCGCGGGATCAGCAGGGCCGGGCTTTCCGCGATCGCCTCCGCTGCGTCCATCCGGAAATCGGTGTTCATCTCGGTGTAGAGCAGCGGGCGCAGGTCATGCACCCCGCTGATTGAGACAGTGTTGACGATGCGTGCGGCCACATGCGGGCAGAGCGGTGCATCGGCGCAGAGCATCCGGGTGACCAGGTGTCCGCCCGCCGAGTGCCCTGTCAGGCGGATCGGTCCGGCGACCTCATCGGCCGCGACGGCAATCGCTGTGCCGATCTGCCGGGTGATGTCTCGGATCCGCACCTCCGGGCACAGGGTGTAGGATGGCATCGCCACAGCCCATCCCAGGGCGACGCCCCCGGCGGCCAGATGCGACCAGGACGACTTGTCGAACCTGCGCCAGTAGCCGCCATGTACGAAGACGATCAGCCCCTCGGGCGTGTCATCGGGCAGGAACAGGTCCAGCCGCTCTCGCGGTGCGTCGCCATAGGCCAGATCGAGACGCGCACGATGGCTGAGATTGGCCCGGAAGGCCGCAGCTTCCGCAGCCCAGCGTGGCGGATATCCCGCTGCGCCATCGATAAAGGTGTGATTGGCGTAGGCCTTGTCCCAGTCCACCGCGTGCCCCTCAGAGACGCCGGAGCAATGGGTTGAGGCATGGGCAGATGTTTGGACGCATGGGCGTTGTCCCGCGTGATGGACCGACGCCTGCAAAGATGCGGGAGAGTGAACCCTCCCGCAAGTCGTGTGTTAAGCCGATCCGGATCGAGATCCATGTCGTGCCCGGCCCGGGTTTCGAGCGCGACGCGTCCCGGGCCAGTGCGCCATCAAACCCCGCCGAAACAGACCCGCAGGCGGCTAGTGGTTGCCGCGTACCAGCTGGTCGTAGCTGTCGGTCATGTCGCGCGTCAGGGCTCCAACCTCGAAGTTGAAATCGCCGATCTGGCCCACCGGGGTAACCTCGGCAGCCGTACCCGTCAGCCAGCACTGCTCGAAGCCTTCGAGCTCATCGGGCATGATGTGACGCTCATGCACCTTGATGCCGCGGTCCTGCAGCATCCCCATGACCGTCTGCCGCGTGATCCCATCGAGGAAGCAATCCGGCAAGGGCGAGTGCACCTCGCCATTCTTCACAAAGAAGATGTTGGCCCCGGTCGCCTCGGCCACATATCCGCGATAGTCCATCATCAGGCTGTCCGAGCACCCTTTTGCCTCGGCCTCGTGCTTGGACATTGTGCAGATCATGTAGAGACCCGACGCCTTTGCTTTGCAGGGGATCGTCTCCGGGCTGGGGCGCTTCCACTTCGAAATGTCGAGCTTGGCGCCCTTCATTTTCGCATCGCCATAGTAGGCCCCCCATTCCCAGGCACCGACCGCCATGCGGATCGGATTGCGTGCCGATGCTACCCCCATGTCCGGTCCCGCGCCGCGCCAGCAGACGACCCGGACATAGGCGTCCGAGAGGTTGTTCGCCTTCATCGTGGCCTCTTTCGCGGCCTCGATCTCGGCAACCGAGAAGGGGATCGGAATGTCCATCTGGCGGCCTGACTCGATCAGCCGTTCGGAATGCTGCTCGGACTTGAAGATCCGCCCGCCATAGGCGCGCTCGCCCTCGAACACAGCCGACGCATAGTGCAGGCCATGGCTGAGTACGTGTACGTTCGCCTGGCGCCAGTCCACCAGTTGGCCATCCATCCAGATGAAGCCATCGCGATCATCGTATCCCGTTTCGCCAGCCATGGGCCGTATCCTTTTGTTCATGCGGATCACTCGCATGTTTGTGTCAATATATTGCGCTTGAGGGGCGCATGCCGACCGAATCTTTCGGCAACAGCGCGTATCGGGTATCATTGGGCTTGAGATCAGTCAACAAGGCTGACATAATTCGTGACAGGCAAGATCTTGTGGAGACATCAATGCAGGCCCCTCCCGCTGGTGGGACGAAATCCGTCTCACGTCCTGACCAGCTGCTGTTCCTTACGGATGAGCAGCTTCGCCAGGGCATCGAACTGATGTTCTTCGCCTATCGCGACTTCACCGGTGACCCCGACGCGGTACTGGCCGAGCGCGGCTATGGCCGGGCACATCATCGCGCGATCCACTTCATCAAGCGTCGTCCCGGGATAACGATTGCCGGTCTTCTCGACATTCTTCAGGTGACCAAGCAGTCACTGAACCGCGTGATGCGGCAGCTGACCGATGACGGCCTCGTGCTAAGCGCGCAGGGCCAGATCGACCGGCGTCAAAGGCTGATCACCCTGTCCCCCGCGGGCGAGGCGCTGGAGGCGGAACTCTCGGCACTGCAGCGTGATCGGGTGCGCCGCGCGTTTCGGGCAGCCGGGCCGGACGCCGTGGCGGGATTTCGAGCGGTGCTCGAGCAGATGATCAACGAGGACGGGCGCGATGCCGTGATGTCGCTTGTCGAGCGGGACAAGCCATGAGCAGCGGTAGCGACGCCGCCCATCTGCTTGTCATCGACGATGACGAACGGATCCGCGATCTTCTGAAGAAGTTTCTGGCGCGAAACGGATTTCTCGTCAGCGTGGCCCGCGATGCGGCCCATGCCTCGCGCCTGCTTGAAAGCCTCGAGTTCGACATGCTGATTGTCGATGTGATGATGCCGGGCGAGGATGGCGTCAGCTTCACCCAAAGGATCCGCGACAAGGTCGGTGTGCCGATCATGCTGCTGACCGCGCGGGGGGAAACCGGAGACCGGATCTCGGGGCTCGAGGCAGGGGCTGATGACTACCTTGCCAAGCCGTTCGAGCCTCGCGAACTGCTGCTGCGGGTCGGCGCGATCCTGCGCAGGGCGACCCCTGAGCCCGCTCCCGCCGAGCCGCCGAAATCGCTGACCCTTGGCGAGACCAGCTATGACATCATCCGCGGCGAGCTGAAACGCGGCGAAGATGCGGTGCGCCTGACCTCGACCGAGCAGGCGCTGATGCGCGTCTTCTCGCGCCAGCCGAACGAACCGGTGAGCCGGATGCGGCTGGCCGAGGAGCTTGGCGGCACTCAGGGCGATGTTCAGGAGCGCGCGGTCGATGTTCAGATCACGCGTCTGCGCCGCAAGATCGAGCGGGACCCAAAGAACCCGCGTTTTCTTCAGACGGTACGCGGGGCCGGATACATGCTGACGCCGGACTGATTTGCGGCGCGGCGCGTCCTCAGATCACGAGCGCAAGCGCTGCGAGCAGGGGAACCCCGAAGGCCACGGCGTCCCAGGTCTGGCTATAGCCGAGGATGACGACCGTTGTTTTCGACACGTCCACCTCGTGACGGTCGGGGGCGAACGCCGTCGCGATGCCCGGATCCATCTGTGCCGCAAGATCCGCCAGCGCGTCAGCATGGGCCCGGTGCGCCCGGTACTTCAGACCGATGCGGTGGCACACCAGATAGGCAGCGATCGCCAAGCCGATCAGGAAGACAACGGCATCATCGGTCCGATCCGCAGAGCGCGCAAAGGTCACGATGAAACCGGCCGCCCCGACACTCAACCCGACGACCTGCGCGCGGATCTGATCGAGCTGCCCGGCACGTGCGGTCTCGGTCGCATGAACAAGCGCAATGGCGTGAAAGCGTTGGTCTGACATTCGGGCGTAATCGGCATCGTTCGTGGGCATAAGTGTACCCTCCGCCGACCGGGTCAGCAAGCAACCTGCCGGATGTGACGCGATCGCCTTCAGTGTCTCGTTTACCCGGCGCTGTAGCTTGGCTAGGGCGCGCGCCCATGCCCGTTCAGATCTATGCCCACCCGCGGCGTGCGGACCGTGGCACTGCACAAATGGACCGACGTCGCGAAAAACAGAGCGTACCCGGGCTACCCCGTGACCGGCCGGTCACATCTCAATCCGTGCTGCATACCCAGCACCTTCAAGACCGTGCTTGATACAACAGCCGGCAATCCCGAGAGCTTCAGCATAGACGGTACGTCCTGGCGCATGCCGCTCGGAGCGCCGCGTGGTACCGTACAGACTTCTGCTGTGATGGTCGTGGTGGTATCGGGGCCTCTCGCAACGCCCCGGTGAGACCTCATCCCTCTCAGACCGCCTCGGCCATGGCCATTTTAGCGGGCTGGGCCTTGCGCGGCTGCTTTTTTCTCCGGTTCCTTTTGGCATGCTCGACGCCGGACATCGTCCGGCTGCCTTGATACATCTCGCCTATTGTGCGCAGCGGATCGTCAAAGTGATCTTTGTCCTCGGCACTGCGGTACGCAAGGGCAAAGCTCGCGGCTTTTATGTAGGGTTTGGACTCAATTCAGCCAGCATCTGATTGCGAAGATGTGGAGCATGGAAAGGAAGTTGCGTTTCATCTTTT
>JBCBOR010000007.1:0-110155 GCA_039821125.1 Pseudomonadota bacterium
AACGGGTCAAGCGCGGATAGCGGCTCGTCCAGCAGCAGGACCTGAGGCTCGGACGCCATCGCTCGGGCCAGCGCCACGCGCTGTTGCTGACCGCCGGAAAGCTGCTCGGGCAGCCGCGATGCAAGCGCAGACATATCGACGAGATCGAGCAACTCCTTCGCCTTGGCCAGCCGGGTGTCTTTGGCCACCCCCTTCATCTTGAGCCCGAAGGTGACATTGTCGGCCACGGACAGATGCGGAAACAGCGCATAGGATTGAAACATCATCGCGGTGCCGCGCTGCGCCGGAGGCTTTGTCGAGATATCCGTGCCGCCCAGCACGATTGCGCCGTCGCTTACGGCCTCGTGCCCGGCAATCATCCGCAGTGTAGAGGACTTGCCGCACCCAGACGGACCGAGAAGGCACACATACGACCCGCTCTGAAAGACGTGGTCGATCGCATCCACGGCCAGCGTTGCGCCGTACCGCTTCGTGAGTGAAACGATTTCCAAATCGAGATGCGAGCGCATCAGGTCCCCGGGTTATTCAACGGCTCCATCTGCATCGACCCGCCGGGTCTGGTCATCAAAAAAGATGCGGATTCCTGAAAAATCACGCGGATTGAGTCCAACTGCGAAATCAAGGTGCAGTTAAGCGGCATAATGATCGGAAAACGTGCATCTTTTTGATGCAACGGGACGCCTGGGCCGGGGGCCGCCCTTTGTCAGACCTCGCTGAGCGCGTTGTTGGCCACAACTGAAGCGAGCCAGGCGCCGAACGCATGCGCGGGCTCAGCATCTGTCGTGATGGCCATGAAGTAACCCTCACTGCTGGTCAGCGCGGTCGTCCCGACCTGTGCGATATCGCCAGCGGCGAGTGGCCCGGTCGCCAGAAGAGAGCTAGTGAGGGCGATGCCCGCACCGCTTATGGCCAGATCGAGCGCTGCACCATAGGAATCGACGTAGATTGTCGGGCTTGAAGCGTCGCTGCGCCCCTTGCACCTCAGCCAATCCTGCCACCCTTCGGATGTGCCAACAGCCTCGATCAGAACCTGATCGCCCAATTCCCCGTCCAACTCAGGCGCCGCGACGGCAATCAGCTGATCCGGCATAAGCCGCTCTGCGTCGCGCCCGACCTGTTTTGCGGAACCAAAGCGGATTTCGACATCTGCCAGGGAGGCGTTGAACTCGTCCGGCCAGATCGTGCCGAGCAGACGGATGCGCAACGCCGGATGCGCCGACAGGAATTCCTTCAGCCGCGGCGCGATCAGCCACCGGGCAACGCTGACCGAGGTCGCGACGGTCAGCAGTCCCTCCTGCGAGCCGGTCTCATAGACTGCCGTCGCAGCGGACAACTGGTCGAGCGACGCTCCGATTTTCGGGAGCAGCTTTCGGCCGTCATCGGTCAGGATCAGGCCCCTCGGCTTGCGTTGAAACAGCTGCACGCCAAGCCGTTGTTCAAACGCGCGCACCTGCTGACTGATCGCGGATTGCGTCAGGCCCAGTTCATGTGCTGCCGCGGTGAAGCTGAGATGGCGCGCCGCGGCCTCGAACGAGCGGAGCCAGGTCAGGGGTGGCAGGGACCGCACCAAGTGAGGAACTCCGATATTAGTGATGCTAATGGCGATGCCGATGGACAAATCGTTTGTCAAGCGGTCGGGCAGGGCAAATCATGTCGGCTGCAAAGCCACTTGGGGGAGGAATCGGCCAATGACATGGGCCCTGCGGCCACGGTCTGAGTTTGGACAGCTCTCCGCGATCCGTGCGGGGAGTGGACCACGGGTCATCCTGCTGCATGGCGTTGGATTGCGCGCCGAGGCGTGGGCCTGCCAGATTGACGCTCTCTCAATGCGCTATGAGGTGATCGCTCCGGACATGCCAGGCCATGGCGAGAGTGTCGGGTTGCCCGATACACCAACCCTTCGCGATTTCACGAATCGGGTCGCGACCGCGATGGACCGGCCCGCTGTCGTTATCGGTCATTCGATGGGCGCGATGATCGCCGCGGATCTTGCGATCCGCTACGCTAAGAATGTCCAAGGTTTGGTCGCGATGAATGCCATTTATCGGCGTACATCTGAGGCTGCCGCGGCGGTTCAGGCACGGGCCGCGGGTCTGGATGGGATCTCTCGCGGTGATCCGACCGGCCCGCTGGAGCGCTGGTTTGGTGGTTTGCCCTCAGCCGCTTCCAGCGCCTGCCGAACCTGGTTGGAGACCGTCGATCCGCAGGGTTACCGCAACGCCTATGCCGTTTTCGCGCGGGAGGATGGCCCACCGGATGCGGGGCTGGGCGGGTTGCACTGTCCGGCGCTTTTCTTCACCGGAGAGAGGGAGCCGAACTCGACCCCGCAGATGTCCCGGGCGATGGCGGCGCTCGCCCCGAAGGGCCGGGCGGTCGTGTTACCCGGTGCCGCCCATATGATGCCCATGACGCACCCTGATCAGGTCAACGAGGCGCTGTCGCAGTTCCTCTCGGATCTGCAGAGCGCGGGTGACCCGGTGCCGGAAAGGAGTTGACCGATGGAGTTCTCTCTCTTCGCGCATATGGAGCGCATCACGCCGGATCAGCCGCATGAACGGCTCTATGAGGAGTTCCTCTCGCTTTGCCGGATGGCCGATGACGGAGGCATACGGGCGATCTGGACCGGTGAGCATCACGGGATGGAGTTCACGATCGCGCCGAACCCTTTCCTGTCGATTGTCGATCTGGCGCACCATACGAAGCATGTGAAACTGGGAACCGGGACGGTCATCGCCCCGTTCTGGCATCCGATCAAGCTGGCCGGAGAGGCAGCGGCGACCGATCTGATGACCGGAGGGCGACTGGAGCTTGGGATCGCGCGCGGGGCGTATTCCTACGAATACGAACGGCTTATGCCGGGGTTGGATGCCTGGGACGCCGGTCAGCGGATGCGGGAGACGGCCCCGCTGCTGCGCCCGCTCTGGGCGGGGGATTGTGCGCATGACGGTGCATTCTTCAGCTTTCCGGCCACGACCAGCGCGCCGAAACCTGTGCAACCCGGCGGACCGCCGATCTGGATCGCCGCACGGGACCCGAACAGCCACCAGTTCGCTGTCGAAAACGGCTTTCACGTGCAGGTTACGCCGCTTTGGCAAGGGAGCGCCGAGATCGAAACGCTGATGGGCCGCTTTAATGACGCGTGCGCGGCCCATGCCGGTCCGCGCCCCAAGATCATGCTGCTGCACCACACCTATGTCGCTTCGGACGACGACGATGTCAAGGTCGCGGCGCGTGAACTGAGCCGGTTCTATTGCTATTTCGGCGCATGGTTTCAGAACAAGCGCCCGGTCACGCAGGGTCTGATCGAGACGCTGAGCGAGGATGAGATCACCGGGAACGAGATGATGTCACCGGCGAACATGCGCCGGGATCTGACGGTTGGCACGGCGCGCGAGGTCATTGACCGGATCAAGCGCTACGAAGACCTCGGTTATGACGAGTACTCGTTCTGGATCGACAGCGGGATGAGCAGCGACCGCAAGCGCGCCTCGCTGTCCCGTTTCATCGACGAGGTCATGCCCGCCTTTCGGTAGCCGCGCCCAGCTTGACGCCGCCCGCGTCTATCGGTCGGCGCCACCGATCTCCTGAGACAGCTTGTGCGCGGCCTGCCGAACCGCCGCGCTGAAATCGGCGATGCGCGGTTCGGTAAAGCGCGCGGACGGGCCGGACACCGACACCGCAGCGACCGCTGTGCCATGCGCCCCGAAGACCGGCGCTGCAATGCAGCGCATCCCGGCATAGCGTTCTTCGTCGTCATAGGACCAGCCTCGCTTGCCGATCTGATCCAGTTCATCGAACAGCAGATCGGGCTTGGTGATCGTGGTCTCCGTGAACTCTGGAAGGCCCCTCTGTTGCAGCAGCGCCTCGACATCCGGTCGGGTCATCTGCGCAAGCAGCGCCTTCCCGGCCCCTGAGGCATGCATATGCGAGCGGGTTCCGGGCCGAAAGAAGGCTCGGATCGGATTGGGCGTCTCGACCTGGCTGACGAAGACAACATCGCCCGCGTCCGCGATGGCGAGGTTTGCGGTTTCGCCTGTCTCGGTCACCAGGGCGTGCATCACGGGCTGGGCGGCCTCGACAATATTGATGCGGTTGAGAAAGCCCGAGCCGATGCGAAAGGCTTCGACACCGATCATCCAACCTTGTGTGTTTTCGTCGAAATCGGCGAAGCGATGGTTCTGCAGGGTCGTGAGCAGACGATGGGCGGTCGAAGGCGGCATGCCTGCCCGTAGCGCGATTTCTGTCAGCGAGGTCCGGCGTTCACGTGCGAGAAGGTTGAGCAGGTGCAGGCCGCGCTCGAGCGCCTGAACCGGCGCGCCCTCCTTCTCGGCACTTTGTTTGCGCGGGCGCCCCCGCGGGCGTTTTACGATCTCATCCACGGTCGGTCATCCAGTCAGAGAATGATGGGTTATGGGCACTATAGCTGATATGAAAATAATTTCACAAGCCTTTTCTAGCTGACATGGAAAAGCATAAATTATTGATAACATGAAGAATATGCAGTTTTTTATTTTTGTGAAAAAATATTCCAGAAAAATTGCAACCGATGGGCGAATCGAATAGTGTCTCCGAAATCGCTAAGCGGAGGACCCCCACCGATGACCTCGCAGAACCCAGTCTTTATTCCTGGCCCGACGAACATTCCCGACCGGCTGCGCCACGCCATGAACATCCAGACGATGGATCACCGGGCATCGGATTTCGGCGACATGCTCGGACCTTTGTTGAGCGACCTGAAGAAGGTGTTCAAGACAACGACAGGGCAGGTCATCACCTTTCCCGCGTCCGGGACCGGCGGATGGGAAGCCGCCATCACCAATACCCTGTCGCCAGGGGACAAGGTTCTGGTTGCGCGATACGGGATGTTCTCGCATCGGTGGATCGATCTCTGTCAGCGCCACAACCTCGATGTCGAAATCATCGAATGCGCCTGGGGCGAGGGTGCGTCGGCGGACTTGTATGGCGAGCGTTTGGCGGCCGACACGGAGCACCAGATCAAGGCCGTTCTGGTCACGCACAACGAGACCGCGACAGGTGTTGCGTCGGACATCGGTGCCGTGCGCCGGGCGATGGACGACGCGATCCATCCCGCGATGCTCTACGTTGATTGTGTGTCTTCACTAGCCTCGATGGATTTCCGAATGGAGGAGTGGGGCGTCGATCTCGCGGTCTCGGGCAGCCAGAAAGGTTTCATGCTGATGACCGGCATGGCGATTGTCGGTGTCAGCCAAAAGGCGCTCGAGGCGTCGAAGACGGCGCGGTGCGTCCGGACGTTCTTTGATTTCGCGGACATGACGGGCGCGAACGCGAAGGGTGGCTATCCGTACACACCTCCGCTGCAGTTGATGTACGGGCTGCGCGCAAGCCTCGATATGCTGTTCGACGAAGGTCTGGATAACGTCTTCGCCCGACATGCCCGCATCGCGGAGGGCGTTCGCGCGGCCATCCGGGCCTGGGGCCTTGAGCTTTGCGCAAAGCGGCCCGAACTCTATTCGGACACCGTCAGCGCGATCTATGTGCCGGAGGGTTTCAACTCGGACGCCCTCACGGACCACATTTTCGAGACCTATGGTGTGTCGTTCGGCGTCGGCCTGGGCGAGATGGCGGGCAAGGCGTTCCGGATCGGTCACCTCGGCTCGCTGACGGATGTGATGGCGCTCTCGGGGCTGGCAACGGTTGAGATGGCGATGGCGGATCTTGGATACCCTGTCGAACTCGGCTCTGGCACCCGCGCTGCGCAGGACTATTATCGAAAGACAGCGCGACCCGCGCTGAAAGCAGCGGCCTAAGGGGGCGGCGATGAAAGACACCCAAGAGATGACGATCCCGACCTGGGACGATGTGGTCGAAGCGCATGAGCGCATCGCGCCGCATATTCGCAGGACAGAAGTGCTGACCAACGCAGACCTCGATGCGCAAACCGGCGCCGAGCTGTTCTTCAAATGCGAGAACCTCCAGCCGCCAGGTGCGTTCAAGGTGCGCGGGGCCTCGAACGCCGCGTTCGGGCTGAGCGAGGCGCAGGCCGCGAAAGGGGTTGCGACGCATTCCTCGGGCAACCATGCGCTCTGTCTGTCCTATGCTGCGGGCCGACGGGGCATTCCCTGCAATGTCGTGATGCCCCGCACTGCGCCGCAGGCCAAGAAGGACGCGGTCATCGGATATGGCGGCAAGATCACAGAATGCGAGCCATCGACCACAAGCCGTGAGGAGACGTTCGCGCGCGTTCAGGCGGAGACCGGTGGCGACTTCATTCACCCCTACAATGATCCCCGGGTGATCGCCGGGCAGGCCACCTGCGCGAAAGAATTTCTGGAACAGGTCCAAGATCTGGACATCCTGATCGCGCCCATCGGTGGCGGCGGTATGATCTCCGGTACCTGTCTTACGGTCAGTTCGATCGCTCCACATGTTAAGATCTATGCGGCCGAGCCGGAGCAGGCCGATGACGCCATGCGCTCGCTGAAGGCCGGGCACATCATCGCGGATGATGCACCGGTGACGGTGGCCGACGGGCTGAAGGTGCCGCTGAAGGAACTGACCTGGCACTTCGTCTCGAACCATGTGACCGATATCCTGACCGCATCGGAGCAGGAGATCATTGACGCTATGAAGCTGTCGTGGAAGCGACTGAAAGTGGTGATCGAGCCGAGTTGTGCTGTTCCTCTGGCGGTGATCTTGAAGAATCCGGAGATCTTCACAGGCAAGCGCGTCGGTGTTGTCATCACTGGCGGGAACGTGGATCTCGATACATTGCCCTGGATGGGCGCATAAGGGAGGCTGACATGAAAGACGTGAACTTCGAAATGCTTGAAGTCGGATATGACGTGCCGGCGGCCCCCGGGATGGATGAGGCCGATATCCAGACGCCCTGTCTCGTGCTGGACCTCGACGCGCTCGAGCGCAACGTCAGGAAGATGGGTGACTGGGCCAAGGACCATGGCGTCCGCCACCGGGTGCACGGAAAGATGCACAAGTCTGTCGATGTCGCCCTGCTGCAGGAGCGTCTCGGGGGTGCCTGTGGGGTTTGCTGTCAGAAGGTCTCGGAAGCAGAAGTGTTTGCACGCGGTGGCATCAAGGATGTGCTGGTTTCCAATCAAGTCCGCGACCCGGCGAAGATCGACCGCCTGGCCCGCATCCCAAAGCTGGGCGCGCGGGCGATCTGCTGCGTCGACGATGTGACCAACGTGGCCGATCTGTCGGCGGGCGCTGTGAAGCATGGCACGACCATCGAGTGTCTGGTCGAGATCGATTGCGGCGCCGGTCGCTGCGGCGTGACCACGACACCGGAAGTCGTCGAGATCGCCAAGGCGATCGATGCGGCCGAGGGACTGAAGTTCGCTGGCATCCAAGCCTATCAGGGCGCCATGCAGCACATGGACAGCTATGATGAGCGCAAGGCCAAGATCGACATCGCAGTCGCCATGGTGAAGGACGCCGTCGACACGCTGAAAGCCGAAGGGCTGGAATGCGACATCGTCGGCGGCGGCGGAACCGGATCTTACTATTTCGAGGGCACCTCCGGCGTCTACAACGAGCTTCAGTGCGGCTCGTACGCGTTCATGGATGCGGATTATGGACGGATCCTCGACAAGGACGGCAAACGCATCGACGATGGCGAGTGGGAAAACGCGCTTTTCATCCTGACCTCGGTCATGAGCCACGCCAAGGCGGACAAGGCGATCTGCGATGCCGGGCTGAAGGCTCAGTCGGTCGACAGCGGCTTGCCGGTGATCTACGGACGCACGGATGTCGAATACGTGAAGTGCTCGGATGAGCATGGCGTGATCGCCGATCCGGGCGGCGTGTTGTCGGTGAACGAGAAGCTGAAACTCGTGCCCGGGCACTGTGACCCGACCTGCAATGTGCATGACTGGTATGTCGGTGTGCGCGGCGGCAAGGTCGAGACGGTGTGGCCGGTCTCGGCTCGCGGCAAGGCCTACTAAGATCAGCGGGTTGGGGGCAGACCCCAACCCGGCACCCGACCAACCAGCCCGAAGCGGAGACAAAAATGCCGAAAGACAGCGAAAGCGCAGGGATTCTGATTGTCTCCGAGGCCGATTGTCAGCGCCTTGTCGGCCGTAAAGCTGCTTTTGATGCGGTCGAGGCCGTGTTCGCGGCAATGGCGCGGGGCGATGCCTATAACTTCCCGGTCATCCGGGAGGCGATTGGCCATGCCGACGCGCTCTACGGGTTCAAGTCCGGGTTCGATCGGGCCGGGCTTGCACTGGGGGTCAAATCCGGTGGCTACTGGCCCGGAAACGCTGACAAGGGGCTGACCAACCATCAGTCCACGGTGTTCCTGTTCGATCCCGACACGGGGCAGTTGAAGGCCCTGGTCGGCGGCAACTATCTGACCGCTGTCCGCACTGCGGCATCCTCGTCCGTATCTATTGCGCATCTGGCGCGGAAGGACGCCAAGGTTCTGGGGATGATCGGTGCTGGGCACCAGGCGCAGTTCCAACTGCGGGCCGCGGCTGAACAACGCGCTTTCGAAAAGGTCGTCGCTTGGAACCCGCACCCTGAGATGCTGCCGAAGCTTGCCGCGGTGGCCGAGGACATCGGACTGCCGTTCGAGGCTGTCTCAGCCGAGGAGGTTGGCGCGCAAGCTGATGCCATCATCACCATCACCTCGGCGTTCGAGCCATTGCTGATGGCGGACTGGATCAGACCGGGCACGCACATCGCCTGCATGGGCACCGACACCAAGGGCAAGCAGGAGGTCGATCCCGCACTGGTCGCCCGGGCCTCCGTCTTCACCGATGAAATCGCGCAATCCACCACGATTGGCGAGACGCAGCACGCGATTGCGTCGGGTCAGATTGCGGAAACAGACATCACCGCGATTGGCGCCGTCATCAACGGGACGCATCCGGGCCGCACGTCTGACGATCAGATCACGCTCTTCGATGGTACAGGTGTCGGGCTGCAGGATCTCGCCGTTGCCGATGTCGCGGCCAAAGCTGCCGCAGGTGAAGGGGCAACCCGGGTCGCGCTCTGACGCGGTCCAAGGGGACTGGGCCCGATCTCGACCTTTGAAAATCCTGTTTGACGAGCATATCGTTCATCCGCACGGGTGGGCGGTTTGAAAGCTGTTGCAATCGCCTGGACGAGGCCGATCGCGACAATACCTGTTATGAAATAACATCGACTGTTGCCAGATCCAGACAACTGCGCTAGGCGCGATATGTGACCGTTGTGTTCCGACAGGGGGGCCGCATGGACGCGCCGACGCTAGGGTGTTGCTTTGCGACAGGCTGTTGCCGCTCACGCACTCCATCGCTGATCGAACGTGCCCAGGCACGTCAACGAAACCGGGTCACCAAGCACTAAAATTCACAGGAAGTATCCCGATGTCAGTCTTCTCAAGGCTTGTTGCCGCCACGCTTGTTGCGATTGGCCCTGGTCTCGCGGCGGCGAGTGACCAAAGCTTGTCGATCTCTTACGCGTTCGGGCCCACCGCTGAGGTGCCCGATCCCCGGGCGGGCTATAACGGGTGGATGTCGAACCAGACCGGCGTCACCGAGACGCTGATGGGCATCGACTACGAGATGAAGCTCTATCCGCGGCTGGCGGAAGGGATCGAGCAGGCTGGACCGACCACGTGGAAGGTCACGCTGCGAAGCGGCGTCCAGTTCCACGACGGCTCGCCGGTCACGGCGCAGGCCGTCATCGATGCGATCGCGGCAATTTCCGAAGAGGAACATCCGGGCCACAATGCGCGTGTCGCGGCGTTGCTGGATCTGGCAAGCATGACGGCCGAGGGCGATGCAACCATTGTCTTCGAGACGAACAGCCCGAACGCAGCCTTCCCATGGACCCTGGCCGAGCCTGCGATTGCTGTGCTGGGTGCACCGTCTGAGACCTTCCCGATCAATGCAACGGGTCCTTTCGTGTTCAAGGAAGCGGTGCCCGAGCAACTGTACCGCGCCGAGGCGAACCCGAACTATCGTCTGGGTAAGCCCGGCCTGACCGAAGTGCGCGTCGTCGTCTCCGGCGACCCGGCAAGCAGCGCGCTGGCGTTCGAGGCGGGTGAAGTCGACATGGTGGTCAACTATCCCGAAGCGGATTTCGAACGGATCAAGAGCACCGGTGCGCTTGGCTTCTCGGCTCCGACCGGGCGGCTCTACTTCTACACGGTCAATGCGGCCAGCGGGCCGATGGCCAACCCGCTGATCCGCCGCGCGGTGTCGCTGGCGATTGATCGCGGCGGGATCGTCGATGCTGCTCTGTCCGGTGTGGGCGGCGTTCCTGCAGGTACGATGTACCCGGCAGGTACCGGCTGGGCTGCGGACATTCCGGCAACCTACGATCCGAAAAAGGCCGAGGCACTGCTGGCAGAGGCCGGTGCGGTCAAAGAGGGCGGTCAGTGGATGCTGGACGGCGCTCCGCTCGAGATCAGGATCGTCACCTATTCATCCCGCGCGGCGCTGCCGCCGACGGCTGAACTGACGCAGGCTTTTCTGCAGGCCATCGGGGTCTCGGCAACGGTCAGCGTCGGTGAGTATGGCGCCAGCAATGATGCCATTGCGGCGGGCGATGCGGACATGTTCCTGCAGGCTTGGGTGATGACCCCGCAGGGTGATCCCGGGTCCGTTCTCGAGACTTTGCTGAAATCCGACGGTGGGTCGAACGCGGGTAAATACGCCAATCCCGAACTCGACACCCTGTTGGCCGACGGCCGTACGACCTTCGAGCATGACAGTCGCAAGGCCATTTATGACAAGGCCCAGCAGATCATTGCCGGCGATGCCGCACTGATCCCGGTATTCCATGTGGCCCAGGTGAACGTCGCCAAGCCGGGGCTGACGGGCTATGCCGTGCATCCGACCGAGACCTACATCGTCACCCACGAAACGGCGTTCACCAAGTGACACTGGTTGCCTCCGGCCTGAGCGCTGTGCGTTCGGGCCGGACCATTTTACATGACACGACGCTGAGGATTGCCGCGGGCGAACGTGTTGGCCTGGTCGGTGCCTCGGGGTCTGGCAAATCAACCCTGGGCCACGCACTGATCGATGCACTGCGTGCGGAGGGCCAATCCGTCGCCCATGTCCCACAAAGCCCGGACGAAGCGCTCGACCCATTGCGGCGCATGGACTTCCACTGGCGCGAGGCAGAGCGTGCACTCGGACATCCTCACGATCCCGCTCGTCGGCAGGCGTTGTTCGAGGCCCTTAAGATCGAGGGAGGCGATCTGCGCAAGCGCCCCTGGGGGTGGAGTCGCGGCATGCAGCAGCGCTTCGTAATCGCGATGGCGTTGATCGGATCACCTGATCTGCTGGTGATGGACGAGCCGACATCTGCGCTGGACCCGCTGGTCGCGGCACGCACCATGGATCTTCTCGAGACCTATCTGACCGGGCGCGGCACCGCGCTGGTGTTGATCACCCATGATATGGGCCTTGCGGCCAGTCGCGTGGCGCGGCTTTTGGTGATGCACGAAGGTCGTATCGTGGAAGATGCAGCAACAGCGCAGGTTTTGAATGCGCCGAAGACCGAGACAACAAAGAGGCTGTGCGCCCATCGGAATTGGCTGGCGCTGCCATGCTGACAGTCGATGAGGTCTCTATGCGGCGGGGCAAGACGCTGACGCTTGATGCTGTGACTTTTTCCCTTCCGAAAGGCGACACCCTGGCCGTGGTCGGGGAAAGCGGTGCGGGCAAGTCCACGCTGATTGCGGTGGTTCTGGGAATGCTGAAACCCGTGGCGGGGCGTATTGCCTGGAGTGGTGGTCCCGTCTCGGCATGTCGTCCGGCGCTGGTCATGCAGGAGCCGCGGGCCGCCTTCAATCCTGTGCTGCCCTTGCGCCGGTCCATCTCCGAGCCGCTCACTGCGCGCGGTGCTTCGGTTCCTCAGGAGCGGTTGGCGCGCCTCTGCGATGGTCTTGAACTGCCGCAGACCCTGTTGGACCGGCGACCGGGTGAGGTCTCGATCGGGCAGGCTCAGCGGGCCGGTATTCTGCGGGCCCTTGTCGCTGCGCCGCCGCTCGTGCTTTTTGATGAGCCGCTCTCGGCGCTGGATGCGGTCACGCAAAAGCATACGGCCCGACTGATCGCCGATCTGCAACGGGAGGAGGGGTTTGCGGCGCTGATCGTCACCCACGATCTTGGCTATGCCGCGGCCTTTAGCGACGAGATCGCAGTCCTCAGGAAAGGCCGGATCGAGGAGCTGTCGCCAACATCGGATTTTGTCGAGGCGCCGCGATCCGAATATGGCCTCGCGCTGCGCGACGCGGCCTTTGCTCTCGGAGCGTTGGAGAAGGTCGCGTGATCCTCTCGGCCGCCGGGGTTCTGCTGCGCGCGGTCGTCGTGCTGACCGGCACCGCCATCGCGACCTTTGCCTTGCTCTGGGCCGGCCCGGGCGACCCGGCATTGGCCGTTGCGATGGCGCGCTATGACACCGTGGTGCCAGCGGAGGTGATCGACCAGGTCAGGGCCGAGGCCGGGTTGGATGCAGGGTTTTGGCCAGCGTTCTGGAACTGGATCGGACCTTTGCTGTCAGGCGACTTCGGCAACTCCTCGGTCACCGGCCGTCCTGTCTGGCCCGATCTGGTGGCCGCGATCTCCTACACGGTGCCGCTTGCGCTGTTGGGGCTGGCGATCGGTCTTGGCATCTCGGTCCCCCTTGCAATCCTTGCGGCCCGCGCGCCGGGCGGATGGCTTGACCGGTTTGCGGTTGCCATCGCGTCCCTTGGGGCGGCGATCCCGGCCTATTGGCTTGGTCTTCTGCTGATCCTGCTCTTCGCCGTGACCCTTGCCTGGCTGCCGGCTATGGGCGCCCGAACGCCATCGCATGTGATCCTGCCCGCCCTGACATTGGGTCTGGGGGTTGCAGCCAGCCTGACCCGGATCATCCGCTCGGGCATCCTCGAAGCACGTGAGCAGGCGTTTCTGCCTGCGTTCCGGCGGCGCGGCGTTGCTGACAGGGCCATCGGGCGTGATCATATCGCGCCACATGCGGCCATTCCGGTCATCACGGTGATCGGTCTCGAACTGGCTTTCCTGATGGAAGGCGCTGTTATGGTCGAGGTGATCTTCTCACGTCCGGGCCTTGGTAGTTTCCTGGTCAACGCCATCGAAGCCCGAGACTTTCCCAAAGTGCAGGCCGTCGTCATCCTTGCCGCGCTGCTGTTCGTTGTTCTGAACCTTCTGATTGATCTGCTCTACCGTGCGATCGATCCACGCATCGGTGGGCAGGGTGCGTAGCGTTGTCGTTCTGGTCACGGTCTTCATCCTGATCGCCGTTGCCGGGCCGCTGGTGGCCCCCCACGACCCTACGGCGATCAACATCCCGGACCGTTTAAGCCCGCCAGGCGCCGCTTGGTGGCTTGGCACCGACGCGCTCGGTCGGGATATCCTGTCCCGTCTGCTGCATGGTGCCCGATGGTCTCTGGGGCTGGCTTTCTTGATCTCCCTGATAGGGCTGATCATCGGCACCGCGGTTGGTCTCGCCGCGGCACTGGGTGGCAAGATCGCGGACTGGGTGGTGATGCGCGTGACAGACTCGTTTCTGGCCTTCCCCGAACTTGTGGCTGCCGTGGTCATCGCCGGTATACTTGGTGGCGGTGTTGGCAGCCTGATCCTGGCGCTGGGCGTGACCGGCTGGATGCGCTACGCGCGCGTCGCCCGCGGGATCGGGCTGTCACTCGGAACCCGCGGCTATGTCGTCCAGGCGAAACTGGCTGGCATGTCGACACTCTCGATCGCACGCTGGCACTATCTGCCGTCCTTGTTGCCCTCGCTGACCGTGGTCTGGACCGGCATGTTTGCGCGCGCGATTCTGGGCATCTCGGCGCTCGGGTTCCTCGGCTTTGGCGTTCAACCTCCCACCGCCGAGTGGGGCACGATGCTGCTGGATGCGCGCATCCATATGCGCTCGACGCCGCTGCAGATGATCTGGCCGGGACTGGCGGTGGTGCTCTGTGTTCTTGCGATCAATCTGGCGGGCGATGCCTTGCGTGACGCACTGGCCCGGCGCGAGGATCAGTCCAGCGCTGAGACCGGCTAGGCGGTCTGGGCAGAAAGGGACAGTTTTTCGCGCGCAACAGATGAGGTCCATGGTCGCCCCATCAGCATCTCTGCCGCGATCCGGCCCCACTCATCCGCTCCCTTCGCGCCCTTGCCGCAGCCACCGACAGCAACAGCGATCCGGTCATCCCCGAC
The DNA here is from genome assembly GCA_039821125.1 of Pseudomonadota bacterium. Lineage (GTDB taxonomy): Bacteria > Pseudomonadota > Alphaproteobacteria > Rhodobacterales > Rhodobacteraceae > Thermohalobaculum. The sequence goes on from JBCBOR010000007.1 coordinate 14,163, forward strand.
GAAGTCGATGATCGGCAGGCCGCTGACAGTCCACGTGACGGCGCAGGTGTCGGTATGCCAGTGCTGGCATGCCTTCAGCACCGGGATCAGGTCCTTGAGGCGGCTCGTGAACTCGGTGCGGTTGTCGGCGGAGCCTTCGCTTTTGAACCAGGTCCGCAACCCCTCCATGTCGGAGAAGGTCGGATCGGCATCCGTGCCGACACCGATCTTCAGATAGCTGTGGCCATCCGGATAGCGGATCGGTGGCAGAATGTAGGCACCGATCTGCGCGTCGATCATCGTCGGCATATCCGAGAGCGTCTTGGCCGCCTCGTCCTCGACCCGGACAAGGACAATGGTACGCCCATAGACGGTAAGGCCGAGATCCACGGCGGACAGCCCGCAAGCCGCAGTGAACGCACCGGTTGCGATCAGTACTTTCTCGGTGGTCAGGAGCGAACCGTCCCAGAGTTCGACCTCGACGCCGGTCGAGACAGGGCGGATCGCCCGTGCCGCCTGTCGCATGAGTGTCGCTCCGGCTTCATCCGCTAGCGCAGATTGCGCCCTGACCATCCGGCGCGGGCTGATGTAGCCAGCGCCTCCGGTCTCGACCAAGCCATCGGCGTCATCGGGCACGGCGAGAAAAGGATACCGAGCGCGGATGGCAGCCGTATCCAACCGCTCGATTTCAGCACCGATGGCATCGCCCGTGGCCGCACACCGGGCATTATAGGTCGAGCCGGGACGCCCGAGGCCAAGATAGCCCGCCGGTGTGTAGAAACCGATGCCGCTGCGCCGCTCGAGATCGCGGTATCGCTTGATCGCGTAGCGCGCGGTGACCGACCATTCGATGTGAGGGTCGACGTTGCGGGTCATCCGTCCTTCGTCATAGTGGCTGCCAAACACACCGTCATGCGAGGCTCGGGCCTCGGGCTCGTCCGGACCGATGCAGGCAACGCCATCGGTACACTCGGCGAGGTGGCGGGCTGCTGCACTGCCAATCAGGCCTCGGCCCACGACGACATAGCGATACATCTTCAAGGTCTCTCGTTTGCTGGTCCAGAAGCTGGACGTTGTCGGTTCTTACGTCGGCAGGTTCACGTCCGCATCCGCATGACTGTGCCACTCTACCCGGTGACGGACAGACCGTTAAGCCTTCGCAAGCCTGCTTCTGCTTGCGCTCACCCTGCGCGCGGCCACACAGGGTGCAGGTCGTCAATCACAACTGGGTGGGCGTGGCGGTTGCTGCCTTTTTCGGCTCCCGCCAGATGTGGGTGATCGGCCGGCAGATCCGGATGTCCGTGGACAATGTCGATCGGATCACCCGCTGGCCAGAGAAGAATGGCCAGCCCAATTCCCGCGACCGCAAACCCGCCAAGCACCAGCAGGGCGGTGGGCAACCCATAGGCAATGCCAATCCAGCCTGCGGCCGGGTAGGTGATCAGCCAGCAGGCGTGGCTGAGCGCGAACTGTGCGGCAAAGACTGCGGGCCTGTCCTCGGCATGGGCCGAGCGGCGCAGAAGTCGCCCGGATGGGGTCAGCACCGCAGAGGAAAGCGCGCCGCTTGCCGCCCAGAGCAACAGAAAGGCGTCCCACGTCAAGGGTCCTTGCAGGGTCCACCAGACCCCATGTGCGAGGGTGAGTCCCGTCAGCAGCACCGCCGCCGAGATCATGGTCGGACGGTCGCCCACATGCTCCAGGACCTTTGGCAGCGCAAACGCGGTCAGCATCGACCCGAGCCCGAACGCGCCAAGCGCGATCGCAAAATCCGCATCCGAGCCGCCATGCGTATCGCGGACCAGCACAACCGTGTTGACGATCACAAACGCGCCCGCGGAGGCTGCCGCCAGCGACAAGGCCAGCAATCCCCTAAGCCGGGGTGTGGCAAGGTAGATCCGTGTGCCCCGGGTGAGCCGCTCGACAAACGGACGCGTCACATCGGTGTTGCGCACCGGCACGGCGGCGACCCACACAAGCACGGCCGAGCCCGCAAAGCCCGCAACCGTTCCGGCGAACAGCCAGTGATAGCTCATCACGGTCAATAGCAACCCGGCTGCGACAGGGCTGAGCAGATTCTCCAGATCATAGGCAAGCCGGGACAGCGACAGTGCCTTGGTGTAGTCGGCCTCATCTTCCAGAATGTCCGGGATTGTGGCCTGGAACGTGGGCGTGAACGTCGCCGAGGCCGCCTGAAGAACGAAGATCAGGACATAGACCTGCCAGACCGCATCCACGAAGGGCAGAAAAAGCGCCACGCTTGCCCGGACCAGATCGGCGCCGATCAGAACGGACGGCCGCGCAAGGCGCTCGGCAAGCGCTGCTGCGACGGGTGCGAAGCCCACATAGGCGATCATCTTGATCGCCAGCGCAGTCCCAAGCACCGCCCCGGCGCTCTCGCCAGCAAGGTTGTAGGCCAAAAGCCCAAGCGCAACCGTCAGCAGTCCGGTCCCAGTGAGCGCAATGCCCTGGGCCGCAAAAAGCCGCGCATAGCGTGCGTTGCCGAGGACCGAAAACATGCGCGCAGTCTAGTCGAGACTTGCGTGCCAGCGAAGGGGCGTGCTGCCGCGCTGCCTGATCCGCCGTGCCGACGCCTCGTCAGAGGATCGGGCGAGAGTGTCCAAAGGAGGTGTCTGGCTGGGGAACCTGGATTCGAACCAGGACTAACGGAGTCAGAGTCCGCGGGTCTACCGTTAACCTATTCCCCAGCAGAGGAGCCGTCAGATAGCCGTGCCGCCTTATCGCGTCAAGTGTTGAACAGGAAGTTCATGACGTCGCCATCGACGACACGGTATGTCTTGCCTTCGGCGCGCATCTTGCCCGCCTCCTTGGCCGGTTGCTCGCCGCCGAGGCCGGTGTAATCGTCATAGGCGATGGTCTCGGCGCGGATGAAACCGCGTTCGAAATCACCGTGGATCACGCCGGCGGCCTGCGGGGCGAGGGTGCCATCCGCGATAGTCCAGGCTCGCGCTTCCTTGGGCCCGGCGGTGAAATAGGTGATCAGACCGAGCAGGCCATACCCAGCGCGGATCAACCGGTCGAGGCCGGGCTCCTCCAGCCCCATATCTGCCAGGAACTCGGCCCGGTTCTCATCCGAGAGCTGGGCGATTTCTTCCTCGATCGCAGCGGAGATCACGACATGCACAGCACCCTGTGCGGCGGCCATCTCGGCGACACGGGCGGATTGCGCATTGCCGTCGGCGGCGGCGCCTTCCTCGACATTGCAGACATAGAGCACCGGTTTGGCGGTGAGCAGCCCAAGGGTGCGCCAGGTTTTCTCGTCCTCTGGCGCGATCTCGACCGTGCGGGCAGGGCGGTCGGCCTCGATCGCCTCCTGCGCCAAGCGAAGCAACCGGTCCTGTTCGATGGCGTCCTTGTCGCCGCCGCGGATCTTGCGCGAGAGGTTCTGCAGACGCCGTTCGATGGATTCCAGATCCGCCAGCATTAACTCGGTCTCGATGGTCTCGGCATCCGCCACCGGGTCCACGCGCCCGTCGACATGGGTGATGTCATCATCCTCGAAACATCGCAGTACATGGGCGATGGCATCGACCTCGCGGATGTTGGCAAGGAACTGGTTGCCGAGGCCTTCGCCTTTAGAGGCGCCCTTCACCAGGCCTGCAATGTCGACAAAGGTCAGACGGGCCGGGATGACTTGCTTCGATTTGGCAATCTCGGCCAGGCGGTCGAGCCGGGCATCGGGGACCGAGACCTCGCCGACATTGGGCTCGATCGTACAAAAGGGAAAATTCGCCGCCTGCGCCGCAGCCGTTCGCGTCAATGCATTGAACAGGGTCGACTTGCCCACGTTCGGCAAGCCGACAATGCCACATCTGAAACCCATTCTGCCGTCTCCATCGTACCGAAGCGTGGGGTTTGCCCCGGTGGCCCGCCGGGGTCAAGCGGCAAAGGAAAAGGCCGCCCGTGGTGCGCAATCCCGGGCGGCCTTTGCAACGCCGCGTAGGGTGCGTCCGTGACGCACCCTTGTGGAAGGGACGGCTATTCCAGCATCAGAGCCGGCAGCCAGAGCGCGAGGCTCGGGAACTCCAGCACGATCAGGATGCCGATCACCTGCAGAGTCACGAACGGGATGATCCCGCCATAGATCTCCTGCATCTTCACCGTGCTTGGCGCGACCCCCTTCATGTAGAAGAGCGCGAACCCGAACGGAGGTGTCAGGAACGACGTCTGCAGGTTCACGGCTATCAGGATCGCGAACCAGTATATGACCTGTTCCTCGACCTTGCCGAAGGGCAGCCCCTCGATTCCCAGATGCGGCGCGAACGCCGGTGCGAACGCTTTGATCACGGGTGCAAAGACCGGGAGAATGATCAGCGTGATCTCGAGGAAATCGAAGAAGAACCCGAGCAGGAACACCGCGAACATCAAGAGGAACAGGAGCGGCCAGGGACCGAGCTCCAGCCATTCGATGAACTCGATGATCAGATCCTCGCCATAGGTGGCGCGGAAGATCGTCGAGAACGCGGTCGCACCGACGAAGATGAAGAAGATCATCGCCGTGGTCAGACCGGTGCGGTGGCAGACCTCGCGCACGACCTGAAAGGTCAGGGTTCCATTCATATAGGCCAGGATCAGCGAACCGAAGGCACCGACACCGGCGGCCTCGGTCGGCGTTGCCCAGCCGGCGAAGATCGAGCCCAGCACCAAAATGATCAGGAAGATCGGCGGCACAAAGCCCTTCAGGACCCCGCCAAAGAGCGAGTTCCCCTCACGCCGTCCGATCACCATCGAGCAGAAGAAGATGCCCAGGAACGCGAACAGACCCCAGTTGAATTGTGCGATCAGCGGGGTCGCGGTGTCATCCTCGGCACGTCCTGCCATGGCGCTCGACGCCATGCCCTCCAGCACATAGGCGAGAGCCACGAAGCCGACGATCATGCCAACGAACAGCAAGATGCTGGATTGGCTCGTCGGCTTCATGTCGATCTCGTCATCGGTGATTGGCGGTGCGATCGACGGATTAATCGTGGCCCGTGTGATGATGTAGGCCATGTAGAGGCCCGACAGCACGAGGCCTGGCAGCAGCGCCCCGATGAAGAGGTTGCCCACCGAGACGGCCAGCAGGTTCGCCATAAGAACCAGCATGATCGAGGGCGGGATCAGGATGCCCAGCGTTGCCGAAGCGGCGATGGTTCCCGTTGCCAGTTGCGGTGAATAGCCCCGCGCCAGCATGGTCGGCAGGGCCAGCAGGGTCATCATCACGACCGAGGCGCCGATGATCCCCGTGGTGGCCGCCATGATCGTGCCCATGACCGTGACCGAGAGGGCAAGCCCGCCCGGAATACGCTTCAGCATGATCTGCAGGATCTGCAGCAGATCGGCGGCAACGCGGGACTTCTCCAGCATCGTGCCCATGAAGACGAAACATGGAATGGCGACCAATATCGGGTTCTGAATCGCCCCGGATTGCCCGTCCCCCCCGTAACTTCGGTTCACCGAGTTGAAGTATTCCTGAAAGCTGATCGCATCGATCCACGTCGCGATCAGAGCAAAGATCAGCGAGACCCCGCCCAGCGCGTAGCAGACCGGCAGACCCGAGAACAACATGAGCGCCAGTGCCAGGAACATGTAGGCACCGATGTACTCGTACAGGTGGTCATCGATGAACCACTCCCAGAATTCGAGAAGGCCTTCCATCAGCTACCGCTCCCCCCGACAGATGCGTCCTTGTTTTGCTCAAGGATCAGTTTCGACATCGAGTCGTTGTCTGTGAAAAATTGCAGATCATCCTCGGCGACCGCCTGATCTTCGTAGTCGCCATAAAGGAACAGGATGCACCGCATCAGCGTTCCCACGGCTGCCATCAGCGCGACAACAAATCCCCAGATCAGGAAGGATTTGATGATCCAGCGCCAGCCAAGGCCGACCATGGACTCGGACCCTTCCCAACCGACGAAGGATGCGTAGAACAGATCCCACGAGAACCCGATCATGACCAGCATGAACGGCACCGCAAGGATGGTCAGGCCGAAGGTCTCGACCCAGGCCTGTTTTGTGCGTGACAGGCCCTCGCGGAAGATGTCGACGCGGACATGCGCGTTCAGCATGTAGCCAAACCCGAACGTCATCAGCAGCAGCACGCCATGCAGGTGCCACTGGAAATCCTGCAGGATGAACGAGACGGAGAACCCGTAGGTCTGTGTGATCTCGGCGTTCGCAACCTTGATCACCTCGATTTTGCGGGTGATCACATCGAGCATGATGATCCCGATCAGCGGCAGGATGATCCAGCTTGCGAACTTGCCAATCGCTGTCGCAGCGCCGCACAGAGCGCCGCTGATCGAGCGCATCGCGGTCCCGTACCCGGTGCGGGCCAGGCAGATGAGCACTGCCGTCAGAGTGATGGCCAGGAATACCGGGCGCCAGAGATGCCCGATTTCGCCCAGGAACGATTCCTCCTCGGCTCCAAACAGCGCCTCGATATAGGACTCGATGGCCAGAAACGCGAAAACCACAGCGATGATCGCTGGAATGATAGGCCGGGCACTGCCTGACATGCCTTCCCCCGCACGTTATTCTTTGTTGTGATCATGTGAGCGACCGGCGCACAGGGCGCCGGTCGCTGCAAGGTGGGTGCGTGCCACGAGGGGCCGCACAGATCCGGGCTTACTTCAGGTAGCCGCGCTCGCCCCAGATCTTGTACTCTTCGTGGAACGCCGAGTAGCTGTCCCAGAGAGCCTTCACATCAGGGTTCGCTGCGATCTCTTCAGCCAGAACTTCTTCCCACTTTTCGCGAAGCTGGTCGAGGATCTCGTCTGGCCACGTCACCATGGTCACACCGTCGGCTTCGTTGGCGGCCATGGCTGCGGGCTGCAGGCCTTCACCCTCGGCCAGCTGGAAGGCGAGGTTGGCTTTGCAGGCGGCTTCGAACATCGCTTTGTAGTTGTCCGGCAGCTCGTTCCACTTCTCCATGTTCACAAGCAGCTCGTTCGTGGTGAACTGCTGGTGCCAGCCGGGGAAGTAGTTGTACTTGGCGATCTGGTAGAAGCCATACGAGCGGTCGATGGCGGGCATCGAGAACTCGGTGGCATCGATCGTGCCAAGCTCCAGTGCCGGGTAGATATCACCGCCAGCCAGCTGCTGTGTGGCCACACCGAACTTCTGCATGACCTTGGCGCCCATGCCGAAGAAGCGCATCTTCAGACCCTTGAGCTGGTCGAGGCTTTCGATCGGCTCACGGAACCAGCCCGATGTCTCGGGCGGGACACCGCCGCAGTAGAAGTACTTGATGCCGTCACGGGCGTAGAGATCGCCGATCAGCTTGGCACCGCCACCGTGCAGCAGCCACGAGTTGAACTCGAGGAAGCCCGGGCCAAACGGCCATGTCGACGCAAAGGCATAGGCCGAGTTCTTGCCCTGGTTCGCGCCTGGTGTGCCATAAGCCACTTCGAACGCGCCCTGACTGATCGGGTCGTAGTAGGCATAGCCGCCTGCCAGCGCGCCCGGCTCGAACACCTTGATGTCGAAATCGCCATCCGACATCTCGCGCACCATGTCCGCGATCCGGTGGCCAACATTACCAAGGATGGCAACGTTCTCACCAAAGGCGGCGTGCATTTTCCAGCGCACCTTCTTGGCGTCCGCTTCGGTCGCCGACAGCGTCATCACCGCCGCTGCCGCCAAAGCAATGCCACTGACCTTTTTCAGGAAATCAAACTTCATAGGCTCCCTCCCATGGGTGCGGGCGATTGCCACCCGCATGAATTGTTGACCGACCTGTTTGCCGGTCGTGCGGTCATACTGAACCGGGCGCTCCCGCAGGTGTCAATGGTTTCCTCGGTTGACCAATTTTCTGAGGTCCAAATCGCGGTCCAAAGGGCCAACGCCGCCGGAATCCGTCAGAAATTGAAGCATGATCAACGCGTTTTGCGATCCGGTGCGATGCACCATGCCCAGCTGGACGCATGTCGGAGAATCGCCGTGGCGGGATTTGCAAGCCCGATGGCTCGCGTTTTGCGGCAGTGCCGCGGGACGGCTTTCAACACAGGGATGCAAGCGTGGCGGCAAGTGCCTCGGCAAAAACATCCAGGTCTTCCGCACGTCCCGCACCGACACGGATGCACCGGTCAAGCGGTGCGACGCCGGGCATGCGCACGAACACATCGCGCTCAATCAGACCGGCCAGCACCGCGCGGGCGAATGCGCCATCGCGCCCGCAATCGATGGTCACGAAATTCGTGGCGGATGGGATCGGGGTCAGGCCATGTGTCCGGGCGATGTCCGTGATCCGGCCTCGGGCCTCGGCTGTCTTACGCACGACAGCAGACAGATGCGCCTGATCCCCCAGCGCTGCGATCGCGGCCTCCTGCGCAAGGCGATTGACGCCGAAATGGTTCCGGATCCTGTCATAGGCGGCGATCGTCTCGGCGTGCGAGACTGCGTAGGCGATCCGCATGCCGGCCAAGCCATAGGCCTTGGAGAATGTGCGGAACCGGATCACGCGCGGGTCGTCCACGTCCCACGCAGGTGCCGTGCCGTCCGGGGCAAACTCGATATAGGCCTCGTCGAGGCAGAGGATCGTTCCCTCCGGCAAACCTTCGATCAGGCGCTGGACCTCGCCGGCGCTGTGCCATGTGCCCATCGGATTGTCCGGGTTCGACAGGAAGACCAGTTTCGGGCGGTGCTCGTGTGCTGCCGCCAGCAGACCGTCGATATCCTCGTGGTCATCGCGGAACGGCACCGTGACCAGACGCCCGCCAAACCCGGCAACATGATAGTTGAATGTGGGATAGGCACCGAGCGAGGTGACAACCGCGTCGCCCGGTTCGACCAGCAGCCGCACCGTCACGCCGAACAGCCCGTCGATCCCCTCGCCAATGATGATGGTCTCGACAGGCAACCCGTGATGCGCCGCCAGCGCATGGCGCAGGTCGTGCATGTTCGGGTCGCAGTACATCCATGCCTCGGGTGCCGCGCGGTGCATGGCCTCGACCACGGCGGGCGAGGGGCCGAAGACGCTTTCGTTCGCGCCGATCCGCGCAGCGAAGGGGCGGCCGCGCTGACGCTCCTGATGTTCGGGCCCGACAAAGGGCACGGTTGCGGGAAGGCTTTGGACAAGTTTGGTCAGATGCTTGGTCATGGCCGATTGGTTAGCGGCGTGTGCATCGCCTGCCAAGCCTCTTGCACGCAGCACTGTATGGAAAGCGCGATGTTGCCTCACGTCCGGACACGTCCCGGTGAGACCGGCGGCCCGCCCGCTGCGGTCGGCGCGGAATTGGCATAGGCTCGGGGCAAAACGGGGAGGTCTGGGATGTCTCGACTGTTTCGCCTTTGGGCGTTGCTTTGCTGCCTGATGGCGCCGACTGGCGCGGCAGCGCAGATCGGCGGTCCGAATGCCGCACCATCGGATGACGCGATCCTCAACCTCTCCGTTGCGGTCATTCTGGATCGGGATGGCAACCGTCATGACCTGCTGAACGAACTCGTCGCCCGGGGCAACCGGGACATCATCCCGACACTGGTTCTGATGATGCGCATCACCGGCGAGCATGTGCATGTCGCCGAAGCGTTGAGCGAGATGACAGGCACCGTGATCAACACCTGGCGCGAGGCAATGCTCTGGCAGGAGGCACATCCCGAGATTGTCCCGCATCCGAGCTACGCCGAGTTGAAACTGCGCTTCTGGTCGAGCATCGACGAGCGGTTCCTGCTGTTCTTCAATGACCCTTCGGACCGGGATGAACTGCGCATCCGGTTCGAGGAGATCACCTGGGGCGGGGTCCGGGTCGACGGCATCCCCTCGCTGGACAATCCCGAGATGATCGCAGCGGACGCAGCCGACTATATGCAGGACAGCGATCTGGTCTTCGGGGTCGAGATCAATGGCGATGTCCGGGCCTATCCCCTGCGCATCATGTGCTGGCACGAGATGTTCAACGATGTGATCGGCGGCGTGCCGGTGGCGTTGGCCTATTGCACGCTGTGCGGGGCCGGGATCCTGTTCGAGACGGATGTCGCCGGGCAGGACCAGACCTTTGTGTTCGGCTCGTCCGGGTTTCTCTACCGGTCCAACAAGCTGATGTTCGATCGCCAGACCAGGAGCCTCTGGAACCAGTTCACGGGCGAGCCTGTGGGTGGCCCGCTGGCGCATTCGGGGATCCGGTTGAAGATCAGGCCGGTGACGATCACATCCTGGGCGGACTGGCGCGCACGCCACCCCGAGAGCCGGGTGCTGTCGCTCGAGACCGGGCATATCCGCGACTACGACAGCGGTGTGGTGTACCGTGACTACTTTGCCTCGCCCGATCTGATGTTTCCGACGCTGGTGGATCAGACACGGCTGGGCCAAAAGGACTATGTCTATGGCATCCGGGTGGCTGGCGGGGCCAAGGCCTGGCCGCTGGCGGCGTTCGAGGGCGGGCGGGTCGTCAATGATCAGGTCGGATTCTCGAATGTTGTGCTGATCGGAGATGCCGCGACCTGGACCGTGCGGGCCTATGATCGCGGGGACAGGGTCTTTTCCGGCGATGGTCAGACTGTAACCGATCCGGTGGGTGCGTGGCAGATCACCGAGGACGCTCTGGTCGGCCCCTCGGGCGAGCGCCTGCCGCGCGTCCCGGGCCACATCGCGTACTGGTTCGCCTGGGATGGTTATCTCGGCGCTGAAAGCGCACTGTTCGACGGCTAGCGGCCCCAAGGCGGCCATGTCCGTAAACGGACCCGGGAGGCGTGCGCCTCCCGCTGCGGGGGCAAAGCCCCGCAGATGGTCGCATCGGCGCTCTCGTCAGATGGTGGTGCTGTGTGGCTAGTCCGCCGGTGTCATCCGATAGAGCGCCCCGTCACCGACCGCCAGAAACCAGAGGGCGCCGTCCGGGCCTTCGCGCACATCTCGGATGCGGATGAATGCGTCGGGGAACAGGCGTTCCTCACCCGCAATCTCGGTGCCGTTGCGATCGAGCCGCGAGACATAGTCGAACTTGAGCGATCCGACGAAGATGTCCCCCGCCCACTCCGGCCAGAGCTTGCCCGAGTAGATCGTCATACCCGACGGTGCGATCGACGGATCCCAATAGAAGACCGGCTGCTCCATGCCCTCGAGTGCAGTGCCGCGGCCGATCCTGGTTCCGCCATAGGTGGTGCCGTAGGAGATCTCGGGCCAGCCATAGTTCTTGCCCTTCTCAGGGCGATTGATCTCGTCCCCGCCGCGCGCGCCATGGCTGACGGTCCAGAGCTGCCCGGTCTCATCCAGTGCGGCGCCTTGCGCGTTGCGGTGGCCGATGGACCACATCTCGGTCGGCACGGCGGCATCCGGGGTTCCGGCATAGGAGGGTACGCCGTCAGCCGCACGGGTCAGATCGAGATGCACGACCTTCCCGATGGTATTGCGGGTCGACTGGGCATAGGACGCCTCGCCCCGGTCGCCGAGGGTCACATAGATCCCGCCTTTGCCATCCGGCACGATCCGGCTGCCGAAATGGCGCCCGCCGGTCTGGGTCGGCTTTTGCCGGAAGATGACCGAGACTTTCTCCAAGTCATTGCCCAACAGCGTGGCCCGCGCGACAGCGGTATGGGCCGAGCGGAACCCCTCGGGTTCGGAGTAGCTGAGATAGATCGTCTTGTTCTGGGCGAAATCCGGATCGAGCACCACGTCCAGCAGCCCGCCCTGGCCCGACGCGCGGACCTCGGGCACGCCTGACACCTCCCGGCGGCTGCCATCGCTGCCAAAGCGCAGGAGCTTGCCGTCCCGTTCGGTGATCAGATACCCGCCATCGGGCAGAAACGCGACCGCCCAGGGGTTATCGAGATCCTGGATCACGGGCACCACATCGACCGGTCCCGCGGATGTTTCGTATGTCTTCGCCTGAGCACAGGCAGGCAAAGCAAGTGCGGCCATCAGGCCAAGTGTACGTGCGAGCATGGTGGCCTCCATCTGTCGATCCTTCAGATAGGGTCTGACCGCTGAGAGACCAGTGACGAAGATGTCAAAGAGACCGGGATCGGCGCGCCGCAGCGATCCCTGTGCGGCACAAGCACCGCTTGCGCAGACAAAGCGCCTCTTCCGTCAGTCGACGCGGATCAGCAGCTTCCCGGTGTTCTGCCCCTGATAGAGCATGCTGATGGCACCGGGCGCGGCCTCGGCACCCTCGAGGATATGCTCGTTGTGGGTCAGCGTGCCCTCCCGGATCCAGTCCGCCAGTTGCGAGACCGCCTCGCCGTAGCGGTCCTTGTAGTCGAGCACGAGAAAGCCCTGCATCCGGGCGCGTGCGACCATGAGCTGGCGATGCACCCGCGGCCCGACCGGGATCGGATCCCAATCGGTCAGCGCAGCGGTGCCGCAGATCGTGATCCGTGCACCAAGGGCGAGGTTGGTCATCACCGCATCCGAGATCGCGCCGCAAGTGTTGTCGAAATAGCAGTCCACGCCATCGGGGGCCGCCGTCTTCAGGGCTTCCGCGACGTCTTCCTCGCGGTAGTTGATGGCGACGTCATAGCCGAAGCTCTCGCGGCAGAGCGTCATTTTCCCGGCACTCGAGGTGATGCCGACGGTGCGTGCGCCCTTGATCCCGGCGATCTGGCCAACCGCCGATCCGACAGCGCCCGCAGCGGTCGACACCACGACCGTCTCACCGGGTCGGGGGTCACACACCTCGAGCAATCCGAAATAGGCTGTCACACCGTTCAGCCCCAGCACGCCAAGCGCCAGCGAAGGCGAGAGATCGGTCTCGGTCACCTTGCGATCGACATTCGAGCCATCACTGATCGCATAGCGCTGCCAGCCGAACATGCCGGACACCGTCTCGCCCTCGGCGTAGCCGGGATGGCGCGAGGCGGTCACGGTGCCCACCGCAAACGCGCGCATCGGCGCCCCGATCGCGACAGGCGGCAGATAGTTCGGCGCGTCGTTCGCCCAGCCGCGCATGGCGGGATCGACCGACCAGAACTGCGTCTGGACCAGGAACTGCCCGTCGTCGAGTTCGGGGACCCCGACCTCGTCGACAGAAAAGTGCTCGGCCTGCGGTACGCCCTTGGGGCGGCTCGACAGGATGACGCGGCGGTTCAGCATGGCGCTATTCTTTCAGGGCGCGTGCGGCATCCAGCGCAAAGTAGGTCAGGATCCCCGAGCAGCCCGCGCGTTTGAACGCCATCAGGCTTTCGATCATGCCCTTCTCTTCGTCGAGCCAGCCGTTCCCCATGGCGCCTTTCAGCATCGCGTACTCGCCGCTGACCTGATAGGCGAAGGTCGGTACCTTGAACTCGGCCGAGACCCGCTGACAGATGTCCAAGTAAGGCAGCCCCGGTTTGACCATCACCATGTCGGCGCCTTCGGAGAGATCCATCGCGACCTCGCGCAGCGCCTCGTCGGTGTTCGCGTAGTCCATCTGGTAGGTCTTCTTGTCGCCCCTCAGCGCGCCGCCCGAGCCGACCGCATCGCGAAACGGTCCGTAGAAGGCCGAGGCATACTTGGCCGCGTAAGTCATGATGGTGACGTTCTGGTAGTCGTTCTCCTCCAGCGCCCGGCGCATGATCGCAACGCGCCCGTCCATCATGTCACTGGGGCCCATGATGTCGGCGCCCGCCTCGGCCTGTGCCAGCGTCTGCTTCTCCAGCGCCAGCAGCGTCTCGTCGTTGACGATCTCGGGGCCATGGGGGCCATCGCGCACGATCCCGTCATGGCCGTCCGAATTGTAGGGATCGAGCGCCACGTCGAGCATCACGCCGATCTCCGGCACCGCGGCCTTCACAGCGCGCGTCGCCCGGCAGACGAGGTTCTCGGGGTTCCACGCCTCCTCCGCCCCCGGCGTCTTCAGCGCCGGGTCGGTGTAGGGAAAGATCGCAATCGCCGGGATGCCAAGACTTGCGGCTTCCTCGGCCTTCGCCACCAGCCGGTCGATGGTCAGCCGGTCCGCGCCCGGCATGGTCTCGATCGGCTCGGCCCGGTCCTCGCCATCGATGACAAAGCAGGGCCAGATGAAATCGGCGGAGCTCAGCGTGTTCTCCGCCACCATGGAACGGATCCACGGAGCGGTGCGCAGGCGGCGCGGGCGGTTCGCGGGGAACGGTGTGGGTTGCAGCATCGCGGGACTTCCTTGTATTCCGGCGCGAACTTGGCATGGCCGCAGGCAGGGGAGCAAGTGATGGATGAGCCTGAGATCCTGTTCGAGCAGCGCGGGCGTCTCGGCCTGATCACGCTGAACCGGCCCAAGGCGCTGAACGCGCTGACCTGGAACATGGTCAAGCTGATGGACGCGCAACTGGACGCATGGGCCGAGGATGACTCAGTGGCCGTTGTTGCCATCCAGGGCGCAGGCGACAAGGCGTTCGCGGCGGGGGGCGATATCCGCTGGCTCTACGACACGGGACAGGGCGGCAAGACCGGCGAGCGCAACTTCCGGTTCTTCTGGGACGAGTACCGGCTCAACCGCAAGATCAAACGCTACCCCAAGCCCTACGTCGCCATCATGGACGGCATCGTCATGGGCGGCGGGGTGGGCGTCTCGATCCACGGGTCGCTGCGCATCGCCACCGAGCGCACGGTGTTCGCGATGCCAGAGACGGGGATCGGGTTGTTCCCAGACGTGGGTGGCACATACTTTCTGCCTCGCTTGCCGGGCCAGATCGGGATGTGGCTGGGTTTGACTGGCAGCCGCCTAAAATGCCTCGAGGCGGTCGGCGGTGGAATATGCGACTCACACATCTCATCCGAAGATTTGGATGAGTTAATCGATGATCTCGGACGCAACGGTGAAACTGGCTCGCCTTTGGGGGTTCGGTTCAGCTTTTCTCATTCTGATCAAGTAGCCGCGAAGTCTGAGATCGACACCTATTTCCATCTAGGATCTATCGAAGCGGTCCTGAACTCGATTAAGACTTCTCAATGCGAGTGGTCCGTGAAGCAACGTAAAACCATCCTCTCCAAATCCCCCACCTCAACCCGGATCGCGTTCCGGCAGATCCGGGAGGGGGCGAAGTTGGATTTCGAGGATTGCATGCGGCTCGAATACCGCCTGGCGAGGTACTGCATGACCCACCCTGAATTCTACGAGGGCGTGCGGGCGGTGATCCTCGATAAGGACAACGCGCCCCAGTGGTCTCCGGCGACGCTGGAGGAGGCAACCGACGATTTCGTCGCCGAGGCGTTCGCCCCGCTCGGCCCGGACGAGTTGCATTTCGACTGACTTGCCACGGCGGTGCGTCACGGACGCACCCTACGCCATGTCGCGCTACACCCCGTAGGGTGCGTCCGTGACGCACCGTTGCGGAAGCAAGGGCACCAGCGCGCGGTGACAAAACCTTAACTAAACAAATTTATCTATCTGCCCCGAACGCGTTCGAGACGACCTCTCCCTTGGCTGGTGACGCGGCGCAAGGGGGCTTGGGACTTAACGGCAGGCCTGCCGCCCTTGCTATTCTGCCGGATCTGACACCGGCCGATGGCAAAGCCCGATCCAAAGGATCGCCCCGCGATCCGGATGTTCCCGCGAGACATCTGCCCGAGACATCTGCCAAGGACGATGCGCATGCCCCTGCCTGCCTCGTGTTTTCACAGCGCGTGTCGCCGCATATCCTCATGCCGGACTTGCCGACTCACCCCCGTTGCCACTAACCCGCCCGCATGAGCACGCACGCGGCAAAGTTGGCCCCGGGCGCCGTTACCATTTGCGGCGCGCCCGAGGGATGGGATGCAAACCTTCTCTCTGATCTTGTGGACCGCACCGGCGGCCCGGTCATCCATGTTGCGCGCGACGATTCGCGCGCGGCGGCCATGGCCGATGCCCTCGCCGCGTTTGCGCCCGCATTGCCTGTGCTGCATCTGCCCGCCTGGGATTGTTTGCCCTATGACCGGGTCAGTCCGAACCCGGAGATCGCTGCGGCCCGCATGGCGGTGCTGGCGGCGCTGGCGCATGGCTGGGACCGGCCCTCGGTTCTGCTCACGACACTGAACGCGGCAACACAGAAGGTGCCCGCCCGTGCCGCGATGGCTGAGGCCAGCTTTACCGCCGAGGTCGACTATCAGGTCGACATCGACGCGCTGGTCGGGTGGCTGACCGCCAAGGGGTTCAACCGGGCCTCGACCGTGATCGAGCAGGGCGACTTTGCCGTGCGCGGCGGCATCATCGACATCTTCCCGCCGGGAGAGAGCAATCCGGTCCGGCTCGACTTTTTCGGCGATGTTCTGGAAGGCGCCCGCCGGTTCGATCCCGAGAGCCAGCGCACGATCGAGAAGATCTCGCGCGTCGAGCTTGCGCCAGCCTCCGAGGTCGTGCTGGACGAGGACGCGATCAAGCGCTTCCGCAACCGGTACCGTGAGGTGTTCGGCGCACCGCGGCTGGATGATCCCTTGTATGCCGCGGTCAGCGAGGGGCGCAAATACCAGGGGATGGAGCATTGGGTGGCGCTCTTTCACGAGCGGCTGGAGACGGTGTTCGACTATCTGCCCGGTGCGCCGGTGGCGCTCGATGACCGGACGGAAGAGGCACGTGCTGCCCGCTGGACACTGGTCGAGGATCACTACCAGGCGAGGGCCGAGGCCGGGGACACCGGAGATGTGCCTTACATGCCGATGGCGCCTGGGGCGACCTATCTGGACGAGGCGGCGTGGACGGCGGCGCTGGACGGACGGGCCATCCGGCGGTTTGTCCCGACCCAACAGCCGCTGGGGCCGGGTGTAATTGACGCGGGCGGGCGGATCGGGCGGTCGTTCGCACCGGAGCGCCAGCAGGAGGGCGCAAACCTCTTCGATGCGCTGGTCGATCATCTGCGCGACCGGGCGCGCAAGGGGCCTGTTGTCATCGCGTCTTACTCCGACGGGGCGCGCGAGCGGCTGGGCACGCTCCTGGCGGATCACGGGCTCGAGGGCGCGCGCCAGATTGCAGGGCTTGCCGATGCGGCGCCGGGTGTGAACCTTGTGGTCTGGGCGCTGGAGCAGGGCTTCACGGCGCCCGATCTGACGGTGATCTCGGAACAGGACGTCCTCGGCGACCGGTTGATCCGCCGCGCCCGCAAGGCCAAGCGTGCCGACAACTTCCTGACCGAGGCGCAGAGCCTGACCACCGGCGATCTCGTCGTCCATGTCGATCACGGCGTCGGGCGGTACATCGGCCTCGAGACGGTCACCGCCGCAGGTGCGCCGCACGAATGCCTGATGCTTGAGTATCACGGCTGCGACAAGCTCTACCTGCCGGTCGAGAACATCGAACTTCTCTCGCGATACGGCCACGAGAGTGGCGAGTTGGACCGCCTCGGTGGCGGCGCCTGGCAGGCCAAGAAGGCGCGGCTGAAGAAGCGCATTCTCGACATGGCGGACAAGCTGATCCGCGTCGCCGCCGAGCGGATGTTGCGCAAGGGCGAGGTGATGGAGCCCGAGACCGGCGCTTACGAGCGGTTCTGTTCGCGCTTCCCCTATCAGGAGACGGACGATCAGCTGCGCGCCATTGGCGATGTGCTGGGCGATATGGGCTCGGGCCGTCCGATGGACCGGCTGGTTTGCGGCGATGTCGGGTTCGGCAAGACCGAGGTCGCGCTGCGCGCCGCGTTTGTCGCCGCCATGTGCGGGGTGCAGGTGGCGGTGGTCGCGCCGACCACGCTGCTCGCCCGGCAGCACACGAAAAGCTTTGCCGACAGGTTCGCGGGCACCGGCCTGCGGGTGCGGCAGCTCTCGCGGTTTGTCGGCACGAAAGAGGCGGCGGAGACGCGCGCGGGCCTTGCCGATGGCTCGATCTCGATCGTGGTCGGGACCCACGCGATCCTCGCCAAACAGGTCAAGCTCTGCAATCTCGGCCTGCTGATCATCGACGAGGAACAGCACTTCGGCGTCCAGCACAAGGAACGGCTGAAGCAGCTCCGCTCGGACGTGCATGTCCTGACGATGACCGCGACGCCGATCCCGCGCACGCTGCAACTGGCGATGTCCGGGGTGCGCGAGCTCAGCATCATCGCGACCCCGCCCATCGACCGGCTGGCGATCCGCACCTATGTCTCGCCGTTTGACACCGTGACCGTGCGCGAGGCGCTGCTGCGTGAGCGGTATCGTGGCGGGCAGGCGTTCATCATCGTGCCACGCATCGCGGATCTACCCGAGACCGAGGAATGGCTGCGCGAGCAGGTGCCCGAGGTTTCTTACGTCGTCGCTCATGGCCAGATGGCACCGGGCGAACTCGACAGCCGGATGAACGCCTTCTACGACGGCAAATACGATGTGCTGATCTCGACCACGATTGTCGAGAGCGGGCTGGACATCCCCACCGCCAACACGCTGATCGTGCGCCGGGCGGATATGTTCGGGCTGGCGCAGCTCTACCAGATCCGGGGGCGGGTCGGGCGCTCGAAACAGCGCGCTTATGCTTATTTGACGACCGAGCCGAGGAAACCCCTGACCCCGCAGGCGGAACGGCGGTTGAAGGTGCTCGGGTCGCTCGACACACTCGGCGCCGGGTTCACGCTGGCCAGCCATGATCTGGACATTCGCGGGGCCGGGAACCTCTTGGGCGAGGAGCAATCGGGCCATGTCCGCGAGGTCGGCTTCGAGCTTTACCAGGACATGCTGGAGGAGGCGATTGCCAAGATCCGCGCGGGCGAGATCGGGGCCGAGATTGACACGGATGACGGCTGGGCGCCGCAGATCAACCTGGGCGTGCCTGTGCTGATACCGGAAGACTACGTGCCCGATTTGGACGTGCGGCTGGGTCTCTACCGGCGCCTCTCGTCGCTCGAGACCAAGACGGAACTGGAAGGGTTCGCCGCCGAGTTGCATGACCGGTTCGGCAAGGTGCCGGGCGAGGTCGACACGTTGCTGGCGGTCGTGCGGGTCAAGACCATGTGTCGCCGGGCCGGGATCGAGCGTTTCGATACCGGGCCGAAGGGCGGGACGATCACCTTCCGGGGCAACAAGTTTGCCGATCCCGCGGGGCTTGTCGGGTTCCTGCAGGACCAGAACGGGCTCGCGAAGATCCGCGACAACAAGCTGGTGATCCGCCGCGACTGGTCGGAAGACCGCGACCGTCTTCGCGGCGCGTTTGCCGTGGCCCGTGATCTCGCGCGGATCGTCAAGGACGCCAGGAAAGCGGCTTGAGTTCCCAGCAAAGAGGGTGCGTCACGGACGCACCCTACGCCCCGTCGCACAACACCCCGTAGGGTGCGTCCGTGACGCACCGTTGTGGCAGGTCAGCCGTGGCGGACGTACTGGGGAAGGCGTTGGGATGGCGCTGCCGCAGAGTGAGCCGGACGCCGTACCGACACCCCCTCCGTTCCCGGATCGACCATCTGATGACCGGCGGAGTCCGTTGCAGGGGTATCCTGATCGGCATCATAACGGGCATCGAGCGTGTCGGTCATACGGGGCTCCTCCTTTGGCAGTGTGCCGGGACCATCGGCGCGGGGAGTTAAGGAAGAGTTACGGCGAGAATTTGGCGATCCGCGGCCAGGTATCCGACAGCCGGACCCCGCGCGGCCAGGGGTCGGACGGGTCCAGCATCTCCTGCCGCGTGCCGGTGATCCAGGCCCGGCCCGAGATCCGCGGCAGGATCGCCGGGCGGCCCGCCATCGTGGTCTCGCCGTCGATCCGGCAGTGGAACGCGGACCCGATCAGCGAGACGCCCGTGAAATCCTCTCCCACCGCGAGCAGACCGCGGGCGTGCAGCACGGCCATACGCGCGGAGCATCCCGTTCCGGTGGGGGAGCGGTCGATCTTGCCCGGCTGGATGGCGACCGCGTTGCGCCCGGTTTTCACACCGCCCACCGTCTCGACCGGTCCAGCGATCTGGCAAAACGAGATATGGTCCCACGCGGCGTTCTCGGGGTGCCGGAACCCCAGTTGTTCATTCGCGGCGCGGGTGATGCGGATGCCGGTCTCGGCGATGTCGCGGGCCTCGTCCGGGTTGAGCGAGAACCCCAGCGCCCCGGCATCGGCGATCACGAAACTGTCGCCGCCATAGGCGGTGTCGACGGTCAGAGAGCCGAGCCCCGACACCTCGAGGACCGCGTCCAGCTTGTCGACGAAGGAGGGCACGTTGCGGATCGCAACCTGCGCGACCCGGCCATCGCGACAGGCACACCGGGCCTCGACCAGCCCGCCGGGCGCTTCCAGCTTCAGGACGGTCTCGGGTTCCGTCATCGGCAGGATCCCGGTCTCGAGCAGCACGGTCGCAACGCAGATCGCGTTCGAGCCGGACATCGGCGGCGTGTCCTCGGGCTCCATGATGATCCATGCAGCATCGGCATCCGGATGCTTGGGCGGCACCAGCAGGTTCACGTGGCGAAAGACGCCGCCGCGCGGCTCGTTCAGCACGAAATCGCGCAAGCCGCCATCCCGGGCAATCCAGCGCGATTGCTCCCAGATCGTCTCGCCGGGCGGCGGAGCGACGCCGCCCACGATGACGTCGCCGACCTCGCCCTCGGCGTGGCAGCCTACGATATGAATAAGCGTCGAGCTTCGCATGGTGTCAGCCTGCCGGATCAGCGGATGCGGTCATAGCGAAATCCATAGGGGGTCCGATGGCCGTCCAGCGTCAAGGTCTGGCCCGGGCGCACACGGCGCCAGAGATCTTCTGGAACCTCGCAGAGGACGGCGGACGTCTGCCCCGGTGTTTTGACATGAACGCGCAGATCGCAGCCGCGCCTGCGCCGCTCGGCGCCTTGTTTGACGACGGTCACACGCATGCTCGCCGGGGTCCCTGGTGCGACCAAACTGTGCAGAGCGGGCAGCCCCGTCGCCATTGCCGTCACCGGAAGGGGCGCTGCAAACCCTGCCATGACCAGCCCTGTGCCGAGGGTCCGGCCAACCGGCCCCGCGAGCATTCGCGCCCGGCCCTTGGACGGCCAGATCAGCGCGGCGATGCCGGACAGCACACCGGCGCCGATCACAACCGGCCATCGCAGGCTTTCGGCAAGCCCGAGATGCTCGGCGCTTGGCAGGAACTGTGCATAGGCGAACCCGTAGATGCCGGTTGCGGTGAACACCAGCACTGCCAGAAAAACGACCATGGACGGGTTCCAGGCCGTCCCCTCGGGGTGCGTGCCGCGCCGCCCGCGCGCCTTGTCCCGAGCGCCGGCTTTGACGTCGTGCCGGGCCATCACCCGGGCGCGCCAGTCTTCCTTCACGCCTGCCATTCTTGCCGAGCCGTCGGACCAGACTGCATCGCTCGGGGCCTCCGGTCCACCATAGGAGGCAGCGGCGGCCAGATCCGCCTCGCCAGAGGCCTGGCTGTCAGGATCCGCGGTGTCCCGTTCGTGTCGCGCCGTCAGCGCGGCCGCATAGGCGCCCGGCACGAAGAACGCAAAGGCGAGCATCGCATAGAGCGGGATTGCGGCGACAAGGATCGCGGTTTGGACAAAAGCCGCTTCCCCCAACGCCCGGGCCGCGACGCTGCCCCAGAGAAACACGATAGAGAACGCGGCACTCAGCCCGATGCCGTTCAGCACACGCCAGAGCCAGGTCTGCCGACGGCGCAGAAAGCGCTGATGCAGTTTGGGCGAGAACCCGATCAGCGCGAGCCACAGGAAGAGACCGGTGAACAGCAGCACGGGCACGCTGACAACGCTCGACAGGAACGGGCCGCCCGGGATCAGCGCCAGGATCACGCGTCTCGCGAACACCAGCACCGGGATCAGCGCCACGACACCCATGCAGAACATGGCGATCGGACCGGCATAGAACCGCCGGTTGGCCAGCGAGAGCGTGCGGTGCTCGGCCATGTCAGAGCCCGCCCGCGGCCCGGCGCTGCCGCTCTTCGTACCGGTCCGCCAGCGCGGCGGCATACCGCCCGGGAAAGAAGAACGCGTAGATCAGCATGCCATAGATTGGGATCAGGCTGAGCACGATCAGGGCGGGGCCTTTCGCCTCCTTGTCGAGACCCCGCAGCAATGCGGCCGCGGTCATGAAGATCACAAGGACCGCCCAGACCAGCGCAATGCCGATCAGCGTCCGGTCGATCCACGTCCGCCGGCGGCGAAAGACCGTCTGGTGGAGACGCTGCGAGTAGCCGATCCGGGCGAGCACCAGATAGAGGATGGCCCAAACGACCAGCCCCCCCGTGACGGCCGGTCCCGGCGGCAGGTCCAGCCCCGGCGCCATATCCGAGACCACGCCCTTCACGATCTCGACCGCGGGCACCAGCGCCCAGGTCCCGGTCATCCAGAGCACGAACGGCCCGGCGAAATAGCGCCCGTTCGCCAGCGGCGGCTCTGTCGGCGTCTGCATGGGATCGGCACCTCTTGTGGTTTTGGCCTGCCTTGGCACGCGCGCTTGGCGATATCATGGCTGGTCGCGATGGCCCACGGCAAGACTTTGGGGGCAGGGCGGTGGCGCGCTCGGGTCAGAACACCTGCGCGCCGTGCCTAGCGCCCGATATCCTCGCCAAAAACAGCCTCCACCGCCACCAACGCCGGATCATCGGGGAAGTGATTACGGAGGAAGATCGCAAAATTGCCGGCAATCTTTCTGGTGTTCGGATGATCATCGCCCTGCGCTTTCCGAAAAATCGCGAGCGACTCTGCTAACAATGGCTTGGCATCTTCTTGCTTTCCCATGTCCAGCAGCAGGAGAGCGAGATTGTGGGGCCATACAGCGTACTCAGGGTGGTCAGATCCGAGTGACGCTTTGCCGATCTCGATGGCCTGCCGGTAGAGCGGCTCGGCCTCCTCCAACCGGCCCATGTCCCGCAGCAGGCCCGCGAGATTGTTGAGGCGGATGGCATAGTCCGGATGCCCCTCCCCAATCGTGGCCTTGCCGATCTCGATGGCCTGCCGAAACAGCGGCTCTGCCTCCTCCAACCGGCCCATGGCCTGCAGCAGGCCCGCGAGATTGTTGAGGGCGGTGGCATAGTCGGGATGTCCCTCGCCAGCGTGGCCTTGTCGATCTCGATGGCCTGCCTGAAGAGCGGCTCGGCCTCTTTTGGCCTGCCTTTTTGCTGTAAGAGGCCTGCAAGAATATCGATCATCTTCGCGTGTTCTATGTGCGGTCCCGATCCAACGTCGGCGCCAATTTCCATCGCTTTGCGTGCATACGGTTCTGCTTCTTTGAGCCTGCCTTGTAATCTGAGATACAGACCAAGATGATTGTTCCAGGTCGCAATCCATTCAGGGTCGCCCTCAACTCCTTCTTTGAGAAGCGCTTGTTTCGCAATTGCTTCAGCATCAGCATACTCGCCAAGTCGCCACTTGCTCATTGCGGCATGCGCAAGCAACTCATTTGTGGCGTCGAGTTGCGCCGCGCGACAATAGTGCTCTGCGGCGTCGTGCCAGCGGATCTGTTCCTCGGCGATCTGGCCCCGGCCATATTCGGCGCGGGCCTTGCGCTGCACGGCGAGGTCTTCCTCGGCGCTGATCTCGGCCAACAGCTTGTCGGCCTCGTCAAAGTCGCCAGCCGCCAGAGCCTTCTCGGCCCGCTCCAAACGTTCATGGCCGAGTTGGTTCCCCTCCCGTTCGAGGAGTTGTTCCAGTTCCCGAATGCGGGTTTTGGCGGATTCGAACGCAGGTTCGATGTTTTGCAGGCGCCCCTCGAGTTCGCTGATCTGACCGTTGAGGCGTTCGCGGTCCTCCCCCTCGGCCTCGTCGCGCTGTTCCATCGCATCGGCGATCCGCTGGCGGACCTGGCGTTCATATCCCTCCATCGTGAGAACGACCTTGCCGTCGGCACCTTCGGGAATGGTGTCAGCCTCGACCTTCACCTCTATGCGTTCAGGTTTCTTGTTCCAGTTCCAGAACGCGCGGATGATGCCGAAATATTTGTCGAGCAGCCAAAGTATGACGGGTACTGCGACAGCGGAAATCGCAATCCATTGGTTCGTCGTGAACTCGATCAAAGAATAGGCTCCTGCAAATTCGCGTTTAGGATATGTAGACGGGAAGTAGAGCGCAAGCTGGACGCGCCCGAGCCTGGGAGGGCGTTCGATGGAATTGCGGCAAGCGATCCGGTGAAGGTCTCGCGGTCAGACATGCCGGGGGCATGGTCGATATGCGCCCTCCCGGGGGGAGGGTCGGGCGCGGCCCGGCTGGGGCCGGGCAGGGCGCTGTTGGCAAGCCTTCGATCTGAGCGATTGTTGCCGTCAGCTGAAAGGTCAGTTGCCGGGGCGGGGGTTGTTGGCCCGCGCCGTCATCGACATTTTGTCCATACGCCTGCCATACGGGTGCGGCACGGTTGCCATACGGGTGCGGTACGGATGCCATACACTTGCCATATGGGAGAGATCATGGGTTTGCTCGTCGACGGGGTCTGGACGGACCAGTGGTATGACACGAAGTCCTCGGGCGGAACGTTCCAGCGCCAGGCCGCGGGCTTTCGCAACTGGGTGACGCCCGATGGCGCGCCGGGCCCGTCGGGCGACGGGGGCTTTGCCGCCGAGAGCGGGCGCTACCACCTCTATGTCTCCTATGCCTGCCCATGGGCGCACCGGACGCTGATCTTCCGTGCTCTCAAGGGGTTGGAGGATCACATCTCGGTCTCGGTCGTGCACCCGCTGATGAAGGCGCATGGCTGGACCCTGGCCGATGACTATCCCGGTGCGACAGGTGATCCGGTGCTTGGTAAGTCGTTGATGCATCAGGTTTATACCGAGGCCGTGCCCGATGCGACAACCCGCGTGACGGTGCCGGTTCTCTGGGACAAGCAGCAGGGCACCATCGTCTCGAACGAAAGCGCCGAGATCATCCGGATGCTGAACGCGGCCTTCGACGGGATCACGGGGAATGGTCAGGATTTCTACCCCGAAGCGCTGCGCACCGAGATCGATGCGGTGAACGGCCCGATCTATGACAACGTCAACAACGGGGTCTACAAATCCGGCTTTGCCACGACGCAGGACGCCTATGACGAGGCGGTCACGGCGCTTTTTGCCGAACTGGACCGTCTCGAGGCGCGGCTGTCCGGGCAGCGCTATCTGGTGGGTGACCGGATCACCGAGGCCGACTGGCGGCTCTGGACCACGCTGGTGCGGTTCGATGCGGTCTATGTCGGGCACTTCAAGTGCAACATCCAGCGGCTGGTCGACTACCCCGCGCTCTGGGCGTACTCGCGGGAACTGTACCAGTGGCCGGGCGTCGCCGGTACCGTGAACATGGACCATATCCGGTATCACTATCACGCCAGCCACGAGAC
The DNA here is from genome assembly GCA_039821125.1 of Pseudomonadota bacterium. GTDB lineage: Bacteria > Pseudomonadota > Alphaproteobacteria > Rhodobacterales > Rhodobacteraceae > Thermohalobaculum. The sequence goes on from JBCBOR010000007.1 coordinate 39,190, forward strand.
GATTAACCCGCACGGCATTGTGCCGAAAGGGCCGGAGATAGACTTTCTCGAACCGCATGGCCGCGACGCGATGTGACGCCGTTGTCCCCGGGCGATTGGCGATGGACGGCTTGCCCCGCGTGGTGTAACCCGCGCCCATGAAAAGACTGATGCTTGGGCCGGAACGCGCCTTGCGCGCTGCTGTCGATGATCTGTCGGAGGCGATGAAGCCGACTCGAACGGCTGGCGGCGGGCTGGCCCCGGACGCTGGTGCGATTGAGGCCGCGTTGGTGGCGCTCGATGCCCTGGTCACGACACAGTCGGTTTTTGCGCGGCTGACCATTTCCAAGTCCTTGCAGCAAGTCGCGTTCCTGGTGAGAAGCACGGCTCATCAGCGGCTCGGCAACCCTGCCGCCGCCGAAGCCGTTTTAGACGAAGCGGTCGCACGGTTCGGGTGGAACCAGCACCTTCGCCAGCACATGGGTAACACCCTCGCGAAGTCGGGTCGCCATCATGACGCCTTGGCATGCTATGAACGGGGTCTGGCCGATTGGCCGGACAATCCAAGCCTGTTGCTCGGCCGGGCCCGGATGCTGATCGAACTGGCCCGCTATGAGGACGCGATCCCGGTCTTCCAGATGGCGCTAGACCGCGGATCAGCCCCGGGACCCTGTCATGTCGGATTGACAAAAGCGCTCGCCGCAACGGGACAGACAGATGCGGCGATCGGGGCGTGCGAGACCGCGCTGGCGCATGATACGAGTGGCAGGGCGGGTCTCTGGCTTATCCTCGCGCGGCTATACCGCGACCGGCGCGACTGGCCGTCGGTGATCGCAACGCTCGATCGGGCGCTCGACGCCGGCGTCAGTGATCGCACCGCCATCGATGCCGCGCGGGCCGAGGCGAAACGCCAGCAGCACACCGGCAGTGCCGAGGTCTCTTCCTCCTATTACGACGACATCTACGCCAAATCCGAGGCCTATGCTGCCGAGGCTGAGGAGAGCATCTATGCCCCGTCATGGGCGATGATCACCGGGATGATCACCAAACTGGGCCTGCGCAATGTGCTGGATTTCGGGTGTGGCCCCGGGCAGTTCGCGGCATACCTGCTCAGCCATGCAAAAGACATCCGGTACACCGGTCTCGATTTCAGCGCGGTTGCCATTGAACAGGCGAGCGCGCGCTGTCCTGACGGGCGGTTCGACCAGCGTGCATTGCCGCTTGAAAGCCTCGAGGAATTTGCCCCGGTCGATGTGGTGATCTGTACCGAGGTGCTGGAGCATATCGAGCACGATCTTGATGTCATCGCCGCGCTGCCCGTGGGAACCCGTTTTATCGGATCGGTCCCGAATTTCGACAGCTATGGTCATGTCAGGGTCTTCACGACGGAGGACGAGGTCACTGCGCGCTACGGTCCGATGTTCCCAGACCTTGCCGTCACCCGGTGCGCCTTGCGTGGCAGCTCGTGTCTCTGGGTCTTCTCCGGCGTGCGCGGCTGAGCCCCGGCGTTCAGAAGACCAGCAGACCGCCGACCAGAGCAGCCAGCGTCACGACATTCGACAGCGCCAGTTCCTTCTGATCGGAGTGCAATCTGCCGCGCATCAGTTCGGCCGTTGTTTCATCTGAATCGCGATTGGCGATGACCGAGCTTTTGCCCTCGCGGATCCGCAGGCGCACTGGCTCGGTCTGCGTGATCACCAGCCCGGATACCATCGCGATCAGCGCCAGCGCCGGTTTGGTGCCCGACGCAATCATGAAGAGCCCACCGACCGTCAGCGCGATCCCGACGACCATCATCAGGCCGAACCGCGCGCCGACGGTGAAAACCTGGCCGCGGGCCTGCGAGACCTCGATATCATCGATCTTCGCCTTGCCGTGGCTGTACGGGCAGAGCAGCACCGTTGCGACCGAGTGCCCGGCGATCAGCACCATCAGGGCCACCGCGACCCAGGACTTGGGGTCGTTCGCCAGCATCTGGATCTCTTCGATCAGCATGTTCATGGTGTGGCTTCTCCGCTGGTTGTGCCCTCCGAGGCAGTGCTGTCGCCGGCCCCGGCCTCCCGGGCCTCCGCCGATGCGATCAGCTCTCGGATCACCTTGGCCCATGTCGCGGCATCCTGCGCGCCGGTGAGCACATAGCGCCCGCCGACGATGAAGGTCGGCACACCGGTCACGCCCATCTCGCGCGCGGTGCGGTCCTCCTCGGCCAGAGACTCCCGATCGGCGTCGCCCTCGAGCAGCTTGGCGACAATCTCGCGCTCCATGCCCGCCGCTTCTGCTGCATCCAGCAGCACCGCGTGGTCCGAGATATCCTCGCCCTTTTCAAAGTACCGGGTGAAGAGATCGTCAACCAAGCCCTGCTGCGAGCCGGTCGTGCGTGCCCAGCGGATCACGCGGTGCGCATCCATCGTGTTGGGCGTGCGTCCGATCTTGTCCAGCGCAACATCGAGCCCGGCGCCCTTGGCCGCATCCGCGATCCGGCCATAGATCTGCTGCGCCCGCTCGGGCCCGCCGAACTTGGTCTCGAGATATTCGCGCCGGTCCATCCCTTCGGGCGGCATGTCCGGGTTAAGCTGAAAGATGCGCCAATGGGTGTCGAACGGGTTGACCCCGACCTCGGCAATTGCGCGATCAAGCTGCGCCTTGCCGATATAGCACCAGGGGCAGATCGGGTCTGAGATGATGTCGAGCTGTACCATGGGCTGAACTTAGTCCATGTGCCGTGCCAGCGAAAGGGGCGCAGGCTTGGCGTGCCGTCCCGACCGTGGCAGGAATGCCGCGATTTTTGTCTTGGCCCGGGGGGCGTCCGTTCACATGTACGAGATCAGAGCCGAGGCGCGTCCCGCTGTCATCGTCGTGCTTGGTCCGTGGTCAAGCGGCACATCGGCGGTCGCAGGCGCTTTGGCGGCGCTGGGCGCCAATGCGCACCCGCCGCATTTCGCCGTCGATGATGCGCTGACACCGGCAAGTTTCGAATCGATGGCGCTGCGCCGGATCGTCTTGCCCCATTTCGACGAGCAAACCCTGACGCGGCATGCTTTGCCGCCATGGCTCGTCGCGCGCCTGCGGGTCTGGGCCGGGCCGGGGCTCTCGGTCGCGAAGCTGCCGGTGCTGGCATATTTCATGCTCGAGATCGCCCGCGCCTGGTCAGCGCGGTTCGTGATCGTGCGCCGTGATCTTGCCGCGATCGAGCAGACGCGTCTGCGCCGCGGCTGGCCCGAGATCTATGGCCGTGCCGGGGCAGAGCGGATCTATGCCGAGATCACGCGGGCCTTGCCCGCCGGGGCGCCGCGGGTCGCGCTGAAGTTCGATGATCTGCGCACGGATCCCGCGCAGGCCGGAGAAGCACTGGCCGCGTTCGCGGGTCTGCCGCCGAACCCAAAGGCTGTCGCGCGGGCTGTCCGCCGCTAGGGGTCCTCGGCGAAGATCAGGTTGGCGATCTGCCAGCCAAGCAGCGCGCCGACGATCTGCGCGGCGATGAAGGCAGGCGCATGCACGGGCATGATCCCGGTGAACGTGTCGGTCAGCATCCGCGCGATGGTCACGGCGGGGTTGGCGAAACTGGTCGAGGCGGTGAACCACAGCCCGGCAAAGATGTATGCGCCGACCATGGCCGGGATCAGATGCGGCGCTTGCCGCAAGCCGCCGAGGATGACGAAGATCAGCCCACCTGTCGCCACGACCTCTGCTGACCATTGGCCGATCCCGGTGCGCGACTTGGCCGAGGCCTGCGCGATGTCGAGATCGAACATCAGGTGCGCCAGCCAGACGCCCGCTATGGCCGCAAGGATCTGCACGATGACATAGGGCACGGCCTCTCGCCTCGGCAGATCTCCCCGAAGCGTGAAGATCATCGTGACCGCCGGGTTGAAATGCGCCCCCGAGACCGGTCCAAGCAGCGTGATCAGCACGAACAGCATCGCCCCGATCGCAAGCGCGTGGGGCAGCAGGGCGGCGCCGACCTGTCCGCCCGCGAGCATCTCGCCCATGATGCCCGATCCGGCAATCGTCGCGAGCAAAAGCAGCGTGCCCACGGCTTCGGCCATCAGTTTGTGTTGCATGTCATCTCTCGCTCATTGCCTGCAGCTGCCTCGTCAGATCAGAGCGGGACATAGCCTCGAATGGCAGGGCAAGGAAGGCATTGATGCGGGCGCTGAGCCGGTGATAGGCGATCTGGAAGGCGACATCGATCTGGTCTTGCGGTGCCGCTGCGGGGTCGTCCACGCCCCAGTGTGCCGTGAGCGGCGCGCCGGGCCAGGTCGGGCAGACCTCGCCGGCGGCCGCGGCGCAGACCGTCACGATCAACTGCATCTCGGGCGCGCCGGATGCGGCAAACTCGTTCCAGCTTTTCGACCGGTAGCCGGTGGTGGGCAGGCCCCGGCGCTCGAGCAGGCGCAGAGCACCGGGATTGACGCGCCCCGTCGGGTTCGAGCCTGCCGACCACGCCTGAACGCGGCCCGCGCCGTCGCGGTTGAAGATGGCCTCGGCCAGGATCGAGCGCGTCGAATTGCCGGTGCACAGAACAAGGACATTGAACATGATCTCTCCCGCGGCGGGGGCTACCCACCATGGGTGACAATTTGATGACGCACGGGGCAACGGGGCAAGGGGGCACCCGAGCCGGTCGGGATCAGGTGAACATCTCGCGCAGGTCGACCGAGCTTTCCGAGCCGAGCTTGTCCCAGTTCTCGCGCAGGAATGTGTCCGCGACCCGCTGCCCTTCGGTCTTGAGATAGTCGAACAGCTCGGGCTCGGGCGACAGTTTCGAGGCCACGTTCAGCCGTGCCATGGTCGCGTCGTCGCGAATCGCGTGGATCAGGACATCCTTCATCTCGCCTGGCTGTAGCCGTCCCTCGGCGATCAGACGGCGCACGAAATCGACGACACGCAGCTCGCGCAGCAGCGAGGAGTTGAACGAGACCTCGTTGATCCGGTTCTGGATATCAGCGGCGGTGCGCGGCACCTCCGGGCGCTCGATCGGGTTCACGTGGACGATGATCACATCTGAACTTGCCGCATGGTAGAACAGCGGAAACAGCGCCGGATTGCCCATGTAGCCGCCATCCCAGTAGAACTCGCCATCGACCTCGACCGCCTGAAAGAGATTGGGCAGGCAGGCGGATGCCAGGATCATGTCGACGCAGAGGTCATCATCGTCGAAGACCTTGATCTTGCCGGTCTTGACGTTGGTTGCGCTGATGAAGAGATGCGGCTCGCACTCTTTGCAGACGGCCTCGAAATCAATCATATCCTCGAGCAGCTCGCGCAGCGGATTGATGTTCAGCGGGTTCCAGTCATAGGGCGAGACTGTCCGGCTGAATGCGTCCTGCGCCTGATAGACCGGGCTGAGGAAGACCGCGTTGGCAATCTTCGCGGCATCGTTCGAGAAGAACGCGATCCAGTCCGAGAGCGGGTTCACGTTGCGCGCGGCCTGACGCTTGATCTCGCTCCAGAACGCGTCGAGCTGGCGCTGCGCTCCGGCGCGGCCTCCATCCAGAAAGCCGGTTTTCAGCATGGCCGCGTTCATCGCGCCCGCAGAGGTTCCGGAGATGCCGTCGATCTCGAGCCGCGGCTCGTCCAGCAAGCGGTCGAGGGCCCCCCAGGTGAACGCCCCGTGTGCGCCGCCGCCCTGGAGGGCGAGGTTCACACTTTTCGTGTCGTGCTTTGCCGCCATGGTTGGATCCTTGGGGTGCATGTTCGCGCCGCCTTGTGGCGACGGCCCACCCGCCCACCCCCGCCACCACAAGGCGGCGCGGGCGGCAGGCGTTGTGCCCTAAATCAAAGTGCGGTCCATCCGCCGTCCATGCTGAGCGTGGTCCCGGTGATCTGCGCGGCATCGTCCGAGCAGAGGAAGGCGGTCAGTCCGGCCAGTTGTTCGACGGTCGCGAATTCCTTCGAGGGCTGGCGGGCGAGCAGGACGTCGCGGACCACGGCCTCGCGGTCGAGCCCGTATTCCTTCATCGTGTCGGGGATCTGCGCCTCGACCAACGGGGTCAGCACATAGCCCGGGCAGACGGCGTTGGCGGTGATCGGCTCCTCGGCGGTCTCAAGCGCAGTCACTTTCGTGAGGCCGACGACGCCGTGCTTGGCCGCGACATAGGCCGACTTGAAGGGCGAGGCGGTCAGCCCGTGCGCGGAGGCGATGTTGACCACGCGGCCCCAACCGGCCTTGCGCATCAGCGGCAGGGCTGCGGCGGTTGTGTGAAAGGCCGAATTCATGTTGATCGCGATGATCGCATCCCACTTCGCCTCGGGGAACTCAGGGATCGGGGCGACGTGCTGAATACCGGCGTTGTTCACGATGATATCCACAGTGCCGAACGCCTCCGCCGCCTTGGCGATCAGCGCCCGGCAGGTGGCGGCGTCGGACATGTCGGCCTGCACGTAGGCCGCTTTGCCCGCGCCTTTCGCGGTGATGGCCTCGGCTGCGGCAAAATCCTCCGCGGTGTCGCTGAACGAGTTCAGCACCACATTGGCGCCGCGCGCGGCCAACCCTTCGGCAATTCCCAGCCCGATCCCCGAGGTCGATCCCGTCACGACTGCGCATTTGCCCTCTAACGCCATGGTGTGCCCTTTCCTTTTGCGGCATTCTGGGCTTGGCTGCCCTGGGCACAGGGTAAATGGTGCAGTGCAAAAATACACGCGAAATTAACCGGAGCAGGCTGCCGGCATGATCAAAGCAAACTGTGAGACGGACAAAAAAAAGACGCCTCCCGAAGGAGGCGTTTTAGGTGTTGAGGCAGGTTTCATACAGGCAAGAAACCTATCGAGCAGTGAGAAAACCTTACGCAAAGTCGGGCCGTCCGACAAGACCCTTTTCCACAACCTGTGGGGGGATGTCGCTGTGCGGGATCTGTGGCACATATTTGCCATACTGGTTTTGCTTTTTGCATCTCCCGCTCGGGCCGAGCCAAGCCACGGGATTGCCATGTATGGCGCCCCGGCACTGCCGCCCGCGTTCACGCATCTTCCCTATGTCAACCCCGAAGCGCCCAAAGGTGGCACGGTCATTTTTGGCGAGACCGGAGGCTTCGACAGCCTCAATCCCTATATCCTGAAAGGCCGTGCACCTTGGCCCATGCGGGTGCATGTGGTCGAGTCGCTGATGGCCCGCAGCTTCGACGAGCCGTTCACTTTGTACGGTCTGCTCGCCGAATCGGTTGAGGTGCCGGAGGACAGATCCTGGGTCGCCTTCACCCTGCGCGAAGCGGCGCGATTCTCTGACGGGACCCCGGTGACGACCGAAGATGTGATCTGGTCGTTCGAGACGTTGGGGACGGTCGGGCATCCACGCTATCGAAATGCGTGGTCGGGAATCGCCGCGATTCGCGCAACCGGTCCGCGAACCGTGCGAATCGACCTCGCGGAACCGAATCGAGAGCTGCCGCTGATTCTCGGTCTCAGGCCGATCCTGAAGAAAGCACAGTTTGAGACTGTGGACTTCGCAAGTGCGGGAAATGTCGAGGTGATCGGCTCTGGCGCCTACGTGATCGACAGCTACGAGCCGGGGCGCTTCATCACCTTTCGCAAGAACCCGGACTGGTGGGGCAGGGATCTGTCGATCAACCGGGGGCTGAACAACTTCGAGACGATCCGGTACGAGTATTTCCGCAACCAGGACGCGCTGTGGGAATCGGTGCGCACGGGCGCGATCTCGATCTTCGCCGATTACGACGTCGTGCGCTGGGCCGAGCAGTACGACTTCCCTGCGATGACCGATGGCGAGATGCAGCGGGCCGAGATCGCGTACAGCCGTCCGTCCGGCATGGAGGGATTCGTCTTCAACACCCGGCGCGAGATCTTTGCCGACCGGACAGTGCGCGAGGCTCTTGCGTTGACCTTTGATTGGGAGTGGATCAACGCCCGTGTCTTCCGCGATCAGTACGCCCGGATCACGAGCTATTTCGCAGGCTCTCCCCTTGCAGCGGCGGCGGTGGCCGGCGAGGGCGAGCGGGCAGTGCTGGCGCCCTATGCCGCGAGCCTGCCGGAGGGCACGCTGGACGCGCTCTGGTCTCCGCCAGTCAGTGATGGCAGCGGTCGCAATCGTCGCAATTTGCGAAGCGCTGGGCGGATGCTGGACACGGCAGGGTGGACGGTCGTCGACGGCATCAGGGTTAACGCGGCGGGTGAGCCGTTCACGTTCGAGATCCTCGTGAACTCCGACAGGGATCAGACGCTGGCGAGCCTGTGGCGCGAGACGCTGGAGCGGCTTGGTATCGAGATGACCGTGCGCCAGGTCGATCAGGCGCAGTATCAGGAACGCCGCAGCGACTATGATTACGACATGATCGTCAACCGCTGGGCGATGTCGCTCAGCCCGGGAACCGAGCAACGCCTCTACTTCGGGGCTGCTGGGCGCGAGACGCCGGGGACCCGGAACTATATGGGCGTGGCCGATCCCGCCGTGGATGCGATGATCGCCGCGATGCTGGCCGCGCGTGAGCCGGAAGAATTTACATCGGCCGTCCGGGCGCTCGACCGGGTGCTGACCGCAGGCATCTATGTGATCCCGTTCGGCGTGGCGCCCGCAGATCGTGTGGTCTGGAAACAGGGTTTCGCCCGGCCCGATGTCGACAACCTTTATGGCTGGTGGGGCTGGTGGGCCGGTCCTGCTGTCTGGTGGAAGGAGCCGGACTAGGCGGTATCGCAGCGGTTTGTGCGTGACTCGCAGGCACCCCAGCGGTGCGCGACAGACCGGTTAACAAAACCTTTCAAATTGTAACTTCTCTTACATTATTTCCGATCTCCACGTGATCATATCCTGCCACCGACAGGTTATTTATCCTTAGGAGGTTGATATGAATGATTTCGATGATGGGTTCTTTCGCGAGACGCTCGACCAGGATGTCGCCGTGATGCGCGCGCTGCAATCGGTGGACAGGGGGCTCTTCGATACAGACGAGAGCAAGGACGAAGATCTCAAGGTGCTCTACGACCACTGAACGCCCAGACCCACACATTTACCACGCAAAATGCTCGCGCCCGGCCCTTTTGGCCGGGCGTTTTCGTTGCGGGGATTCAGACAATTTTAATTAAATCCGACTGATCTGGAGAGGCGGGTGCAACGCCCCCAGAAGATCCCAGTTCTGTCGTAAAGCCCACAGAGTGGTCTCGAGCGATTTGCAATATTGACGTGAACGTAAACGGCAAGTTGAGAGCGATGCGATGAGCGATCAGGAGTATGAAGACTTCCGCCGGACCCTGTCCCTGGCTCAGGCCGCCCTGCGTGCGGCGGGCGAGCGCGAAGAAGCCAACCGAAAGGCGGAAGCCGCGCGCACGCAAGAGGACGACTCGCTCCAGCACTATCGCTTCAAATGACAGGACTAGCCGGCACAGCGTCCGGCACCAAAGGCTTCGCGCGGCTGGAGGGAGCCCGGGTGGGGTAGCCAGCCGTCGCGGAGATGGTCTGGGGCCGCCGGCGGGCGGCCCTGGGCCTGTCATCGCGTTCTGTAAATCGATGCGCGCCTAGCGCCCGCCGCCACCGTTGCCGTTGGCGGCCCCCGCCAGGGCAGGGCGGCGGACCTGTGCCTTGCGCGCGGCGGCTTCCAGCTCTTCTTTTGTGGGAGGGGTGACCAACCCGGCGGAAATGACGAGCTTGGCTGCCTCTTCGACGCTCATGTCCAGGATGATGACATCCTCGTTCGGCACGAACAGCAGAAAGCCGCTGGTCGGGTTTGGCGTGGTCGGCAGGAAGACGCTGGTCATGCCGCCATTGCCGACCTTCTTGGCGATCTCGCCCTTGGTGTCGGTCGAGACGAAGGCGACGGCCCAGATGCCCTTGCGCGGATATTCGACGAGGCAGGCGCTCGAGAAAGAGCTGTTCGACTGGTTCAGGATCGTCTCGACGATCTGTTTCAACGCGTTGTAGATCGACCGGATGATCGGGACATTCTCGAGCCAGCTTTCACCGATCTTGATCAACTGCCGCCCAAAGAGGTTCTTCGTGAAATACCCGACAATCGTCGTGAACAGGAGGAAGATCAGCAGGCCAAAGCCCGGGATGTCCGTGTCGAAATAGGTCCGCGGGTTGTAGACGCTTGGCAGCAGTGGCACGACCGTGGCATCGACCAGCGTGATGATCGTCCAGGTCAGGTAGATCGTGATCGCCACCGGGGCCACAACGATCAGCCCGGTCAGGAAGTTGTTGCGAAGCTTGGTGATCAGGCTACGGCGGCGCGCCCGTGCTCGGGTCGTCCTGGATTTGCCGTTCGCCATGTCGTCTCCCTTCGCACCTGCACAACGTATCTAATAGCCGCGAACCGGATCGACAATATGGCAGAGCGTCTGACCCGCCAGATCGCGGCGAATTTGTGCCGTGATTGCCTGGCAGGCCGTGCGGGCGCGGGTCACGGCGGCGATATGCGGCGTGACGGTGACCCCGGGATGGCGCCAGTAGGGATGCGCCTGCGGCAGGGGCTCCTCGCGGAAGACATCGAGGGTCGCATGCCGGACATGGCCGGAGGCAAGCGCTGCCAACAGCGCATCGTCGTCGATCAGCGGCCCGCGGCCTGCATTGATGATGCAGGCACCCTCGGGCAGGTAAGCAAGTGTCTCGGCGTTCAGCACATTCGTCGTATCCGGGGTCAGCGGCAGTATGACGACCAGGATCTCGGCACTGTTCAGAAGAGCCATCAGACCCTCCGCCCCGTGATGGCAGGTGACGCCCGGGATGTCCTTGGCCGACCGCGCCCAGCCGGTCACACGGAAACCCATGGCGACCAGACGCTCGGCTGTTGCACGCCCGAGCGCACCGAGGCCGAGTACCCCGACCGTGCGGTCCCGCGCCAGCGGCGGTGACCACTTGTCCCAACGCCCGGCAGCGCTGTTCGCCTGAAACCGGTCGATGTCGAGATGATAGCGCATGGCATGGCCGGCGAAGTACTCGACCATCCCCTCGGTCAGGCCCGGCTCGACCATCCGGCAGAACGGAACATGCTCGGGCCACGCGATCTTGCCGACCACGGCCTCGACCCCGGCCCAGGTGTTCAGGATGGCCCTCAGCCGCGCGAAGGGCGCAAAATCATGCACGCCGCTGTCATAGTTGTAGACGAGGTAGTCGATCTCCGCGTCCGGCGTACCCGCTGGGGCGATCTCGACAGGCATCTCCTCCTCCGCCAGCACGGTGGTCATGGCGGCGGTCCATTCCTCCATTTCCGAAGGATCAAGCGCAATGCGCATCAGACGCGGGGCATCGGTCATGGGAAGCTCCTCGGACGGGTGGGGGTGTACCCGGTCGTTACTTGCGGTGGACGTGCGCGCTTTGCACCAGCCCGAAGGCGAGCAGTAGCACCAGCATCGCCGAGCCGCCATAGCTGACCAGCGGCAACGGCACGCCAACGACGGGGATCAGTCCCATGACCATGGCCATGTTCGCGGCCCAGAAGAAGAAGAACGTGGCCGAGAGCCCGCCCGTCAGCAGGGCGCCATAGCGGTCGCGGTTCATGGCCATGGAGGCGAAGCAGAACAGAAGCACGAGCGCATAGAGCGCCAGAAGGGTGAGGGAGCCGACAAAGCCGAATTCCTCACTCAGTGTCGTGAAGATGAAATCGGTGTGCTTTTCCGGCAGGAAGTTCAGGCGGCTCTGCGTGCCTTGCATGAACCCGCGGCCCGAAAGCCCCCCCGATCCCATCGCGATCTTAGACTGTGTGATGTGGTACCCCGCGCCGAGGGGGTCGCTCTCGGGGTTCAGAAAGGTCTCGATCCGGCGATACTGATAGTCCTTCAGGATCTGCCAGTCGGTCCCGCGCGAGGCGAGCACCGCATAAACGGTCGAGCCCGCAAGCGCTGCCGCGGTGCCGAAATACCACCACGAGACACCGGCCAGAAACATCACAACGGCGCCGCCCATGCCCAGCAGCAAGGCAGTGCCGAGATCCGGCTGCTTCAGCACCAGAAGCATCGGCAGGGCTATCATCGCCAATGGCGGCAACAGCCAGAGCGGATGGCTGACCCGCGTGCGGTCGATCACCGTGTAGTAGCGCGCCAGCGCCATAACGAGCCCGATCTTCATCAACTCGGATGGCTGAAGCTGGAGCGGTCCGATCTGCAGCCAGCGCTGGGCGCCCATACCCTTGGTCCCGACGAACTCGACGGCAACCAACAAGACGAGCGCGCCAATATAGGCGATGGGCGAGAACCAGCGCCACACCCGGATGTCGATCAGCGCAACGATCACCATGACCACGATGCCGACACCAAAGCGTGCCATCTGGCGCCCGGACCAGGGATCCAGCGAGCCCCCCGCGACCGAGTAGAGCATCAGGAACCCGGCGCCCGAAATGGCGCCGATCAGCAGGATCAGCGCCCAGTTCAGGCGAAAGATCTTGTGGACCAGTCCCTGCGGCGCCTCGGGCCGACCGGCGATCGTGTTCATGTGGGCACCCGGCTGCTGTCGGGTGGTTCGATCGCGCCTTGACCGGCGGGCACGGTCGGGCGGCGCAGGTTGTCGCGTGCCCTCTCGAGGATGTCCTTGGCAATCGGGGCCGCGGCTTTCGATCCGCCGCCGCCATGTTCCACGACGACGGCAACCGCGTAGCGTGGGTTGTCATAGGGCGCATAGCCGACAAACAGCGCGTGATCGCGCCGCTCCCAGGGTAGGTCCTCGTTGCGGAAGACGCCGCGCGCGCGTTCAGCGGCGGTGATGTTGCGCACCTGACTGGTCCCGGTCTTGCCCGCCATTTTCCAGACGTCATCCTTGATGCGCGAACGCCTTGCCGTACCGCGGGCCGAATTGACCACATCGAACATGCCGCGGCGAATGTACTGCATGTTCTGGCGCGAAATGCCGAGATCACCGGGGGAGGCCACCGGAACCGGTCGCCCCTCACGCGCGCGCACGAGACGCGGCTGCACGGCGTTGCCCGAGGCGATCCGTGCCGTCATCACCGCCAGTTGCAGCGGTGTCGCCAGAACGAAACCCTGGCCGATGCCCGAGTTCAGCGTGTCGCCGACCAGCCAGTCGATCTCCTTGGTGGCGCGCTTCCACTCCTTGGTCGGGATGAGGCCCGAGCGCATGGCGGCGACGGGCACATCCAGATCCACACCGAGGCCAAGCCTGCGCGCCATCTCGCCGATCTTCTCTATCCCGACGCGGCGCGCGATCTCATAGTAGTAGACATCGCAGGACTGCTCGATCGACTTGCGCAAGTTGACCCAGCCATGGCCACCACGGCTCCAGCAGTGGAAGCGCCGGTTGCCAAGCTTCATGAAGCCCGGGCAGAACACCGTCTCGCCGGGGCCGACCACTCCGGCCTCGAGCGCTGCCAGGGCGACCACCATCTTGAAGGTCGAGCCCGGCGGATACATGCCCGAGGCCCATTTGTTGTGCAGCGGCCGGTGATCGTTGTTGCGCAGCTGATTGTACTCGGTGTGCGAGATGCCCAGCACGAACGGGTTCGGATCGTAGGTCGGGTTCGAGGCCATCGACAGCAGGTCGCCATTGCGCACATCCATCAGAACAACGGCCGCGCTCTCGTCGCCCAGGCGTTCGTGGCAGTATTTCTGCAACTCAAGATCCAGCGTCAGGTGCAGATCGTCGCCCGCGTTGCCCTCGGTCCGGTCAAGTTCGCGGATCACCCGGCCCACGGCATTGACCTCGATCCGCCGGTTGCCCGCCTGACCGCGAAGCTGGCCTTCGATCGCGCGCTCGACCCCGGTCTTGCCGATCTGGAACTCGGGGATCTGAAGAACGGGATCGATCTCCTCGCCCGCGTTCTCGATCTTGTCGAGATCGTTCTGCGAGACCCGGCCCACATAGCCCACCACATGCGCGGTTTCCGGCCCGTGCGGATAGTGTCGGCTCAGACCAACCTCGGGCTGAATACCGGGCAGGGCAGGGGCGTTCGCATTGATCTCGGCGAAATCCTCCCATGGCAGATGTTCGGCGACCATGACGGGCACGAAAGCGGATTTCTTCGAGATTTCCTTCAGCACGCGCTCGCGCTGGTGCGGAGGTATCGCCACAAGCTGGCTGATCCGGTCCAGCATCTCCTGCGGATCGCCCGCCTGCTCGCGCACCATCACCACGCGATAGTTCTTGGTGTTGATCGCCAGCGGCTCGCCATTGCGGTCGAAAAGCTGGCCGCGCGCCGGCGCGATCAGCTGCATGTTGATCCGGTTCTCCTCGGCCAGCAGCCGATAGCGCTCGGTCTCGACCACCTGCAATTGCCGCATCCGCCAGGCGAGCATGCCCGCCACGGCGGCCTGGGCACCGAACAGCACGATGCCCCGGCGCGTGACCTGCAGTCGTTGTTCGGTCGCATCGTCGCCCTGACGTCGCGTGGACGTCCGCCTGCGGCGCCGTCTGGATTTTGACCAGAACGCCATCACGCGGGCTCCGGTTTGCGGGACGAGATGCGCAGCACCCAGCGAAAGAGCATGGCGACGACCGGATAGGCCATCGCGGTGTAGAGGCACTGGTTCAGCAACTGATCGAGGAAAGGCGGCTGCGCCAGCGTGATCATGACCAGCAGCCACTGGAAGGCCGTGGTCGCGAGCGCGGCGCCGAAGACCACGATCCACTCGCGAAGGAAGCCCGAGCGGGCGAGCGTGCGGCGCCATCGCTTGAGCACCTCAGCGGCGAGAACGAGGCTGAGCGCGCCTGCGCCCACGGGCACGTCGGAGATGAGATCGCGCATCAGGCCAAGCACGAACACTGCCAGCACCGGTGTCGAGCCCGGCCGACGGATCGCCCAATAGGCGACAACGCACAGCACCAGATCGGGCGAGGGATGCGCGCCGGGGCCGATGCCGAGCGGCGCCATCTCGATATAGAGCGCCAGCACACCGAGGATCAGCATGAACATCATGCGGCTAAATCGCGCGCCGTCGATCTGTTCCCACAGCGTCATGGTCAGTTGCTTGCCGTATTTGCGCCGGGATCGAGGTCGCCATCTTCCTCAAGCTCGTCGCGTTGCACGAGGCCGCCGGGATCGTCGATTTGCGTATCGGGGCGGTAGCGGAGCAGGCGCACAAACTCGAGCCTGTCATAATCCGCCAGCAGCGCCGCGCGCCAGGTGCCACCCGGGGTCGACACGACCCGGCCGACTGGCAGGTCCGGCGGGAAGACGCTGCCCTCGCCCGAGGTCTCGACAAGATCGCCGGGCTTGATCCGGTCGGCCCCGTCCAGAAATTCGAGCTTGGGTGCCAGCGTGCCGTCGCCGGACAGGACCGCGCGCCTTGCGCCGGGTTGCACCACGACGGGAACGCGGGACGAGAAATCGGTCAGCAGAAGCAGCCGCGCCGCCCTGTCACCGACACCGACAACCCGTCCGACCAATCCCTGCCCATCGACCGCTGCGGCGCCATCGTCGATCCCGTCGAGCCGTCCGACATTGACCAGAGCCGATTGCAGGAATGGCCCGCCCGAGTCGGCAAACACGTCGCCGGTGACAAAGGTGGTGCGCGTCGCCAGCCGCACATTGTTCAGCGCGCGGAGTTGTGCGTTCTCCTCCTCGAGCAGGCGCGCCCGCTCGCGCCAGAGACGCAGGCTCTGGATCTCGCGGCGCAGGGTCCTGTTCTGCTCGTAGACATCGACGAAATTGCGATAGTCGCGCGCCATATTCCATGCGAAATCAAGGGGATCGTTCACCCAGTTCATGGACGGTGCGACCGTGTCGATCAGCGACATGCGCACGCGTTCCAGCCGGGGATTGTCGGTCCGCCACAGCACCAGCAGGATCAGGCAGACGACGATCACGACCCCGAGCAGGATCCGGTGCACCGTTCGGGCCAACGTCTTGTCATCTTGTGCGGCCTTGATCGACACCTACTGTGCCTCCGTTCAGAACGCGCATGCGTTCAGGGGCTTACGCACTGATCTTCATAACATGCCCGAGCCTGTCGAGGTGCTCGAGCGCCCGCCCTGTGCCGAGCGCCACGCAGTGCAGCGGTTCCTCGGCAACTGAAATGGCAAGACCTGTCTGCTCGCGCAGGCTGAGATCGAGATCGCCGAGCAGCGCGCCGCCTCCCGCCAGCATGACGCCATTGTCGACGATATCGGCGGCCAGATCCGGCGGCGTTGCTTCCAGCGCGACCATCACAGCCTCGACAATCTGCTGCACCGGTTCGGCCAGCGCCTCGGCGATCTGGGCCTGGGTGATCTCCTGCTCCTTCGGCACGCCGTTCAGCAGGTCACGTCCGCGGATCGTCATCTTCTCACCCACGCCGTCCGCAGGTATACGCGCCGTTCCGATGGCCTTCTTGATCTTCTCGGCCGTTGTCTCACCGATCAGCAGATTGTGCTGGCGGCGCATGTGGCTGATGATCCCTTCGTCCATCTTGTCGCCACCGACACGTACGGACCGAGCGTAAACAATGTCTGAAAGCGACAGCACTGCCACCTCGGTCGTCCCGCCGCCGATATCGACGATCATCGAGCCGGTCGGTTCCGTGATCGGCAACCCCGCGCCGATGGCAGCGGCGATCGGCTCCGGGATCAGCAGCGCCTTCGAGGCCCCGGCACGCTTCACGCTTTCCTCGATCGCGCGCTCTTCGACGGCGGTGGCGCCATAGGGCACGCAAACCACAACAAGAGGCCCGCGCAGCATGGTCCGCGCGTTGGCCTTCTTGATGAAGTACTTGATCATCTCCTCGGCGACTTCGAAATCCGCGATGACGCCATCGCGCATCGGTCGGATCGCCTGGATAGATCCCGGCGTGCGCCCCAGCATCAGCTTGGCGTCCTCACCGACGGCTTTGACCTCTTTCTTGCCGTTGACCGTCTGGAAGGCGACGACCGAGGGTTCGTTCAGAACGATCCCCTTGCTTTTGACATAGACCAGCGTGTTCGCTGTCCCGAGGTCGATCGCCATATCGTTCGTGAATGCGCCGAACAACTTGCCGATCATGATCTCTCGCCCTTACTGACTGCCCAACTGTGTCTTACGTGTGCCTCACGTATGAGCGGATTCGAGCCCGCCTCTATCCGCACGCTTATAGGCCCGGCCTTTGCAGCACGCAAAGGGAAAGCGCGGGCAAACCGGGCGATCGCGCGGCAAAAGTGCGGTTTCTCGGACGGTACGGGCGATGTTCGGCGATTTTCGCGGCTGGCGCCGGGGTGGCGATCCGGGCTGGCAGAGGTCGGGCGGTCGCCGATGCTCAGGGCACGGGGGCGCTGGAGGCCGGCGCCAGAATCTCGACCTCGCCGCTGCGCCCGCGCACGGACTGGGCGTCGATCGGGGCGAAATCGGGTGGCGCGCCGGCACTGACCCAGGTCGCCCGGTCGATCAGCAGGCGCGTGCCGGTCTCCTTGTTCAGCGCTTCGAGCCGCTGGGCGAGATTCACGGTATCACCGTACAGCGTGTAGGCCCGGCGTCCGCGTCCCCCCACGGTGCCCGCCGCGACCGGCCCGGAGGCGATGCCGACCCTGATCCGAAAGGTCGTGCCGAGGAACGCGGCCCCGTCGACCTCGCGCAGCAGATCGCGCCCCGCCGCAAGCGCGGCCGCCGCGTGGTCGGGATTGGCCAGCGGCGCGTTGAACGAGGCCATCACCGCGTCCCCGATCAGGCTGATCGGCACACCGCGCCGGGCGCTGACGATCTCGGACACCCGGTCGAAGAAGGCATCGAGCGCGGCGACAATCCTTACAGGCTCGGCGCTTTCCGCGAAGGTGGTGAACCCCTCGATATCAACGAACAGCACCGTGGCCTCTCGTGCCTCTGCCGGGAGTTGGCCGTCCTCCGTGCTGAGTTGGCCGGCAACCTCCGAGGGCACGAACTGGCCGAAGATCTCGGTGACCCGGCTGCGTGCCCGTTCTGCGGCGATCTGGTTGCGCAGCATGCTCCGGGCACGCTGTACCGCCGCGGCCAGAACGGCGGCTGTCGCCAGCAGAAGCAAGGTCTCGACGGCGCGATTGGCGGCATTGATATGATCAGGGCTGAGGACGATTTCGACATACTTCTCGGCCGTACGGTCGGTGGTGATTTCGGACCACGTGGTCCACGTCTCCATCTGCAGGACGATTCAGCCCCACGAGGCCCAGAGCGAGAGGACCGCCATCGCGCCGGACCAGAGCACCAGCCGCGGCGACAACGACAGGGCCGAGGTTGAGATCAGGAAGAAGAAGATATCCGCGCCGTAGACCCGAAAGGCAAAGATCTGCGGCACATCGCCGTGCAGCGACAGCGGGACGGTCACGGCGGCAAGGCCAAGCAACCCCATGTCGAGCGCGACGAACGCATAGCGCATCCATTGCTTGTCCCGCGCTTGTCGCACGAGCACGCCGTAGATGAGGCCGATCACCAGAAAAACCGACAGAACCGCGACACCGAACCAGCCGATCGCCAGCCCCTGGGTGCCTGCGATAAACGCCATCAGAAGCGCGACAACGCCGGTTCGGATGGCCAGAACAATCGTCAGACCCGCCCGTTCGGCGCGCGCCAGCGCCCCGTCGATATCGGCGATGTCGGCCGGTGTGGTGGAGGTCTCGTCAGAGGGCGCCATGACCGAGAGGTAACCGATCATCCGGCCCGTTCAATGGGTCTTATGCCCGGCTGACACAAATGCTATGGGAGCGCCCATGTTGAAGCACGACGCCCGCAGGTTCTCGGTCGCGCCGATGATGGAGTGGACCGACCGGCACTGTCGCCGGTTCCACCGCCAGTTCACCCGGCGGGCGATGCTGTATACCGAGATGCTGACAGCAAATGCGCTGATCCATGGTGATCCCGAGCGTTGGCTGAAGCATGATCCGGCCGAGTATCCGCTGGCGCTTCAGCTTGGTGGGTCCGAGCCGGACGCACTGCACCGGGCGGTCGTGATTGCCCGCTCGTATGGCTTTGCCGAGATCAACCTGAATGTTGGCTGTCCTTCGGACCGGGTGCAGAACGGGGCATTCGGGGCCTGCCTGATGCGCGAGCCGGAGCTGGTCGCGGACTGCGTTGCCGCGATGATCGAAGCCGCGGCGGGCAGGCCGGACATCAACGGCTCGGAGGCCGCCGGGCCGGAGATCACTGTGAAATGCCGGATCGGCGTGGATGAGCAGGACCCCGAAGTGGTGCTGCCGGCCTTCATGGACCGGGTCGCTGCAGCCGGGGTGCGGGCCTTTGCCGTCCATGCGCGCAAGGCGTGGCTGAAGGGACTGAGCCCGAAGGAAAACCGCACCGTGCCGCCGCTCGACTACGATCTGGTGCGGCGCGTGCGCGCGGAGCGCCCGGATCTGGAGATCGCCCTCAACGGCGGGATCGAGACACTCGACGATGCCGCGGCGCATCTTGCGGAATTCGACGGCGTGATGATCGGGCGTGCCGCTTATCACAACCCGTGCGGCGTGCTGGCCGGGGTGGATCGGCGTGTGTTTGGCGAGAACCGCCCCGATGCTGATCCCGTCGCAGCGATCCGGGCAATGTACCCGCACATCGAGGCGGAAGTGGAGGCCGGAACACGGCTGCACCAGATCACGCGCCACATGCTTGGCGCCTTTGCCGGGCGGCCCGGGGCGCGCCGTTGGCGGCGGATCCTGTCGGATGGCGCGCCGCTGCCTGCGTCGCAGACGCCGCCCGCGGCCATCGCCCTGATCGAGGACGCGCTGGCTGCCGTCCGTCCCGCCCATGCCGCCTGAGACTGCCGGGACCACTGATCCTGCCGCCGCGGCGGAGGATCCGGCGGCAGCCTTTTTTCGCCGGGGTTGGTGCGTCTTCCCGCAAGATCTGGACATTCTGGCCTGGGCCAAGGCAGCACAGCCGGTCGCTGCCCGTCTGGCTGCGGATCCGGGGCAACAGGCGGCATGGCTGCGCTGCGGCGGCACGTGGTATGCTGGGGTCAACGCGTTCCCGAACGGTCCTGATGGCGGAGTGCCGGAGGCGGGCGTCCCGCCGCTGTCCGGTGCACCGATGCGTTTCGTCGTCGAGGTTTTGAACCTGCCGGATATGGCGCTCGATGCGGCACAGATCTCGGTGTGCTACCCGGGCTATCCGCGTCAGGGCACGGAAGAGACCGAGGCCGCCTTCCGCTTCCGCCGGGACCGCGATGCCGCGCATGTCGATGGCCTGATCCGACAACCGCCGGCCCGGCGCCGCTGGCTGGGCGAGACCCATGGCTTCGTTCTGGGTATCCCGCTGGGAGATACCGCGCCCGGAGCAGCGCCGCTGGTGGTCTGGGAAGGCTCACACGAGATCATGCGCGACGCCTTTCAGGCGCGCTTCGCCGGGATACCGCCCGAGGCCTGGGCAGCGGAGGACATTACGGAGTGCTATACCGAGGCACGGCGCACCTGCTTCGAGGTGTGTCCGCGTGTCGAGGTCTCCGCTGCGCTGGGCGGGGCCTACCTGGTGCACAGGCTGGCGCTGCACGGTGTTGCACCCTGGTCCGGACCCGAGACCGAACCCCGCGCTATCGCGTATTTCCGGCCCGATCCGTTCCCTGGAGTACCGCCGGACTGGTGGCTTGCGCTTCGCTGAGCACCGTGCCGTAGCGTTTGCGCAGGATCAGCTTGTCGCCCTTGAACAGGCTCTCGTCCAGCTTTTCGATGAAGCTCATGCCGAGCAGTCCGATCTTCAGCCGACCGGGATGGGCGATGGCCCCCGGCACGTTGTGCACAACCACGGGCCCGATCGTGATGGCAGAGATCGTGATCGGCGCGACCGAGGATTTACCGTTCGCTGTCGTGACAGGGACCGAGAAATCCAGATTGTCCGGGTTGATGCCCAGATCCCCCGCTTTTTCGTAAGGCAGCAGCACCATCGACGCGCCGGTATCGACCATCAGGCGCATGCGCACGCCGTTTATCTCGGCCTCGGCGCGGTAGTGGCCATCCCAGCCGCGCGCCAGCTCGGCCTCTCCCAGCGCCGTGGTGAGCGCGACCGACGGGTGGATGTTCCCGCGCAGCCAGTTGTAGTGCGCCATGACATCGCCGCGCACGGAGTACGCGGTGAACAATCCGGCAAAGACGCCAACCCAGATCGCCGCATAGCGCACGCTGACCGCCCCGCCGCGCACCAAGAGCCGACCCGCTGCGGCAAAGGTGATGCCCGCCGCGAAAACGATCAGATAGATCATCCGAAGCTCGGCATCCTGCACGGTCGCAAGGCCACCGCTCGGCGGGCCAGCAAGAAACAGTGAAATCGACACGATCGATATCACCACCACCGGCCAGAAAAGCATCGAAAGACGCAATGTTCCCTCTTCCCCGCCAAACACACCGCCGTGCCGCTCCCGGCCGACAATCACGTCGATAGGTTTTCTTAACAAAGGTTAATACAAGATGAATATGGCACCGAGAGGGCCAAATTGGAATAAAGCTGTGGAAAAACGTTACCTTGCGTTAACTTTTATCCCGCGAGAGGCGCCCCCGGCGCCCGCCGCTGCGCCGAGCGACTCGGCTGGCCCGGCCCGGAAGAGCATCCATGATATCACGGCGCTCTTGTGGCGAGAGGCGGGACCACGCGGCGATTTCCGCGCCTGAGCGGTAGCAGCCGACGCAGATTTTCGCGTCGGGATGGATCATGCAGATCTTGACGCAGGGGCTCTCGATCTCGTTGCGCACCCAGACGGCGTCGTCCGCCTCCGGCGCCCGAGCGGTGCCTCGCCCCGCTCCGGGGGCAGGATCGGACGAATCACTCACCGCTGGCTCGCCAGCACGCAGAGACGGTCGAGCGCGCCCTGAAGAATGATGGCGGCGGCCATCTTGTCGATCACCTCCGCCCGGCGCGCGCGGGAGGTATCCGCCTCGAGCAGCGCGCGCTCGGCCGCGACCGTGGACAGGCGCTCATCCCAAAGCGCGACCGGCAGGGACAGGGCCGAGGCGACATTGCGGGCAAAGGCACGGACGGACTGGGCACGCGGCCCTTCCGAGCCGTCCATGTTCCTGGGCAGGCCGATCACCACGCCCGCGATATCGCGATGCGTTGCGATCTCGGCCAGACGCGCCGCGTCCTGGGAGAATTTCTTGCGCCGGATGGTCTCGAGCGCCGTTGCCGTCATCCTCAGCCCGTCCGACACGGCGACGCCGATCGTCTTGGTGCCAGGGTCGAGCCCCATCAGCGCGCCGCCGGGTCCGAGATCTGCGACATCCTCGTGGACCAGCGCGGTCATCCCGGCCGCGTTATTCAACCGGGATGCCCATGAGGAGGGCCTGCTCCTTCACGAAACCCTGCGAGGGGTCATTGTCCAGCGCCGCGTAGGCGAGCTGGTAGACCCGGGCCGCGTCGTCCATGTGGTTCTGCTGCGCATACATGGTGATCAGACGCAACCAGTCCTCGGCCAGCCCACCGTTTTCGACGAGTTTCGCTTCGCGGCTCTGCAGCCTGTCGTAGACAAAACTCGCCCGATCCTCAGGCGTCATCTCGGCGACCGCCTGGATATCGTCCTGTGTCAGAGCTGGCATGCCCATGCCGCCGCTCTCGGCTGTTGCGGGTGCGTCGGCCGTGGTACCACCTGCAAGCCCGAGATCACCCGCGACCGACTTCAACATGTCTGCAGCCGGTCCGTCAGGATAGGCCTGCAAGGCGAGATCAAAGATCTTTTGCGCCTCGTCCAGCCGCTGAAGCTGGATGTAGGACGCCATCAGCTGCGCCCACTTGTTCGGCGGCCCGCCCTCGGTCAGCAGACGGTCGGCCAGCCCCTGGACCATGCCTTCGATCATCTCGGCCTGTTCAGACGCGGACATGCCTTGTGCGGCCTCGATATCCTCCTGTGTCGGACCGCCGGTCGAGTCCTGTGCAAGCTGCGGACCGGCGGGCGGTGTGCCGTCGCGGGCCTCGATCGTCTCGGCCAGCATCATGTCAAGCCATTCGAGATAGGGCGCATCCGGTCCGCTATCGTCGCGCAGCCCCTGCCACATGGTGATCGCATCATCCAAATTGCCGGACTGACGCAGCGCCAGCCCCGCATAGTACCGCGCCAAGGGCAGGGTCGGGTCGATCTCGAGCGCCTTGCCGATCGCCCGTTCGGCCTCCGGCGAGACATAGCCGCCCGCCGCCAGCACCATCGCCTCGGCCATGGTCGCGTAGATCTCGGCGTTCGGAACACCCTCGATCAGACCGAGCAGCTTTTCATAGGTGCGCCATGCGTCCTGCCACCGGCCAAGCCGCATGTATCCGTTGGCAAGCAGGCGGTGGCCTTCCTGATCATCGGGCCGGGTTTCGAGCATCTTCTCGAGGCTTTCGACCAGCTCGACATATTCGTCATCCCCCGCGGACTGAGGGGCAGGCGGGGCCTCGCGTGCGATCCGCTCCTCGGCCTCTGCCTGGCTCGGGCGTGCCGGGGTCGGGTGGTTGACCGGAAGTTGCACCGTCTGGCCGTCGATCGTGCCGGACTGGGCCAGTGTTGCGCGCCGCTCTGCCAGCGGCTGGTCGGGCACGCCGGGCGCGCCGACGCCGAAATAGAGCGCAGCGGCCAGGGCGGGCGTTCCGATCAGTGCAAGCCCAGCCACCATCCCGGAATGGCCCTGCGGCGCCGGGCTGATCGCGGCCTGAGCCTCGGCACGCTTGGCCGCGGCGAGCAGACGGCGCGACACCTCGACCCGAGCGCCCTCGGCCTCCGCCGCGGTGATCGTGCCGCGGTCGAGATCGCGCTCGACCTCGTCAAGCTGGTCGCGAAACACCTGCGTGTTCGCGATATCCTCGCCCTCGGCATCCTTGCGGCCCGAAATCAGCGGCCGGACCAGCAGCACCGCACAAAGCGCCGCGGCCCCGCCGGCAATCAGATAAAACGTCAGCATTCCGCCTCCTGAAATCTCCAAGATACGTAGAGTGATCGCCGCATCCGTTCAACCATTTGCACTGGCCTGCACCCGCGCCGAGGTGCGGCCAAACGCCGGGGGAATCATACCATCTCTGTCGCAGTGCGGCGACAAGGCGGCGGTTTCGGTTTTGCGCCTCGGCACCGGCGCGCTAGGACAGGGACCGAGCCGCCAAGGGAGCCGCCGAGATGAGACGCTATTCTGCTTTTGCCATCGCCAAGGAGGCCGCGCGCTATCATACCGGCTGGGAGCGCGCCTGGCGCAGCCCTGCGCCGAAGGAGCGCTACGACGTCGTGGTGGTCGGCGCAGGCGGGCACGGTCTTGCAACCGCATACTACCTGGCGAAAAATCATGGCATCCGGAATGTCGCGGTGCTGGAAAAAGGCTGGCTTGGCGGCGGGAACACAGGACGGAACACCACGATCATCCGCTCGAACTATCTCCAGCCCGCGTCCACCGGCGTCTACGAGCTGTCGCGGTCCTTGTATGAAGACCTCTCCCAGCAGCTGAATTTCAACATCATGTTCAGCCCCCGCGGGGTTCTGATGCTGGCCCAGACCGAGCACGAGCTGCGTGCCTGGAAGCGGACGGAGCATGCGAACCGCTGTGCGGGCATCGCGTCCGAGATTGTCAGCCCGGAGCGGATCAAGCAGCTCTGCCCGATCATCGAGACGGCGGGGCCGCGGTATCCCGTGCTTGGCGGGCTCTGGCAGGCGCGCGGCGGCACGGCGCGGCACGACGCGGTGGCCTGGGGCTATGCGCGGGCGGCATCCGATCTGGGTGTCGACATCATCCAGCAGTGCGAGGTGACGGGTGTCGACCGCGCGGGAGGCCGCGTGACGGGCGTGCAGACCACCAAGGGCGCGATCGCCTGTGACAAGCTCTGCATCGTGGTGGCTGGCCACTCGGGCGTGCTGGCCGAGATGGCGGGTTTCCGCCTGCCAGTCGAATCGGTGGCGCTGCAGGCGCTCGTCTCGGAACCCATCAAACCCTGCATGGACATCGTCGTCATGGCCAACACCGTGCACGGCTATATGAGCCAGTCCGACAAGGGTGAGATGGTCATCGGCGGCGGCGCGGACGGGTACAACAACTACACCCAGCGCGGGTCGTTCCAGCACATCGAGGAGACCGTTAGGGCCCTGACCGAGACCTTCCCGATGATCTCCCGCCTCAAGATGCTGCGCCACTGGGGCGGGATCGTCGACATGACCGGCGACCGTTCGCCCATCATCTCGAAAACGCCGGTCGAGGGCGTCTTCATCAACTGCGGCTGGGGCACCGGCGGGTTCAAGGCGATCCCCGGGTCAGGCTGGGCCACCGCTGGGCTGGTTGCCAACGGCGGCGACAAGATCGCCGATCCGTTCAGCCTGGATCGCTTTGTGGAAGGGCGCATGATCGACGAGAGCGTCGCCGCCGCGGTGGCGCACTAGACCTGGCGCTAGGAGCCGCCTGCACCGATGCCCCGGCGGCTTTTGGGCACCCGGCGACTACCCGTGGCGGTGCAGCCACAATCCTGCGCTCTCGTGCGTCTTGCCGACGATCAGACTGACACTGGCGCCTCGACCGGGGCCATTATCCCCGCGAGCCTGCAACGAACTTTGTATGCGACGGTGACGGTGATGAGACGGACGTCCATGTTTCGGATTTCAAGTTTAACCATCGCGGCAGTGATTGCCTGTGTGATGTCGGGGGGTGGCGCAGTGGCCGAAATCTCGGATGACGCCGTCGATTACATGATGGATCCGCCGGATGCCGCGATCTACGAGCAGAAGGACGGCTATTCGACCTATCGCGCCACCCCGATGACGCCAGCGGTGCGTGAGCTGGTGCGCCGGGTGGTTCTCGTTCAGGACGCGGCGGAGGCAGCGGCGCCGCGCTTTCACCCCCTTACGCCTTTCGGATCCGAAGACGGCTGGGGCGACTATGTCCGCGCATTCGGCACTTCGGACGATCTGGCGACCGCCAAGGCGGCTGTCGGGCTGATCCCGCAGCTCTACGATTTTCAACAAAGGGCGCAGCTTGCGCCGGGCACCTATGCACTGCGGAACATCTCGGCCGAGTCGATCCGCCAGCGGTTTGCCTATCTCGAAGTCGATGATGCCTATCTCGGCCTGACGCCGTCAGGCGAGGTCATCGTGACCGAGGATCACCTGGCGCTGCTCCGCGAGATGCTGTGGGAGTGGCCGAACGAGTACGACATCGAGGACATGACCGCGTTCGGTGCCGTTCCTGCTCCGATGGTCGATCCGAAGCGGCCCTATGGCGATATGGGGTATTTTCAGCTCGACGTGCACCGGATCCTGGGCTGGCCCGTGGAGCAACGGACCGAGGAAGGCTGGATCCGTCTGACCGAGGCGCAGGACGAGGCCGGAGCGCGCCTGCACACGCAGATGCTGGGCGTCATGCAGGTCTTCCTCGAGCGGGCTGAGTTGCCAAATTAACCAATGCCGGGACCGCTATCCCCGGCAATTCCCTTGATTGCCCAGATGTGCGAGCCCGCCGTTCTGAATGAAGGCCGCTTTGTCCGGTGCCTCATTCTGTGCGTGCGAGCGGTGCGCACTGGAATGCTCCTGTGGTGGAGCATTGCGTTCGATCGCCTTCAGCCGCAGGTGCCAGTAAACAGCAAACCCGATGGCGACGAGGGTTACAAAAAGAACAATAAACCATCCATCCATACGATGCATGTTCGTTGAGACGCGTGACCTGTCAAGTCACACCATCACCAACGGACAAGTGATTTTATCTGTTCGACGAATGCCTTGTGTGAAATCCGTCAAATTTTACAAGCAGTTTTCATGGAATTTTAAACATGCGCGCTTAGACCCCCACCTGCTAGCGGAGGTGCCGGGTGACAGACGGGGCCTTCTGACGTCGACCTCTTCGGGGCCATGCTCCGAAGCCCAGGCTGCCTGTGGGGCGGCCAACGCCTACCCGTGGCGGCGCTGCCACATTTCTTGTCTTCGATACGCCCATGACGCATCGGCAGAGACACCGGGCCAGCGAGAGCAGCCCTTCTCATCAACGAGTATGGACACTTCAACGCCCGGCGGTTGCGCTAAGAGCGGTCGGAGTCGCGCGCGATCGGTCTGGCACCAAGCCGGTATTCTTGGCGCAGCTTGCCGAACCGGGCGACGGCCTTGTTGATCCGTTCGTTCAAATCCTCGAGACGTGCGTCTTTGCGCGCTGTCTCATCATCTGCGGCCAGCTTTTGTGTTGTCATTTTCGCCTCCTGCTGATGTTAAAACTATAAATGTAATTTTTAATGTCAATATAATATTTAATGGATGAATAGAACCCGCCAGCCGCAGGTGTCGGTGTTGAGCGAAAGGGTGCCGCGTCCCGACGCATGGACGGGGCAGCCTCGTGCCAATAGCCTGAGCATCGCGAAATTGTGGTGCCGAACCGATGCTGGAATTCACCTGTCCCTATTGCGGTGCTGTCTGCGCCGAGACCGAGCTTCACCCGGGCGGTGAGGCGCATCTGACGCGCCATGGGCCAGGGTCATCCGACGGGGCGTTCACGGCCTACATGTTCGAGCGCAAGAACCCCAAGGGTGTGCATTTCGAGCGCTGGCGTCATCAGTACGGCTGCGGCAAGTGGTTCCACGCCGCACGCTGTACCGTGACGCTGGAGGTGTTCGGCACCTACTCGGCACAGGTCTCCGAACCGCCCGAGGACATCATCGCCGCGATCAAGGCCCGCCGTCCGGACTGGACGCCTGATTGGACCGTGGACGAGGAGGACGCCTGATGGCGCGGCGTCTCGACACCGGTGGCCTGTTGATTGACCGGGATCAGCCCGTGCGCTTCACGTTCAACGGGCGCGAGATGGACGGGTTTGTCGGCGACACGCTGGCCTCGGCTTTGCTCGCCAATGATCAGGTATTGGTCGGGCGCTCGTTCAAATATCACCGCCCGCGCGGCATCATGGCGAGCGGGGCGGAGGAGCCGAACGCGTTGTTGGGGGTCGGGAAAGGCGCGCGGTTCGAGCCGAACCAGCGGGCCACCACGACCGAGCTGCACGACGGAATGGCGGCGACCAGCCAGAACCACTGGCCCTCGCTGGAACGGGATATCGCTGCGCTGAACGCCAAGGTTGCCGGGATGCTGCCGGTCTTCTCGGCCGGGTTCTACTACAAGACATTCCTCTACCCGCGCGCTGCCTGGAAGTGGCTGTATGAACCTGTGATCCGCCATGCGGCTGGGCTGGGTAAAGCACCGGTCAAACCTGACCCGGATACCTATGAACACCTGCACGCCCACACGGATGTGCTGGTGATCGGAGGCGGGATCGCCGGGATCGCCGCGGCGCGGCAGGCGGCCGAGGCCGGGCGCGAGGTTCTGCTGATCGAGCAGACGGCCCATTGGGGCGGGCGGGCTCTGACGGATGGCGACGTGATCGACGGTCACGGTGCGCCCGATTGGGTGGCCGCCCAGATCGCAGCGCTCGAGGCAATGCCGAATGTCCGGCTGCGCACCCGGTGCATGGGGGCAGGGCTCTACGACCATGGCTACGCGATGGCCTATGAGCGGGTCTCGGACCACCGCCCGGGCCAGCACGGTGCGCCGCGCCACCGGCTGTGGCGAATCCGGGCGCGTGAGATCGTGGTTGCCTCGGGCGCGATCGAGCGTCCGCTGACCTTTGCCAACAACGATCTGCCGGGGGTGATGCTGGCGTCTGCCGTGCGCGATTACATCGGCCTCTGGGGTGTGCTGCCCGGCCAGCGTGCGGTGGTTGTCGCCAACAACGATGACGCCTACCGGACCGCTCTGGCTTTGCACGACGCAGGCGCGAAGATCCAGGCGGTGGTCGATGTGCGGCCCGAGGTAACTGGCGCGCTGCCCGATCAGGCCCGTGCCCGGCAGATCGAGATCCTCACCGGCCACGGCATCGCCAAGGCCAGCGGCAAACACCGGGTCGAAGAGGTCGAGATCGGCCCGATCCAGCCCGACGGCACCATGGGGTCGCGCACGCTGCACCGGTTCTGCGATCTGGTCGCGGTCTCGGGCGGCTGGTCGCCTGTGGTGCACCTCTGGTCCCATTGCGGGGGGAAGCTGATCTGGGACGAGACGCACGCCATGTTCCGCCCGGACCCGTCCCACGCTCCGATGGGCGCCGATGGGCAGGCCAACACGCGCGTTGTCGGAGCGGCCAATGGCGACCTGACGACAGCGGCGATCCTGCCCTCGGCCAAGGTCGGCGCCTCCGAAGAAGCCACGATCCAGCCGCACTGGTTCACGCCCTCGCACGGCAAGTACGCTCATGGCACCAAGCACTTCGTCGATTTCCAGAACGATGTGACGGCGGCCGACGTGCGCCTCGCCGCGCGCGAGGGGTACGAGAGTGTCGAGCACACCAAGCGCTATACCACGCTGGGGATGGCGACGGATCAGGGCAAGACCTCGAACATCAACGGGCTGGCCATGCTGGCCGAGGCTTTGGACAAGCCGATCCCGGAGGTCGGGACCACCACCTTCCGCCCACCCTATACGCCGATTTCGATGGGCGCGATCACCGGGTCCGCCACCGGGCCGCTGTTCAAGGCGGTGCGCCAGACGCCGATGCACGGCCACCACGCGGCCAACGGCGCGGACTGGGAGCCTGTGGGCGACTGGTATCGTGCCTACTGCTATCGCCGCGCGGGCGAGGACCGGCACGCTGCCGTGCACCGCGAGGTGCTGAACGCGCGGGCCCGCGTGGGGATGCTGGACGCCTCGACCCTTGGCAAGATCGTCGTCAAGGGGCCGGATGCGGGCACGTTCCTGGATCTGATCTACACCAACATGATGTCGACCCTGAAGCCGGGGCGGTGTCGCTATGGCCTGATGTGCAACGAGAACGGGTTCCTGTTCGATGACGGTGTCGTTGTGCGGACGGGGCCGGAGGAGTTCCTCTGCCACACCACCTCGGGCGGGGCCGACGGCGTGCATGGGCATATGGAAGAATGGCTCCAGACCGAGTGGTGGGATCTGAAGGTCCATACCCTCAACGTCACCGACCAATGGGCGCAGATCGCGGTTGCCGGCCCGAACGCGCGCAAGGTGCTCGAAGACGCCGGGTGCGATGTCGATCTTTCCGCCGCGGCGCTGCCCTTCATGTCCTATGTCGAGGGCACGCTGGCGGGGTGCCCGGTGCGGATCTTCCGGATCTCGTTCTCGGGCGAGCTCAGCTACGAGATCGCGACGCCTGCGGGCTATGGTCTGCCGCTCTGGCAGGCTTTGGAGACCGCAGGCGCGGCCCACGGGATCATGCCCTACGGGACCGAAGCGCTGCATATCATGCGGGCCGAGAAGGGCTTCATCATGATCGGGGACGAGACCGACGGCACGGTCACGCCGCAGGATCTCGGCCTGAACTGGGCCGTCTCGAAGAAGAAGGACGACTTCATCGGCAAGCGTGCGCAACAGCGCAGCGACCTGACCCGTTCTGGCCGCAAGCAACTGGTCGGGCTGATGTGCGAGAACCCCAAGGACGTGCTGCCGGACGGTGCCCACGCGGTCAAACGCCTGCGCGAGCATATCGCGATGCCGACGATCGGGCACGTGACCTCGACCTATTACTCGCCGACGCTGGGGCATGGCATCGCCATGGGCCTGATCGAAGACGGTCTGAGCCGCCGCGGCGAGTGGCTGACCTTCCCCGTCGGCAAGGACCGGGTCATGCGGGCACAGATCGTCGATCCGGTGTTCTTTGATCCCGAGGGAGCGAAGCAGAATGTCTGAGCCGATCTCTGCGCTGGCCGGGTTTAAGCCCGTCGATCTCTACATCGGTGTCGCGGATGCGGGACGCACCGGGCAGGTGACGCTGAAGGGCGAGTTGTCCGACGGCAAGATCGCGGGTGCGCTGAAGAAACTCACAGGCGCCGAGACGCCCGCGCCCCTGACCGTCACGACCGGGGCTTCCGGGGCGCGTGTCGTCTGGATGGCGCCGGATGAAGTGCTGATCCTGCTCCCGACGGGTGATGCAGGGCCATTGGTGGCCGATCTTGGCGAGGCCCTGAAAGGGGTGCACCATCTGGCAACAGACGTCACCGACGCGCGGGCGGTGCTCTGCCTGACCGGGCCAAGCGTGCCGGAGGTTCTGGCCAAAGGTGCACCGATCGATCTGTCGCCCGCCGGGTTCCCGGTCGGTTGCGCCCGGCGCACGCATATGGCCGGGATCGCCGTGGCGCTCTGGCGGCGCGATCCCGAGACATGGGAGATCGTCTGCCTGCGCAGTTATGCGCATCATCTCTGGACGTGGCTCGAGGCCGCGGCACGCCCCGGCAGCGAGGTCGGCTGACACCGGGCGCTGCGCCTGACGTCGCCGCCACAAGACCGGACAACTTTGCCGTAGCACGAAACCTGCCTTGCGTTTTTGGCTGATCTCATGCGCCGCATCACACCCTATCTCCGGGTCCGAACAGAAATCGGGGCTTGGCCCCTCGCTTTTGGGAGGAACCGGATGCGGTCCGAAATGCCGACACATGAAGACGTCGCGGCTGTGGTCGCGCACGCCAAGCTTCTCCGCGGCCGGGTCCTTGCCAACCTCGTCGCGCAGGCCTGGCTGAGCGTGATCGAGGCGTTCCGGATACCGCATGCCTACCGTCACCTCTGAGCGCGCGCAGGATTTTGCCGTCGCCACTCCCCCAAACTCCCCCACAGGCGACGGCAAGAAGGGCAGGTCTTCGGGCCTGCCCTTTTTTTGCGGCTCGCTTCGGGATAGGAGGGCGCAATGACACGCCCCATCGTCAAATTGCGCCCGGGCAAGGGCAGGCGTCTCGCGCAGGGCGGCCCTTGGGTTTTCGCCGACGAGATCGCCATGGATCGGCGCACCAAGGGGATTGCGCCGGGCACCATCGTGACGCTGACCCAGGGCGAGCGGGCCCTCGGCACTGCCGCCTTCAACCCCGATAGCCAGATCGCGGCGCGTCTTCTGGACACGGATGCCGAAGCAGAGATCGATCAGCCTTGGCTTGATGCGCGGGTCGCCCATGCGTTGGCGCTGCGGGACCGTCTCTATGATGCGCCTTTTTATCGGCTTGTGCATGCCGAAGGCGACGGTCTGCCCGGCGTTGTCGTGGACCGGTTTGGCGACGCTCTGGTCGTGCAGCCGAATGCCGCCTGGGCGGACGGGCTCCTTGATCCGCTGGTCGCGGCGCTTGTCGATGCGACGGGTTGCGGTGCGGTGGTGGTGAACGCAACCGCCCGTGGCCGGGGGCTCGAGGGCTTGCCGACCGGGTTGGAGGTTGTGCGCGGCGACATCGGGGGGCCGGTCGCGGTGTCGATGAACGGGGCGACCTATCTGGCTGATCTGACCGCAGGGCAGAAGACAGGTCTGTTCTACGACCAGCGTCCGAACCATGCCTTCGTGCAGAGGCTGGCGCACGGTGCCCGGGTGCTGGATGTCTTCAGCCATGTCGGCGGCTTCGGTCTGGCGGCCTTGGCGGCGGGGGCATCGGAGGTGCTGGCCATCGACAGTTCTGCCCCGGCGCTGGCGCTTGCGGCAGAAGGCGCGGAGCGCATGGCCGCCGCCGCCGGGTTCGAGACGCGCAAGGCGGACGCCTTCGATGCTCTGTCGGATCTGGCAGGCGAGAGCTTTGATCTTGTGATCTGCGATCCGCCCGCTTTCGCGCCCAATAAAGGCGCGCTGAAGAACGGCTTGCGTGCCTATGAGAAAGTGGCGCGGCTGGCGGCACGCGTCGTTGCGCCCGGCGGGACCCTGGTGCTCTGCTCGTGCAGTCATGCAGCGGCGCCCGATCTCTTCCACGAGGCGTCGGTGAAGGGCGTCCGCGCCGCGGGTCGGCATGGCGGCCTGATCTGGTCTGGACGCGCGGGCCCGGACCATCCGGTGCACCTTGGCCTGCCCGAGACGAGCTATCTGAAGGCGATGGTCTATCGCATGGCTGGATGACCCCGGCGCCTGACCGCGACAAGCTGGTCGTTCTCGATGCCTGTGTCATCTATCCGACCGTGCAACGGGAGATGCTGCTGAAGACCGCGCGCGCGGGCCTCTACCAACCGCTCTGGTCCGAACGCATCCTCGAGGAATGGCGCCTTGCGGTGGCGCGAAAGCAAGGGCCGGAGGATCTGGCGCGCACCGAGGGTGCGATCGCGCGGATGGTCGCTCACTGGCCCGGTGCCGCGGTCACGGCTGATCCGGCGGCAGAAGCGATGATCGATCTGCCGGATCCGGCGGATGCCCACGTGCTGGGAACCGCGTTGGCGGCAACAGCGCCGTTGATCCTGACGTTCAATCTCCGGGACTTCCCGGCGCGTGCGCTGGCGGTGCACGGCATCGCGGCCCGCCATCCCGATGGGTTCTTGTGGGAGGTGCTGTCCGGCCGGACCGATGAGATGTCCTGGGTGCTAGGCGGTGTCCTGACGGAACAGCGGATCACGCCGGACCGGGCCCGCGCAGCCCTGAAACGGGCGCGCCTGCCACGTCTTGGCAAAGCCTGGGAGCATCATTCAAAGGCCTCGTAGTCTGGCGGTGGATCGGATCGGACGTTGAACAGGCTCAACACGGCAGCGATCAGTGCAGCACCTGCCAGAACCCAGTTCGACCAAGCTAGGATCTGTGAGAGAACATACCGGCTCGGCCATGACCGCTTGACGTCCTGCATGATGTCCTCGACCGAGGCGAAGGCGTCCTGAACCCGCGGCCCGTCCGTGCCCAGGGCAAGCCCCCCCGTCAGACAAATCAGAATCGCAAGAAGGGATACCCCGCCGGGGATCAGCGCCGGCCATCTCGGCAATTGGCGGCGCCGGTAGCGTGATGCCGTCGCCCAGGTCCAGAGCGGCGCTGTGGCCATCCACCAGACCAGTGTCAGAAGCGATAGCAGTACAGTCTCCGGCCTTGTCCCCGGCCCGGTCAAATAGCGCGAGAACGGGGGCGCGACGACGGCAAAGCTGGTCGCCACCACAACACCCCCGAACACGGCGAGGGTCCCGATCAGGGCAAGCCCATAGCGCATTCTGGTCACGGCATGCTCTTTTTCATCATGGGCTCTTCTGTTTCACATGCGGAGCGCGAGGCACAGCGGGATCAGTCAAACACCTCGTCCGGACTGATCCTTCGTGAGGGCAGCAGGCAATCGATCATGATCCAAACGAAGGCCAGGACCGCAAGCACAGGAAGGCCCAGGATCAAGCCGACCGCAACAAAGATTTCGGTATCACTCGTTGTCGTCGTCTCGACCCAGTCGCGGTTCTGCAGGTGCCAGGCAACGCCGAACGATGCGATGAAAATCCAAAGCAGCGTCAATCCGGCTGGCAGTTGTGCAGACCATGTGGGGCGGTCGCGCTCGATCAGTCGCAGTCGTGCACCTTTGGTCCAGACGCGAAAGAACGCCACCCAAAGGATGGTGAACAGGAAGAGGTAGGTCATGAAGTCCCGGCCCATGCTCTTTCCGACGGACAAGACCGCCCACTCATCGTTTTGTTTGTCGAGCACGATGACAAGGCCCAGCGTCAGGCCAAACCATCCGAAGGCCCGCAGCGTGACGAAGATGAAGGACCGTCGGGTGATCTCAGCTCTCGCCCATCATGCGTGCAAAGCCGCCGTCATGGGCCTGGCTCAGGTCGGTCAGATCGACCGAGGCCGCACCGAGGCGCACGGTCGCGCCGCCCGTGCGGCCGATCTTGCGCACCGGAACACCGGCGCTGATCGCGTGATCGATCACGGCGTCGGTCGCGTTCTCCCGGCAGGCCAGCAGGTAGCGCGCCTGATCCTCGCCAAAGAACCAGGCCGCGGGGTCGAGCTCGCCATGCGCCTCGACGGTCACGCCGATATCTCCCGCCAACGCCATCTCGGCCGCCGCCACGGCAAGACCGCCATCCGAGAGGTCATGCGCTGCCGCGATCAGACGGTCGGCCCAAAGGATCCGGATCAGTTCGCCGGCGGCTTTCTCGGCCACGAGATCGATCGGAGGGGCATCGCCGTCCGCCTCGCCGTGCAGTTCCCACGCATAGGCCGATTGATCGAGATGCCCGGCGGTCTCACCGATCAGCACAAGATCCTGATCCGCCCCCGGCGCCATCGGGATGATCTGATCGCGATGATCCAGCAAGCCGACCGCGCCGATGGTTGGCGTGGGCAGGATCGCGTTGCCGTCGGTCTCGTTGTAGAGGCTGACATTGCCCGACACGATGGGCATGTCCAGCGCCCGGCAGGCCGCGCCGATCCCCTCGATACAGCCGACGAACTGGCCCATGATCTCGGGCTTTTCGGGGTTGCCGAAGTTGAGATTATCGGTCGTGGCCAGCGGCCGCGCCCCGGTGGCGCTGAGGTTGCGATAGGCCTCGGCCACCGCCTGCTTGCCGCCTTCGACCGGGTTCGCCTTGCAATAGCGCGGCGTGACGTCAGACGTGAAGGCGATCGCCTTGTCGGTTCCGTGCACGCGCACCACCGCAGCGTCCGAGCCGGGCAGGACCACTGTGTCCGCCATGACCGTATTGTCGTATTGCTGCCAGACCCAGGCGCGCGAGCAGAGGTTCGGCGTGCCCATCAGAGCCAGCAGCGCCTCGCCCGGGTCCATGTCCCGTAGGGTGCGTCCGTGACGCACCGTCGTGGTTGGAACCCAGGGGCGATCGTATTCAGGCGCGGTGCCGGACAGCGCGGCCAGCGGCAGATCCGCCTTGATCTCGCCGTTCAGCCGGATCAGGAACCGGTCCTCGGCAATCGTCTCGCCGACCACCGCGAAGTCGAGATCCCATTTGTCGAAGACCGCCTTGGCCTCGGCTTCCTTCTCGGGTTTGAGCACCATGAGCATGCGCTCCTGGCTTTCGGACAGCATCATCTCGTAGGCGGTCATGCCGTCCTCGCGGGTCGGGACCTTCTCGAGATCGAGCACCACGCCAAGACCGCCCTTGTCGCCCATCTCGACGGCGGAACACGTCAGGCCCGCGGCCCCCATATCCTGGATCGAGATCACGGCCCCTGTCGCCATCAACTCGAGGCACGCTTCCAGAAGGCGCTTCTCGGTGAAGGGGTCGCCGACCTGCACGGTGGGGCGTTTCTCCTCGATCCCCTCATCGAACTCGGCCGATGCCATCGTTGCGCCGCCGACGCCGTCGCGCCCGGTCTTGGCGCCGAGATACACCACCGGCATGCCGATGCCCGAGGCCGCCGAGTAGAAAATCTTGTCCGCATCGGCCAGGCCCGCCGCGAACGCGTTCACCAGGCAGTTGCCGTTATAGGCGGGGTGGAACCGGACTTCGCCGCCCACGGTCGGCACGCCGAAGCAGTTGCCATAGCCGCCGATGCCCGCAACGACGCCCGCCACCAGCGAGCGGGTCTTTGGGTGATCCGGCGCGCCGAAGCTGAGCGCATTCATCGCCGCGATGGGCCGCGCACCCATGGTGAAAACATCGCGCAGGATGCCGCCAACACCGGTCGCCGCACCCTGATAGGGCTCGATATAGCTGGGGTGATTGTGGCTCTCCATCTTGAAGACCAGCGCCTGCCCGTCGCCGATGTCGACCACGCCTGCATTCTCGCCTGGCCCACAGATCACCTGAGGCCCCTCGGTCGGCAGGGTGCGCAGGTGGATCTTCGAGGATTTGTACGAGCAGTGCTCGTTCCACATGGCCGAGAAGACGCCCAGCTCCGTCCATGTCGGGGTCCGGCCGAGCAGGTCCAGAATGC
Source organism: Pseudomonadota bacterium (assembly GCA_039821125.1). Taxonomy (GTDB): domain Bacteria; phylum Pseudomonadota; class Alphaproteobacteria; order Rhodobacterales; family Rhodobacteraceae; genus Thermohalobaculum. Next base: position 75,476 of record JBCBOR010000007.1, read on the forward strand.
GCTGGTACTCGTCGGGCTTCAGCCCGTGATCGGCGGCCAGCGCCTGGGTCACATCAGGTTCGGTCATGCGAAGGGGTCCGCTCTTGCCATCTTGTTTGGCCCGTGTTCTAGCGAGGAGATGCGCCGTACGAAAGTGTAGGATTGGAAAGACAGCCGATGCGAAATTCGATCTTAGTGCTGATTGCTTTGGTTTTGGTCGCGTGTGCCGCACCGCCCCCGGAAAAGGCTGACAGCGCGCCGAGCGAGGCGCAGAAAGCCGCCGCGCTCCGAGTGCTGGAGGATTATTTCGAAGCGATCCGCTCGGATGACTTTGCGGCGGTACATGGCTTTATGGCGCCGTCCCTTGGTGGCATCACGACACCGGCCACGTTCGCCGAGCTTCACAAGGCCAATCGCGCGCGCTATGGCCGGGTGTTCTCGCGGACCCTTCAGGGCGCGAGTTGGTACCCTGGCCGCTCCCGCGAAGGAACGGGGCTGGCGGCGGCGGTCGATTTTCACGGCCGAGCCGAGCGTGCGCCCATCGTGTGCGGCTACGTCTCCCTGATCGAAATCGAGACAAATCAGTTCGCCATCATCCGGGACGATACGACCTTTGTCGACACGGCGAACGTGGAAGGCATGTCACCGGCGGAGCGGCAAAAGCTTCTTGATCGTCCGGGATGTCGCCGCTTCCTGTCACAGTGACGGCCCCCACCTTCGCGGAGGAGGCCTCAGGGAGCGCAACGCCCTGGATGGGTATCGTTGCGGGCGGTGTTGCCGTGTTGATCTGGGTCGGATGGATCACCGCGACACGGGTTGCGGTGGGCGATGATGCGGCCCCGACTGATCCTCTGGTTTTGGCGATCTGCCGGGCCGGGTTGCCTGCTTTGGTGCTGGCGCCGGTGATCTGGCGGCGGGGTCTGTTGCCCAAGGCCACGCCCCTGCACGCTCTGGTTCTGATGGCGATCGGCTGGGGCGCGCCGTTCACGTTCTTTGTCGGGACAGGGCTGTCGACCGTACCCGCCAGCCTGTTCGGGCCGCTTGTGCCCGGCATGGCGCCGATTGTCGTCACGGTGCTGGCCTGGCTGATCCTGGCCGAACACCCGTCGCGCCAGTTCGTCGCCGGGCTTGCGCTGATCGGCGGGGCGATGGCGGTGATCCTCGGACAATGGCTCTGGACCGGGAACCTGGCCGCTCTGGGCGGCGCGCCGTGGTTGCTGATGGCCTGCCTCGGGATCTCGATCTACACGATCATGTTCCGCAGAAGCGGTCTGACCGCGATCGAGGCGACGGCCTATATCAGCCTCTACTCCTTGCCTATGCTGGCGATCTGGGTTGCGTTGCATCCCAGCGGAGTTATGGGGCCGGATGCCGGGGAGTGGCTGTTTCACCTGCTGACACAGGGGCTGATCACAGGCGTCGGCGCGGTGCTGGCCTATGGCATTTGTATCCGCCATCTCGGCCCGGTGCGCGGGTCGACGGCAAACGCCCTGGTGCCGGTCTGTGCCGCGCTGTCCGGGATGCTTGTGCTGGGCGAGGTGCTGACTGTGCTCGACTGGGCCGCCGTGATCGCGGCGTCGGTCGGTGTCGCCGTGGTCAACGGGCTGTTCACGAAGCGCAAGGTGTGACGGTCGTGCCGTCCCGGTCGGGGACGGCACGGATGAGCCCGAGGCGCTTAACCCTCGGCGATGGGGCAGGCGGTCTCGCCGGTGCGTTCGGCCTTGTCGACACTGCGGGCGATCTTCAACGCCGTTTGCGGGTCTTCGGTGGCGCGGCCCGTAAGCCGGATCCAGGTCCGGCCATCGCGCGGCGGCAGGAACTGTGCGACCAGCAACGTCTCGCTGTCTCCGTCGATGATGATCCTGTCGTTCGGGCGGTCGACGACCATGGCAGCCCCGCGCACGATCCCATCAAGCCAGCAGCGCGCAGCCAGCGCCTCGATCAGGGTCCGGGCCTCGGTGCCGATCTGAGTGATCCGAACTTCCATCTCGGCGGGCGGTGGCGGTGGAGGCGGTGCAGGCTCCGGGGCAGGGGTGTTGGCCGCACAGGCCCCGAGCACCAGAATTGCAGGCAGCGCGCGGATCACGCGCTTGCCATTGCGTCGATCAAACCGCGGAACAGAGGCGCGCCGTCGGCATTGCCCAATGCGGGATCCGCGGCGCGTTCGGGGTGCGGCATCATGCCAAGAACCCGGCGGTTTTCGCTCAGAACGCCTGCGATGTCGGCCATCGACCCATTTGGATTGTCACCCGGCGTGCCATCCGCCGTGCAATACGTGAACGCGACCCGGTCCTCGGCCCGCAGCGCGCTCAAGATAGCGTCATCCGCCAGATAGTTGCCGTCATGATGCGCCACTGGCACGCGGATCACACCGCCATTGCCGTAGGCCGAGGTGAAGGGGCTGGCCGTTGTCTCAACCTTGAGATGCACATCGCGCGAGACGAATTTCAGGGTGGCGTTGCGCATCAGCGCGCCGGGCAGCAGACCCGCCTCGATCAGGACCTGGAACCCGTTGCAGACGCCAAGAACCGGCCCGCCGCCGCGCGCAAACTCGACAACCGCCTGCATGATCGGCGAGCGCGCCGCGATGGCCCCGCAGCGCAGGTAGTCCCCGAACGAGAACCCGCCCGGGATCGCGATCATATCAAGCCCTGCCGGAAGCGCGGCATTCTTGTGCCAGACCATCTCGGCCGGGCGTCCCGTGGCCGCGCCAAGCGCCACCGCCATGTCGCGGTCGCAGTTCGAGCCGGGGAAGACGATGACGGCGGTTTTCATAGACGCGCTCCCTTGTGGAACCTGTCGGGTCTAACCGATCTCGACGGCGTAGTTCTCGATCACCGTGTTGGCGAGCAGCTTCTCGCACATCTCGCGCACCTGGGTCTCGGCGGTGGCAGCATCGGTCTCGTCGAGGTCGATCTCGATCACCTTGCCCTGCCGCACCCCGGAGATGCCATCGAACCCCAGCGTGCCGAGCGCGTGGCGGATCGCCTCGCCCTGCGGATCCAGAACGCCGGACTTGAGGGTGACGTGGACACGTGCGCGCATGGGAACCTCAGCTCTGCTAGGGGCGTCTTAGTCGAAGATGCGTCGCTCATCAAGCAGCCCGCCATGGCGGATCAGAGCAACGATGAGCGTTCCCAGAACGACGCCGTTCAGCACGTGCCAAAGCCAGTGCGTGCCGATCAGGAAATGCGCGCACAGGGGCCGGTCGATGGCTCGGAACGTGAGCGAGAGCGCAAAGATCCCGGCAACCGCCATCAGCCAGATACCGGCCGGGTGGCCGCGCCCGCGCAGCCAGAACCCGACCGCAAGCAGTGCGATCTTTGCCGGCATGTAGGAAACGGACCCGCCGACAACATCGCGCAGCAGCGTGTTCAGCACCCTGGACATCGCCACCAGTGCCAACAAAAAGCCGAGCAGCAGCAGGAATGACTTTCCCCAGCCATACCCGGCGAAACACCGCATCGAGATCACGAAATAGCTGAGGATGAAGATCATGATCGGGGTCGAGTCCATGATCGCCGCCCAGACCATCGCATAGGTGTGGAACAGGAACGAGCCGATGCCGACCGCGGTCGTCAGAAAGATCAGCCAGATCACCGGGCCATCCAGCCGCCGGTCGCGCACTGCCAGGATCAGCGCGAGGATGGCGGCAATGATGAACGCGGCATTGGTGACGGCGTTCAACGGCTCGGCCCAGAAGGCGTCCGCGCCGGGACCGGCGCTGAAGCCACGCTCGCAATAGCCATAGATCCGGCGTGAGAACTCCACGGTCGACGCTCCATCTGGATCGGCACGGCCCGTCGCCCCGCCAGTTGCGACACACATAGGCGAGATCCGGCGCGCGAGCAGTTCAAACCTGCCATGCGCGGCATAATGCGCAGGTCCCGTTCAGTTTTCTGCTGCGGCATCGCCGCGTTGCGCCTATCATGCCGGACCGAAGGACCAGGGGGCAGCGCCATGTCGGACACAGTTGTGATTGGGTTGTTCTTCGCCCTGTTCGGCGCGGTCTTTGCCGGGATCGGGCTCTACCTGATCTCGAAGACACGGGCGTTCATCACGGAAAGCCAGAAGGTGTCGGCCGAGGTTCTGTCGGTCAGCGAGACCCATGATCGTGACGACGATGGGCGGATCCGGGTGACCTATTGCCCGACCGTGCGGTTCCAGACGCTGGACGGTGTCGAGCACACCGCCACGACCTACTATTCATCCTCGAGCTACAACTACCCTGTCGGAACGATGCTGTCGGTGCTCTACAAACCGGGAGAGGAGACGGTCCGCATCCCGGGCGGTTTCAATCAGTACTTTCTGCCGGGGATGTTTGCAGGCTCGGGCGGCGTTCTGGTGCTGGTCGGCCTGTCGGTGGCGATTTTCGCCTGACGCCGTTCCGGGGGGCGGTGCTTTGCAACGCGCGTGATTTGTCCGGCGCCGGACCTGCGCGTAAGCTGGCCGCGCCGGGCCATACGCGGGGGAGGCGCTGTCATGGAACCAACGATGATCCTTGGCCTTCTGTTCGCCGTGGGCGGCGGCGGAGCGCTCGTCTACGGGATCTTCCAGATCTTGAAGCTTCGAGCGTTCATGGAGGGCAGTCAGAAGGTGGTCGCGACGGTCACCTCGGTCACCGTGAGCACATCGACGGATTCGGAGGGGGAGACGACGACGACCTACCGCCCGACGGTGCGGTTCGAGACACTGGACGGCGTCGAGCACAGCGCGCAGACCTACCACGCCTCGAGCAACTACGACTACGATGTGGGGGCCAAGGTCACGGTTCTCTTCAAGCCGGGCGAGGACAAGGTGCGCATCCCCGGTGTGATGAACCAGTGGCTGCCGCCCGCAATCTTGATCGTGCTGGGGTGCGCGTTCGGTGTGGTCGGTCTGAAAGTCGCGTTCTTCTGAACCGAACCGGTTTGAGGCGGAGCGGCTAGCTCCACTCAGGGGCGGTATCCTGCCACTGCTCCTGCAATCGATGGCCGAAATTGCGCTGCCAGATCCCCCGGACCTCGCGGTGCGTCGCCACCCGCTCCGCCAGCGAGGCAAGCTTTGGTAGATCCGGATGCCGCCGGTGCCAGGCCGTGACCATGGCGAGGTAGAGGTCGGCCGCCGACATGCGCTCGCCGAGCAGGAAGGGTTTGTCGCCAAGGTTCTCCTGCACAAAGAGCAGCGCCTGATGGGCCCGGTCCCGCCCGGCCCGGCCAACCCGGGTACAGAGCGCCTTGGCGTCCTCGTCCGAGCAGTCCGTCAGGTCAATGTAGCGCGGGCCGTAGATGCGGCGCAGGATGCTCTCGTAGACATTCACCGACAGGAACACGCACCAGCGCAGGAACTGGCCGGGACTGTCATTCCAGAGATGGGGCCCTGCGCGGCAGGCCGCCTCGGTCTGGTCGAGATAGGCCAGGATCGCCGCCGTCTCGGTGATGACCTGACCATCCGGCGTCTCGAGCACCGGGACCTGCCGCCACTTGTTGACGTGGTCGATCAGGGTGCCGAGATCCGAACTGGGCACGGAGTCGAGCGGCTCGTACGTATAATCAAGCCCGCAGGCCGACAGCATGACTTCGACGGGGAAGCCGCCGGACCCAAGGCGGTTGTAGAGAACATATGGCATCGTGGTGTCCTGGTGACGATGGATGAGGCATGCTAGCCGGTCTTTGTCGGTGGCGCCTTCGATAGCTGCGCTTCGAGCGATGAGATCAGGGTGTGCATCTCGTCGATCATATCTGACTGCCCCCCCATCTCGGCAAGGTCCAAGGCGCGCTCTGCCGTCTGAAGCGCCAGCTCCGGCGCACCGAGGTTGCGAAGGCCGCGGGCAAAGCCCAGCACCGATCCCGGATCGCGGCTTTGTTTCAGCACGATGGACATGGCATCGGGATCGACCGCGCGACCGCGCGATAGCTCGAAGAGGCAGCGGTACTTCTGGGTCTCGACCCATTGGTGAGAGAATTTCTGGACGAGATCGACGATCAGCTCACCCACCGCCGCGGTGTCGTCACTGTCCGCTTCGGGCACCGGCTCGGGCCTGACACCTCGGAAATCCACGGCGCCGTTGGTGAACTCCGCCAGCCAGTCCGTCTCTGGGCGGACAACATCGGCAAACCGCTCAAAGTCAAAGCCCTTCAAGTGAAACTGCGCCGCGCGGGCCGTATCCTCCAGGATCATCGGAAGCAGCGGGGGGCGATCGAAGTTCAGCGCCGTAGGGGCGCCATCCGCATTGCAGTGGAAGGGCGGCAGGTGATGGTTCGCACCCTCGAGCAGCCACGCGAGATGATGATCCAGCGACGCGTTGCGCAGCCGACCCGGCGCCGGGGCACCAAGCTCGACCATGTCCTTTCCCGTGATCACGTGCACAAAATCAGCGACGGCATCGCCGTGCCTGAGGGCGTTCCGGGAGAAGTCCCGGACGATGATGTTCTCGGCGCCGAACGCGGCGATGAACTTTTCCATATACCATCTGTATTTCGGGATCAGCGAGGCCGTGTTCCGGTCGATGTGGTCGCGGCCGTATTTCGGGTCGACCAGCGTGTCATGGATCACTTGATCGAAGGTAGTGCCGCTTTTGAACCGCTGCTGGCAGAGACTGTTGGCGAAGGCGTAAGGCTCCCGCGCGTAAAGCACGACCTTAACGACGTCGAAAACCGGTGCGATGATCTCCCGAAATGCCTCGACCGTCTCGGGTGTCGTGTCGCAGAACGCCTCGCCTGAAAGAACGAAAGGCCCGCTTGTGTGGGCCGCGAGCGCAGTGCGAAAGGCATCAAGTGTCTCGGCTCGGAACGCGTCGCGCTGGCGCCGCAACATCAATCCGGCGCGGCGATATCCGAACGCCTCATCCGGGGACAGAGCCGTCGCAACGATCCCGTGATTGGCGGCTGCATCCCAGTACGAGATGCCGTGTGTGTCCCTCCAGAACGCACGGTTGTCGAACATGTAATGCTGGATTGACGAGGACCCGGCTTTCATCATGCCGATATGCACGAAGCAGGTCTTCGTCACGGCGGTGCCTCCCTGCCGGTCCTATGCGCCTTGGCGCCGCTCGTCCCTGGGACGCCCCGTCAGTGCACCAGTTTCGGGCCACCGGCGACCTTGCCGTTTTCCGGCATGATCCCGAGACGGCGCGCGACCTCGGTGTAGGCATCCGCCAGGGAACCCAGATCGCGGCGAAACACATCCTTGTCCAGCTTCTCTCCGGTCTTCGTGTCCCACAGACGACAGCTGTCCGGGCTGATCTCGTCCGCCAGGATGATGCGCTGGAAATCGCCCTCGAAGATCCGTCCGGTTTCGATCTTGAAATCGACCAGCTTGATGCCGACGCCCATGAACAGCCCCGAGAGGAAGTCATTCACGCGCAGGGCCAGCGAGACAATGTCGTCGATATCCTGCTGGGTCGCCCAGTTGAAGGCGATGATATGCTCCTCGGTCACCAGCGGGTCGCCGAGCGCATCATCCTTCAGGCAGAATTCGATGATCGGGCGTGGCAGCGGGGTGCCTTCCTCGATTCCCAGCCGCTTTGACAGTGACCCGGCGGCGACATTGCGGACAATCACCTCGAGCGGAATGATCTCGACCATGCGGATCAGTTGCTCGCGCATGTTCAGGCGTTTGATGAAGTGGTTCGGCACACCGATGCCCGACAGGGCGACCATGATATGCTCGGAGATCCGGTTGTTCAGAACGCCCTTGCCGTCGATCACGTCCTTCTTCTCGGCATTGAAGGCGGTCGCGTCGTCCTTGAAGTACTGGATCAGCGTGCCGGGTTCAGGTCCTTCATAGAGGATCTTGGCCTTGCCCTCATAGACCATCCTGCGCCGCGCCATCATAATACTCCTGCCGGAAACAAGGGGCGGCGCCAAAATGGACCGCCAGCCCAGAGGGCGGGATATACGGGGATGGCCGCATTTTGCCAAGGGTTGGTGTGACGCAGTTCCAAACACCCCTCGAATCCCCTATATCCTCGGGTGACAGAGCGTGCAGGGCGCGCCGGAAATCAGAGAGCGAAAAGGGGTCGGCCATGTCGTCATTCGATGAGCGCGAGAAAGGGTTCGAGAACAAGTTTGCCCATGACGCACAGATGCAGTTCAAGGCCGAGGCCCGGCGCAACAAGCTGCTCGGTCTCTGGGCCGCGGGCAAGATGGGCATGATGAACCCCGATGAGGCCATGGCCTATGCCCAGGAAGTCGTGAAGGCCGATTTCGAGGAAGCCGGTGACGAGGATGTCTTCCGCAAGGTCGAGGGCGACCTGAAAGCCAAGGGCGCTGAATACACCGAGACCGAGATCCGCGAGCACATGGCAAAGTTCCTCGCTGAAGCCAAAGCTCAACTTATGGAGGAAACCGACTAGATACTCGCCCCTTCGTTGCCGTCTGCCTTGACGCTGCCGCTTTTATCCCCACACATCTGAGTGTGGGAGATCGCTCGTGCTTAACTTCGTCTCGTGCTGAACATCGTCTGGTTCAAGCGTGATCTGAGAGCCTCCGATCACGTTCCGCTCGTTCGCGCCGTCGAGGCGGGGATTGTCCTTCCGTTGTACATCATCGAGCCAGAGCTGTGGGCGCAACCCGTGTCGAGCGCGCGGCAGTGGCGCTTCGTCTCGCGTGCGCTGGCGGCGCTTCGCACCCAGCTTGCCGTGCGCGGCGCGCCGCTGGTTGTGCGCGTCGGCGATGCGGTTGAGGTGCTCGAGGCGATCCGGGCGCAATCGCGTGAAGTCGTGCTCTGGTCGCATGAAGAGACGGGCGATGCCTGGACCTATGCCCGGGACAGGCGGGTCGCGGCCTGGGCGCGGGAGACCGGCGTGCCCTGGCACGAGTTCCCACAGGCCGGTGTGGTGCGCCCGCTCGGCTCGCGCGATGGCTGGGCCAAGGAGTGGGACCGGCGGGTCAAACAGACCCCGCTCGATCCGCCCGAGCAGATGATCGCCCACGGCATCACGCCCGGAAAGGTCATCTCTGAACGCTTGCTGGACCTGGATGATGATCCCTGCGCCGAGCTGCCGGCGGGGCCTAACCCGGCGCGGCACCTGTTGCAGAGCTTTCTGACGGAGCGGGGCGAGAACTACCGGCGCGAGATGTCTTCGCCGGTCACGGCCTATGATGCGTGTTCGCGCCTGTCGCCGCATCTCGCCTGGGGGACGATGTCGACCCGGGAGGCCTGGCACATGGCGCGCGCGGCGCGGGGCACGCAGCCCTCGCCTGTGCATCGCAAGTCGATCGACAGCTTCATCTCGCGCCTGCACTGGCGGTGTCACTTCATGCAGAAGCTGGAGGACGAGCCTGAGATCGAGAGCCGCTGCATGCACCCCGCCTATGAAGGCCTGCGGGAGGGCGATCATGATCCGGCGCGGCTGGAGGCATGGCTTGCCGGGCGCACGGGACTGCCGCTGGTCGACGCCTGCATGCGGGCGCTGATGGCAACGGGATGGCTGAACTTCCGGATGCGGGCGATGTGCGTCTCGGTCGCGGCCTATCACCTCTGGCTCGACTGGCGGTCGTTTGGCCCCGGATTGGCGCAGCTGTTCACGGATTTCGAGCCGGGGATACATTGGAGCCAGTGCCAGATGCAGTCCGGGACAACCGGGATCAACACGATGCGGGTCTACAACCCGATCAAGCAGTCGCGTGATCACGATCCGGACGGCGTGTTCATCCGCGCATGGGTGCCGGAACTGGGGGGGGTGCCGGGCGCGCTGATCCACGAGCCGTGGACGATGACCGATCTGGAGCAGAAGGATGTCGGTTGCGCGATCGGCACGGACTATCCCGCGCCTCTGGTCGATGTGGCAAGCGCGGCGCGGCAGGCCAAGGAGCGGATTTCCGCCGCGCGCCGGGCTGCCGGGTTCAGCGAGGAGCAGCGCCGGGTCTACACCAAGCACGGCTCCCGGCGACGCCCTCGGGTCGAGCATCCCCCGAAGGCCAAGGCGCAGCTCGACCTCGATCTTTGAGGAGGAGCGTGCCATGCGGCCATGTCCCTGACGGGACCCCGGCGGGCGGTCGCCCGCCGCCGTCCGCGTGCCGCGTCCGGATGGCCGCAGCGCCCGTGGCGGGCGCGGCCCTTGCGCTTTGAGAGGTTACGCCCGTGGCTGGTCAGGCAGCCCTCAGGCGCTGGACCAGCATCCGGAACGGGATCAGCGCGATCAATGCGATCGCCAGTTTTACCCCATAGTCGGCGATGGCGAGGCTGACCCAGAGGGGTGCTGCCGGCCCCATGTCGAGGATCGGCAGGATCTCGTTGGCCCATGCGACGTCATTGGCCGGTTCGATGGCGGTCAACGCCGCGGAGAACGCGATGGTGAAGAACAGGGCCGTGTCTAGTGCGGATCCGACAAGGGTCGAGGCGAGCGGCGCGCGCCACCAGGCGCCGGTGCGGAGGCGGTCGAAGATCGCGACGTCGAGCAGTTGCGCGACGAGGAAGGCGACCCCCGATCCGATTGCGATGCGCAGGGTGACCAGAGGGCCGAACTCGCCGTGGATCTGTGTGCCGATCAGCGAGCAGATGACACCGATCACAAACCCGGCGAAGACCACGACGCGCGCCCGGGCCGGGCCGTGGAGCCGGTTCATCAGGTCGGTCACCAGGAACGCGAACGGATAGGTCAGCGCACCCCAGGTCAGCCAATCGCCCAGCAGGAACTGCACCAGAATATTCGAGACAACGACAATCGCCGCCATCGCCAGAATGCCTGGCAGCACCGCTCGCATGCTCATCGTGACCTCATCTGTGACCGAGAGGCGGGCGCTACCGTGCCGGGCGCCAAAAATCAAGTCCGACAACGGGACAGCCGTGCGGATGGCGCTAGGTGTTCAAACCAAGGGGATGTGACGGATCAGGGGTCAGCCATGCGCCGCAAAGGAGATCTGCCGGAGAAGATCTGCGCCACCTGCGGCCGCCCGTTCACGTGGCGCCGCAAGTGGGCCCGGTGCTGGGACGAGGTGCGCTACTGCTCGGCCCGGTGCCGAGGCGAGGCGAGGGGAAAGACACGCAGCCCGTCAGGCGATGGTCCGGAGCGTCGCAGAGCCGGGGCGCAAAGCTAGTGCACGGCGCGGGTTCCCGGGCGAACGACGCGTGAGGTGTCGGGCGCTGCGGCACAGACAGTGCCCGGGCCTTCAGACCGGGCGCGGCGCAGTTCGACACAGGCCTGCATCAGGAACGTCTTGGCATTGCGCGTGCGCGGCGAGATGGCCGCGACCCCGGCGCAGATCGACAGGAACCGTGGTCCCGCCAGCGTCTCCAGCATCACCTCCGAGAACGCCATGCGCAGGCGCAGGGCGGCGATATAGGCCTGCTCGAGCCGTGTCTCCGGCAGCAGCAATCCAATCTCCGCCGGGCCGAGATGGGACATCAGATCCGTCTCGCGCATCATCATGCCGACCCGCTCCATCGCGGCGAGCGCCACCTTTCGGGCGACATCGGTCCCCTCCTTCTCGATCAGCTCGGGCACATCATTGAGCTGGATCATCACGACCGACAGCGGGCGCGAGTAGCGGCTGGCCCGCCGGACCTCCTGATCAGAAAGTGTCAGAAAATCACGCGGTGTCAGGGCCTTGAAGACGTCTGTTCCGTGCAGCGGAGCGGTATCCTCCGAGGGGCCCGTGCCCGCCTCACGTCTGTCAATGCGCCCGTCCATGGAGCTCTCCGATGTCTGATGTCAGACCGGAGTGTGCTCCGCGCGGGTTGATAAATGCTGAAGATCGTTGGTGTCGGATCAGTTAACGAGCTGCGCTTCCACCGCGCGCAGAACCGATGCATCCTCGGGTTTCGTCGAGGTCCCGAAGGCCTCGAGCAGCGTGCCGTCCGGTCCGACGAGATACTTGTGGAAGTTCCAGCCCGGCGCGTTGCGCGGGCCGAGCACATCCTCTGCCCAGGCGTAGAACGGGTGCTGCCCTTCTCCGCGCACGCGCGTGATCTCGGTCATCGGAAAGTCGATGGCGAAATTGACTTCGCAGAACTGCTTGACCTCGGCCTCGGTCGCCAGTTCCTGCCCGCCGAAATCGTCGGACGGCACGCCAAGCACGACAAGACCCTGATCGCGGTACGTGTCATAGAGCGCCTGCAGCCCGTCATACTGATAGGTGAACCCGCAGCGCGAGGCGGTGTTGACCACCAGAACCGGACGCCCGGCATATTGCGACAGGGGCAGGGGGCCGCCATCGATCGACTCGAAGGCAAAGTCGTGCGCGGTGATCGGGGCATCGGCGTCCGTATCCTCGGCAGCGAATGCTGTCCCGGCGAGCAGGGCCGTGGCGATCCCTGCGACCCCGGCAAGAAGGCGACGCTTCATAAGATGCGACATGACAGATCTCATGCAATCCCTGGCTTTCCGTCCTTCTGGAAAAACTAGGGTGGACGCGGAAAAGTCACGGACTTTCTGCGACGACTGGCGGCGCTTCCGGTACTTTGTACGGGATCGCGTTCGATCGGCTAGTCCGCTCCGAACACCCGCGCGAAGATCGTGTCCACGTATTTGGTGTGGTGGGCGAGGTCGAAATTCTCCTCGATCTCGGCATCGGTCATGGCGGCGGTCACGTCCGCGTCGGCCTTCAGCTCGGTCAGGAAATCCTTGCCTTCCTCCCACACCCGCATGGCGTTGCGCTGGACCAGCCGATAGCTGTCCTCGCGGCTGACACCCTTTTGCGTGAGCGCCAACATGACCCGTTGCGAGTGGATCAGGCCGCGGAATTTGTTCATGTTCGTCAGCATGTTATCGGGGTAGACGACCAGCTTTTCGATCACGCCTGTCAGGCGGGCGAGCGCGAAATCCAGCGTGACGGTGGCATCCGGGCCGATGTTCCGCTCGACTGAGGAATGCGAGATATCCCGCTCGTGCCAGAGCGCCACGTTCTCCATCGCGGGCAGGGCGTAGGCGCGGACCAGACGCGCGAGACCCGTCAGGTTCTCGGTCAGGATCGGATTGCGCTTGTGCGGCATCGCCGACGAGCCCTTCTGGCCGGGGGAGAAATACTCCTCTGCTTCAAGGACTTCGGTGCGTTGCAGGTGGCGGATCTCGGTTGCCAGACGCTCGACCGACGAGGCGATCACGCCGAGCGTCGCGAAGAACATGGCGTGCCGGTCGCGGGGAATGACCTGCGTCGAGACAGTCTCGGCGTGCAGGCCCATCTGGGCGGCCACGTGCTCCTCGACCGAGGGGTCGATATTGGCGAAGGTCCCGACAGCGCCCGAGATCGCGCAGGTCGCGATTTCCTCGCGCGCATGAACGAGGCGCTCGCGGTTGCGGTCGAACTCGGCATAGGCCTGCGCCAGCTTCAGCCCGAACGTCACGGGCTCGGCATGGATGCCGTGGGAGCGCCCGATGCACACGGTGTCCTTGTGCTCCTGCGCCCGTTTTCTCAACGCCTCCAGAAGGTTATCGAGATCAGCCAACAGGATGTCTGCGGCCCGCACCAGTTGCACGTTGAAGCAGGTGTCCAGCACGTCCGACGAGGTCATCCCCTGGTGGACAAAGCGCGCATCCTCGCCGACATGCTCGGCCAGATGGGTCAGGAAGGAGATGACGTCATGCTTCACCTCGCGCTCGATCTCGTCGATCCGGGCGATGTCGAACTCAACATCTCGTGCTTTCCACACGGCGTCCGCGGCGGACTTGGGGATAACCCCGAGATCGGCCTGGGCGTCGCAGGCATGGGCCTCGATCTCGTACCAGATGCGGAATTTCGTCTCGGGTGACCAGATCGCGGCCATCTCGGGCCGGGAGTAGCGGGGGATCATGCGCGAACCTTCGTTGTCAGGGAACCGCGCGCGGGGTAGCAGAGCGCCATGGCAGACGCAACGCAGAGCTACTTCCTCGGCCCGTGGCAGATGACCCGCATCATCGAGAATGTCGGGACCGGCGTGATCGGCGAGGTCTGGGGGCAGGCCGAGTTCCAGCCTGAGGAGGCCGGGCTAACCTGCCGGGAAGACGGAGTTTTGCGGTTTCAGGGGCATGACTATCATACCGGCCGGACATCGCGCTGGCGCTTCCCGGGCGGGGGCCGGATCGCGGTCGACTACGAGGATGGCCGCCCCTTCCATGACTTCCTGATGCAACGCCCGATCTCGCTTCAGTTCTCGGGCGAGGACCGGTTCGAGATCCGCTACGACTTCGATCACGGAACGTGGTCCAGCACCTGGGAGATGTCGGGACCGAGCGGTCTTTTCATGATGACGACGCGTTATCGGCGCTAGGAAACCGGGCGTATGGCAAGCGTATGGCTCGGGTATGGCACCTGTACCGCACGCGTACGGCACGCGTCTGGCAGGTGTATGGACACAAAATCGACCTAGGTTGCTGCGAGACTGTAGAGGCATCACGCGACCATGGACACCGCATTTCCCCACTGCTTCGAGGCCGAGATCGTCCGCCACGATGTCGGCAGCACCCGCTACGCCTATACGGTGGTTTTCGTGGCGGACGAGGTTGCCGCCGGACTTCCGCTAGCGGAGCGCCCACGCTTGCGCGTCGAGGGGGAAATTGGCGATGTGCCATTCGAGGCAAGCCTGACGCCCGTCCGTGGCCGGTGGTACATCCTGCTGTCGAAGACGATGCTAAAGTCAATCGGTGCCGCGGTGGGCGATACCATCCCGGTGCGCTTCACGATCGCCGACCAGGACGCGGTCGCAGTGCCCGATGCGCTGAGGGCGGCCTTGGCCGAGGATGACGGCGCCCGCGCTCTTTGGGAGGCGGCGACGCCAGGCAAGCAAAGGGGCCTCGCCTATCGGGTTGCCAGTGCCAAGACGGACCCGACGCGCGCGAAACGCATTGCCGAGGTGTTTGGCATCCTGCGCGGCGAGTTGGACATGCGGGGCAAGCCCATCCGGTCTTGACTGGACGCAGCGCCGCGCGGTGATAGGCTGGGTGCATGAGCGATGCCTCCGATCCAGCGCCGTCCGCGGCCCCGAAGCGCAGCGACTGGAACCATCGGCCCGACCTGCCGATCCGGGTCTCGCCGTTCTTCAGATGGCCGCCCGATCCGGTCGCGATGCTGCGCTGGCTGTGGGTCAACTGGTTCTGGCTGACGGAACGCTCGATCCTGATCGGTGTCGCGCTGATCTGCTGGACGTGGTTCCAGCCGCCGCTCGAGGCGATGCGCGAGCTGGCACCGGACTGGATCGCGCAGATCTGGGTCCGCAACATGATCCTGATGACATTGGTCGCAGGCGGGCTGCATTTCTTCTTCTACACGCTGTCAGGGCAGGGCAAGCGGCTGAAATACGACGCCCGCGATCTGGCGAAGAAGGGACGGATGTTCACCTTTGCCAACCAGACCCATGACAACATGTTCTGGACGCTGACCAGCGGGGTCGGCTTCTGGACCGCCTATGAGGTGCTGACCTTCTGGATGATGGCGAACGGGTGGATCCCGGTGCTGATGTGGGCGGACAATCCTGTCTGGTTCGTCCTGCTGTTCGTGCTGACGCCGGTCTGGATCTCGTTCCACTTCTACTGGATCCACCGGGCGCTGCACTGGCCGCCGCTCTATCGGTTGGCGCACGCGCTGCACCACCGGAACACCAATGTCGGGCCGTGGTCAGGGCTGTCGATGCACCCGGTCGAGCACCTGATGTTCTTCTCGTCCATTGCCGTGCACTGGGTGCTGGCCGCGCATCCGCTGCATATCCTCTTTCACATGCAGCATCAGGCGCTTACGGCGGCGACCTCGCATACAGGGTTCGAAAGCCTGGTCATCAAGGACAAGAACCGGTTGGCGCTGGGCACGTTCCACCACCAGATGCATCACCGCTATTTCGAGTGCAATTACGGCAACCTCGAGATGCCGTGGGACAAGTGGTTCGGCTCGTTCCACGATGGGACCGAGGACGGGCACCAGCGGATGCTGGCGCAGCGTCGCCGGGTGATGGGGCGGTAGCCTAGCCCGGCTGGTTGCCGATCCACTGTTTCAACTCGGCATTCTCCGCTTCGAGCTGAGCGATCCGTTGCGCCAGTTTCGCGGTCGCGAGGCGGATGGTTTCCTCGTCATGCAGGGCAGGGATGTGCTGCGGGCAATTCACGTCCCAGGCCTCGACGGTGATCAGAAACACCCGCTCGGGCCGGGCGCGATAGTCCGGGTCCGCGAGGCGTTCCAGCAGCGCCGGGTCATCCTCGACCACCCGCGCCCGGCCCCAGAGCTTCACGCGCCGCTGGTTGGTGTAGTCCATGAAAAACAGGTGCACCCGGTCGTTGCCGTCGAGATTGCCCAGCGAGACATACTGCTGGTTGCCGTGGAAATCCGCGAAGGCCAGCGTCTTCTCGTCCAGCACCTTGAGGAACCCTTGCGGCCCGCCGCGGTGCTGGATGTAGGGATGACCGTCCTCGCCCACGGACGCCATGTAGAACGAGACACGGGACGCGAGGAAGGCGGCCAGATCTTCGGTCACGGTGGTCTGCCAGTCGCGCGTCTCGATCTGCTTTTGATAGGTCTCGCGCGAGCCAAGCGCTGTCTGACGGGCCTTCACCGCATCGGTGAAGGCGATGTCGCTGGCAAATCCGGTCATCCGGGCACGTCCTTTGCTGCCGCCGGTCGATGGGCGGCCAGTCTGGCCGCTGATGCGCGGCGCAGCAAGGCGCGGACGCGGCGTTCGGCGTCAGTTCACAAGCTTGTCGATCCTGACGCCCAGGGTCACGGCGCCGATCGGCTCGCCGTTTTCCGGATCGGTGACGGTCAGGCTGACCTGGGTCTGCACCTGCTGGGTCGAATCGTCGAACTCCAGTTCCGAGATGTGCACCGCATCGGGACCAAGAAGATAGGTCTCCTTGTACTTGGCCTCATCGCCTTGGTAGAAATCCGAGGTCCGGTCCGAGATCGCAACGTTCAACCCGTACTGGTCCATGACGATGATCTCGGTGATCACCCCGCCTGCCTTCTCGCGCCGGTCGCGGGCGATGATCGAGGCCTGACGGTCCAGCATCTCGAGCACCATCAGACCGCGCGATCCGCCATCGATCCATTGCTGGTCCATCGATGCGATCTCGGTCTCCTTCAGCGTACCGAAAAGCGCGTTCTGCTCCTTGATGGCAAAGATCAGCACGGGGTCTTCGATCCAGTCCTGCAGATCGGTACGGGCGTACCGGAGCACACGTTCGCCAAATTCGGCCGCGGTGGGCTGCGAGGACTGGGCCGCAGCGGCCACCGTCAGGGCGGCGGGGACAAGGCCGATCACGAAAGTCGCCGACACAAACGCGCAAAAACGTCCGAACGCGGTGGTAATTCTGAGGGGTTCAAGACTTGTCATTGGGTGCATCCTGAAGTCGCTTTGTGTTTCCAAGTAGCGGCTGCAAAGAGCCGCGGGTTTCGGGATGACGCGAAACTCAAGATCATCAACGATTACAGGGACACAGAGGACTGCCGTACTTTCCCGCAGTCCCTGTCCGGATACAATGTTCGGCCTGCCAAGACCAGTTCTATTCGACCCGTTCAGGTTGTGTCGGGGCCGGGACGAGCGGATTTGGTGCACGCAAACCCGCGCCCGCCTGTGCCCGAAGCCGCTGACGGTCCCAAGGGTCGGGGCGGATTTTACCGGCCGGCGTGACCGAACGATGGCGCGTCTGCGCCAATATCCGGGAGGTACTGTGGCATGATGCTGGCGGGCGAGAGCGACCCTGACACCGGTGCGCGCGGGCGCGCTGACCGGCTGTTTAGTCCATGAGTTCCGACTGGATCGCCTGATAGCGCCTGGACTGCCAGTCGTGGATATCCTCGCGGTTGGAGAACCGGTGCCAGTTCGATCCGTCACACAGTTCGAACGGGCGGTAGCCGATCTTGTAGTCCATCTTCGGCGAGCCCGAGACCCAATACCCGAGATAGACGTGGCTCAGCCCCATCTCCCGCGCCATGGCGATGTGGTCGAGGATCATGTAGCTGCCGAGACTGCGCGCTGGATCGGACGGCTCGAAATAGGAATAGACCATCGACAGGCCGTCACCGAGCACATCCGACAGGCAGGCCGCGATCAGGGTCTGGCCGCCGGTATCGGGATCTTCCTCGAGATACTCGACGACCATGGTGTTGACCGGCGTCTCGTCGACCATCGAGGCGTAATCGAACGCATCCATATCCGCCATGCCGCCATCGGAGTGGCGCGCGCCCAGATACTGGCGGAACAGCGCAAACTGCGACTCGGTTGCCCAGGCCTCGCAGGGGCGGCGCACCAGTCTCTCGTTGCGTTTGAGGATTCGCCGCTGGGTCCGGCTGGGTTTGAACTCCCGCGTCGGGATGCGGATCGACATGCAGGCCGAGCAGCCGACACAGGCGGGCCGATAGATCACCGACTGACTGCGCCGAAATCCCTTGAGAGACAGAGCATTGTTCACCGTAACCGCCCGGGCACCAGCCAGGGTGGTGAAGACCTTCCGCTCCTCGCGCCCTTCGAGATAGGCACAAGGCTGGGGCGCTGTCAGGTAGAATTGCGCCTTAAGGGAGGCTTCGTGATGGCTCATTAAAACTCCTGCACCCAGCTACTCGAAAAAAGGATAACAGTTTATTACCGCTTGTCACGGGCAAGGGCGGTCTGAAATCGGGAACTTCATCTCATTTTGATCCAGCGTTCGTCATTCCGGACGATTGATCACAACCGTACCCATGAAAGTGTCGTGCATGGCTCGCCTGTAAGGCGATGTTGCCAGCAGGATCCATCCTATCAACATCAGTGGCGGAAACATGACCGTGACGTAATATCCTGCCGTGTGCAGCGCGGCCGATGTATCGTCGAGGTGTTCGCCCTCGTGATCGCGGACCTCGATCCCGGTCATAATCATGCCAAGGGTCGCCGACCGGTTGCGCAGCATCAGCCAGCGATAGAGAAAGCCCGAGCAGGCAAACAGCAGCATCGCGACGACCAGACCGGCGCCCATCGTCAGGACCGTCAGGAGAAATCCGATGAAGACGACAACGAACCAGATGCCGACGATCACGACCGAGTCGATCAGAAACGCCACGAACCGGCGCAGCGGCACGCCGGCGTAGAACTGTCCATCCTGTTCCGGATCTGGAACGCCCATCACACCCCACATGTGCCTTGCCCCGCCTTGGTGCAAGTATGCCGCGCCAGAGGCCCGCTGTGAAGGCGCTGCCGGGCCGGGTCAGCTGACGGCAGAGAGACGCTCGACCGCGGCGACAACCGCTTCGGGCCGGGCGTGGTGCGGCATGTGACCGACGCCGTCCAGCAAGGTCAGGCGCGAATTCGGCAGCAGCGCATGCATCCCCTCGGCGTGCAGATTGGCCCAGACGGCCTCGTCCACGGCGCCGTGCACGATCTCGACCGGGGTGTAGAGGTTCGGATATTGCTTGGACTGGCGCTCGAGCATGGCGTTCAGATTGGTGATGTCGTGGGCGTTGTAGCGCACGGTCCGAGGGCGCGTCGCAAGCGGCCCGCCAACATAGGCGGCGTAGCCTTCCGGGATTGGCTGGGGCGCGAAGGTGCCTTCCATGAAGCTTTCGATCAGGCCTTCCGTCGCGAAGGTCGCGATGAGATTGCTGGTCAGCGAGTCCGTCACATCGGATGCATTCAGTGTGTAGAGGAACGAGATATCGCCGCCCCAGGGCATGGTGGCGCCGCCGAGGGTGACAAGGCCGGAGACCGCGTCGGGCGCGTCGATCCCCCAGGCCATGGTCAGCGCGCCGCCCCAGCTATGGCCGACAATGATCGGGCGTTCCGCGCCAAGCTCGGCCGTTGCCTGCCGCAGCAGCGCAGCCTGTACCGCCGGGTCCCAGCCGCGCTCGGCGATCCGGCCGGAATAGCCAAAGCCCGGCCTGTCGAACGCGATCACTCGGTGGTTCTGCGCAAGGCGCGGCGCGAGATCGAAGGTGAAGTCGCGCAGATTGCCGCTGGCGCCGTGGATCAGGACCACGGGGCGTCCCTCGCCGCGCTGCCAGTAGTGCACATCGACGCCGCCCACGGGCATGATCTCTCCAAGCGGGGGCCAGCGGCGGAGCGCCTCGTCCTCGGGCACGGCTGCGCAGGCGCCAAGCGTTGCCGCCGCTCCGGTGGTCAGAAAGGTGCGCCTCAGCATGGAATTCTCCGCCGTCGTCTTCACGTTTGAAGCGATACGTCCGAGGCGGGCGTCTGGATTGCCGGGGGCATTCACAACTGCTCAGGCAACAGCGGCGTCGATCCGCGCAACCGCGGCAATCACCTCCTGCGGGGCGGCGTGATGGGCCATGTGGCCAACGTTGTCGAGCAGGGTCAGGCGTGCATTGCCCAGCCGTTCGCTGAACGGGATCGGCTGCCGGGCCGGGCGAATGATCGGATCCGCTGCGCCCGAGACAACCTCGACCGGCATGGTTAGACGCCCGTAATCCGGCGCCTGTCGCCGAAGCGCGGTGTTGAGGGAGGCGATGTCCTCCTTGTTCGCTTCGATCGAGTCCGGGCGCAGAGCCAGCGGAATCCCGACCGCTTCGACATAGCCGGGCGGCGGCGTTTGGGGACGGAAGTTGCGGGCGATGAACCGCTCGATCGTGCCATCCTCGAGCCCGGTGCTGAGATAGTCGAAGTAGAAGCCGATGAGCACCTCGTCGAGGCCGATCAACTCGGCCAGCATCGGGCGCTCGGACCACGGCATCACGGCGCCCGAGACCGAGACGACGCCCGCGACACTGTCGGGTTCGGCCAGCGCCCAGGCCATGGCGATGGCAGCGCCGAGACTGTGACCGACCAGGATCGGGCGCTGGACACCCATCTCGCGCGCGGCGGCGGCCAGCACACGCGCCTGCACGGCCGGGTCGCCGCCCCGTTCCGCCGGGCGGTCGGTATAGCCGAACCCGGGGCGGTCGAAAGCGATGGCGCGGTAATTTTCCGCCACCATGGGCGCCACGTCATAGGTGAAGTCCCTGAGGTTGCCGCCCGCACCGTGGATCATGATGACCGGGCGTCCGGTTCCGCGATCCCAGGCATGAACGTCGAGGCCGCCTGCGTTCACGATCTTGCCGATGGGCGGGTACGCGCCGTTCACATCGCCGAGCGGCGGAACAGCCCCGGTGCACGCACCCAAAAGGCCGACAGCGGTGGTCGAGGTCAGAAATCGGCGCCGGTCCAAGGTCACTCTCCTGCCAGTACAAAGGCTCCCAGAGGGTTGTCTACGAGATAGCGAGCCACCCGGCTGTTGCAAGGCACAGTTTCGCGACCGGGCGCCCAGGTATGTCCCCCGCCATTCAAGGCATCAGCCCGGAGCATGGCTGGCGCTGAAGTTCACGCGGACATAGTTCTCGATCAGGGCCGCGAAGACGACCAGGATGCAGATCACCATGACCGGGTAGCCCAGCGTTGTCGTATGCGCGGTATAGTTCAGAAACGCCGCCGAGCGTGCCTGGTCCAGCAGATGGTAAAGCGGGTTCCAATCCATCGTCCAGCGGATGAAGCCCGGCAGGGTGTTCGCCACGAACAGCTTACCCGAGGTGAAGAACATGATCCGCACATAGACCGTCTTGAGCATGCTGCCCCAGCTGAAATAGCGCTGGGCGGCCAGGATCATGACGCCGACCGCAACGCCGCCGATCCAGCTCCAGATAAACGCCGTGATGAACAGCAGCGGATTGTCCATGTGCCAGACATCGCGGAACAGGTAGTTCATCGCCAGCAGCGTGCCGAACGAGAGGATGTTCTTGTAGAGGATCGACAGCGATTTGACGCAGATCATAAGGAACAGCGACATGCGTTTGTGGTTCAGCATGCCCGCGTTGACCGATCCCGAAACCGCCGTCACCGTCTGGATATGGCCGAAGAACACCGCGAACCCGATCAGGATGAACGTCATGTGATCGCCGCGGATCTTGGCCATGCCGCCGCCCAGCATGGTGATGATGAAATAGAACACCAGCCCCATCACAAGCATTGGCCCGATATTCAGAAGAATGCCGAGGGCGGCGTTCTTGTGCTCGGACCTGAGCTCGCGCACCACCAGCGCATAGACCAGTTCCATGAACGCCGCGACAGCCACCGAAAAGGGCTGTTTTACGGGTTTGGCTGAGGTCGGTGGTGCCATCGTGTCTCGTCCAGGCTCCTGCGCTTGTGTCCTGTGCGGTTGCCGAGATTGGCCGGGACCGCTATTGCTGCAGCGCTTGCGGCGCTGGGTCGTTTCTGTCCTATACCGCTTGCTGTGAATAAACTCAAAATCGGGCAGTGCAATGACATCACCGGATCTGGAAAACACCCTCGTGACCCTGGCGCTGGAGGCCGGCGCGAAGATCCTGGAGATCTATGCGTCGGGCGAGATGGAGACACAGGCCAAGGCCGATCAAAGCCCGGTCACCGCGGCGGACCTCGCCGCTGATGCAGTGATTGCCGCGGGTCTGGCCGCGGCCTATCCGGATATCCCGGCGGTGACCGAAGAAGGGGCGGAGAGCCATGCGCAGCAGGGGCTGAAACGGTTCTTTCTGGTCGATCCACTGGACGGCACGAAGGAATTCATCCAGCGCCGCGGCGAGTTCACGGTCAACATTGCGCTGATCGAAGATGGGCTGCCCGTCGCCGGAGTGGTCTATGCACCGGCCAAGGACCGGCTGTTCGTCACGCGCGCCGACGGCGCGGTCGAGATGGCCGTTGCGGACGGCGCGGTGGATGCGGCCTCGGCACGCGCGTTGCAGGTGACCAGGCCCGACAATACCGCGCTGACGGTGGTCGCCTCGAAATCGCATCGCGATCAAGCGACCGATGACTACATCGCACGCTTCAAGGTGGCCGATTTCAAAAGCGCGGGGTCTTCGCTGAAGTTCTGTCTGCTCGCCGCGGGTGAGGCGGATTTCTACCCGCGCCTTGGCCGGACGATGGAGTGGGACACAGCCGCGGGCCATGCGGTCCTGCGCGCGGCCGGGGGCACCGTGCTGCGCTTCGATGATCACTCCGCGTTTACCTACGGCAAGACGGGGTACGAGAACCCGTTCTTCCTGGCCATGGCGCCGGGGGTCGAACTGCCGCCTGCGGGCTCGTGACGGCGATGGCCGAGAGCGTTCAGATCCTGATCCCGGCGCGCTATGCGTCGACGCGGTTTCCAGGCAAGCCGCTTGCGCCGTTGCGCGGCTCGGAGGGCGCGGTCAAGTCGCTGATCCACCGCTCGTGGGAGGCTGCGGCTCAGGTATCCGGCGTAAGCGCGTGTTTTGTGGCAACCGATGACGATCGGATCGCTGATGCGGCGCGTGCCTTCGGCGGTGAGGTTGTGATGACAGCGGAACACTGCGCAAACGGAACGGAACGCTGCGCCGACGCCATAGCAGGTGCCGGTCCGGTTCCCGACATCGTGGTGAACCTGCAGGGCGATGCTCCGCTGACCCCGCCCTGGTTCGTCGAGGATCTGATCGCTGCCATGCGCGCCCGGCCCGAGATCGAGGTCGCGACGCCGGTTCTGCGCTGTGATCGGCATGCGCTGGAGGGGTTTCTTGCCGACCGCCGGGCAGGGCGGGTTGGCGGCACCACCGCTGTCTTCGCGCGGGACGGGCGGGCGTTATACTTCTCGAAGGAAGTGATCCCCTACACTGGCAGCGCTTTGGACACCGCCGCTGAGATCCCGGTCTTTCATCATGTCGGCGTCTACGCCTATCGGCCCGATGCGCTGCGGCGGTACCCTGACATGCCCGCGGGACCGCTCGAGCGGTGGGAGGGGCTGGAGCAGTTGCGCTTCATGGAGAACGGCGTGGATGTGCATTGTGTCGAGGTCGAGGCGCGCGGGGCCGTGTTCTGGGAACTGAACAATCCCGAGGATACGCCCCGGATCGAGGCTGTGCTGGCGGAGCGGGGCACCCCGTGACCCAGCTGGGTGCTGGCGCGCTGCCGCTGACGGTCGGTATCCTCAGTCACAAGCGTCCGCATCTTCTGCCCCGCGTCCTGATCGCGCTGGCGCAGCAGGACTTGGCCGCGTTCGAGGTCGTTGTCGCCGGGGATCTTCCGACGCTGGAGGCGTTCGATCTGCCCGGCGATCTGGCGCTGGGCGTCCGATACCTGCATGTGACCGAGCCGAATGTCAGCCACGCCCGCAACTGCGTCATTGCGGCGGCGGGCGGCGACATTGTCGCCTTCTGCGATGACGACGCGGTGCCCGAGCCGGACTGGTTGCGCCGGGTGGCCGAGCCGTTCGCCAATCCGAAGGTGGGGGCGGTCGGCGGCCTTGTTCGGGCACGTGACGGGCTGGAGGTTGAATGGCGCGGTGTGACCTTCGACCGCTCGGCGCGCGAGTTCGCGCTGGATGCGGCTCAGGGCATTCAGGTCATGGGCAGCGCCGAGCAGTGCGCCACCGCGCGGTTCGGCGGGCTGATGGGGGCAAACTCGGCCTTTCGCCGCGCCGCCGTGGTCGCGGTGGGTGGCTTCGACGAAGCCTATCGCTATTTTCTCGACGAGACCGACATGGCGCTGCGTCTGGCCGAGGCCGGATGGGACATGGCCGTCACGGACAGGGCTGAGGTTCATCATCTGCGCGAGGTCAACGCCGTCCGCGGCCATCTCAAGAAGCCGCGGAACCTGCGCGAGGTCGCGGCCTCGAAGGCGTTTTTCTGCGAGCAGCATCTCGATCCCGCGGCGATCGAACCCGAGCTTGCCCGGTTCCGGGCGCGCCGCGATGCCGATTGCGATGGGTTCATCCGGATCGGTGCGATGCGCGGGGTGGAGCGGGACCGGTTGCTGTCTCAGGTCGATGATGGTCTGGCCGAGGGCCGTCTGCGGACAACGCGGCGGTACGATGGGAGCTGGGACAGACCGACCTATGCGCCGTGGCCGGGGGCGACACGGGCCGCAGCCGATCTCAACATCGCACTCTACTGCGGATGGGGGTTTGGCCGGGGCCGTCGCCTGATCCGGCTCGCCGAACGCCTTGTCGCGGCAGGTCACCGGGTCAGCGTCTTCCGGTTTCAGACCGGGTTCGCTGCGCACGCGGTCGAGTTTCGCCGGGGTATCTGGCATCACGAGGGCGGGACCTGGCGGTTTGATCACCGCGAGGATGGCCGCCCGGTCATCCTGCGGCATCACCGGGTCGCGGCCGAGATCGCGCGGGTCGCGCAGCGCCGGAATTTCCATCTGCGGCTCGACCCGGTCCTGCGAGGGGGACAGCACGTCCTTCGACTGCCCGGCGTGCCGAGCCTGTCGATCACACCGATGCGCCGGGATCTCGATCTGGCAGCGGTGCGCGATCGCCTTGCCGTTGATTCCGGAGCGCCTCCGACACCTGTGTCCGATGGCACACACCGGGGTCCGGTGCCTTCGGACCTGACCCGGACTGTTCCCTCAGTGTTAAAGTAATCCAAACATCGGTGGTACTATTCCCACCAAGTTGGGAATCACATGCGTTTGCGGGGGGGCCGCAGAACGCGGCGCCGTGGGGTAGCGGCGTCTGGTGCAGAGGGAACGAGATGAAGACAAGCGTACGTACAGCGATTTTTCCCGTGGCCGGCATGGGCACGCGGTTTCTCCCGGCGACCAAGTCCATCCCCAAGGAGATGCTGCCGCTGGTCGACCGACCCCTGATCCAATATGCGATCGATGAAGCGCGGGCCGCGGGGATCGAGGAATTCATCTTCGTCACCGCGCGCGGCAAGTCTGCTCTGGAGGACTACTTCGATTCCGCCCCTTTGCTCGAGGGCAAGCTGATCGCCGATGGCAAGGACGCGCTTCTGGACGAGGTGCGCAATGCCACCATGCCATCCGGCGCCATCGCCTATATCCGTCAGCAGGAAGCGCTTGGCCTTGGTCATGCGGTCTGGTGTGCGCGTCGGCTGATCGCAGATGAGCCGTTTGCGGTGCTGCTGCCCGACGATGTGATCGCGGCTAAGACGCCCTGCCTGCAGCAGATGGTCGAGGCCCATAACGAGTTCGACACGCCCTCCTGCGTTGTCGCGGCCATGGAAGTCGCGCATGATCGCACATCGAGCTATGGCGTGATCGACCCCGATGGTGAAACTGGCCGGATGGTCCGGGCGCGCGGATTGGTCGAAAAGCCCAAACCCGAGGTCGCGCCGTCCAATCTGGCCGTGATCGGACGCTACATCCTGACCCCGCAGGTCATGGAGGCACTGTCTGCGAAGAAGAAAGGTGCAGGCGGCGAGATCCAGTTGACCGACGCCATTGCCGAGCAGGCAACCTTGGGCCGCCCGGTCTATGGCTATCGCTTCGAGGGCGAGCGCTACGATTGCGGTTCAAAGGCGGGATACCTGCAGGCCACGGTCGATTTTGCGCTCGATCGCGGTGATCTGTCCGACGAATTCGGCTCATTCCTGCGAGACAAGTATTCCGCACGGTTGGCCGCCGAGTAACCCGATCGTGGCAACAATTCTGGTGACGGGCGGTGCCGGCTATGTCGGCAGCCATGCCTGCAAAGCGTTGAAGCTGGCCGGGCACACGCCGGTCGTCTTCGACAACTTCTCCACTGGCTGGCGTGCGGCCGTGCAGTTCGGCGATGTGGTCGAGGGCGACCTGCTGTCCGCCGAGGATCTCGATCGGGCCTTCGAGACGCATCGGCCCGAGGCGGTCATGCACTTTGCGGCGTTCTCGAATGTCGGCGAATCCGTTGCAAAGCCCGAGATCTACTGGACCAACAACGTGGGCGGCTCGGCCTCGCTCTTTGCCGCCACGATCCGGCATGGCGTGCGACGGGTCGTGTTCTCCTCGACCTGCGCCACCTATGGTGAGCCTGCGGGCGATACTCTGACTGAGGCTGATGCACAGGCGCCGATCAACCCGTACGGCCGCACCAAACTGGCGGTCGAGCACATGCTGGCCGACCTGCGCGATGCGCATGGGCTCGAATCCGTCATCTTCCGGTATTTCAACGCCGCAGGCGCCGATCCGGCGCGCCAGATCGGCGAGGATCACCGGCCCGAGACGCATCTGATCCCGCTGGTGTTGGATGCAGCATCCGGTCGGCGTGACGCGATCACGGTGTTCGGCGATGACTATCCCACGCCCGATGGAACCTGCATTCGCGACTATATCCACGTGGACGATCTGGCAGATGCGCATGTGCGCGGGCTGGACTGGTTGCTTGGCGGCGGTGCTTCGCTCCAGCTCAACCTCGGATCGGGCAGTGGTCATTCGGTGCGGGCCGTGATCGACACGGCGCGGGCCGTCACGGGGTGCGAGATCCCTGTGATCGATGGCGCGCGCAGGCCCGGAGATCCGGCGCGTCTGGTCAGTGGCTCGGATCGTGCGCGCGACGTGCTGGGATGGGAGCCAACCCGGTCCGACCTCGCGACCATGATCGGGGACGCCTGGGGCTGGCACCAGACCGGCCGCTACCCGGGCTGACCGGGGTCACGACCGCCCAGCCATGCGCCAGTCTCTGGCACAACCGCGCGGCTGGCGCTAAGAGAACGCTCAACCAGACACCTCCGGTCCTGAGTGCCCCAGCCCATGAAGCTTCGACTGCGAACCCGGTTGTCTCTGCGTCTCGAACGACGCGGGCTGCAACTGCGTGCTCTGGCGAAGTCATGGGAGCTCAAGCCCGTCACGAAGCGCTATGGGGGGCTTGGCCCGGGGCCGGTTCTGTTTTCGACCATGCGCAACGAGGCCGTGCGCCTGCCGTATTTTCTGGATTATTATCGTCGCCTCGGCATCGTGCATTTCTTCGTGGTCGACAATGGCTCGGATGACGGGACACCGGAGCTTCTTGGCGCGGCAAGTGATGTCTCGGTCTGGCGGACCGAGGCGCGTTACAAGGCCTCGCGCTTCGGGGTCGATTGGCTGAACCGCCTCCTGGCGCTGCACGGATCCGGGCGCTGGGTGCTGGTGGCCGATCCGGACGAGTTCCTCGTCTATCCCTACTGCGACACGCGGCGTCTGCCGGCGTTGATCCGCTGGCTCGAGTCGAACAAGAGACAAAGCTTCGGCACCATGCTGCTGGATCTCTACGGACAGGGCACCCTGGCGGAAACCACGTACCGGACGGGCGAGGACCCGGTTGCGGCCGCCCCGTGGTTCGATGCCAACAACTACTGGGTCGAGCGGAACGAGCGGTACCACAATCTCTGGATACAGGGCGGCCCGCGGGTGCGTCTGTCGCCCGGCGAGGCGCTTGGCAAAGCGCCGGCGTTGAACAAGATCCCGCTGGTGCGGTGGCGGCGGAGCTACATCTATCGCAATTCGACCCACGATCTTTTGCCACGCCGTCTGAACCGGGTATACGATCACCGCGGGGGCGCCAGAACGTCGGGTATCCTCTTGCATACGAAATTCCTGGATGTGCTGACCGAGAAGATCGACGAGGAGGTCGTCCGCGCTCAGCACTATGCGGGCGGGCGCGAGTACCGGACGCTGGCGGCGACCGGTGAAGACACCCGCCTCTGGACGCCGCAATCAACCCGATACGAAGGCTGGGAGCAGCTCTGCGATCTCGGCCTCATGGCCCGTGGAGGCTGGTTCTGATGCGCGCGGCCTTCGTGATCCTGGCGCACGAGCGGTTTGACCGGGTTGGTCAGCTTGCGCGCTGTCTGACAGGGCAGGGCGCGGAGGTGGTTGTCCATGTCGACCGTCAGGGTGGTTCTGCCGCTCTGGACGCTGCCCGGCGGGAGATTGGCGCGGCGGCGACCGTCATCTCCACCCAGCGCACGGTCTGGGGGCGCATGGGTCTTGTCGATGCAACACTGGACGCGGTCCGGGTGCTGTTGCGCGGCGAGGGCGCATTCAGCCATGTCTGCCTGCTCAGCGGGTCGTGCCTGCCGGTGCGGCCGCTTGGCGAGCTTGACGCGTTGCTGGCGGGCAATGCCCAGACGGATTTCATCGAAAGCGTTCCTGTTGCAACCGCTGACTGGGTTCAGGACGGCTTGTCCGAGGAACGCTTCACCCTTTGGCATGTCTTTGCGTGGCGCGAGCAGCGCTGGCTTTTCGACACCAATGTGGCTTTGCAACGCCGGATCGGGGTGCGACGCAAGCTACCGGGCGGTTTGGCGCCGCATCTCGGCCTGCAATGGTGGTGCCTCAGCCGGGCCACGCTCGAGAGGATTTGCGCGCTGCCCGATCTCGATGGGTATCGGCGGTTCTTCCGCAACACGTGGATCCCGGATGAGAGCTTCTTCCAATCCCTTGTTCGCGTGCATGGAGCAGGGCCTGTCGACAATCGCTCGTTGACGCTCCAGCGCTTTGATCCGCTGGGGCGGCCGTATGTGTTCCATGATGATCATCTCGATCTGCTCAGCACTGCGGAAGACATGTTTGCTCGCAAGATCGATCCCGATGCGGACGGGCTCTACAGCCGTTTTTTGAACCCGCCTCGGGCAATGCGTCCGCGCCATCCGGTCAGCCCCGCGCCCTTCTTGGCCGCACGGGACAGCCTTGGCGCAGAAGGCGCCGGGACGGTGATGCCGGGTCGCTGGCCGCGGGGAAGCTCGGCCTTCCGGATCGTGACCGCAAAGCCGTATATGGTGCTGATTGGCACGGAGATTGCTCGTCTGCGCGCCTTGCGAGCGCGATTGCTGGATACGGATGCGGCGATCAGGTTTCATGGCGTGCTGTTCGGTGACACCGATGCCGAGTTCGCCGACGATGCAGATGCCTATGCCGGGAACATTTCGAAGGCCCGCGCGTTTCGCGACCACCGGCCCGCGCAGTTCCTGCGTCAGGTCCTATGGTCGGACCGCGCGGGGAAGACGGTGTTTCTGCTCCGCCCGCGCGATGACCACCAGGTCGAGGCGCAGCTGTGCCGCGATCCAAACGCCCGGTTGGTTCTCGTCGGAGACAAGCCTGCAGCAGACATCCTGCGTGATCTGCGGCGACCCGCGCCACGGGGTGGTCGCCGGCGCAAACTGCGGCTTCGCCCGCGGCGGATACCGGGACCGACCGAGTTGAACGCATGGGTGCGGACGCTGGAACCCGGTGACGACGCCGCGGTGTTGACAGCAGCGCGCGACGTCTTGCGGAGCGACTGGAGCGATCCGACCGGTTGGTCCCTGCCCGGGCAGGGGGCGATGTCATGACGCGGCCGCGGTATTTTGCGATCTTCGGAGCCATGCGCACCGGTTCGAACCTGTTGGAGCGAACCATAGAAGCGCTCGGAGATACAGTCTGTTACGGCGAGGTGTTCAACCCGTCTTTCATTGGCGGGCCGATGAAGGTGGATGCCCGGGGCTGGACGCCGAAGACCCGCGATGCTGAACCATTGGAGTTTCTGGCCGATCTGCTGCAGCGTGATACGCGGCTGCCGGGGTTTCGGATTTTTCAAGGGCACACAGAGATCGCCCTGCGGTTTGCGCTGGCCGATCCCGATTGCGCCCGCATCATCCTGCGCCGCGATCCGCTGGACAGCTACATCTCCCTCAAGATCGCACGCGAGACGGATCAGTGGGTGCTGCGCTATCCGCGGCGCCGGATCTCGGTCCGGATCCGGTTCGACCTTGCCGAGTACACCCGGTATCGCGAGGCGCAGGACGCGCACTACGCGTGGATGGATCAGGTCATGGCCGACGCGGGCACGGATGCGCTCAGGATCGACTATGCCAGGCTAAAGACACCCGAGGTGCTGCAGGCCGTCGCGCGCCATATCGGATCGACGGGTAATCCCCCCGACACAGCGCCCTTGATCCGGCAGAACCCCGGGCCACTGTCGCTGAAAGTGTCGAACTATGCCGAGATGTGTGCGGCGCTGGGTCTCGAACCGGAGGCAGCCGCGCCGGGTGCGGCATCGCTTGCATCGGAAATCCCGGATGTTTTGGCACCGCCGCAGGGCCTCCATGCCTTTGCACCGATAGACGGGCCTGGCTTTGGCCCCGGTGTTGCGTTTCTGAACTGGCTTGATCACCGGGGCGATCCCGCAGGATCGCAGCCTCTGGGTCAGGTGCTGGATGCCGCGGCGCGGGGAGAGGCATTTGCGAGCCGTGGCAGCGACACTCTTGAAGAGCGAATTGTCTTCACGATCGTCTGCGATCCGCTCGAGCGTGTCTACGCGCTGTTGCAGGAGGAGCTTTTCGGACCGGGGTGGAAGCACGCGGCCATCCGGCGCCTGCTCGCCGAGCAGGTCGGGGCCTTGCCGGAGGGGCGCGGTGCACTGCGCGATCCGGCCGCGTTTCCGGTGGACCTGGCGCGGTCGACATTGCGGGCCTATCTCGAGCTGATCGACACCGCGCTGTCCGGTGCGGGCCGGATCGTCCCGCCGCACGCATGGTATCCGCAGGTGGATCAGATCACGGCGCTCGAGGCGCGCCAGCGCATCGCCCGCGTTCTGAACCTGCACGAGTTGCCGACGTTTATTCGCCGACAGTGTGCCCGTGTTTCAGTGCCCGTGCCATC
Source organism: Pseudomonadota bacterium (assembly GCA_039821125.1). Lineage (GTDB taxonomy): Bacteria > Pseudomonadota > Alphaproteobacteria > Rhodobacterales > Rhodobacteraceae > Thermohalobaculum. The sequence continues at coordinate 106,625 of JBCBOR010000007.1, forward strand.
GGCGCGTGACCTTGAACAAATCCTGACGGCAGGCCGGTTGCGTGTTCCCGCGATCGAAACAGTCGCTGATCCGGATATTCGAGACCGTGTGCGCCGGATCTATGCGGCTGACGAAACGGCGTTTGGCAGTGACGCGGGATAGGCGGCGTTGGACGAGAGCCGCATGCTCATCTGACGCGGGCTCGCTCTAGCTGTCGTCCGTTCCCAGCGCATGGTCCGGCGCCCGACCCGACGGTGCGGCCCACGGCTGGGACATGTCCATGATCCTGATATCGAGGCATTCGACCCTGGCTGCAATCTCGCCATCGCCCGCCAGCGTCAGGATCACGGTCCCGCTGACGTCGCCCTCTTGGTCGCTTGCTGGCTCGAAACTCATCGACAGGACCGAGATGATCTGATCCTTGTCCTTCGGGTCGACGCCGCGCGCCTGCACGGCCTGGGCGCTGTCGATCACCAACGCCGCACGAACGCGTTCGAACGGTCGCCCGTCCGCCTCGGCGGCATCGCGATCCTCCCACCGAAACCGGTTCAGCAACAAGGCCAGCCGGCGCCGTTTGGGCATCCACGAGATCTCGCCCGTGACCGCGACGGCGTCCTGCAACAGCGACGCTGCGATCGGAACATCCTCCGGCGTCTCTACGGCAAGGCGCACAGGATCGCCCGCATAGTCCAGATCTTCGAACCGCGCGTCAGTCATATGGTCAGTCCCGGAACCGCTCGATCATCGCGCCGCAGGCGCTCAGCTTCTGCTCCACATTTTCATACCCGCGATCCAGATGATAGACCCGACTGAGCACAGTTTCACCTTCGGCTGCGAGCGCCGCGAGGATCAGGCTGACCGAGGCCCTGAGATCTGTCGCCATCACGGGCGCGCCGCGCAGCTCATCGACCCCTGTGACATCGGCCGTGCCGCCATTGATGTCGATCTTCGCACCCATCCTGAGAAGTTCCGGCACGTGCATGAACCGGTTCTCGAAAATCTTCTCGTGGATCTGCGAGGTGCCGGACGCGAGGCAGAGCAGCGCCATCATCTGCGCCTGCAGGTCGGTCGGAAAGCCCGGAAAAGGTTCGGTCTCGACATCAACCGGCATGATGATCCCGTTCTTGCGCCGGACGGTCATACCCCCGGGCACGTCCGTAACCGAGATATCGGCGCGCTCCAGCAGGTCGACCAAGGCCGCGACCAGCGCACGGTCGCCACCCTTGACCGTAACCTCGCCCCCAGCGATGGCCGGTGCGATCATATAGGTGCCCATTTCGATCCGGTCGGCCAGCACGCGGTGGGTCGCGCCGTTCAGCGCCTCGACCCCGTCGATGGTGATCGACGAGGTGCCCGCGCCCTCGATGTGGGCCCCCATGGCGGTCAGGCAGGCGGCAAGATCTGTAATCTCCGGCTCTCGCGCCGCGTTCCTGAGCACAGTCGTGCCCTTGGCGAGGGTCGCTGCCATAAGGAGGTTCTCGGTTGCACCGACCGAGACAAACGGAAACGCAATCTCCGCGCCCCGCAGTCCGCCGGGCGCCGATGCGTTCACATAGCCGTCGGAGAGATCCATCTCCGCGCCCATCTGCTCCAGCCCGCTGAGATGCAGATCCACGGGCCGCGCGCCGATGGCACAGCCCCCAGGCAGCGAGACCCGGGCATGCCCGTCCCGGGCCAGCATTGGGCCCAGCACCAGAATGGACGCCCGCATCTTGCGCACGATGTCATAATGCGCCGTGTGGTTCGTGATCTGCCGCGCCGAGAGCGCCAGCACCTTGCCATCCTGCAGCGCTGCCACCTCACAGCCCAGCGAGACCAACAGGTCTGTCATCGTCTTGATATCCGCCAGTCGCGGCGCGTTCATCAGCGTCAGCGGCTGATCGGTCAGCAAGGCGGCAGGCATCAGCGTAAGGCACGCGTTCTTTGCACCCGAGATCTCAATCTCGCCGTTCAAGGGGCGTCCGCCCGAAACGCTGATCTTGTCCATGTTTGTCCCTGCCTCTTACGTCGCCCGGGATTTTCCATCCGGGTCGGTTTTGGGTGCGCCTGCCGTTGCATCGGGATCCGTTTGGTCCCCGTCCATGGGTGGCTCCCGGCGCGCGCGTGCCTGTGCCTTGCGGCGTTTGAGATTGTCACGCAAAGCCTCCGCGAGCCGGTCTGCCCGATCTCCACCCGGTTTGCGTTCGTCTCTGCCAGTCATTGCGGTGCTCTATCCACTCGCCGCGCAGACGTCCAGAGCCCAGGCGCAGGAGTTTCCGTGCAACTCTCTGCCCAGCGCAGGATCTTGCCATTTCCCGCTTGCATATGCGGCGCAATCGGCTATTTCTCGCGCTCTCTGGCGGGCTGCCGTAGCTCAGGGGTAGAGCACTCCCTTGGTAAGGGAGAGGTCGAGAGTTCAAATCTCTCCGGCAGCACCATCTTGCTTTTCTGATCTGTTAAGTCCGTTAACACCTTGAAAGGTATAGATAATTCTGGTGTTCCATACCCCTCATTTCGGTCATAAAAAAGTGGGTTAGAAAACGCCAATCTGAGTATGGTTTGGCGTGTCGCAAAGCTCCCATTTTGGTAAACATACCAAGGACTTGCGAGAAACTTCAAAGTGAGTTCCATACATTCCTCCAGCCCTCCCTTTGGCGGGACTATAGTGGAGGCTTTTTCGCTCAATAGAATCTTCCGGCGTTCAAGCTCGTCGATCTTGTTTTCGTAAGTCTGCACGACACGTGGATTGGTGGCCTCGACCACACGATCCAACAAGCGTCCGATCTGCTTTTCTATGTCTTTGAGCTGGCTTGTGAAAGCATGCTTTGCCTTGCGGGCTTCTTCGCCGCGCATCTCCCAAGCATCGCACAACATCTTCTTCGCGATGGCAAACAGCTCTTTAGAGGGCTGGAGTGATTTGAGGATGTCCCCAAAGCTTTCATGCAAGACCCGACGCCGCACGGACTTACTCTTCGCCTCACAGCCGCGCGTCTCACAACGATAATAGGCATAAGTCTTGGTCTTGCCCTTCGACCAAGCCGCCGTCATTGCATTGCCGCAGCACGCGCATTTCACAAAGCCGCGTAGCGGGAAGTCCTCATTGTAATCCTTGCGCGCCGCCGGACGGCGTTTCTTGCCCTCGATGGTATCAAGAATGCGCTGATGGGTTTCAAAGGAGATCAAGCCTTCATGTTTGCCCTTGCGGATCGAAATCCCCCATTTGGGCGCTTCAACATAACCCGCATATACAACCTTCTTCAGAAGTCGATTGACGGTCATTGGGCGCAGTGTCCCGTCCGGTTTATCTTTCGGGAAATGCGGGTCGGCTTCCAAAAAGCGCTGCACTTCAGCCTGTGAAGCAAAATGCCCGCTGGCATAACCCTCTAGCACTTGACGCACGACAGATGCCAAAGGCTCGTCGCGTATCAGCTTCTTGCCGCCGTGGAGCTTGTCCGGCACGTATTTGTAGCCGACAGGCGCACGAAACACCCATAGTGTGGATCGGCATGCAAGATTGACCCCCTTGTTGGGGTAATCGGCGCGCAAAAGTGACCCCCCTGACAATTCAGTTC
>JBCBOR010000008.1:0-99912 GCA_039821125.1 Pseudomonadota bacterium
ACGCAGATAGTCGCCATAGGACATGTCATCGGCAAAATCCGTCTGCGCACCGTCCGTGGTTGGGTCATACGGATCGCTCATGTGACTTTGGCCCTGGTGAGAAAGTCCGGGCGATCCCAGCGGCGCTCGGCAAGGATTGTCGAGAGATGCTGTGCGGCAGCGCGCACCTCGTCATCCGTATTGTAGAGCGGGGCAAATCCAAAGCGGATCAGATCGGGAGCGCGAAAGTCACCGATCACACCCTCGGCGATCAGCGCCTGCATCACGGCGTAGCCGTTTTCGCAGTGAAAGGAGACCTGGCTGCCACGCCGGTCGCCCTCCCGAGGGCTGGCGAGACGCAAAGACTGGCCCGCACAGAGATCTTCGACTTCGGCAATGAACAGATCGGTCAGCGCGATCGAGCGCGCCCGGATCGCTGTCATCTCGACATTGTCCCAGAGATCGAGCGCGGTATCGAGCCCGATCATCGAGAGAACCGGCGGCGTGCCGACGCGCATCCGGTCCGCGCCGTCCGCCGGGCGATAATCGAGGTCGAAGGCAAAAGGCGCTTCGTGCCCCATCCACCCACTCAGAAGGGGCTGGACCCTGTCTGCATGGTCGGGCCGAACGTAGAGAAATGCCGGGGCGCCCGGGCCACCGTTGAGGTACTTGTACCCACACCCTACCGCAAAATCCGCGCCAGCGCCCGCCAGATCCACCGGTAGAGCGCCTGCGGAATGGGCGAGGTCCCACAGCGTCAGCGCCCCTGCCGCATGCGCTGCCGCCGTCAACGCGGGCATGTCGTGGCGGCGCCCGGTCCGATAATCGACCTCGGTCAGCATCAGGACGGCAACCGTCTCGTCGATTGCATCGTGCACCTCGTCTGGCGCAACAATGCGCAACTCGTGCCCATGACCAAGCCCTGCCAGCAAGCCCTGCGCAACGTAGAGATCGGTGGGGAAGTTTCCGCTATCGGACAGCACAACCCGTCGGTCTGCCTGCAAGCTCAGCGCCGCTGAAAGGACCTTGAAGAGGTTCACAGATGTAGAATCGCACACCATGACCGTGCCCGGAGCCGCGCCGATCAGCCGGGCGATCCGGTCGCCAACACGCATCGGGAGGTCGATCCAGCCCGCGTCGTTCCATCCGCGGATCAGCAATCCACCCCATTCGTGCGCAACGGCCTCGGCCATTCGGGCTTTCACCGCGTGCGGGAGCGGCCCGAGAGAGTTGCCGTCGAGATAGATCACACCCTCGGGCAGGTCGAACAGGTCACGGCGTGGCAGATTGGTCATGGTGCCTCGTTTGCTGCGGTGACGTGACTGTGCCGTCCAGTGAAGGCGATGTCACGGCTCCCGTCATTCACCTTTGGCGAGCCCTTCCAGAAACCGGATCGTATCGGCCCCGGCCCCGTACAGGCGGAGATCGTTGTGATCCCCACCGGGATAGACGATCATCTGCTTCGGCTCTGGTGCGGCATCGAACAGCTTGCGGCCATGCGCAAGGGGGATGACGCGATCCGCATCGCCGTGCAGGATCAGCAAAGGCGCATCGACAGCGCCGATGGCGCGGAACGACTCCCATCGCTCGTCTGGCAACAGCAAGCACACCGGGACGATCGGATAATGATACTGCGCCGTCTCGCAAAGCCGCGCGAACGGCGTCTCGAGCACCAAGGCGGCGGCCTCGCGTTCCGCTGCAACCTGCACTGCAAGCGCGGCACCTAGGCTTGTGCCATAGATCACCGGCGGCATGTCAGGGAACTGCGCGTCATAGACCGCCAGCGCATCCGAGATCAGCGCTTTCTGGGAGGGCTTGCCCGCCGCACCGCCTGAACCGCGATAGTTCATCGCGACGATGCCGAACCCGTGCAGTGCAAATTCCTCGAGACGCGGGGCAACCGAGGGCAGCGATCCTGCATTGCCGCCGAAGTATAGAATGGTCGGGCGTCCCTGCCGTGGCGAGACCACCCAAGCGATGATGGGCACGCCGTCAGGCGCGGCAACAGTTTCGGCCACGGCGCCCGGCACGCCCGCAACCTGATCGGCACGCGGCCAGTCCCTGAATGGATAGATCAGGCTATGGCGAAAGAGGAAGAGCGCCACGACAGCGGCGCCCCAGCACAGGAAGACAATCGTAGCGGTCCATATCAGTGTGCGCACTGACCAGGACCCCTGCCGATGGCCGTCCAGATCAGGTCTGGGTAATCGCCAGGAAAATCAGCGCGACGGCAACGATTGCAAGAACCCAGACGGTCCACTGCATCATGCCGGCAAACATGCGTTCCTGTTCGGTCGTGTCCATCGAGCCGTGCTCGTGCTTTTGCTCGCCCATATCATCCCCTCACGGATTTTGACGTTTCAGAACAGATACACCGGTCGGGTTAACACGCGCAATCACTGGCAACGGGGCGTGTTGCCGCAAGTCCTCGATCACAGCGTCGGCGCGCGCCACCCAACCATTCCGTTCGCGGCCTCGGGCGCAGGGGCTGACATCGGCACGAAGAAATCCGGTTGCAGCTTGGCACCCGGTGTGACCTCGTATTTCGCAAAGTCAGTCTCTCCCTCGGCGGCCAGCACCAGATCGTCGAGACAGAACCAGCCGGAGAAGTCCGTGCCCTTGCTGAGGATCGCCAGTGCCGCATCGCCCATAACCTCGGGCGTGCGCGATTTCGAGGCCATCGCCTCGCCGCCCAGCAGGTTGCGTACCGCCGCCGTGTCGATGGTCGTGCGCGGCCAGAGGCAGTTGACCGAGATCTTGCCCTCGAACTCCGCCGCCCAGCCGACGGACAGCACGCTCATGCCATACTTCGCCAACGAATAGGCCGCGTGATTGGCGAACCATTGCGGCGAGAAATCGAGTGGCGGCGACAGGGTCAGGACGTGGGCATGATCCGATTTCAGCAGATGCGGCAGGCAGGTCCGTGTCACAAGGAACGTTCCGCGCGAGTTGATCCCGGTCATCAGGTCATAGCGCTTCAACTCGGTCGCCGCTGTGTTGGTGAGCTGGATGGCCGAGGCGTTGTTGACGACGATATCGATCCCGCCAAAGGTCTCGACGGTTTTGTCCACGGCCTGCTGCACTGTTGCCTCGTCGCGGATATCGCACAGCAACGGCAGGGCGCGGCCACCGGCCTCCTCGATCTCGGCTGCTGCGGTGTGGATGGTGCCGGGCAGCTTCGGATGCGGCTCGGCGGTCTTGGCGGCAATGGCAACGTTCGCGCCTTCGGCCGCTGCGGCCTTGGCGATGGCGAGGCCAATGCCCCGGCTGCCGCCAGACATGAAAAGAGTGCGTCCCGATAGACGTCCGCTCATTCTTGATCTCCTTGGTTGGACTGTGTGGCCGCCCAGTCAATGGCGGCGTCTTGTCGGTCATATCCCCAGAACATCTCGGTCCCTGCAAAGTAGGTTGGCGCTCCGAAGATACCGCGATCGCGGGCTTCCTCGGTGTGGGCGCGCAGATCGCTCGGGCCTGCAAGGATCTCCTGCAGCCGTACTGCCATCACATCGGGATGACGCCCGATTGTGGCATAGAGCGCTCGTTCAAGGGTCGCGTCGTGCGCAATGTCATACCCATCGGCGAATTGAACGTGAAACACGGCGCGAATGAAATCCTCGCCCCAATCCTCCTGCAAGCCTGCCAAGGCGACCTTCGCGGCATCGACAGATCGCTGCGGGAACCCCGGGGGGCGCTGGAACGGCAGCCCCGCAGAATCGCACACCCGTTCGAGATCGCGCCACATATAGCGGCCCTTGGCCGGTTGCAGATTGAAGGGGCTGTCGGTCCAGCCGAGATCGCCGAAGATCGGGCCGAGCAGAAACGGGCGCCAGATAACCTCGACCCCGCGAGCCTCGGCGGCCTGCCGTAACGTCATCGCTGCGGGATAGGAGTAGGTGGAGGCGAAATCGAACCAGAATTCGACCGCCCGGCTGCTCACCCCGTCTGATCCTCGGGAGGCATCGCGTCTTGGCGGGCCGTGTCCTGCTCTTCCAACTCACGGCGCATCTGGAACCCGATACGTGTCGGCTTCTCGGTCAGTTTGGGCGCCGCTTTCAGCATCACGTTGAGTTGGCTGACATGTTGAACAAGCTGTGTCCGCGCCCCGCCCTGGTCGACACCGTAAAACGTGATCACATCGGGCGCAAAGAACCCCATGCCCTGGATGTGCAGCATCCCGGCCTCGGATCCGGCGAAGCCCATGCCGACCTCCTGCTCGGCATCGAGCCCTTCCTCGAATTTCTGGATATAGAGGATCAGCCGCTCATAGGCCCATTGTGCCGGGCTCTTGTCCTCCTGCGGCGTTGCGGCCATCACCGCCGGCAAGGGCTGACGTTCCGCACAATCGCCCGCGTCGCAATCCGTCCGGATCACACCGGCCTGCGGAAACACCGGTTCCGTCCGCAGTTTGGCGCCGATCTTGTACTCCGTGCTCATGCCGACCTCCGCTCACTCCGCCCGTTCATAAACCCACGCGCCATCGACCAACGTGCGTGTGACGCGCCCCGCCTGGTGCAGGTAGTTCATGTGCGCCACGGATTCGGCCAGTGCAAGACCGTACTGGGTCCCGCCAATCTCGCGCTTGAAGACGGGGGTGAACACCTGCGCCGCGGTTTTCGGCCCATCCGCCAGCGCCGCCATGATCCGGTCCAGCGCGTGGACATGGTTGTCGATCAACTGGGTCAGGCGGAACGACGCGCCGTGGAAGGGCAGCTTGTGCCCCGGCAGGATCAGTGCATCGCTTGTACCTGCGAGGTTGCGGAACCGCTCGCAGCTTTCCAGCCAATCGGCAAGCGGGTTCGCCTCCGGCTCCAGCGCCCAGACCCCGATATTGGACGAGATGCCGGGGATGATCTGATCACCTGCGAGCACGACATCCTCCGACCAGAACACCGCATGGCTGGGCGCGTGGCCATGGCCGAAATGGACGTGCCAATCACGCCCGCCAAGGCGCATGGTGGTGCCCTCGCGGATATCGCGGAACCCGATGGGGATCGGCGCGACAACCTTCGAGAACTTCCACGCGGGCTCGCGCGCATAGGCCTGGACCCCCTCCTCCGGCTGGCCCGAACGTCGGCGGAACGTGACCTGCGCCGGGCTGGGGTTCTCCTGCACATCCAGCGTCATCATCCGGGCCATCATGTAGCCCAGACGGGTCGACCAGATCTCGACATCGAAGCGCTCGGCGAACCAGCCCAGCATGCCGATATGATCCGGGTGATGGTGGGTGATGACGATCCGCCCGACGGGTTTCGAGGCCAGAGGTCCTGCCAGCACCACCTCCCACGCTTCCCGTCCGGCGCCGGTGTTCATGCCGGTATCGATCAGTGTCCAGTGATCGCCCTCGTCCAGCGCATAGCAGTTCACATGATCGAGCCGCATCGGCAGCGGTGCACGGATCCACAGGATCCCGTCTGCCACCTCGATCGCCTCACCGGGGGCGGGTGGTTCCTCCCACGGGAAGCGGAGCATTGCCTGTTGGGTGCCGTCCATGTCTCTCCTCAGTGGCTCAGCGGCGCGAGGTTTCTCTGCGGCACCCAGCCGTTTTGGCCGTGGGCGTCGGTACACCACGCCCAGCCATGCGTGGCAATGCCAACCTCCAGCCGTGCGCCATCGGCGCAGGACAGCTCGATCGCAGAGTAGTCGTAGCGCGCAACCGCCGATGCCCCGTCCCGCTGGATCAACGTGTCCGGAACCCAACCCGACCGCCCATCATCGGCGGAGGCCCAGACCCAGGTATGCCCGTCCCAAACCTCGACGCGCTCTGTCACGTGCAATGCCTGCCCCTGTCGCACTGCGATCGGGTCTGCATAGCTCGCGCGATGGGGGGCGATCACCTGATGGGGTCCTCTCATGGCAGCGGGGCTATGCGCTCAGCTTCTCAGCACCCAGCGCGTATAGTGGCGCGGCCCCTGCCGTTGCGGCCTGCGCATGGGCGTGCATCTGCGGCAAGATCTGGTGGGCGTAGAATCGGGCGAGCGCCATCCGCTCCTCGGTCGGGTCGACCAGCGCGCCCTTGATCAGGTAATGCGCGCCCAGCGTCTGGCCCCAGGCCTTCAGGTAGGGCGAGGCCCCGGCGAACCGGTCGTTGATCTCGGGCGCGTTCAGCATCCAGCGGGTGGTGCCGGACAGCTTGGAATGGGCCGCGTTCAGCGCGCGGGCCATGTCATCTGCCGGACCCTCTGAGGCTGCGGCCGTCGCTGCGATCTCGGCCAACAGGCCTTCGGCTGCCGCTCCGCCATCGGACAGCTTGCGACCGACCAGATCCATCGCCTGAATGCCGTTGGTGCCCTCATAGATCAGCGTCACGCGCACATCGCGGGCGAATTGGGCGGCGCCCGTCTCCTCGACAAAGCCCATCCCGCCATGGACCTGCACGCCCATATTGGCAACCTCGAGGCCCGTTTCCGTCCCAAACGCCTTGGCAATCGGGGTCAGAAACGCGCCGCGTGCCTTGTGCACGCCCTCGGGGTCGTCCGCGTGCGCCATGTCCAGCGAGAACGCCGTGTCGTAGCAGATCCCGCGCGCAACCGCGGTCATCGCCTTCATGCTCATCAGCATCCGGCGCACATCGGCATGGCCGACGATGCTGTCCGAGCCATCCGCCGTGCGGCCCTGCTTGCGGTCCATTGCGTAGGCTATCGCTTTCTGGGTCGCGGCCTCGGCCACGCCAAGGCCTTCGACGCCGACACCCAGACGCGCGTTGTTCATCATCGTGAACATCGCCGCCATGCCGCCGTGCTCGGGTCCGACCATCCAGCCGGTGGCCTTGTCATATTCCATCACAGCGGTCGGCGAGCCGTGCAGACCCAGCTTGTGCTCCAGCGACACGGGCCGCAGGGAATTCGCCACCCCCGGCTCGCCATTCTCGTCCGGCAGGAACTTCGGCACGATGAAGAGGCTGATCCCTTTGGTCCCCGGCACCCCATCTGGCAGGCGCGCCAGCACCAGATGGCAGATGTTCCGGTTCAGATCGTGATCACCCCACGAGATATAAATCTTCTGCCCAGTGATCGCATACGTCCCGTCGCCGTTCGGCTCGGCCTTCGAGGTCAACGCGCCCACGTCGCTGCCTGCCTGTGGCTCGGTCAGATTCATCGTACCGTTCCACTCGCCCGAGATCAGCTTGGGCAGATAGAGCGCCTTGATCTCGTCGGAGGCATGCGCCTCCAGCGCTTCGATCTGGCCTTGTGTCATCAGCGGATTGAGCGACAGGGACAGACAGGCGGACGCCATCATCTCGTTGATATAGGTCGTGAAACTCAGCGGCAGGCCCATGCCGCCAAACTCGGGCGAGGCCGAGATTCCGACCCAGCCACCCTCGGCGATGGCATGATACGCCTCCTTGAACCCAGGCGAGCAGCGGACCACGCCGTTCTCCAGCCGCGCAGGATGCAGATCACCGTTGCGGTTCACCGGCGCCAACGCGCCCTCGGCCATCTTTGCCGCTTCCTCCAGGATCGCCGCGCGGGTGTCGGCGGTCGCCTCTTCGAAGCGGTCCGTCTCGGCCAGACGATCCTGGCCGACAATGGCCTGGGCGCAGAACATCATTTCCTCGATGGGGGCACGGTAGGTCATGGCGATCTCCGAAGCGTTGCTTTTGGCGGCGGTCAGGGCGAAAGGTAGACGACCGCACCGGTTTGGCAAAGAACCTGACGTGCACGTAAACCTTATCGGAGCGCTGGATGCAAGCCCGACGCAGCGTCAAATCCACATCGTGATGGATGGCCGAGATCAGACCGAGCGCTTGTCTGCAGACAGGGCAGGCATCGCCCGGGCCGCGGATCTTTTGGCCGAGGGTGGGTTGGTCGCCTTCCCAACCGAGACGGTCTACGGCCTGGGCGGCGATGCAACGGGCGGTCTCTCGGTTGCGCGGATCTTCGAGGCGAAGGGGCGTCCATCGTTCAATCCGCTGATCGTCCATGTGCCGGATCTGGCGACAGCCGAGACCCTGATCGATCTCGGCCCGCCTCTGCGACGATTGGCCGAGACGTTCTGGCCGGGGCCTCTGACCCTGGTCGCCCCGATCCGGGCGGAGGCAGAGATCGCCGATCTGGTCACAGCGGGGCTGCCAACACTGGCCGTTCGCGTTCCGCTGCATCCCGTCGCTCAGGCGCTGCTGACAACCGTGGAACGTCCGATCGCGGCGCCCTCTGCAAATCCATCCGGCCGGATCAGCCCGACCACGGCTGATCACGTGCTGGACGGGCTTTCGGGCCGGATTGCCGCGGTGCTGGACGCCGGTCCCTGCGATGTGGGCCTTGAGTCGACCATCATCGGAGCTGGCGAAGACAGACCTGTGCTCCTGCGGCCTGGCGGACTGGCACTCGAGGAGATCGAAGCCGTCCTCGGCGCGGAACTAGCGGCGCGGGGGGCAGACATCACAGCGCCAGGGCAACTCTCCAGCCACTACGCACCGGGTGCAACACTCAGACTGAATGCTGCCGCGCCGGAAAGCGGAGAGGCCTGGCTTGGGTTTGGATCCGAACCCGTCTTGGGCACACCCTGTTTGGATTTGTCGCCATCCCGCGATTTGACCGAGGCGGCGGCAAACCTGTTTGCCTATCTCCGCCGTCTTGATGATCAGTCGGCCCGCATTGCGGTCGCGCCGATCCCCGAAACAGGACTTGGCGCTGCCATCAACGATCGCCTGCACCGCGCGGCTGCGCCAAGATCCTAGAGGCGATCAACCCGGCCCACCGCGCCGCGACTTCGCGAAGGCCGAGCCCGGACCGTAGAGCAGACGGTTCGCTCCCTGCTTCTGCTCGATCTTTCCAGAGGTGAAGGTTTTTCCGTCAGCAGCGGTCTGCGCAACGTTTCCGGCGCAGGCGCCTAGCACAGTCACAAGTGCCAAAGCGGCGAGTGCGGCTTTCATCGTCCTGTCCTTTCCCTTGCGTATCATAGCCGACACATGAGGTCGGCGATGGCTGGACCAAGAGACGCTCGCATCTTCGCGAAGGGACGTGAACCGCCGTCATCGCCTCTCGACACGGCAGGCTTTGCTGCTAGGTTCGTCAGCCATGAGCACTCTCTCCGATCCAAGTCCTGATGCACTGGCAGACCTACGTCGTATCGCCGGTGACGCCGCGATACGCGATGGCGATGATGCAGCGCCGTATCTGGCCGATCCGCGCGACCGGGCGCGGGGGCAGGCAGCGATGGTTCTGCGCCCGGCGGACACCGAGGCCGTCGCCGCCATTGTCCGCCACTGTGCGGCGCACCGGATCGGGATTGTCCCCCATGGTGGCGGAACCGGGCTGGTTGGCGGGCAACTGGTTGAAGATGGACCAACGCCTGTTGTCCTGTCGCTGGACCGGATGAACCGGGTGCGTGATGTGATGCCCGAGGAGAACGCGCTGATCGTCGAAGCCGGCCTGATCCTGGCCGATGTGCAGCGCGCAGCGGAGGAAGCGGGGCGCCTGTTTCCGCTGTCGCTGGCAGCGGAGGGATCAGCCCGGATCGGCGGCAATCTCTCGACCAATGCAGGCGGCGTGCAGGTTCTGCGCTATGGCAACGCAAGGGATCTCTGCCTCGGCATCGAGGCGGTGCTGCCGAACGGCGAGGTTCTGCACGGGCTCAAGACGCTGCGCAAGGACAACACAGGCTACGATCTGCGGCATCTGCTCATCGGGGCTGAGGGAACCCTTGGCATCATCACTGCCGCAGCGCTGCGGCTATACCCACGCCCGGGCGATACGGTCACAGCGATGCTCACCGTGCCGGACCCGGCAACCGCGGTCTCGCTTCTGCGCGCCTTGCAGGCCGAACTGGGCGATCAGATCACCGCGTTCGAGCTGATCGGCGGGCGCGGTGTCGGGTTCGTGCGGACCTTCTATCCTGAAACGCAGGATCCCCTGTCCGATGACCCGGCGTGGCGCGTGCTTGTCGAGGTGATCGGCCCCGGCGATGGCGGGCTGAGCGAGCGTGTTGAGACCGCGTTTGCTGCCTGTTTCGAACAGGGGCTCGCGACAGATGGCGTGGTCGCATCCTCCGAGACACAGCGCCGGGCGATGTGGTGGATGCGCGAGACAATTCCCGAGGCAAACCGCAGGGTCGGTGCCGTGTCGAACCACGATATCTCGGTCCCAATCAGCCGGATCGCCGCGTTCATCGATGACGGAACCTCAGAGATCGCGAAACTCGATCCCAGTCTCAGGATCAACTGCTTCGGCCATCTTGGGGACGGCAATCTGCACTACAATGTCTTCCCGCCGGAAGGGCGCACGCGCGCTGATTTCGAGAACCGGCGGCCCGAAATCAAAACGACGATCCACGATCTGGTGCACGCCCATGGCGGGTCGATCAGTGCAGAGCACGGCATCGGGCGCATGAAGCGCGACGATCTGGTGAAGTACGGCGATCCGGCGAAGCTGGCCGCCATGCGTGCGATCAAGGCAGCGCTCGATCCGGCAGGGATCATGAACCCGGGCGCTGTCCTGGTCTAGCCGTAAATCAGTCTATTCTGCAGCGGCAGGCTGCCCGTCGTCACCATCCTGCTCGTCGCTTTTCGTGTGGATGTGGAAGGAGTTCTTGCCGAACTCCTTGACCGTTTGCATCGCCGAATGCGCTTTGGAAAGCAGTGCGGGGACGTCGGTCTCCTCCGGATCACCGAACGCAACCCCGATGCTGACGCTGATGGTCAGGTTGATCTCATCGACCCGGAAAGGTCGCCCTGCCAGGTTGAGAATACGCTGCGCCACGATCTCAGCGTCCAGCGCACGCTCCAGACCGGTCAGCAGGATCGTGAACTGATCGCCACCGATCCGTGCGGGCGTCGACTTTGCGCCCTTGGCATCGGGTCCGACGCCGGTCAGGACCTGATCCGTCTCGCGCAAAGTCTCGGTCAGAAGATCGGCCAAGTGCCGCAGCACGCCGTCGCCGACCTCGCTGCCATGGCGATTGTTCACCTCGTGGAAGTCGTCGATGTCGATGTACATCAGGGCGATCATCGAGCCCGTACGCTCGCGCGCCTGCTTTGCGGCGCTGTCACCGAGTTCGTGGAACGCCGCCCTGTTTGGCAGGTTGGTAACGCTGTCGACGAAGGAAAGCTTCTGAACCTTGTCGAGGCTCGTCCGGAGCGTTCCCACAATGGACGAGACGCTACGTGCCAGGGCCTGAAACTCGGATGGCCCATCGGTTCGAATATCCGCATCGAGGTCCCCATCCGCGATCCGGCACGAGGCGGCGTTCAGCGACCTCAGCGGCGCCGTCAACCGGTGTGCCAAGGCCGTGCACGCAAAGAGGCCGAGGGCAAGGATAGCCAGAACAAAGGGCGCCATCTGCCGCGTCAGATCCAGGAGCACGGTCTGCAGGTTGGCGCGCTCGACCGCCATGTAGACCGCGCCGTCACAGCGCCCGCTGCTGCTGTAGAGCGGTCGGCTCAGGACGATCTCGGATGCCGAGACAGTTGTGACAGCCGTTTGGTGTGCAACCGTCTCGAGCGCCTGCCGGGATGCATCAGGCGATTTGACGACGTCATTGCCGTCTCTCGCTTCAAAATTTGCGCCGTGCAGGATGCAATAGATGCCGATCCGGTCGAACTGTCCGGTCTCGGCGAGCTTTGCGACAAACTCGTGCGGGTTCGCGCGGTCCATATCACGGGAGACGATCTCGACAAGATCCATGGTGTCGACCGCCAGCGCCTGCTTCTCCCGATCAATCCAGTTGGCCGAGACTTTGGCAGCGACGATCAGCACAGCCAGCGAGATGATCAGAACCGAACTGGTCCAGAGGACCGACAACGTGCCGAAGAAGCTGGGGCGTTTCCGCTCCAACCCGGTTGTCAGTTGATCGATGGCTAATACGGACATTGCGCGCCTGCTATCTGACGAATTCTCGGCAGCGAGTATTTGCAGGCGGCGTTTCTTAAGACCTGACAAGAATGGTTAAAGCTAGAAGTTTACTCACTTTTTCGCAGGTTTTAGGACGCTGTCGATGTGTGGATCACGGTGTCTGAAACGCCCGCGCGTTGCTCAGCGACGGGATCTTCGCACGGGTTTGACCGACGAGGCCAAGGTCAATCTCGGCAAAGGTCACACCCGGTGTCTCTCCTGCTTCCCCGATGACGGTGCCCCACGGATCGACCGCAAGAGAATGGCCATAGGTCTGGCGTACGCGGCCGCGTGTCGCCGCATGGGTCCCGCATTGCGCGGCTGCAAGCACGAAACAACCAGTCTCGATCGCACGGGCACGCAGCAACACATGCCAGTGCGCCCGCCCGGTCGGCACGGTAAATGCAGAGGGCGCGGTCAAAACCTCGGCCCCATGCTCCGCGAGCGCGCGGTAGAGCGCGGGAAACCGCATGTCATAGCAGGTGGTCAGACCCAGCCGGGCGCTTGGCAGATCCGCCGTGGTCGCAGCCTCGCCGGGCCTGTAGCCCGCCGATTCGCGGTAGCTCTCCTCGCCCCCCAGTTCCACATCAAACATATGGATCTTGTCATAGCGGGCAGCGATTTCTCCATCAGGGCCAATCAGAAACTGGCGGTTCACAAAACGCCCATCCGGATCACCCGACTTCAACGCAAGCGAGCCGAGGGACAGCCAGATCCCAAGCTCTGCCGTGACCGCGCGCATACGTGCGAGCGTCGGGTCCTCGGCCTCCTCGCGCAGCACCTCGTTCTGCCGCGTCCGGCTGGCCGAGACGATGTTCGTCACCTCGGGCGTCAGAACAAGATCAGCACCGCCCGCGGCGGCCTCGCGCACATATTGCTCCGTGACCGGAAGATTGGCCTCCGGATCGTCCGACGCGTTGAGTTGAACGAGCGCCGCCCTCATGCAGCGAGGAGTGCGTCCAGCTGGCCGTCCCGTTCCAGCGCATAGAGATCGTCCGAGCCGCCGACATGGGTCTCGCCAATGAAGATCTGTGGCACCGTGCGCTGGCCGTTGGCCCGATCGAGCATGGCGCTTTTCGCGGCGGCATCACCCATCACGTTGATCTCGGTATAGGTAACGCCCTTCTCGTCCAGCAACCGCTTGGCGCGAAAGCAATAAGGGCAGATCGGGGTGGTATAGATCTCAACCGGCTTCATGGTGGGTATCCTCGTCCTCGCTGATGGCGCCAAGATAGGCAGTCTCATCGCGGACGACCAGAGCCAGCACCAAAATGTCTACTGATGCCGCACCTGCGGCCCGGCAGATCGATGCGGCTTCGTTCAGGGTTGCGCCTGTGGTGAGCACATCGTCGATCAGCAAAACACGCGCTCCGGCGAGGCGCGAGCGCTCTGCGCCCTGTCCAAGCGCTCCCTTCAGGTTGGCGCGCCGGGCCTCGCGGTTCTTGCCATCCTGGCTCGAGGTGCGACGGTGCCGTGCAAGAGCCCGCGGTGCGAACGATTTCCTCTTGCCGCCCGCCTGCGCGATCCATCGGCCAAGCTCTGCCGCCTGGTTGCTGCGCCGCTTCAGGCGCCGGGTCCAATGCAACGGGATAGGCACGATCACATCCGCGTCCGCCACCAGCGTGCGTCCAGCCCGGAGCATCCAGCCGCTCAGCATCGGCACGGTGTCCAGCCGATCGCCATGCTTGAGGCCCAACACAAGGCGCCGCCCCGCACCGGCATAGTAGAGAGCCGCCGCCCCGCGATCCCACGCACGCTCGGATGACAGGCAGGCGTCGCAAATCAGATCCGCCGCATCATCCGCCCCGGGTTGCGGCCGTCCACATGTGCGACATGCAGGTTGACCGAGGAACGCAATGTCTGGCCAGCAATCGGGGCAAAGGGTTTCCGAGGCCCCTGTCTCTGTCCGGCAAACGGCGCAAAGCGGCGGAAAAAGGGTCTCCATGACGTAGGAGGCGAGTCCGGACAACGTCCGGTGAACGGGCGCGGCAAGCTGCATCAGCGCTTTCCTCTCGTCCCCGTTCGCCGGTGGTTCTATATCGGACAGCATGACGGGCCAAGCCAAATCCGAGCGCGCACCGCTCTTCGATACCGATCTATTGGACATGCGACGCACGCGTGCAATGGAACTCGGCTTCGAAGGGCGCGGCGACTTCCTGCATCGCGAAGTGGCGGGCCTGTTGGCAGAGCGTCTGGCAGAGGTGATGCGGCGCTTTGACGATGCGTTGATCATCGGATCCGGCGGCGGTGTGTACCGGAGGGCTCTCTCAGGCACGGTGGGCACTTTGACGGAGCTGGAGACCTGTGCGGCCCGGGCGGTCACGGCAGGGTGCAAGGCGATACCGTCGCTCGATCCGCTGCCCTTACAGCCCGGCTCGCTCGATCTTGTGATCTCGGCCCTGGAACTCCATTGGGCCAATGATCCGGTCGGGCAGTTGATCCAGATGCGCCGGGCTTTGCAGCCCGATGGTCTGATGCTCACGGCGCTGTTCGGCGGCCAGACCCTGCACGAATTGCGCACCGCTCTGGCGGAGGCTGAAATCGAGACAACCGGCGGCCTGTCCCCCCGGGTTGCGCCAATGGGGGAGGTGCGTGATCTCGGCGGGTTGTTGCAGCGCGCAGGGTACGCAATGCCGGTGGCTGATGTCGAACGGCTGACGGTCACCTATGCAAGCATCGTCGATCTGATGCGCGATCTGCGCATGATGGGCGAGACGAACGTGCAGATCGCACGCCGTCACGTGCCAATGCTGCGCGATACGCTGAGGCGAGCGGGCGAGATCTACGCTGCGACCTTCCCGGCACCGGACGGCCGGATCACAGCGACGTTCGAGATTGTCATGTTGACGGGATGGGCGCCGGCTGAAAGCCAACCGAAACCGCTGCGCCCCGGATCAGCGAAAGTGCGCCTCGCCGATGCCCTTGGTGCCGCGGAGCAAAGCGCAGGCGAGACCGCGAACCCGGGTGCGGCGTCCCCTCAGAAAAATCGCAACAACGATCCCGGTTAGCTCCGGCCGCACGTTCGCCCCGAGCGACGGCTCAGACGAAGCGATCCCGCGCATGTCACTTGGGTGACGCCGAAAGGGTCAGTCAGCGGATGTCAGCGTCGTCTCGACGTCGTCTCGGGTCGCGGGTTCCGATGCGTCTTCCTCGCCAGAACCGGCGCTGGGGATCTCATCGCCAACAGACCCATCCGGAAACTTGAAGCGATCCGACAGACCAGCAGGATAGCTCGACGTGACCTGCCGCGGAATACCGTCATCGACCATGAAGATCTCCTGGGCGGCCTTCAGCATCGCGTTCAGCTTGGGCGAAGTCCCGCTGATCTCGTTTTGGTCGAGCCGCAAAGCCTGCACGGCGAGCAGAAATTTGGTGTGGCGACTGCCATCCCCGGCGCGTTGTTCTTTGGTCTCGGCTGTTTCCTCACCCTTCGCGGGCTCGAGAACCGGGCGGCGAACCAACCGGTCACCGCGCCCGCGCGGCACACCTTCCGCGCGCCGAGCGGCTTCATCCCGGGCCGGTTCTCCCGGAGCGGCCTGCGAGATGGTCGTCACCTCGCGCCGCGCGTTCAACAAAGTCGAGACACCGTTTGATGTAGACAGCCCGGATACAACGGACATGGAACGTCTCCCTCTGGATCTCTCGGTCCGCGCCGCGTTCTCCGCGAGAGTATGACGTTCTGCCCCCACCGACATGAATTGCTTGAAAGGCACATTACCGAACAAGCTCGTATCTTGAGCATCGCTGCAAATCTTTAATTCAACGTGAAGACACCTGCGACCGCTGGTATCATCCCGGCTGCGCTCGGCGCCGTTGAAACTCTGCTTCGCTGCAATAGGTCGTGCGCAACACACGCGATCGATTTTGGAGTTTTGCGATGCCGGAGCATACCGCCCATCACATGCCGGGCCACGGCCGCCTGACCCACGCCAATGCAGACCACCCGCCCGTGCCCCCGAAGCGCACCGGGATCCTTCTGGCCAATCTGGGCACGCCCGATGGCACGGACTACTGGTCAATGCGCCGGTATCTGGACGAGTTTCTCTCGGACCGCCGGGTGATCGAATGGTCGCCATGGCTCTGGCAACCGATCCTCAAGCTGATCGTGCTCTCGAAACGCCCGTTCTCCTCGGGTGAGGCCTACCGCGGCATCTGGAACAATGAGCGCGACGAAAGCCCGCTGCTGACGATTACCCGGTCGCAGACCGATCACTTGCGCGAGCGTCTGGCGGCTGACTTCGGCGACGACGTGCTGGTCGATTTCTGCATGCGCTACGGCAATCCCTCGACCGACAGCGTGATCCGCCGCATGGTCCACGAGGGGTGCGAGCGCATCATTTTCTTCCCGCTCTACCCGCAATACGCGGCGGCAACCACCGGCACGGCGAACGATCACGCCTTCCGCACATTGCAGAACCTGCGCTGGCAGCCGTCGGTGCGGACCGTTCCGCCCTATTATGACCACCCCGCGCACATCGATGCGCTCGCCCGTTCTATCGAGACGGCATATGAAGGCTTCGAGGAGCGTCCGACCGCGCTGGTTGCCTCGTACCACGGACTGCCGCAGAGCTACTTCAAGAAGGGCGACCCCTATCACTGCCAGTGCCAGAAGACCTCGCGCCTGGTGACCGAGCGTCTCGGCTGGGCGAAGGGCGAGCTTCACACGACCTTCCAGTCGCGTTTCGGACCGGAGGAATGGCTCCAGCCCTACACGGTCGAATACGTCGCAAAGCTGGCCGAAGAGGGCCACAAGCGCATCGCCATCATGGCACCGGGGTTTTCCTCGGATTGCGTCGAGACGCTCGAGGAGATCAACGAGGAGATCAAGGAAGCCTTCGAGCACGCCGGCGGCGAGCACTTCCACTACATCCCCTGCCTCAACGACGACATCGCGCATATCGACATGATCGAACAGATCGTGCGGGAGGAAGCCCAGGGCTGGTTCCCGACCGCTGCGTCCGAGACTGCCACGGCCACCGAACCGCTCGCCACCGCTGCGGAGTGACCGGGGCAAGCCCAGGATCGATCCGGCGGTGCCATCAGTTCAGGTGGTTGAACACAGGATCATCGCGTTTTTTGGACCGCGTTGTGTCGTCAGCCCGAACACCGATTGATGTGGCAAGACGGAACGCGATGTCATCGGGAAGATGATGCGCATCCTTCTCGATAGGATTATCTTGGTACATTTTCTGCCGGTTCAGGGCCAGGACCCCGGCATCGAATGGCCCGGGATTGGTCGGTGACCAGATTTTCGTGCGGAGTGCATTCTGATTAAAGTCTGAATATTTTGGCCCTGGAATCAGATAGTTCACCCACTTCTGCAGTTCTCTCACAGCATCCCTGCGGACATACCACTCCTTGTGGATGTCGAGAAAATTCTGAAGGTCTGCCTTGGCGCTGTTGGTGGCTGCGCGCGCGACATACATCGGAACATTGAGGCGGTTCGCGAGCAGGCTTGCTGTGATGTGACGCTGTTGCTTTTGACGGTCTGGCAATCCGCGCTCGTAGATCGCCGCTTTCGTCTTGACGCTCATCCGCTCGTAAGCACGATCATCGGTTGGCTTGATCTGAAAGTGATAGTCGGGCAGTAGCGCAAAGCCGTGGTGCAGAGCCTGCAGACACCGCCACCATTGCTCGGCATGACGCATCTCGTGATAGACAGTTGTCGCCAGAATAAGAAAACGGCGATAGGTATACTCCTGCTCCTCAAAGAACAGATTGTTCAAAACCAATGACCACGTACTGCTCTCAAACTGGCCGCGCACCGCACGTCCAATGACCGCGGTATGGATATCGGGGGTCGGTATTTTGGGGGCGATGGTCCTGGCTATTCTCTCGACTCGAAGAACGCGATACTTTTCAGGAATTGGGCCCTCGTTCCATTTGACCCAAAGCTGGCGCATCAGGCGGATGTAGTGGGCTTTCGTGGTGTCCTGTCCCAGCGACATGTGAGTAACCCCGGTTCGATCTTGTCGCTACGTCTCGATCTCCAGGCACGATGTGCGCATCTGGCGAGCGAAACCGCTCACATCGTTGGTCCTGCTCACGCACAAAAAGGTTCAAAGTTTCTTCGGGTTATCCCGACGATGCGGCGACCCGATGCGATGGTGGGACGGTGACGTCCGCGCAAATGATCTGATATAGAGCCACGTTGTGAGCCGACTTGGGACCCGACCGACATGGACATTGTTCGCACCGTTGCCGATCTGCGCGCCCGTGTCCGGGACTGGCGCGATGCGGGTTTGCGTGTCGCGGTGGTGCCGACCATGGGCGGGCTCCATGACGGGCATCTCAGCCTCGTGCGCCACGGGTTGACCTTCGCCGACCGGGTCGTCGCGACACTGTTCGTCAACCCGAAGCAATTCGGCGCGGGCGAGGATCTGGACAAGTATCCCCGTGACGAGACCCGGGATGCCGAGATGCTGGCGGGCGCGGGATGTCATCTCCTTTTCGCGCCGCCGGTGACCGAGATGTACCCGGACGGCTTCTCGACCCGTGTGACCGTCGACGGACTGACCGACGTACTCTGCGGCGCGGCCCGGCCCGGCCATTTCGACGGGGTCGCGCAGGTCGTCACCAAGCTGCTCAATCAGGCGCAGGCCGACATTGCAGTCTTTGGCGAAAAGGACTGGCAGCAACTTCAGGTCGTCACCCGCCTCGCCCGCGATCTCGACATCCCGACCCGGATCGAACCGGCGCCGACGATCCGCGAGGCTGACGGTCTCGCCATGTCCTCGCGCAACCGCTATCTCTCGGCGTCAGAGCGGACAACCGCTGCTCATCTGCCGCGTGTTCTGACCACGGCGATTGCAAGCATGATGAACGGCACCGCGCCCCCGATTGCATGCCAGAACGCCCGCGAAGACCTGTCATCCGCGGGGTTCGGCACGATAGACTATCTCGAGGTCCGGACCGCCAGAACCCTCAGCCCGGTCGAGACCCTCGACCCCGCCACCCCAAGCCGGATCTTCGTTGCCGCCCATATCGGGCCGACCCGGCTGATCGACAATCGGGAGATTGCGTGAAACTTCTGAAATATCTCGACTATCCGCCGATCTGGCTCATCGCCTTCATGGCGCTCGCCTGGGGCATTTCGGAGTTCCACGCCCCGTTTGGCTCGGCGTTCCTGATGACCGGCGCAGGGATCATCTTCCTCGGGGTCGCTCTGGCGATCTGGGCAGCCGTCTCCTTCCTGATGGCGCGCACAACCATCATCCCGCACCGCCCACCCTCGGCTCTGGTCGATACAGGCCCGTTCGAGCGCATGCGCAACCCGATCTATCTCGCGGACCTGATGATCCTTATCGGCTGGAGTCTCGCGATCGGCGCCCCCGCCGCGCTCGTGCTTGTTCCCATTTTCTGGTGGGTCCTGCTGAAACGGTTCGTTCTGCCCGAGGAGGCCCGGCTCGAGCAGCATCTGGGACAGCCCTATCTCGACTACAAATCCCGCGTTCGCCGTTGGATCTGATGCGTCGGTCCAGGTGCCCGCGCCCCGGCCCAGCCCGCAGGGCGACGGGCCGGGGGTCTGTCATGTGGCGCCCAACGGGCGCCACGCAATCAGGTTCAGCAGCGGCCATCACGGGCAAGGGTTGCGGTGCGTCCTGCAAAAGTGCAATCACCGGCCATGTTTCTCACAGTTGACGACGTTCGCGCAGCAATTGCCGTCCCGGCGGCAGATCTGAGATCCGATTTCGATCTGAATCCGGACGTCCGGGCGGTTGAACTTGGCGTGCACAAACAACGGCGCGCCGCGGTCCTCTGCGGCCTTCGCCCGGTTGACGGGCACCTGCATGTCGTCCTGACCCATCGCGCTCAGCATCTCAAACAGCATGCCGGGCAAGTCGCCTTTCCCGGCGGCAAGATCGACGCCGAGGACCGCGATGCCACGGATGCTGCCCTGCGAGAAGCGGAGGAGGAGGTCGGCCTGCCGCGCACCGATGTCGAGGTGATCGGCACCCTTGACGACTACCTCACATCGACCGGATATCGCGTCACACCGGTGATCGGCCTTGTCCCCGGCGCGTGGCAGCCTCTGCCCGATCCGAATGAGGTCGACCGGGTGTTCGAGCCGCCGCTCAGCTTCCTGATGAACCCGGCCAATCACGAACGCCATCATCGCGAATGGCAGGGCCGTCGGCGGTACTTCTACGCCATGCCGTGGGAGGGTCACTACATCTGGGGCGCCACTGCGGGCATGCTCAAGCATCTCTCCGATCGTATCGCCGCGACACGCGCCGGTGCGGCATGACACGGCTCGAAGAGGAATGGGTCACCTCGCCCGCTGCAACAGCGGTGTTCGATGCATTGGGGGAGGCGTACTTTGTCGGCGGCTGCGTCCGGAACGCTCTTCTTGGTGTACCCGTCTCAGACCTCGATATCGCCACACCGCTGCTGCCCGAGGAGGTTGTCGAACGCCTGACAGCCGCGGGTGTCCGTACCGTTCCAACGGGCATCGCCCATGGTACCGTGACCGCAGTGGTCGAGGGCACGCCGGTTGAGATCACCACCTTCCGCGCCGATGTCACCACCGATGGCCGCCGCGCCACGGTGGCCTTCACCACGGTTATGGCGACCGATGCGGCCCGGCGTGATTTCACCATCAACGCCCTCTACGCGGATCGTTTCGGCACTGTGATCGACCCGTTGGGTGGGCAGGCAGACATCCCCGAGCGGCGGATCCGCTTCATCGGTGAGGCAGCAGACCGGATCCGTGAAGACTATCTGCGGATCCTGAGGTTCTTCCGGTTCCACGCCTGGTATGGTGCAGATGGCATCGATCCCGACGGGCTTGCAGCCTGTGCCGCATTGGCCGATGGCGTTGAAACACTGGCACGCGAGCGCGTGGGGTGGGAGATCCGCAAGCTCCTCTCGGCACCGGATCCAGCACCTGCCGTGGCATCGCTCTCGGCCTCGGGCATTCTGGCACGGGTCCTGCCCGGTGCTGATCCCAATGCGCTTGCACCACTTGTCCAGACCGAGGGGGCAGTGCCCGTGGTTCCGGACTGGCGTGTCCGGCTGATCGCGCTCGGCGGCGACGATCCATCTCAACGTTTGCGGCTGTCCCGTGCCGAAACCAGCTTTGTCACGTCCGTCAAAGCCGCTCTGGCTTCGGACGGCACTGTTGCGGAGATCGCTTATCATCATGGCCCCGACGCCGCACGGGCTGCAGCACTGATCCGCGCCGCGACACTGGGGGAGATGCCGCCCGCGACGCTCAGCATCGATGCCGGGCGCGGGGCACAAGCGAAGTTCCCGCTGGCGGCCCGCGATCTCATTGCCGCGGGGCTCCTCCCCGGTCCAGAACTTGGCGAGGCGCTCGCCCGGGCCGAGGCCGCATGGATTGCATCGGATTTTTCTCTGGACAAGGCGGCGCTGGTCGCGGAGGCTCTTAATTAGGTCACTATAACTGACCTAAATGGATGCCATCATGGATTTTGATACTCTTGCAGCGCTCGCGGCCATCGCGGTCTCGATGACCTGGACGCCCGGTCCCAACAATACAATGCTCACCGCATCTGGTGCGAATTTTGGCTGGCGCCGGACATTGCCGCACGCAATGGGGGTATCGGTCGGGTTTCCGGTCATGCTGATCGCGGTCAGCCTCGGTCTTGGCGGCCTCTTCGCGGCAGAGCCACGGATCGCCACCGCCCTCACCTGGATCGGCTTCGCGGCGATGCTGTACTTCTCATGGAAAATTGCCACCGCGGACGCCAGCCGGGCCGAGAGCCGGTCCCGTCCGCTGACCTTCACCGAGGCAAGCGCGTTCCAGTGGATCAATCCCAAGGCCTGGACCTTCGCCATCTGGGTATCCGCAACCTATGCAGCGGGAACGGCGGCCCTGAGCAACATACTCGTCGCCGCAATCGTGTTTCTGGTCTCGGGCCTTGGATCGTCCCAGACATGGACCCTGTTCGGCACGGTGATCGGCCACCTGCTCGGCACAGGCTGGAAACTGCGCGCGTTCAACATCGCCATGGCGGTTCTTCTCGCGGTCTCGGCGGTCTGGCTGACCTTCGGATTTGGAACCGCGACCGAGAACTGATCACGGCCTGGGCAGCGCGATATCGGCGACCGATGCATTGTGATCCGACCCCGCCGTGCCAAGCTTGCGGATATCGGCAGCTCCACCAGGGACCAGAATATGGTCGATGGCCAACGGCAGTTGCAGTTCGGAGACCCGGAAGGTGAACCTCAGCCCGCCGATCGGTTGTGTCCCGGTCGTCTCAGCAATCCGGCGCACCGATTGGGTCCATGCCGCAGCATTGAAATCGCCTGCCACGACGAAAGGCCCGTCCAGCGACGCAAGATCGTCGAGCATCAGATTGACCTGATGCTTTTGCCCGAACGGCCACGGCCAGTGCAAATGGGTTGAGATCAGCGTGACTTCATCATCGCCAAACAGAACGCGCGCCCCAACCCAGCCACTGTGCGCCTTGCACTTTGGCGGGTCCAGAAAGGCGTCTTTCGACAGGATCGCCACCGACATGACGAGCGAGGACTGGCAAACGATCTGCGACGGATAATCATCGCGCAGAACATCGAGCGCGCCGGCGTTGTGCATCGAGATTTCCTGTAGCGCGATGACGTCCGGTTGCTCCTCGGCGACCATCTGTTTCAGCGCATCGAAATCAGTGTTCGTCCAACGCAGGTTCAGTTGCAACACCCGCGCCGTCTCGCCGCTTGGCGTCTCGGCGACGGGCAGGATCTCCGGCATATCCGCGAGCCCGAAAGCACAACAGACAAGTCCGGTGATCGCCACTCGCCGGTCCGAAAGAAAGCAAAGACCGGAGGCCAACACCGTGCCAGCGATCAGGATGTGGCGGAACTGCGCGACGCTGTTCGCAGGCTCCGACCATGCTCCGAGAAGGCTGAAGAGGATCGCCGCGGCACCCAGGAAAACCGCAACATACAGGCCGAACCGGACCGCGCGCCCCAGCAGTCGCGGCACGCGCCGCGACCCGCCTTTCTCAGACGGGCCGGTGGTCAAGGACATGTCAGTATGGATCATGGCAACCCTTGGTCAGCGTTGCCATGTCATAGCCGATTTCACCCTGCACATGCCGCTCAAAGACCGCGGCTTTTTTGTGCAGGCGCGTCGCTGCGCCGGACCGGATCAATCCGCTGCGGCGTCGCCACCCGTCGATTTCGGCTTGTAGTTGGTCTTCTCGACGATCCGGGCCGATTTACCCCGGCGCGAGCGCAGGTAGTAGAGCTTGGCACGGCGCACCTTACCGCGGCGGACCACGGTGATCGCGTCGATGTTTGGCGAGTGGAGCGGGAAGACACGCTCGACACCTTCGCCGAAGGAGATCTTGCGGACGGTGAAGCTGGCGCCCAGATTGTCGCCGCCCTTGCGCGAGATGCAGACACCCTCGTAGTTCTGGACACGGGTCCGCGTGCCCTCGGTCACCTTGAAGCCGACACGGATCGTGTCGCCCGGGGCAAAGTCCGGAATGTCCTTGCCCAGTTCCTTGACGTGCTCGGCTTCGAGCTGTTCCAACAGGTTCATCGTCTCAGTCCTTCTCATGCCCGCCTTTGCCGGCGATGGTTTGCGCGTCCGATTGCTCTGCCACCTCTTCCGGGTCCGTGATGGGGCTCTGCCCATAGGCCCGCCAGAGATCTGGACGTCTTTCCCGTGTTAAGCGTTCGCTCTGATCCCGCCGCCATTCGGCGATCCTGGCGTGGTGGCCGGAGAGAAGCACCTCCGGAACCGCGCGCCCCTGCCAGAGCGAGGGCTTGGTAAACTGCGGGTGCTCGAGCAGCCCCCGCGAGAAACTCTCATCCTCCGTGCTCGCGGCATTGCCCAGAACGCCGGGGCGCAGCCGGATCACCGCATCGAGCAAGACCTGCGCGGCCACCTCGCCGCCGGTCAGCACGTAGTCACCGATCGAGATTTCCTCGACCTCATACGCGTCCAGCACCCGCTGGTCCACGCCTTCATACCTGCCGCAGAGCAAGACGGCGCCGTCGGCCTTGGCCAATTGCTCCGCTTTGCTCTGCGTCAGAGGTCGCCCGCGCGGCGAGAGATAGATCACCGGCGTGCGCGTGCGATCCCCTACACCGGAGCGCAGGGCAAAGTCCAGTGCCTTTCCAAGCACATCCGGCTTCATGATCAGGCCCGCTCCGCCGCCCGCAGGCGCGTCGTCCACCGTGCGGTGCTTGTCGGTCGCGAACCGTCTGATGTCGATGGCCTCGCACGACCAGAGCCCGTCTTTCAGCGCCTTGCCGATCAGCCCCTCCCCCAGCGTGCCGGGGAACGCTCCGGGAAATAAGGTCAAAATCTTAGCTTTGTATGAACCGGGCGCGATGCGGTCCTTCATCAGAGGCCGAGGCTGCGCCGAGACCTGCGGCTGGAACATGCCCGCCGAGCGCGGTTTGCGGGGTTCCGTCATTCGTCCCCCGCCATGAAGTCAGCCTTGTGCGAGAAAATCAGCCGCGCGGCGTCGGCGCTAAAACGACGCGGCGTTCTCGGCAGGCCGATATAGTCGGTCGCAATTTCATGAAGAAAATCAGAGACATCAGCCACCGACGCTTCTTCGTGCATCATCATAACATAGACACGATTGGCATAGCCGATGTACTCATCCGCCGGACAGTCCTCACCCAGTCCAATGGGATCCCAATGCTCCATCAAGATCTGGTTGACGATGCTCCGGTTGGCACGTGCACGCGCCTTGTCCTGTCCGTGCGGCCTAGTCATCACCGCCCTCCTCGACGCTCGGTTCGACCTCGGAAAGATCAGCAACCAAGCGTTTGGCAGAAAGGTCCACAGTCGGGACGGCAGCACGGGTGAAGGGGATCAGAAGCTCTGTTTTCCCAATCACCTCAATGACGTCGCCCGCGCCAAAATCATGGATGGCGCGGATGCGGCCCAGCGTTTCTCCGCCGGTGTCCACCACGTCCATCCCGATCAGGTCGGCGTGGTAGAACTCGTCATCGGGCAGCGCGGGCAGGCGGTCCCGCGGCGCATAGAGGCGGGTGCCCTTCAGCGCCTCGGCTTCCTCCCGCGTTGCAACGCCGGTCAGACGCGCGGCAAAGCCGCCCTTGACGGAGCGCGTGATCCGCACCCCGAACGACCGCCCGTCTTCGGAGGCCAAATCACCATAAGTTCCAATGGCTTCGGGGTCGGCACAGAACGACTTGACACGCGCCTCGCCGCGCACACCAAAGGCCCCGGCAATGGCGCCGACGCAAACCATATCCTCCGGAGCCTTGGCCATGTTCCTCCCCCTCCCCCGTCCACGTCCGGCGGCCGAGCGGCGCGCCGGGGTGGGCGGGTGGGCGGTGCGCCGGGAGGGCGCGGGACGTGGACGGAAAATCCGTTAGGATTCAGCCTTTTCTTCAGTGGCTTCCTCGGCAGGAGCCTCCTCGGCGGCGGCCTCTTCAGCCGGGGCCTCGTCCGCTGCTTTTGCGGCTTCCTCGGCATCAGCGATCTTCTGCGCCTTTTCCTCGGCGCGCTGCTTGGCCTTGTCGCCCGGCTCGGCCTTCTGGGGGTTGTTGCGCTCGGATTTCTCTTTCACACCAGCGGCTTCCAGCATCCGCGCGATCCGGTCGGTCGGCTGAGCGCCCTTCTCCAGCCAGTGCTGAACGCGCTCCATGTTCATCTTGACGCGTTCCTCAGAGTCCTTTGGAAGCAAGGGGTTATAGGTCCCAAGCCGCTCGATGTAGCGCCCGTCGCGGGGCATCCGGCTGTCCGCTGCAACGATGCGGTAGAAGGGTCGCTTTTTCGACCCGCCGCGGGCCAGTCTGATCTTCATTGCCATTGTTTTTCTCCTTCGATGGCGTGACCGGGACAGGCCCGGTTATTTCTGAAACTGTTGGTGGTGACGGATCACTTCATCGACGATGAAGCGCATGAACTTCTTGGCGAACTCAGGGTCCAACCCACTGTCTTCGCACATCTTTTCCAGACGTTCGATCTGCCGCGCCTCGCGCGCCGGATCAGCGGGCGGCAACGCATGCTCGGCCTTGAGCTTGCCCACCGCAGTGGTACAGCGGAACCGCTCGGCCAGGGTATGCACCAGCACCGCATCGAGGTTGTCGATGGATTTGCGCAAGTCGGAAAGCAGCGCCTCCGCCCGGTCCGCCTCAGACATGGCACCCTCCCGCCAGGCCCGCGAACCGCCCGTATGGCAAGCGTATGGCACCTGTATGGCCCGCGTCCCGCACCCGTATGGCAAGCGTATGGCAGGCGTATGGACAGAATATCGCCATCAGAGCTCCCCCGGTGCCGGATGGCGGTACACCAGATCTTCCGCATCGACCCCGCGCGGCGCGGCGTCATCGCGCACGGCGCCCAGTCGTTCGGCCAGTGCAATCGAGCGTGTATTTCCCGGATCGATGTAG
Source organism: Pseudomonadota bacterium (assembly GCA_039821125.1). GTDB lineage: Bacteria > Pseudomonadota > Alphaproteobacteria > Rhodobacterales > Rhodobacteraceae > Thermohalobaculum. Next base: position 26,154 of record JBCBOR010000008.1, read on the forward strand.
CTGACCGCTGTCTGCCAACCGAGTTCGCGGTACGCCCAGGCACGGGTCGCAAGCGCTGCCTCGTAGGCAAAGCCGGTCCCCTCGGCCTCGGGCCAGATCAGCCAACCGATTTCGTGCTCGGGCCAGCCGCCCGGAAACCACGGCCCGATCAGACCGAGACAGGTGTCATCGCCCCGCACCGTGACGGCGAACGACCCATAGCCGTGGATCTCCCAGTGTCCCAGTTCGGAGGCGAACGCGAACCATGCCTTGTGCCGGGTCATCGGTCCGCCAACGAACTGCGACCGATCCGACATCATGAAGGCGATGGATCCCGCCTGATCCTCGGGCGTAGGCCGGCGCAGGATCAGCCGCTCGGTCTCAATCACAGGTGATGGGGACGCGGTCATGACAGAGCCTCCGGTCCGGGATGGCGATAAACCAGCCCGTTTGGATCGAGCGGGTGCGCGTCCTTATCAAGGTGCGCGCCAAGCCTTTCAGCAAGACGGATCGAGCGCGCATTGTCAGCGCTGATATAGCTGACCAACGTCCTTGTCCCGTGCACCCGGTAGTCGAAGTCGCGCGCGGCCAGTGCGGCTTCATAGGCGATGCCCTTGCCTTCGGCGTCGTCCCAGATCAGCCATCGAAGTTCGCGCTCGGGAAACTCCTCGGGTTGCCAGACACCAACCTGACCGACTGTCTCCTCCGCTCCCTTAAGAGTAACCGCCCACGGTCCATATCCGTGCAGCATCCAGTGGCCCGCCTCAGCCGAGAAACACTTCCAAGCCGAGAACCGCGAGTGCTCCCGACCGACGAAGCAGGCGCGGTCGGACATAATGAACGCGGTATAGGCCGCAAGATCGCTTGCCCTGGGCTGGCGCAGAACCAGACGTTCGGTTTCGATGGTCGGTGCCGTCGTCATGCCAGCGCCTCCGGTCCGGGGTGACGCCAGACCGGCACCTCGCCCGCGATCGCATGGTGGAAGACACCGTCACGGGTGCAGCCGAGCCGTTGAGCCAGCGCCGCCGAACGCGCATTGTCCGCTTTGATCAGACTGATCGCCGTCGTCCAGCCCAGCGTCTCATAGGCAAACCGGCGCACGGCCAACGCGGCTTCATAGGCCAGACCCTTGCCTTCGGCGTGTTCCATCAGGGTCCAGCCGATCTCGGGCTCGGGCCAGTCGCCGGGGTTCAGGAACCCGGCCCGGCCCATGTATTGCCCTGTCGCCTTGTCCTCGAGCGCCCACATGCCATAGCCGTGGATCACCCAGTGCCCGATCAGGAAGGACAATGTCCGCCAGACCTCGCGCGGGGTGTGCGGTCCGCCGACACCCACCGAGCGGTCGGTGGCGTAGAACGCGCACTCGGCCTCATACTCATCCATGGTGAGCATGCGGAACCTGAGCCGCTCGGTCTCCAGCACCGGGATATCGAGAGCCATGGCGTTCATGCCGGATGCCCATTGGACCGGGGCAACGCCGTGCGGTGCAGACCCATGCCAACGATCATCGCGGCGAGAAAGACCAGCCCTTCGATCCCACCGAAGCCAAGCGATGCGAGCGCCGGCCCGGGGCAGAGCCCGACCGCCGCCCAGCCAAACCCGAAGAGCACCGCGCCCACGATCAGGGGCCTGTCGATCACCGGGTCCGGGCGCGCCGGCATAGGTTCGCCAAGGATGGCCCGCTCGCGACGTGCCGCGATCTGCCAGGCGACGAGCATAGGCAGGATCGCACCGCCCAGCACGAAGGCCAGTGTCGGGTCCCATGCACCAAAAAAATCGAGCCAGCCCTGGACCTTCCCCGTGTCGGTCATACCCGAGACAAGGAGGCCAAGACCAAAGAGGCCACCGGCGGCGCATGCAGCAACAAGGCGCATCAGATCCATCCCAGCCCGTGGCGGAGCACGGCCATGGCAAGGACCCCCGCCACGAGGAACGTGACGACAGCCACGATCCCCCGCACCGAGAACCGCGACATGCCGCAAACCCCGTGTCCCGACGTGCAGCCGTTACCAAGGCGCGTTCCGAACCCGACCAGCAAACCGCCAGCAATCAGCACAGCGATATTGCCGGTCGCGCCCGTCATGGCGGGCGTCCCGAGCGACGCCAGCGCCGGGACGCCGACCAGCCCCGCGATGAACGCTGCGCGTTCGGCCCAGTCACGCCGGCCCTCGACCAACCCGCCGAGGATCCCGCTCGCCCCCATGACGCGCCCGTTCACCAGCAGATAGAGCGCAGCCGCACAGCCGATCATCAGCCCACCGCAAAGGCCCCATATCCACGCGTCAGGGATCATTTCTTTTTGCCGAACCCGCTGAGGCCCGGCGGCAGCGGCGCGCCGCCACCAAGACCGCCAAGGCCGGGGGGCAGAGCCGGGCCACCGGGACCGCCGGGCATCGGAGGCAGGCCACCTGCGCCGCCGGGCGCTGCGCCCGGTCCAGGCATTCCGGGCATCCCGCCCGGGGGCATTCCGCCACCAAGGCCCAGCATCTGGCCAAGACCGCCGCGCATCAGGCCCTTTTTGCCCATCTTGCCCATCTTCTTCATCATGTCGGCCATCTGGCGGTGCATCTTCAGCAGCTTGTTGACGTCCTGCACCTCCATGCCGCAGCCCTTGGCAACGCGCTCCTTGCGGCTGGCCTTCATCAGGTCCGGCTGCTTGCGTTCAGCCTTGGTCATGGACTGGATGATCGCAACCTGGCGTTTCAGGAGCTTGTCGTCCATTCCCGCCTCGTCCATCTGCTTGGTCAGCTTGCCCATGCCCGGCAGCATCCCCATGATGCCGCCCATGCCGCCCATCTTCTGCATCTGTTCGAGCTGGTTCATCAGGTCATTCATGTCGAAACGGCCCTTCTTGAACCGCTTCATCATGCGTTCGGCTTCCTGAGCCTCGATCGTCTCCTGCGCCTTTTCGACGAGGCTGACGATGTCACCCATGCCGAGGATCCGGCCCGCGACGCGCTCGGCGTGGAATTCCTCGATCGCGTCCATCTTCTCGCCGAGGCCGACGAACTTGATCGGCTTGCCGGTGACCGCACGCATGGAAAGCGCCGCACCGCCGCGCCCGTCGCCGTCCATACGGGTGAGGACAACGCCGGTGATGCCGATGCGGGTGTCGAAATTCTCGGCCGTATTGACCGCGTCCTGACCGGTCAGGCCATCGACAACCAGCAGGGTCTCGTTCGGGTTAGCGAAATCGCGGACGGCCTCGACCTCGGCCATAAGTTCATCATCGATGGACAGGCGCCCGGCGGTATCGAGCATCACGACGTCATAGCCGCCGAGGGTCGCCTGCTGTTTCGCGCGCTTGGCGATCCCGACAGGATCTTGGCCCGGCACGATGGGGAGCGTATCGACCCCGATCTGGGTGCCGAGCACAGCCAACTGCTCCATCGCCGCCGGGCGGCGGGTGTCGAGCGAGGCGATCAGGATGCGCTTGCCACCGCGCGCCGTTAGGCGGTTGGCGAGCTTCGCTGTGGTCGTCGTCTTACCCGAGCCTTGCAGACCGACCATCAGGATCGTCGCTGGCGGGGTGTCGATCTTCAGCGCGCCGGGATCGGGATCATCGCCCGCCAGCACCTGGATCAGCGCGTCGTGGACGATCTTGACGACCTGCTGGCCCGGCGTAACGGATTTCAGGACGGACTGGCCGGTCGCCTGCTCCTGCACGCCCTTGATGAAATCGCGCGCAACAGGGAGCGAGACATCGGCTTCCAGCAGGGCGACCCGGACCTCGCGCAGCGCGGTCTTGACGTCATCCTCGCTCAGCGCCCCCTTACCCGTAAGCTTGGTGAGCGTCGTAGACAGCCGTTCTGACAGCGCTTCGAACATTCCGATCCTCCAACAAGGGTGCGTCACGGACGCACCCTACGACATGTTGCGCTTCGCCATATAGGGTGCGTCCGTGACGCACCGTCCTTGACCAAACGCAAATCGCACCGGTGGGCGCATCTGCGCTGACCGGTGGCGATCCCGGGCCAGCCCGGGACCGGAAGCGTTATCACTTCCGGAATGCGGGCCGGGTATGCTGAACAGGCAGAAATGTCAATGCTGGTCGCATTGTTGCCGCGCTGTTGCACACAATGGGCCATGGACCGGGGGGCAGATCGGGACGCCCATGAGCAAAGAGAATGACGAGATCGCCACGCTCAAAGCAGAATTGCGTGGCCTGCGCGCCGAGATGACCGAACTGGCGGCGACGCAAGCCCGTCCGTTCAAACGCCCGATGATCGACCGGCTTGGCGCCTGGGGCGGATTTCTCGCCCTGCTCGTTGCGCTGGCGACCGGCGCCGTAACCTTTTGGGACGATGTCGTGCTGCGCGGCGAGCGACAGGAGAAAGCTCAGATCGCGGAGTTGCGCGGATGGCTCGACGAGATGACGCGCCTCAACACCCAGATCCAGCAGGCGCAGGCGACGGGGAACTTTCAACACGCCTCGGCGCTGGTCTCGAGCTTCAGCCCGACAAAGGAGCGGTTGCTGCACAGCATCTCCGAGGTCTATCGCGAGCGCGCGGAGGTCTTCAGCGATCGCGACATTCTCATGCTGGCCAACGAGGCCTTGGCACTGGGGGACAAGCGCTCGGCAGACAATCTGGTTGACGACATCCTGGCGAGGCCGTCTGGCACCGAGATCCCTGAGCTGCACTTCGAGTTGCTCCGCCTGAAGGGACGCGTGCGCGGACTGGTCGGCGACATGCACGATCCGCTGGCAGCGCGCGAGTTCTACCGCGAGGCGTTCTTTGTGACCGATCGTCTGGCCGTGGGCACGCGCGAGGGACTTCGGGTCAACATCCTGAATGAATGGCTTCAGTTCGAGACGACCCCGTCCGGCGATTGCGACATCGCGTTCGAGGTGCTCGACCTCGCGGTGACCGAGCTCGATTCGCAGTATGTCGCCCAGGTCGCGCTCGATCAGTACCGCGAGACCATCGCCATGACCCTGGATATGGCACCGGCTCGATGCGGGTTGCCGCGCAGACCTAACGGGTGAGCCTGTGGCTTGATCGGCGCGCGCGCCGGGCCTATGGCGGGAAACATGACGCTGATTATTGCCGCCTTCTACCACTTTGCCCCGCTGCCTGATGCGGACGGGCTACGTGCGCCGTTGCGCGCGGCGGCGGAGGCGGGGGGTGTGAAGGGCTCGATCCTGGTCGCGCCCGAAGGGATCAACGGCACCATTGTCGGGCCGCGCGACGGCATCGACGCCGTCTTGGCGCATCTGCGCGCGTGGCCGGGGTTCGCGGGGCTGGAGCACAAGGAGAGCCCAGCCGATGAGATGCCCTTCCGCCGGCTCAAGATCCGGTTGAAGCGGGAGATCGTGACCCTGGGTCAGCCGGCCGATCCGCGCACGGAGGTTGGAACCTATGTCGCGCCCGACGAGTGGAACGCCGTGATCCGCGATCCGGACACCGTCGTGATTGACACGCGGAACGATTACGAGATCGCGATAGGCTCTTTCGAAGGCGCATTGGACCCGAAGACAGACAGTTTCGGCCAGTTCCCGGACTGGTGGGCCGAGAACCGCGACCAGCTCGAGGGCAAGCGCATCGCCATGTTCTGCACAGGCGGGATCCGGTGCGAGAAAGCCTCGTCCTGGCTGCTGCAACAGGGCGTGCCAGAGGTGCTGCACCTGAAGGGCGGGATCCTGAAATACCTCGAAGACGTACCCGAGGCCGAGAGCGCCTGGCGGGGCGAGTGCTATGTCTTCGACAAGCGTGTTGCCGTCGGGCACAGGTTGGCGCAAGGCACCCACACCGAGTGCAACGCCTGCGGGCGTCCGGTCTCGCCGGATGGCCGTCGACATCCTGCCTACATCGAAGGCGTCCAGTGCGCCGCGTGCGTCCACGAGTACTCCGACGCTGACCGGGAGCGGTTCGCCGAGCGGCACCGGCAGATGGCCCGCTCGGGCGCTGTCCCGCCATCGCGGCGTTAGACCGGCGCCAACACCCTGACCCGCATCACGGCGATCCTGAGTCGCGACCAAAGTGCACCTGCGACCATATTGGACTCGTGACCGGGCAGAGAAATGCGCCATATCATCCACTCCGTGGTAAATACGTCTGCGGTGTGGAAGCGTGGCGCCCGTTGCAAAACCGTCTCGCGCTGCAAAGAAAAACGCTGACCAGAAGGCCCGTCAGACCGGACGGAGGAGGGGAAGACGACGATGAAGATCGGTGTTCCAAAGGAAATTTACGAGGGCGAAGCCCGGGTCGCGCTGACGCCTGAAAGCGCCGCGCGCCTCCAGAAGCTGGGCTACGAGTGCCTTGTCGAAAGCGGCGCGGGAACCGCTGCGTCAATCAGCGATGAAGCCTATACCGCCGCAGATGTGACGGTGGTGCCCAGCGCCGCCGATCTCTGGTCACAGGCAGATGTGATCGCGAAGGTACGCGAGCCGTCCTCTGACGAGATCGCCGCCGCCCCCGATGGCAAGACGCTGATCTCCTTTGTCTGGCCCGCCGCCAACGAGGACCTGCTGAAGGCGATGAACGCCAAGAACATGTCCGTGCTGGCCATGGACATGGTGCCGCGTATCAGCCGAGCGCAGAAGATGGACGCGCTGTCGTCCATGGCGAACGTCGCGGGCTATCGCGCGGTGATCGAGGCGGGGAACAATTTCGGCCGGTTCTTCACCGGTCAGGTCACGGCAGCGGGCAAGGTCCCGCCCGCCAAGGTTCTGGTCGTCGGTGCCGGTGTCGCGGGTCTCGCGGCCATCGGGACGGCTGTCTCGCTCGGCGCGATCACCTACGCCTTCGATGTGCGCCCCGAAGTGGCGGAACAGATCGAGTCGATGGGCGCCGAGTTCGTCTTCCTGGAATTCGAGGAATCGAGCCAGGACAGCGCGGCGACCGGCGGCTACGCGGCCCCGTCCTCGCCTGAGTTCCGGGAAAAGCAGCTTGAGAAATTCCGCGAGATGGCGCCCGAGATCGACATCGTCATCACGACGGCGCTGATCCCGAACCGCCCGGCACCTGAATTGTGGACCGAGGACATGGTCCACATGATGAAGCCGGGCTCGGTCATCGTGGATCTGGCTGCCGAGCGCGGCGGCAACTGTACCCTGACCGTCGCGGACGAGAAGATCGTCACCGAGAACGGCGTTACCATCGTCGGCTACACCGACTTCCCCAGCCGGATGGCGACGCAAACCTCGACGCTTTATTCGACCAACATCCGGCACATGATGGACGACCTGACGCCGGAGAAGGATGGCAATCCCTTCATCAACATGGAGGATGACGTCATCCGCGGCGCGCTGGTCTGCCACGAGGGCGAGATCACCTATCCACCGCCGCCTCCGAAGATCGCGGCGATCGCGGCTGCTCCGAAGAAGAAAGAGGTCGAGGAGACCCCCGAGGAAAAGGCCGCGCGGCAAGCAGCCGAGATGAAGAAGTCGCTGGACCAGACAGCATGGATGCTGGGCATCGGCGGGTTGATCCTGCTCGCGGTCGGCTCGGTCGCGCCGGCCAGCTTCATGCAGCACTTCATTGTGTTTGTGCTGTCGGTCTTTGTCGGCTTCTACGTGATCTGGGGCGTTGCGCACTCGTTGCACACACCGCTGATGGCGATCACCAACGCCATCTCGTCGATCATCATCGTGGGCGCGCTGTTGCAGGTGGGCTCGGGCAGTATGACCGTCACGATCCTGGCGGCGGCGTCCATTCTGATGGCCGCGGTGAACATCTTCGGCGGGTTCCTCGTGACCCGGCGGATGCTCGCCATGTTCCAACGCAGCTAAGGGAGGCGGACTTATGAGCATCGGTCTTGTCACCGCCGCCTACGTTGTTGCGGCAATTCTCTTCATCCTCGCCCTTGGCGGGCTGTCGAACCAGGAAAAGGCCAAGCGCGCGGTCTGGTACGGCATCATCGGCATGGCGCTGGCCGTCGGCGCGACGCTGGGCACCCCCGGTGTCGGCAATGTCTGGCTGGTCGTGATCATGCTGGCTGTCGGCGGCGTCGGCGGGTACATCGTGGCCAACAAGGTCCAGATGACCCAGATGCCGGAACTGGTCGCGGGCTTTCACAGCCTTGTCGGCCTTGCCGCGGTCTTCATCGGGATCAACGCAGACCTCGAGATGAACGCGGCGCTGGAGGCGAAAGCGAGCGGCACTGTGGACGCGCTGGCCGGGTTCGCGAAAACCATCGCCAAGAAGACGGCGGTCGAGCTGAACATCCTGAAGGTCGAGCTCTTCCTCGGCATCCTGATCGGCGCCGTGACGTTCACAGGCTCGGTCGTCGCCTATGGCAAGCTGGCGGGCAAGATCTCGTCCGGCGCGCTGACCCTGCCGGGTCGGCACCAGATCAACCTCGCAGCCTTTGCCGTCTGCTTCATCCTCGGTTGGATGTACCTGGCGGGCGCGGGCCTCTGGTCGATGATCCTGGTGGCTCTGATCGCGGGCTTCATCGGCTGGCACCTGATCATGGCGATCGGCGGTGCGGACATGCCGGTGGTTGTCTCGATGCTCAACTCGTACTCGGGATGGGCCGCGGCGGCGATCGGGTTCACGCTGGGCAATGACCTCCTGATCGTGGTCGGCGCGCTGGTCGGCTCGTCGGGGGCAATCCTCTCCTACATCATGTGCAAGGGGATGAACCGATCGTTCGTCAGCGTGATCCTGGGCGGCTGGGGCGGCGAGCAATCCGAGGCCCAGGCGGTCGAGGGCGAGATGATCGCCGCCGACAGCGACGCCGTCGCCTCGGCCCTGAACGACGCCGACAGCGTGATCATCGTGCCGGGCTATGGCATGGCGGTGGCGCAGGCGCAGCAGGCGGTTTCCGAGATGACGCGCAAGATGCGGGCTGCGGGCAAATCCGTACGCTTCGCCATCCACCCCGTGGCGGGGCGTCTTCCGGGCCACATGAACGTGCTGCTGGCCGAGGCCAAGGTGCCCTATGACATCGTGCTGGAGATGGAGGAGATCAACGACGATTTCCCCGACACGGACGTCGTGATCATCATTGGCGCGAACGACATCGTGAACCCGGCCGCCCAGGACGATCCGGGCAGCCCAATCGCGGGCATGCCGGTTCTGGAAGTGTGGAAGGCAAAGCAGGTCTTCGTGTCCAAGCGTGGCCAGGGCACGGGCTACTCCGGCATCCAGAACCCGCTGTTCTTCAAGGAGAACACGCGCATGTTCTATGGCGATGCCAAGAGCTCGATGGACAGCCTGATCCCGCAGCTGAGCTGATCAGGTACATCACTGAGGACATGGAAAGACCGCGGTCCGCCGCGGTCTTTTTGCATATCGGGGTATAGTTCAGGTTCCTTCCAGATCTCGATGCAGGCAGACGCCTCAGATCCGTTGCCGTGCATGGCCGCGCCGCGGATCCTATACTGACCCGGGTGCCGGTCCGGCTGGCCGTGCCTAACCCGGTGTGAAGTCGAAATCGTCCGCAGCAAGCAATCCGCTCTGGACACCCGCCAGCAGGATCGTGTCCGTGCCGTCGCTGATCAGCGCGCCGCCCGCGTCCTGGCTGAGGTGGTTCGCCAGAAGATCCGCGAAATCGACAATGCCGCTCACGCCACTCAGGTCAATGACGTCTTCGGCCCGGCTGAACCCAATCAACTCGTCATTGCCGAATCCGTCCTCGAAGATGTATCTGTCCGCGCCGCCGCCACCGGTCTGCTGATCGTTCCCGACACCGCCCGTAAGGATGTCGGCGCCGCCGGCTCCCGTGAGCGTGTCGTCGCCGGTTCCGCCAATGATCACGTCATTGCCCGTGCCCGCATTGATCCGGTCGTTGCCGGTGCCGCCGTCGATCGTGTCGTCTCCGGCATCGCCCGAGATCACGTCATCCGATGCACCGCCGGAAATGGTGTCGCTGCCGATGCCACCGCCCAGCGTGTCGGCGCCGTTGCCGCCGATGACACTGTCGTTGCCGCCCCCGCCGGTTATGATATCGGATCCATCCCGTCCCGCGAGGGTGTTCGCTCCGACATTGCCACGGATCGTGTTGTCGAGGCCGTTTCCGAAGCCCTTCGTGTCGCCAGCCCCGGTCAGGGTCAGGTTTTCGGTGTGATCGCCCAGTGCAAAGCTGACCGCGCTTTGCACCCTGTCGGTGCCTTCGCCGGCGAGATCGACCACAACGTCCGCGCCCGAATTCAGAATGTAGATGTCATCGCCAGCGCCGCCCTCGAAGCGATCACCTCCCGCGCCCCCATTGAGACGGTCGTTGCCCGAGCCGCCGATCAGCGTATCAATCCCGTTCAGGCCATTCAGGATGTCGTCACCGCCTTCGCCCGACACGGTATTCGCGGCCGCGTTCCCGACAAGCGTATTGGCCGCGCCGTTACCCGTCGCCGAAAGGTCGTCCGAACCGATCATACGCAGGGCCTCGATATTCACGCCGAGGGTGAAGTTGACCGACGCGCGGACCGTGTCGGTGCCTTCTCCCGCCGCCTCCGTGACCTGATCGCCCGCCGCGTTGACGACATAGGTGTCATCGCCCTGCCCGCCGAACATTATGTCATCGCCGAGGCCGCCGTTCAGCAGATCGTCTCCACCCCGTCCATGCAGTGTGTCGGACCCGCTGCCGCCCTCAAGCTCGTTGGCAACGCTGTTCCCTGTCAACTCGTCATCGCCGGACCCGGAGGACGCGTTCTCGATCACCACGTCGTTGGCAATGGTGTAGCCGCCGCGCACCGTCGAGATCAGCGAGACGAACCCGCCGCCGCCCTGCTCGATCTGCAGGCTGGCCGGGCGCAGATCGATCACCGCGTGGGCCGATCCCGAATAGGTGATACTGTCGGTCCCGCCCGTGTCCCAAATTGCGGTGTAGAAGTTCTGCGCCCCCGTCACATCTTCGATCGTGTAGGTGTCATCGCCGGACGCATGGGTCGTGTTCTCGCCATACATCACCTGCAGCGACGCGATATCCAGCGCCATCATCGATCCGGCACGCGCCGAGGTGTCGTTCGAGAATTGCGGCCCCAGGAACGGATGCCCGGTGAAACCCTGCGTCTGGGACATCGCGGTGTAGATGTCCTGATTCAGATCGAAACTGCCCGCATCGCGGAACGTATCGTCGGCGACGCCGTCATTGTTGTTGTCGACCAGCCCGGGGAAGAGCAGCGATCCGTTCCCCTCGAACGGGTGGTCCAGACCCAGAGCATGCCCGATCTCGTGGACCAGCGTCAGCATGCCATTGCCGCCTTGCAGCAGACCGTTGTCATCGCCCTCAGGATCGTTGTTCGCCGCTTCACGGTCCCAACCGATCCCGTCCGCGTTCAATGTGATCGCACTGCCGATCTGAGCGCCGGAGGGGAAGAAGGCAAAACCCAGGTTCAGGTCGCTGTTGAAATCATCGCCCGTGCGCGACAGCGAGAACTCCATCTCGGCGTCGTCCAGGTCATCCACCTCGGTGAACTCGATGTTGAGGAACGTCTCAATCAGATCGAGCGCGGCTGTGACCTGTTGCTTCTCGAAATTCGAGAAATTCAGCTCCGGTGAGACGTTGAACCCGAACTGGTCAATCTCCTCACCGGTTTCCATGAAGTAATACGTGACGACCATGGCGCCATCGGCATTCGTGACGCCCGTGTTGATGAAATCGTTCGGATCCGATGTGAGCAGCCCGTTGACGAGATCGCTCGAGCCGGCCGAGGCGTCGGCATTGGCAACCGCAGGCGCATCGGACCCGTCATCCGACGCCGCCGACGCGGGCGGATGCTCATGCGTCCCATAGTAGACGTTCATCAAGTTGACTGCGCAAAGACCGCACATATCAGCTCCCCATGTATCGTTCTCGAGACCGGGCCTCTGTCATTCTTGAACCCGTTAATCCGGCATTAATATGGTGACCGGGTTTCTCCAACACAATCAAGGACATCGCATTCGGCGGTGACGGGCAGCGGTTCTGGCGCCCCATGCGCTGATGGCATAGGACAGATGTCCAAGATTTTCGTAAAGATCCTGCAAGTTTTCGGACACGCTGTGACACTTGTCAGCGTCACAGTCCGCTTGACAGCGGGGTGGACAAGTTTTGCCCGCGCCCGTAACGACTTATAAAGCACGATGCACGGCCGCGATGAACCTGATCGCACCGGCTGACCTTTGGGGGGACACGGGACATGACGGAACTACAAGACGGCATTGCAATCGTGACCGGAGGTGCGTCGGGCCTCGGCGCTGCTACGGCCACCGCGCTCGGTGCACGTGGTATGCAGGTGGCGATTTTCGACATGAACGAGGAGCTTGGCTCGGCCCACGCAAACGCAATCGGCGGGCGATTCTTCAAGGCCGATGTCAGCGATCCGGCGGATGTCAGTGCGGCAATGGCTCTGGTCGCAGGGCTCGGTCAGGTGCGTGTCGTCGTCAACTGCGCCGGGATTGCCGGAGCCGCAAAGACGGTCTCGCGCGGCGCGGCGCATGACCCCGAGATGTTTGCGCGCACGATACGGATCAACCTGATCGGCTCGTTCAATGTGGCAAGCCAGGCGGCGGCTCTGATGGTTGCGGGGACGCCCACAGGCGCGGACGGCCAGCGCGGCGTGATCGTGAACACAGCGTCCGTCGCGGCCTTTGACGGCCAGATCGGCCAGACCGCCTATTCCGCCTCGAAAGGCGGGGTCGTCGGGATGACGCTGCCGATGGCGCGGGATCTCGCCGACAAGGGCGTGCGGGTCTGCGCCATTGCGCCCGGGCTGTTCTTGACACCGATGCTGGCCGAGTTGCCGGACGATGTTCAGCAATCTCTCGGGGCGCAGGTCCCGTTCCCTTCGCGTCTTGGTGCACCCGCCGAATACGCCAAGCTGGTCTGCTCGATCATCGACAATCCGATGCTGAACGGCGAGGTCATCCGCCTCGACGGCGCTATTCGGATGGCCCCGCGCTAGGGCGCTGCCAAAGCAGGGGGTCTACAAACCCATCCGGTCGGCAATGGCCAGGATGCGGTACATATCGCGCAAGACCGGCTTTTCGATCAGCTTGCCATCGATCACGACCAGCCCGGTATCCGCGGCCTCAAACGTCTCGATGATGCGTCGGGCGCGGGCGATCTCGGCCTCGGTCGGGGTGAAGACCTCATTCAGGGCCGCGATCTGCTTGGGGTGGATCGAGCCTTTGCCGGAAAAGCCCAGCGCCTTGGCCTGTTGCGCCGCCAGGACCATTCCGTCAGGGTCCTCGAGGTCGAGATAGGGCACATCGATCACATCCAGCCCCGCCGCAGCGGCGGCGTGGACGACACGGGACCGGGCGTAGAGTAGCGGCTCCCACGCGTTCTCGCACCTCAGTTCAGCGGCCATATCGACGCCGCCGAAGAACAGCGCGTCAATCCGGTCCGAGCAATGGGCGATGCCATAGGCATGCTCCAGGCCCTGATTGGTCTCGATGATGATGTGCAAGCGCGTGGCGTGCCCCCGCTCGGTCAGCAGATCGTCGAGCATGACAACCTCCTCGGCCGTGCGGACTTTGGGGATCATCAGCGCCGGCGGCGGGGATCCGTGGCCAGGATTGCCTGAACATCGGCGATCCCGAACGCCTCGCGCAGGCAATTGATCCGAACCATGCGCTCGACACCATCCTCGGCCTGCGGTTCGGCAAACAGCGCCAGCGCGTTTTCCCGCGCCTCGGCCTTGTCCTTGGGCGCAATCCCATCCTCGAGCTCGACGCACACGATGTCCGCGCCCGACGCGAGCGCTTTGGGATACATCTCCGGCTTCAGCCCAGGGGTGAAGATGAAGCTGCGCCGCGGTCGGATGATACGTCCCGAATTGCCGCTGTTTGACATTTTTTGAGCCCCCCACGTTGACCAATCACAGTCGCTCGCAGTCGCTGCGATGACCGGTCTCCGAGGTGTAACGGGTTTTCTCACGCAGTTCGATGGGTGAGGCGCGGGCACACGCGCGTGTCCGCCGAGACCCGGTGAACTCTAGAAGTAGAATAATTCTAATAAGTTAGCGGATGCCTCACTCAGAATCGCCCTTGCTTGACTAAATTACTCTGATATCATCCCCCGGTCGCACAAACCGCGCGACACCCTCTAACCGCCCGGACCACTCGGATGATCATCTGCTCCTGCGCCGTCATCTCCTCGGACGATATCGACCGCACTGTCGCCTGGATGAAGGCTGCGGACCCGCAGGTGGTGATCACACCGGGCAAGGTGTATCGCGCGCTTGGCAAACGCGCGGTTTGCGGCGGCTGCGCCAAATTGTTCGTCGCATGCGTCCACAAATCCACTACATCGGATGTACCGGCAGAGCTGCGCAATCTGCGCACGACCATGAAGGGAACGGCAAGCCATGAAGGGCGACGACAAGGTAATCGACTATCTTAACCGGGCACTGCGGAGCGAACTGACGGCGATCAACCAGTACTGGCTGCACTATCGGCTGCAGCACGACTGGGGCTATGCCAAGCTGGCCAAGAAGTCGCGCGAGGAAAGCATCGAGGAGATGCAGCACGCGGACCGGATCATGGATCGAATCATCTTTCTGGAAGGGCATCCAAACCTGCAGACGCTCGATCCGCTGCGCATCGGTCAGACCGTGAAGGAATGTCTCGAGTGCGATCTGGCCGCTGAAGTCGAGGCGCGCGCGCTCTATCAGGAAGCAGCGATCTACTGCCGGAGCGTCGGTGACATCCCCTCCGCGAACCTGTTCGAGGAGCTTATGACGGACGAGGAGGGGCATATCGACTTCCTCGAGACACAGCTCAGTCTGCAAAGCGACATCGGCGATGCCAATTACGGGCAGCTCAACGCCGAGTCGGCGGACGAGGCCGAAGACTGACGCACACTCCGCCGGGTCGCGTTACAACGATGGCTCGACCCGGCTCCACGTATTCCTGATGTGGCGGCGCAGCACCTCGGCCAGCACCGCCGCATCGCGCCGAACCAGCGCTGCGATCATCTCCTCATGCTCGGCGACCGCGCCCTGCCAGTTCGCCGGTGCATTGTGGCCGATGAACCGGATGCGCTTCATGCGCCCCTGTAGCACGCCGTGCAGTTCCGACAGCGTCGGGCTGCCCGAGGCCGCCACGATCATGCTGTGGATGGTCTGGTTGAGCTTGTAGTAATCCAGCCGCTCGCGCGCATCATAGTGGCGGACCATCTGATCGTGCACGGCGACGATCTCCGCGATCTGTGCATCCGTCGCGGTCTCGCAGGCCTGCCGTCCCGCCATCGCCTCAAGCTCGGCAATCACGGTGAGCATGTCCTGCACTTCCTCCGGCGTGAAGGCCCGCACGATGGTGCTGCGGCCCGGCCGGAGAACGATCAGGCCTTCAACCGCAAGGGACCGGATCGCTTCACGCATCGGCGTGCGCGAGACGCCGAGATCGACACAAAGACGCGACTCGTTGACCTGATCGCCCGGCGCAAGCTGCCCTTCGATGATCATGTCGCGCACACGGCTGGCCACCAACGCGTGCAGGGGCTGGCGCTGGATCTGGGTGTCGTCGGCTCGCGGTTGCACAGATTGCATATTGTATACAATATACGGAAACGACTCGGCCTCAAGCTTGGAGTTTTCGATGGAAGCTGACACGCGCCCGACGCTGGCCCTGGCACTCGGTGATGCCGCCGGCATCGGCGCCGAGTTGGCGGCAAAGGTGCTGATGGATGCGGAGGTGCGTGCCGCGGCACGATTCGTCGTGATCGGCGACCGGCGGCTGCTGGCGGCGGGCGAGGCCACAGCGGACGTTCAGGTCGATCTCGGCAGCGATGCCTTTGTCGATCTGGCAAACCTCGACCCGGACTGCGTGACCGCGGGCGAGGCATCCGAGCTGACGGGACAAGCAGCGCTGGAGACCTTCGCGGCAGGGCTGACCATCTGCCGGGACGGCGGCGCCGATGCGGTCTGTTTCACGCCGTTCAACAAATATGCGATGCGACTGGCGCGGCCCGGTTATATCGATGAGATCGGCTTCATACAGGCCGTTATGCAGACGGACGCGGATGGGGCCGAGTTCAACGTGCTGGACGAGTTCTGGAACGCGCGGGTCACCAGCCACGTGCCGCTGTCCGGTGTGGCGGAGATGATCACGACCGACCGGGTGTTCGAGCGGATCCGCCTGACCGATCAGACCATGCAAGGCGCCGGGCGCCCGCGCCCGCGCATCGGCGTGGCAGCGCTGAACCCTCATGCCGGTGATGGCGGCAATTTCGGCACAGAGGATGACGAGATCATCACCCCGGCGATCCGCCGCGCGCAGGAGCATCAGATCAACGTGTCCGGCCCCTGGCCGTCCGATACGGTCTATCTGCGCGCCAGCAAGGGCGAGTTTGACGTGGTGCTGAGCATGTACCACGACCAGGGCCAGATCGCGATGAAGCTGATCGGCTTCGACCGCGGTGTCACGTTGATCGGCGGCTTTCCGTTCTGGATCGCGACCCCGGCGCACGGCACCGCCTACGATATAGCAGGTCAGGGGATCGCCAATCCCCAGGCCACAAAGAACGCCCTCCTGCTGGCGGCAAAGCTGGCGGGGGCATCAGGCCGGGCGCACGCAACCGAAGAGACGCGGCGCACGGCCATAGACACGGTCCTGAGCGCACACGCCCAGACCGCATCATAAAGGGAGAAAACGCATGACAGTCTCGATCAAGGCGGCCTTTGTCGGTCTCGCCGCGCTCGCTCTGGTAACGGCCGCCGAGGCCAAGGAGGAGATCATCTTCGGCATCTCGGCCACCCCGGGCTCGCTGCAGCAGCAAACAGCCGCCGAGTTCACCAAGCTGGCCAATGAGCGCCTCGGCGACAAGGCCGAGGTGAAGCTGTTCGACTCGAGCCAGCTCGGCAAGGACAAGGACCTGATGCAGAAGCTGAAGCTCGGCACGGTCCACATCGCGCTGCCCTCGTCGATCATGTCCTCGATCTCGGACGAGTTCGCCGTGTTCGACATGCCGTTTCTTGTCGCGGACCGCGAACACGTGGGCCGGATCGAGGCCGAGATTTTCTGGCCGACCATCGCACCGACCGTCGAGGATGACGGCTATAAGGTGCTGGCGGTCTGGGAAAACGGCGTGCGCCATATCACCAACAACACACGGCCCATCAAGACACCGGCCGATCTGGAAGGTGTGAAAATCCGCACTCCGAAATCGACCTGGCGGGTCAAGATGTTCCAGGCCTGGGGTGCGAACCCGACGCCGATGAGCTTCTCGGAGGTCTTTACAGGGCTGCAGACCGGTGTGATCGACGGGCAGGAGAACCCCTACACGAACATCAACTCGGCCAAGCTGAACGAGGTGCAGACCTATCTCTCGAAGACGGGCCACGTGTATTCGCCCGCCTACCCGACCATGGGCAAGGCGGTCTATGATGGTATGGACGCCGAGATCCGTCAGGTTCTGGAAGACACCGCGCGCGAAATGTCGGCCTGGGCTCGGGCCAAAGGCGTCGAGGCGGATGATGCCCTGCGCCAGAAGCTGGTCGATGCAGGCATGACCTACAACGAGGCCGACCGCGCGGCTTTTGTCGAAGCCTCCAAACCGATCTATGACGCGTTCGCCGCCGAGGTCGACGGCGGTCAGGCGATGATCGACAAGGCGATCTCGCTGGCAGGCGGGTCCTGAACGCCTTCGCGGCAAGGGTGCGTCACGGACGCACCCTACGGCACCCGAGATGACCAAAGTCTCAACTCTGCTCCAGCGTGTGCTGGAATGGATCACCATTGGCCTGCTGGTCTCGCTGGCAGGCGTGGTGATCTCGGCCGTCATCGCCCGCAAGGGGTTCAACGCGTCGTTCGTCTGGTATGACGAGGTCGCCTCGGTGCTGCTCGCGTGGATCACGTTCTACGGTGCAGCCTATGCGGCGCTGAGACGGCGACACCTCGGGTTCGAAGGGCTGCTCTACGCCTTGCCCTTGCGGATCCGGCTGGTGGTGTTCGCAGTCGCCGAACTGGTGGTGTACGGCGTTTTCGCCGTTCTTGGCTATGCCGGATGGTTCGTCCTGCAGGTGTTCGGATCAGAGACACTCGTGTCGCTCGACTGGGTGCCGCTGTCCGTCACACAAGCGGTCGTGCCCATTGGCGCGGGTCTCTTCATCCTCGCTCAGATCCTGTCCACACCCGAAGCCCTGCGCCGCCTGATCGCGGGCGAGACCGCCGAAGCGCAGGAAATCGCCGAGGAGATCGAGAAGGCCGAGGCCGCGCAGACCGGACGGGGGCAAGCCTGATGGAAGCGCTGATCCTAATCCTGCTGCTGGCCATCCTGATCTCGATCAACGTGCCGATCGCGGTGTCGATCGCCGCGGTTGCCCTGATCGGCATCTATGTCGACAAGGGGATTTTCGGGTTCTACGACGCCGCGCTGAAGATCTTTGACAGCGCCACGAACTTCCCGCTGATCGCCATCCCGCTGTTCATCCTTGCGGGCGCGCTGATGAACACGGGCGGCATCTCGCGACGTCTGATCGATTTCACCTCCGCCCTGATCGGGTTCATCCGCGGCGGGCTTGCGATGGTCAACGTGGGCGTCAGCCTGTTCTTTGCCGAGATCTCAGGCTCCGCCGTCGCCGATGTGGCGGCCATCGGGTCCGTCATCATTCCCGAGATGAAGCGCAAGAAGTACCGCCCGACCTTTGCCGCAGCGGTCACGTCGTCCTCCGCCAGCCTCGCCATCATCATCCCGCCATCGATCCCGATGATCGTCTACGGCGCGCTGTCCGATACCTCGATCGTGCAGCTTTTCGTGGCCGGGATTATCCCGGGCCTGCTCGGCGGCTTTCTGATGCTTTGCCTCTGCTACTGGTTCGCGGTGCGGTACGATCTGCCGCGCGAGGCGGCGTTCTCCCTGCCCCGTCTTGGCCGGGCGTTCCTGGATGCCGGGCCTGCGCTGCTGCTTCCGGTGATCATCCTTGGCGGGATTTTCGGCGGCATCGTCACCGCGACCGAAGGCGCGGGGCTCGCCGTGGTCACCGCGCTCGCCATCGGCGGTCTCTGGTATCGTGAGATCCGCCTGACCGAGTTGCACAGTGCACTGCTGGAAGGCGTGACACAAACCGCTGCCGTCATGCTGCTGGTCGCGACATCAGGCATCCTTGGCCTCTACCTGACCGAGATCGAAATCCCTCAGCGCTTCGCGCAGTGGATCACCTCGGTTTCGAACGACCGGATCGTCGTCCTGATGATGCTGAATGTCATGCTCTTGATCCTGGGCATGGTGCTGCACGGCGCGGCGGCGATCATCCTGATCGTGCCCATCGTCATGCCATTGGTGCGCGAGCTTGGCATTGACCCGGTGCAGTTCGGGATCATCCTGACCCTGAACATCGCAATCGGCCAGCAGACCCCGCCCGTTGCAAGCGTTCTGGCCACGGCCTGCTCCATCGCTCGGACAGATATCTGGGCGACGACCCGCACGAATGTGCCGTTCATCATCCTGCTCTTCGCGCTGTTGCTGGTGGTCACCTACATCCCGGTCGTGCCGTTGGGACTGGTCGAATGGATCTACCGCTAGTGCCGGGCGCTATGCCGCGTCCTCGTCGTATTCGACAGTGTTGCGCAGGTCCCCCACACGGACGATCTGATTGCGGCCCGCATCTTTCGCGGCATAGAGCGCCTCGTCTCCTGCCCGCATCAGAGTGAGAACATCTGCGCCATCCTCGGGAAAGCTCGCAACGCCGATGGACGCGGTGATCCGGGGAAGATCTTGGCGCCCATATTTGACCGTGTGCCCCGCCAGCGCGGCCCGAAACGTTTCAGCCATATCCGCTGCAGCTTCCTGATCGGTATCAATGCAGAGGACAACGAACTCCTCGCCCCCGATACGGCAAGAATGTGCATTCTCGGTGAAATGGCTGGTCATCAACGCGCCGACTTCTCGGAGAGCGAGATCGCCCGCATCGTGCCCGTACTGGTCATTGAACTTCTTGAAGTGATCAACATCGATCGAAAGTATCGATACTTTGGACTTTTGCTCACGGGCGCGTGCGAGTTGAGAGGACGCTGTCTCCAGGAACCAGCGCCGGTTCCACAGCGAGGTCAGAGGATCGCGCGTTGACTGATCCTGAAGCTCTTGACGGAGCTGGACATTGGCCATCGACAGGCTGATCTGTTCTGCACAAACCAGGGTCATCTCGCGTTTTTGTTCAAGGTACTCGCGCACATCTTCCCGACTTTCGCCCCACATGCCCATCTCATGAAAGCAAAGATGCAGCAGGCCGATCGTCTCGCCATGCGCCATAATCGGCAGACATAGGCTGGGGGTCGTGCCGTCCATGTGATGGTCGCACGGGAACTCGATCTCCGACGCGCCAAAGCTGTAGTGGCGGCCGCGACGCAAACCCCAGCAACTGTCCGGCGCGATATTCTTCCGGGTCGGAGCGTCTTCGCCCCAGGATGCCGCAAGGTCCAGCGTATCGCGTGAGTTGGAATACACGTAGAGCGCCCCTGACGCGTCGGGGAAGATCCGGGTCATCGACGCTTCGATGACCTTGAGCAATTCGGGCAGGGATTTGGTCGAGTGGAGCCACTCGCTGGTCTGCGCAACCAGCCTCCGCTCTTTCTTGCGCAATTGCTGGACAGCGGTCGCATGGCCGTTCTTAATCTCGAGTTCTTTTCGCGCTGTCACGTCCCGTTCGGTTTCCACGAAATGGGTATGCACACCGTTTTCATCGAAGACGGGGTTGATGCGCACCTCGAACCACATCTCGCGTCCGGACTTGGTGTACTGCAGAATCTCGGTCTGAAACTGCCGCCGCTCGCGCCGAGCCTGTTGGATGAGTTCAACTGTCTTGTCGCTGGTGTCAGCGCCACTCAACAGGACACAGGGCGGTTTCCCCTCGACCTCCTCGAACGAATATTCAGTCACCTTGCAAAACGCGTCATTCACCCAGAGTGCGTTCCCGTCGGTATCCGTAATGACAATCGCGTCTGCGCTAAACTTCGCTACGAGAGACGCATAGTAGATCTCGTCCTGATCTACGACACTAAATACTTCATCACGCATCAATGAACCCCGCCCGTGCTCGGACAGCAACGTGACACTCAGGTCTTAAAACAATGTTGAATTATTCAATCGATTTTTGGGCAAATTCGAAACAGTTGATTTTTCCCAAACCACTCCCGACTCAGCGCAGAGCAAAGCCTTGCCGTCGCATTTTGGGTTGGTCCGACGGGCGGTCGCACGTCACTGTGCACAGGACTGTCCCACGGGAAAGGTCTGCTGTCGCTTTGGAGTGGTTGTACATTGACGCGCCAAGGACCCTGTGATCCAGTTTTTCTGCGTTAGCGGACCAAAACGGACCACTGGCTTTGAAGGCGGGGCAGCCACCGCGAAAATCAGGGAGATCCACACATGATGAAATCACTCAAGACGGCAATGACGGCCGTCATCGCACTTGGTGTCAGCACGGGCGTGGCGACCGCCGCCTGCTCGAATGACGTTTGGAAAAAGGTCATGGAGCGCGGCAAGGTCGTGATCGGCGTGAAGGCCGACTACAAGCCGTGGGGTTTCCGCGACGAGAGCGGCAATCTTGTCGGCATGGAAATCGACATGGCAATGGACGTCGCGGCGAAGATGGGCGTCGAGGCCGAACTGGTCCCCGTCCAGTCGTCAAACCGCATGCAGTTCCTCGAGCAAGGCAAGGTCGACATGTTCATCGCGACCATGTCCGACCGGGCGGACCGGCGTGAGATTGTCGGGATTCCGGGGCCGAATTACTATACCTCGGGCACAAACATCATGTCGCCAAAAGCGCTGGG
The DNA here is from genome assembly GCA_039821125.1 of Pseudomonadota bacterium. Classification (GTDB taxonomy): domain Bacteria; phylum Pseudomonadota; class Alphaproteobacteria; order Rhodobacterales; family Rhodobacteraceae; genus Thermohalobaculum. The sequence goes on from JBCBOR010000008.1 coordinate 47,771, forward strand.
CTTCACCAAATGGGAGGACCTGAGCGGCAAGAAAGTCTGTGGCAAGCAGGGCGCGTTCTACAACAAGATCGTCGAGGAGCGGTACGACGTCGAGGTTGTCGCCTTCACCGGCAACGCCGAGGCGAAGCAAGCCCTGCGCGACAAGAAATGCGTTGCATGGGTCTATGATGACAGCTCGATCGGATCGGATCTTGCGTCCGGCAACTGGGACGAGTTCGAGATGCCCTTGGCGTCCGAGGATGACAACCCCTGGGGTCTGGCCGTGCCGCTGGCCGAGCAGTCCTGTGTCTTCGGCAACTTCATGTCGGGCGTCCAGTACAACTGGCACCGCGACGGCACGTTGATCGAACTGGAGGCCAAGTGGGGCATCAAGCCGACGGCTTATCTGCAGGAAAAAGCCGAGCGCTACAGCGACTGGATCAAATGATCTGACACGGAATGAGGATCGGGTGGGCGAGACCTCACCCGATGCCTGAGTGCTCGGATCGGCCGGTTCCGGCACGTGTGCGGCACCTGCCCCGCAAACGTATGGCACATGTCTTGCGCCCGAATGGCCAACGTGCGGATTGCCGATCGACGGGTTTTCCGGGTCAGCAAGGCGCGCTTGCAGGTATTTTTGGCAAGATGAAGAGTGAGGGGCCCTGATCGCCGACAGGGTCACCAACGTCCACAAACGGTGCCGCCCGCGCCGAGGTGCCCGGCGCGAGGTCTTTGCAAGATGAGGGCTGTGCTGAGGCGCGGCTGTCGCCCGCCACGCGTCCAGAGCGCAGGCAGCAAAAGCGCCGCTGCGGCGAGCTTGATCGCGTCACCAAGGAGGAACGGCCAGAGATCCCAGTCGAGAGTCTGCGCCCAACCGCTTGTGAACGGGTTCAGCCACAATAGCCCGGGCGTATAGATCAGCAGATTGCCAAGCCGCATAGCAGCCGCCATCCAGGCGATGTTGCGATCCCAGCCCGCAGGGGCGCACGCGCCGAGGGCCAGGGCGGCGAGGGCATAACCCAGCGGACAGCCCCATGACACACCCGTCATGTACGCCGGGCCGTTCGTCTCCGCCTAGGACGATCCGAAGATGTCGAAGCCAAGCGCGCCCGCCGCCAGCTATGCCAGCACCCTGAGGGGCCCGGGCCGGGGACCATAGGCTGCCCCGATCGAGAGCACCGCGAACATGCCAAGCGTGATCGGAACCGGCGAGGGCCGGGCAGTCAGCCGCACCTTGGCCGAGATTGCCAGCACCAGCACGCCGGCGATGACCAGCGCAGTCTGCTTGACCAGATCCCCTGCCCGCTCGACCGGGTCGATGGCTTGCTGCAGCACCGTGTCTTTGATGGATTTTCTCGCTCTGTCCGCGACAGGTGCGGGAGGCTTTGCAGGCGCAGCATCGGTGCGCGAGACGATACTATGGGGCCCCCGACCGTGTGTAGCGGGTCTGCATCCGGTAGTCCTTGCGAGGACCCACGACACGCCAGAACGACCACCAGAGATCGGCGCCCTGCGCCGTGAAGCGACCGGTGTACGCATCCGGCGGACAGAAGTGCCGTACACGGGCCATGGCCGCGCCGAGTGCGAGCCTGTGGAACGGCCGCCCATCGGCGAAGGCGATCTCGACGGTTGTGTCCGCATAGCGCCACAGCTGGGTTCGAGTCGCGTGGATCCGTGCACCGCCGGGGCCGGTCAACGTACCCTCCTCGATCTGCCGCAGCCCATCGTCGAGTGGACAAAACCGCGCCACACCCGTCAGCGTCCACACGGTGCCATCGGCGTGCAGAATCCGCCGCCGAAGGGACCAGTGGCCGGCGAGATGGCGTTCGGTCCATGTCGTGATCATCCGGCCTCGCCTATCGCCGAGGCCGATGCCGCGCAAGCCTGCTGCACTGCAACGCTGGACAAGCCCGCACAATCACGGCACGGTTCCGGCCAGAGGCAGGGGATGGGCATGGACGACTTCTTCCGCCAGCTCGCCGAGGACGCGCCGCGCTGGAACTTCATCTGGATGTATGACGAGCGTCAGCAGGGCAAGGTGCTGTCCGGTCTCTGGATGACGGTTCAGTTGAGCATCATGTGCTTGGCCTTTTCGGTCGTGATCGGGTTGGTCGGCGCCTGGATGCAGGGGGCCCGATCGGCTTGGGTCAAAGGGCTGGTCGCAGGCTACATCCAGTTCTTCCGCAACACGCCGCCGCTGGTACAGCTGCTGTTCTTCTACTTCGCGCTCGGGCAGTTCACTCCGGTTGTGACCGGCGCGGATGGATGGACCGAGGAGCCGATCATCTCGAATGTCGGCTGGGCGGTGATCTCGCTCTCGTTCTTCGCGGGCGCCTTCAATGTCGAGATTTTCCGCGCCGGGATCGAGGCGGTGCCCGAAAGCACGCGGGAGGCGTCGGAGTCCTTGGGCTTCTCGCGCTTCCAGACCTACATCTACGTCGTGCTGCCGCTGGCCTTTCGGGTCTGCCTGCCGGCGCTGAACAACAACCTGGTCAATCTGGTCAAGACCACGACGCAGGCCTACGCGATCGCGGTACCGGAGCTGTTGTATCATTCGGTCTCGATCTGGAATGACTATCCCAGCGCGCAGTACCCGACGATGCTGCTGGTCTTCGTGAGCTATATCGTGCTGGTCGGCATTCTGGTCTTCGGCATGGACAGATGGGAGCGGGCCATGAAGATCCCGGGGTATGGAACATGAGGGGCAATTCCTTTCTCGCACCATCCCGACACGCCGCCCACCCGCCCACCCCGGCGCGTCGCTCCGGCGCTGCGAAAGGAATTGCCGGCGTGACCGCGCCCGCGCGCACCGATATGGCCGTTCTGAAACCCTTCGACATCCATGCGGTCACGCCGGATGGCTACGGGCTGACCCGGTGGGTTGCCGGGCTGCCCTGGTGGGCGCCCATGGCGGTCGTTCTGGTGGCGCTGATCTGGCCGACGGTCGCGTATGCGCAGTCGGGCTATTCGACTTTCGATGCATTCGATGCCCTCTGGCGGTGGATGCCGTTCCTGGTCTGGTCCGGGTTCTTCTTCAACGTTCTGATCTCGGTGCTGGCCATGGCCATCGGAACGCTTGCCGGGGCGGCCCTGGGGTTGGCTCAGATCTCTCCGCGGGCGTGGATCCGCAGGGCGTCGTGGTTCATCACGCAGCTTTTCCGAAATTCGCCCTGGCTGGTCCTGCTGTTTATCGTTCTGCTGGCCTTTCCGTTCGAGATCGTGATCTTCGGGGTGATTATCCCGATCCCTGACTGGATGAAGGGGGTGATTGGCCTTTCGCTGCCCGTCATGGCCAATATCTCCGAGGTCGTGCGCGGCGCGATCCAGTCGGTTCCGACCGCTCAGTGGGAGGCTGCCGAGAGCCTCGCCTTCACCCGGCGCCAGATCCTCTGGCAGATCATTCTGCCGCAATGCGTCAAGCGGATGATCCCGCCCTGGATGAACTGGTACGCGATCCTGACGATGGCCACGCCTTTGTGCACGTTGCTGGGCATCGAGGAGTTGATCACGCTCTCCCGCCAGGCGATGGAATCCGAGGACAACCACCCGGAACTTCTGGCGCCGTTCTATGGCTTCGCGCTGATCCTGTTCTTCGCGTACTGCTACCCGATCGCGCGGTGGACCATTTCCCTTGAACGCAGATACGCGGTGAAGCTGTGAGCGCCTGGCGGGCCGTCGCATCACCCGGAACGGGGCGTGGCCTTGCAGGTATTTTTGGCAAGATGAAGTGGGGACGCGTGAGCGCGATCGTCCCCGTTGCACTGGAGGCGTAGTGTGAGCTGGACCCCGGACCAACCCATCGTCTCGCTGAAAGGCGTGCACAAGTCCTTTGGCGATCTCGAGGTGCTGAAGGGCGTCTCGTTCGATGTGATGAAGGGCGAGGTCATCTGTATCATCGGCCCGTCAGGCTCGGGCAAGTCGACGCTGATCCGCTGTATCAATGCGCTGAACGATATCCAGGCAGGCTCGATCACGGTCGAGGGGCAGGAGGTGCACGACCCCGATCTCGATAAGCTTGAGCTGCGCAAGAAGGTCGGGATGGTCTTCCAGCAGTACAATCTCTTCCCGCACAAGACGGCGCTCGAGAACATCATGATGGCGCCGCTGAAGGTGCTCAAGCAGGACAAGGCGGAGGTGGAAGCCCGGGCGCGGCGCCTGATCGCCAAGGTGCGGCTCGGCGGCAAGGAGGACAGCTTTCCCGGTGAGCTATCCGGCGGGCAGCAGCAGCGGGTGGCCATCGCGCGCAGCCTCGCGATGAACCCAGACGTGATGCTGTTCGATGAGGTGACGGCGGCGCTCGACCCCGAGACGGTGAAGGAGGTGCTGGTCACGATCCGCGAGCTGGCCGAGGAGGGCATGACCTGTATCCTCGTCACGCATGAGATGGGCTTCGCCCGCGAGGTTGCCGACCACATCTACTTCACGGATCGCGGCGTGATCGTGGAACACGGCCCGCCCGCGACATTCTTTACTGAAGCCTCGGATCCTAGGACCAAGGAGTTTCTGAGCCAGATCCTCTAGGCGCGCCTACGCCGCATCGCCCTGTTCCAGCACCGCGACGCCGTCGTCGATCTCGGTCTGCAGGACATCGTTGAAGCGGTTGAACGCGCCGCAAAGGGCTATGCGCCAGGTCAGCTCGACGATCTGGGCATCGTCAAAATGCGCGCGCAGGCGGTCCATCATCTCGTCGCGCACGCGGTGGAAGTCGTTCGTCACGGCAATGGAGTACTCGACCACCAGCTTGTCGACGGCATCGAATTCGTCCATCTCAGCGTAGTCAAGGATCCCCTCCGCCGCGCTGAGCGAGATCCCGGCCGCATTCAGCTTCGGCGTGTGGTTCGAGACGCAGAAGGTACACTCGTTCAGCTTCGATACCGTGACCAGCGCCAGTTCGAGATAGCGCGCGGGCAGTACGCCCTCGGATTTCAAATCCATGAGCAACCCGAACGTATGCTCAAGGACCGGGGGCCGGTTCGCCATCACCCCGACCAGCGACGAGAACGAGCCATAGGTCCCGGCGCGGTCATAGACCTCGCGCGCCTTGCCGGAGATCTCCTCGGCGGGGACGGTGCGAACACGGGGCATGGCGGGTCTCCTTGACGGGCTGCGGGTCGGTCGCCAACGATGAGGCCACGGCCCAACGCCGTCAAGGGAGCGCGAGATGAGCATCGACACCGGAAAACTTGAGACGGGGCTTGGTGCGTGGCGCCAGACGACCAACCAGAACCGGATGGTCGACTTCCAGAAGGGATCTTCGGCGAACGGACCGGTCAAGCTGGCCTTCTTCGGCTCGTCAGCGTTCCGGGTCACAGCGCCGTCGGGCCTGACGGTGATGATCGATCCATGGCGCAACCTGCCGACTGGCAGATGGGACTGGTATTTCCACGACTTTCCAATGACTTCCGTGGATATCGGTGTCTCGACCCACGCCCATTTCGACCATGACGCGCTGCACCGTCTGGATGCATCGGTCCTGCTGGACCGGCTGATCGGGACATACAGTTTTGCCGACGTGACAATCACCGGGATCGCCGACAAACACGCGACGGATCCGACCTTCGCGACCTATGATTTCAACCTGATCAACAGCTATTTCGGTGGCCAGGCGATGGAGCCGCCGGACAATGCTCGGTCCTGGGACAATTGTCTGATCACCGTCGAGACGGGGGGTCTGAGGATTCTCCACTGGGGCGACAATCGGCACAATCCGCCGGAGGACATCTGGGAGCGGTTGGGCCGGATCGATATCTTGTTGATGCCTGTCGATGACTCGCAACATGTGATGGGCAATCCGATGGTCGCGGACGTGATCGACCGGGTCTCGCCGCGGATCGTGGTGCCGCACCACTACTACACCTGGAACGTGGTACAGCGTCAGAGCACCCTTTTGCCGGTCGAGGACTGGTTGTCCCGCCAGTCGCAGGTCGAGGTTCGGAGGCTGGAGGCGGCGGAGGCCGAATACAGTCCGGAGACGCTGCCGGAGGCGCTGACCATCGACTATTTCGGCGACCATGTGGCCTTCGATGTCGATGCCTGGCACCGGGAAAACGGCATGACCCTGGGCGGGTAAGCGGCTGGGATGCACGCCGTATGGCAGGCGTATGGCAGCTGTACCGCATGTGTATGGCAACCGTGCCGCCGCCGTATGGCAGGTGTATGGACAGAAAGTCGGCTCTTCCGACGGCCAAGAGCGCCGCGGGGACAAGCCCGACCGCGGGCAGGCGCTGGCCCGGGTCGCCGTTGTTCCGGGCCGAGCGCACAACTCGGCCCCTATGAAGTCCATGATCGTTCGGCAGCGCCATCATACCCCGATGGGCAGACCAGATCAGAAGAACTGCTGCGGCAGGAAGAGCGCGATCTGCGGGAAGAAGATCAGCAGGAACACCAGCACGATCATCATGATCACGAACGGCATCGCGCCCCAGGCGACATCGCCGAACGGGCCAGGCCGCTGGCGGATGCCCTGGACCACGTAGAGGTTCACACCGATGGGCGGGGTGATCAGCGCAGTCTCAATCAGGATGGTGATCAGGATCCCGAACCAGACACCTGTCTCGGCCGGTGTCATGCCCCATAGCTCGAGCGAGACGACCAGCGGAAACACCACCGGCACGGTGGTCAGCAGCATGGACAGCGTCTCCATGAACATGCCGAGGATCAGGTAGAACACGACCAGCGCGATCATGGTCTGGAGCGGCGTCCAGCCGAGATCTTCGATGAATTTGATCAGCGCCTGGCTGACGCCGATGAAGCCGAGGATGAAGTTCAGGAACACCGCCGCCATGATGATGAAGATGATCATCGCGGTGATGCGCATCGTGCCTTCAAACGCGGTCTTCAGAAGGTCGAGCGACAGCGCCCGGAAGTAGGCGGCCAGCAGAATCGAGAAGATCACGCCCACCGCGGCAGCCTCTGTCGGCGTGGCGATGCCGCCATAGATCGAGCCCATGACCCCGATGATCAGCAGAAGCGGCGGGATGAGGTCCGGCAGGCTGCGGATCCGGGCGGCCCAGGTCGCGTCCTGGCGCTCGCCGCCCCAGGCCGGGCGCAGGATGCAGGCGATCAGGATCGCGAGCAGAAACAGGATCGACAGCAGCATGCCCGGCAGGAACCCGGCAAGGAAGAGTTCGGGCACCGAGGTGTCCGTGATGAACCCGTAGAGGATCAGGATGATCGACGGCGGGATCAGGATGCCAAGGGTTCCACCGGCGGCGATCGAGCCGAGAAACAGCCGCTCGTTATAGCCACGCCGTTCGATCTCGGGCACCGCAACGGTGCCGATGGTCGCCGCGGTGGCGACCGAAGATCCGGAGGTCGCGGCGAAGATCCCGCAGGACACGATGTTGGCATGCATCAGCCCGCCTGGCAGCCAGTTCAGCCAGAGCGCCACGGCGGCGTACATGCGCTGGCCGATTCCTGAGCGCAGAATGATCTCGCCCATCATGATGTAGAGCGGGATGGCGATCAGCAGAAAGTTGCGCTGCTGTTCCCAGGTGAACTCGCCCATGGCGCGGACGAGACGCCCGCGCATGAACACATTGTCGAGGCCGAGCGACAGCAGGCCCAAGACCGCGGCCACGGGAACGGCAGCCAGAACCAGAACCAGCAGCGCGATGATGATCGACCAGGGCGATCCGGCCTTGAAGAGCGCGAACAGGGATTTCATCGATCCATCTCTTTCACGCCCTTGGTCTCGGACGCGACTTCCTCCTGCACAGACATGGTGCCAGCGAGTTGCTGCACCTGCGCGGTCCGCCCGGTGACGAGGCAGAGCGCGGTATAGACCAGCAGGAACACCGTCACGATTGCGAAGAAGGTCAGACCGCCGACCCAGATCGTCTGCGGCAGCCACAGTGGTGTCTGCTGCGGGGTCGCCGCGCGGGAACCTTTCTCGAGCGTGCCGAGCAGCACGACCCAGGCCCGTTCGGTCAGATAGGTGATGTAGAGTGTCAGGAACGCCAGACCGATCACGTCCAGAACCGCGCGGACCCGCTGCGGCATGACATTGTAGATCGCGTCGATGCGAATATGGCTCCGGTGGATCAGGCAGTAGGCATAGGCCCAGACGGTCGCGCCCGCGAAGATATAGCCCGAGTATTCGTCAGACCCCGGCACGCGAAAGGTGGGCAGCGTCATGCCGAGAACGGTCGTTCCGCCGATCTTGCGACCGACCACCTCGACGACAATGATCACAGCAGACATGAGCAACGCGAACCCTCCGGCCCAGACGGCCCAGAGGGAGACGCGCTCAAGCACGCGATAGATGCGGTCCAGAAGATCCAAAGCGATCAGGGCCGCCCCGACGGAACGGCCCCTTGTCTCAACGCGCGCCGATCACTCGGCGGGCAGCGGGGCCTTGATGCCCGCGATCTCGCCCATGGTGGCGTTCCACTCCTCGGCGCACGCACGGCCGCACCGTTCGGCAAAGCGCTTGAGGACAAAGTTCTCGACCACGTTGGCGATGATCTTGTTGTCCTCGTCATTCATCTCGACCGGGATCAGGTTGCCGGTCTCGCCCCATTCGCAGGGGCCGGTCGAGTTGCACTGCTTGGCCATGGCATCGGTCGCCTGGATCGAATCCCAGATTTCGTTCTCGACCGTTGCGGCCTTCTCGCGAATCAGAGCCTTGGTTTCATCGGACAGCTCGTCCCATGCCTCGCCGTTGAAGGCCATAAAGGTCGCCGCATAGCCGAGCTTTACGCGCACATCGTGCGTTGTGACCTGGTACCACTTCGCATTGTACGCTGGCCCGGTGCCTGTGGTGCCGCAGGTGGCGACGCCCTTCTCGAGCGCCGGCACGGCTTCGGAGAACGCGATGGTCACCGAGGAGGCCCCAAGCCCCTCGATGAAATCGGCCAGCGAGGTCGAATAGGTCCGGATCTTCTTGCCCGCCAGACTGGACAGACGTCCGGTCTCACCGTCGCCCAGCTTGCAGTAGAGCTGTTGCGAGGGGAAGGTGTAGAGCATCACCAGCTCGGCATTGTACTTGTCGCGCAGCTCGCGCTGGATCACCGGGCGATAGGCTTCGAGCGCCTTGCGATAGGTCCCGAAATCCTGGAACACGCCAGCGAGGTCGATGCCTTCCAGCGGAGGGCTGTCCTGCGAGGTGTAGGTCGTCAGTGCGTGAACGGCGTCATAGGCGCCGAGTTCCAGCTGCTTGACGACTTCGTAGCCCGAAAGACCAAGCTCGGTGTAAGGCTTTGCGTTGGCAGTCAGCTTGCCATCCGAGGCCGCGGGCAGAACGTCGTTCCACATCCGGCTCTCATGTTCTTTCCAGTTGAACAAGTTTCCCCAGGTCCCGACGACCAGGAACTCCTTCTCGTCGACATCCGCCACAGCGGGGGCCGACATCGCCAAACCAGCGGCCACCACCGCACCAAAAACCGTTCTCATACAGATACCCTCTCTGTTGGTTGGACGATCGTACGCCGTCTCTGCCGGCACGATAGACTCAAGCCCCCGAAGAAGGGAACCCCGTGTTAATACGGACACATTGCGCGGCGCGCGTGAAACGCGCAGATTGAGAGGCGCATAAGGAGCACCGAGATGACCGAGATCGCCTACGACACCCTGCGCGCCCTGCCGATGGACCAGATCCGCCCGCATATCCGCTCGGGCACCTATACCGGGCAGACCGCAGGCTTCGCACCGGGAAACCTGCAGGCCAATCTGGCGGTTCTGGGCGATGGCTATGCCGAGGATTTCCACGAGTTCTGCCGCCAGAACCCACAGCCCTGCCCACTTGTCGGAGTTTCGGGGCGCGGCGATCCGATCATGCACGATCTCGGCGATATCGACATCCGCACGGATATCCCCAGCTACAATGTCTATCGGCATGGCGCACTTGATGGTGCGGTGCCGGACATCTCCGACCTCTGGGGCGAGGACATGGTCGCCTTCGCGCTCGGCTGCTCCTTTACCTTCGAGCGCGCGCTGGCAGAAGCCGGTATTCGCATGAAACATATCGAGATGAACCGCACGGTTCCGATGTGGGCAACGACGATCGAACTGACGCCGGTCGGACCGTTCTCCGGCGGAATGGTCGTGTCGATGCGACCGATCCCGCGCGATCAGGTCGATCTCGCGATCGAGGTCACATCGGCCTATCCGCATGCCCATGGCGCGCCGGTCCATGTCGGTGATCCCGCCGCGATTGGCGTGCGCGATATCGACAGCCCGGACTGGGGGGAACCCGCGGTGTTTGGCCCGGACGATGTGCCGGTGTTCTGGGCGTGCGGAGTAACGCCTCAGAATGTCCTGACCCAGGCGCGCCCGCCGCTCTGCATCACCCACACACCCGGGCGCATGCTGGTCACCGATGTCACCGAGGAGGAGGCTCGCCTGCGCGCCGCCGCCTAGGAACCGGCCCAGCCATTGCCTGCGTCCTGGGTGCCGCGCCGCCGCAAAGAGTCGACAAAGTACCGCATTGGGCTTGCTATCTGCCGTGCTGCGGCGTGATCATGGGCGATCTATTTCACAAACGCCGCATGGCGGTCATTGATTCATGTCGACCACACCCGCTGACCGGCCCGATACCGCGGTCACAGCCACTCCGGCATCTGCTGTCGCGCCGGTGACAGATGACGCGGTCGCTGCCGCGATCCGTATCGATCAGTCCGTCACCATTGTGCGGATGATCCCGCTGATGATGATCAGCAACATCGTGGTGCCGCTGACAATCATCGTGACCACCATCCATGTCCTCAGCCTGTGGTTCATTCTCAGCTGGCTCGGCGCGATGCTGATCATGGTCGTCCCACCGCTGATCAGTTGGCGCAAGCTGCACGGCAAGCCACGGCCCACCTCGGTCTCGCACCGGCGGATCCGGGCCATTGCGACCTGGTCGACGCTGATGGGCATCGCGATGGCGACAGGCATGTTCTACATCTTCCCCTTGGCCGGGGCGACCAGCCAGATCATGACCGAAATCTGTATGCTCGGTCTCTGGGCCGGGGCCATGGTTGCCACCTGGAAGATCGCCCAGGCTCTGATCGGCTATATCGCCCCCATGGCGATCGCGATGATGGCAGCGCTGGTGGTCAATTTCGAAACCGCCGTCGCCGGATGGGAAGTCGGGGCGACCATGATCATCTTCCTCGGCCTCGTTGCCTGGGCGCTGATGATCCACCAGGTCTACTACCGCGAGACGACCCGGATGCAGCTCGAGCATGTCTCGCAATCGGGCGAGATCACGCGCCGCCGCAAGGCCGAGGCCGAGCTGAAAGCCTCGCTTCAGGATCTGCGTGACATGCAGGACAAGCTGATCCTGCAGGAGAAGATGGCCTCGCTGGGGGCCGTCAGCGCCGGAATTGCGCATGAGATCAAGAACCCGCTGAACTTCATCGTGAACTTCTCCCGCCTGTCTCAGGATCTGGTCGGTGACCTGCAGAAAAGCCTTGCCACAGAAAAGAGTGCACCTGGTGCCAGCGGCGCGGATCTGCAGGACGATGTTGCCACGTTGTCAGAGAACCTGGACAAGATCTCGAAACACGGCAGACGGGCCGACAGCATCGTCAAGACGATGCTCATGCATTCGCGCAACGATCCCGGCACCCGGGCCCCGACCAAGCTGAACCCGCTGATCCAGGAAGGCGTCGATCTCGCCCACCATGGCGCCCGTGCCCAGGACCCGTCGTTCAACGTCGAGATCTCGGTCGATCTCGATGACGCCGTTCCGACGATCCAGGGATCAGCCACCCAGTTCATGCGCGTGATCCTGAACCTCGTGCGCAATGCACTGCAATCGGCGCGCGAGCGTGCGCTGATCGAGGGGCCGGATTTCGCACCTGAGGTGAGCGTGCGGTCCTTCGTACAAGGCGACCGGATCGTCATCGCCATCCGCGACAACGGGGTCGGCATCGCGCCTGAAAACCGCGAGCGCTTGTTTCAGCCGTTCTTCACCACCAAGTCCGCGGGCGAGGGAACAGGGCTGGGACTGTCCATCAGCTATGAGATCGTCGCCCAGCATGGTGGAGAGATTACCGTGGACAGCGTCCCGTTCGCCTATGCCGAGTTCCGCATCGTGCTGCCCAAGGATGCGGCGACGCTGCTCAAGGATCTGACAGCGGCCCCCAGCGACGGCGAGGCCTGACGGTATGCCGCGTCTCCTGATCGTTGATGACGAACCCGATGTCGAAGCGATGATCTCGCAATTTCTGCGTCGGCGCGTCCGGTCGGGCGAACTGGATCTGATCTTCGCAGGCGATGGGTTCGAAGCCCTCGAGGCGCTGGAGAGATCGGGCGATGTCGATCTGGTGCTGACCGATATCAACATGCCGGGCATGGACGGATTGCGTCTGCTCGGCGAGTTGGGCGAGCGCGGGTACGATCTGAAGACGGTCGTGATCTCGGCCTATGGCGACATGCCGAACATCCGGGCTGCGATGAACCGGGGCGCATTCGACTTTCTGACCAAGCCGATCGAGTTCGAGGATCTCGAGCGCACCATCGACAAATCCCTGGCCGAAATGACCAAGGTGCGCCGGGCCGCCCATGTCGAGGTCGAGCTTCTCGATGCCCGCAGGATCCAGCAGGATCTGCTGCCCGCCCCCGCTGAACTCGCTGACGAGCCCCGCCTGGCGCTTGGTGCTGCGATTGCACAAGCCCGCGATGTGGGCGGAGATTTCTATGATTTCTTCCGGATCGGTGAGGATCATGTCTTCGTCGTGATCGGCGATGTCTCGGGCAAAGGGCTCGCCGCCGGGATCCTGATGGCGGTCACGAAGGCCCTGACAAAAGCGGCGGCGCTGCGGTGCCAGGGCGACCCCGCCGCCGTCTTGGCCGAGGTCAACCGGGCGCTTTGCGTGAACAACGCCTCGCTGCACTTCGTGACAATGATCGCCGTGCTGGTCGATTGCCGCACCGGCACGGTCACGATCGTCAATGCCGGGCATGAACCGGCGATGCTGCTTGGCGATGGGGCGGAGCCGCAGCTCTTCCATGCCGGCGCTCCGCCGGTCGGTCTTGTGCCAGATGTCACGCTGTCCGCCGAACAGAGCCAGCTTGCACCGGATCGCATGCTGCTGCTGGTAACGGATGGGCTGTGCGACACGGTGGATCCCGCCGACAACAGCTTCGGACGCAGTGCGATCCTGACAACGCTGTCGGGGGATGGGCCCTCGGTTGGTCCCGATACGGTTATCAACCAGCTTCTGAAGGCGGCCGAGGCGCATCGCAAGGGTGCGGATCAGGCCGACGACCTCGCATTGGTCGGGCTGAAATGGATGGGGTCATCACCCGCATCCTGAGCCAGTTGGTCGAGGGGGCCGGCGATCACCCCAAACCCGTGCGGCCGGGCACCGCTGAGAGCAGCTCCCGCGTGTACTCATGTTGCTGGGTCGCAAACAGTTCCGCCGTTGCGCCCATCTCCACCACCTCGCCCCGGCGCATCACGGCGATGCGGTCGCAGACCTGCGCGGCGACCCGCAGATCGTGGGTGATGAAGATCATCGAGAGGTTCATCCGGTCGCGGATCTCATCCAGCAGCCGAAGGATCTGGGCCTGGATCGAGACATCGAGGGCAGAGACCGGCTCGTCCGCCACCAGGATCTCGGGCTCCAGCGCAAGCGCACGTGCGATCCCGATCCGCTGGCGCTGCCCGCCCGAGAACTCATGCGGGAACCGGTCATAGGCACCTGCGTCAAGCCCGACGGTCTCGAGCAACTCCATCGCCCGGGTCTTCGCATCCTCGGGCGTCGCGCCCATCTGGATTGGCCCCTGCGCGATGATCTTGCCGACCCGGGCACGCGGGTTGAGCGAGGCGAACGGGTCCTGAAACACCATCTGGATCTTGGCCCGGTGCGGGCGCATGGCGGCACGGCCAAGGGGGCGGATATCGGTATCGCCGAGCAGGATCTGCCCGGCTTCGGCATCGTTCAGGCGCACGATACAGCGCGCAACCGTGGACTTGCCCGAGCCGCTTTCGCCGACGATCCCCAGCGTCTCGCCGCGCGCGAGATCCAGCGTGACCTGCTTGGCGGCGTGGACCACACGCGCCTCGCCACCCAGGAACCCACCCCCGGAGCGATAGGTCTTGTCGAGTTCGTTGACCCGCAGCACAATCTCCTTGGCGCGCGGGCGCGGCGGGCGCGGGGTCAGGCTGGGCACCGCAGCGATCAGACCTTGGGTGTAGGGATGCTGCGGGCGGTTGAGCACTTCGTCGGTTGTGCCAGTCTCGACCACCAGCCCGTTCTGCATCACGGCAACCCGGTCGGCGATATCGGCCACAACCCCGAAGTCGTGAGTGATGAACAGAACGCCGGTGCCGTGCTCGTCCTGCATCTCCTTGATCAGCTTCAGGATCTGCGCCTGCGTGGTCACGTCCAACGCGGTGGTCGGCTCGTCCGCGATCAGGATCTTCGGGTCAAGCGCGAGGGCCATGGCGATCATCGCGCGCTGGCGCTGCCCGCCGGACAATTCGTGCGGATAGGCCTTCAAAGCCTGCTCCGGGTCGGGGATGTGAACATCCGCCAACAGGCCAAGCGCCCGCTCGGTGCGTTCCCGCGCGGGCATGTCGCCGTGAAAACGGAAGACCTCATCGATCTGCACGCCGATGGTCATGACAGGGTTCAGCGCCGTCATCGGTTCCTGAAAGATCATCGAGATCTCGGATCCGCGGATATCGCGCAGGCGGGCCTCGCTGATCTGCGCCAGATCCTCGCCCTGGAACATGACCGAGCCCTTGGCAATGCGCACATGCGGGCGCGGCAACAGGCCCATCACCGCCCGGGCGGTGAGGGATTTGCCGGACCCGGACTCACCAACGATGCAGAGGATTTCATTCTCATCAAGATGCAGGTCGGCATTCTCGACCGCGTACTGCCGCTGGCCGCTTGCCGGCAAGGCGACATGCAGCCCCTGGATATCGAGGATACGGCTCACGACGACCGCTCGCGCAGACGCGGGTTCAAGGCATCGTTGAGGCCCTCGCCCACCAGATTGATCGCCAGCACCGTCAGCAGGATTGCGACGCCGGGGAAGGTGCAGACCCACCATGCCGACCTGAGCAGGGTCCGGCCCGCACCGATCTGAAAGCCCCAGGACATCACGTTGGGATCACCGAGGCCGAGGAAGGCCAGCCCGCTCTCGATCAGGATCGCGGTCGCCACCATCAGCGAGCCGATCACGATGATCGGCGAGAGGCAGTTCGGCAGGATCTCGGCCAGCATGATCCGGATGTCAGACATGCCAACGGTGTGGCAGGCCTGCACAAACTCGCGGTTGCGATAGCTGAGGAACTCGCCGCGCACCAACCGCGCCACTGCGGGCCACGAGACGACGGCGATGGCGATCACGACGCTTTCGATCGAGGGTTTCATGATCGCGACCAGCAGGATGGCGAAGACAAATGACGGGATCGTCTGGAACATCTCGGTCGTGCGCATCAGGAGATCGTCGATCAGACCGCCGTAATAGCCAGCCAGCGCGCCCATGATGACGCCGACCAGGACGGCGACCAGCGTAGCGATCAGGCCGATCATCAGCGAAGTCTTTGCCCCGTGGGCGATTCCAGCGGCCACGTCGCGGCCCAGACTGTCCGAGCCGAGCAGGAAGCCATTCATACCCGGCGGCGACATCGACTTGCCCGCCAGCCCGAACGGATCGCCGGGGAAGAAGAGTTGTGCGGTTGCCGCCATGACGATGATCACGGCGATTATGCCGAGGCCCAGCACGGCCTGGCGATTGCGGGAGAATCTTTGCCAGAACGCGCCCATCAGCCGACCTCGATGCGCGGGTCGAGCGTCGAGTAGACGATATCGACCACAAGGTTCACGGCGACGACCAGCAGCGCGGACAACAGGAAGATGCCCAGCAGCAGGTTCAGATCGCGGGCGAACAGCGCCTCGAACGCCAGCATGCCAAGGCCGGGCCAGGCAAAGACCGACTCGACGATGACCGACCCGCCGATCAGTGCGCCAACCTGCACGCCCGCCATGGTGACGACCGGCAGCAGCGCGTTGCGCAGGACGTGGACGAAGACGATCCGCCGCTCGGTCACGCCCTTGGCCCGGGCGGTCACCACGTAGTCCTGGCCGTATTGCTCGAGCATAGAGGCCCGCATCAGCCGCGTGTAAAGCGCGAGGTAGAACAGCGACAGCGTGATCGTCGGCAGCACCAGATGGTGCGCGATGTCCCAGCCGCGATCCCACGCGTTGTCATGGAAGGCCATCAGGTTCTCCATCCCGCTGGTCGGGAACCATCCCAGCCCGAGAGAGAACACCACGATCAGCATCAACCCGACCCAGAAGAGCGGCGTCGCATAGGTGATCAGGGCGAAGATCGAGATCGCCGTGTCGCGCCAGGTGTTCAGCCCGGTCGCCGCGATCAGGCCGAGCAGAATGCCGAAGCCGACCGCCAGACAGATAGTCGCGACCATCAACAGAAGCGTCGCGAACATCCGATCAAAGATCAACTCGCTGACGGGCATCTCGTGCCGGAAGGAATAGCCCAGATCGAACTGCACGACGTTCCACAAGTATCGCGCAAGCTGAACGGGCAGTGGTTGATCCAGTCCGAACTTTGCCCGCAGTTCGGCCATGTATTCGGGGGTCGCCGATCCGGCCTCGCCTGCCAGCACATCGACCGCGTCGCCCTCGGCCAATTGCAGAAGGAAGAAGTTCACCACGACGATGGCAAAGACGATGGGGACCGCCTGCAGCAGCCGCTTCACTACATAGCGCAGCCGTCTGGTCGAATGGTTCATCTCACCCCCGCAAGCGAGGCACCGGCCAAACCTGATCTCAGGTGGCCGGCGCCGGTGTCAGGTCAGGTGGCCAGGATCACTCGTCGATCCATGCATCGGCGAACGAGCCATAGGCCCCGAGCGCCGAGGTGTCGTGATCCTTCAGCTTCTCGTTGTAGACGGTCAGGAACTCCATCTCGAACAGGTTCACCACCGGCATGTCGTCGGCCAGGATCTTCTGGATATCGCCATAGATCTCGGACCGCTTGGCCGCATCAGCCTCCTGAGCCCCGGCCGACAGCAGTTCGTCCAGCTTCGGGTTCGAGTACCGCGACGAGTTCACGAAGTGCGTGCCCTGACGGATCTGGTCCGTGCCGTAGTGGCGGTGAACGCCCAGCACCGGATCCGGCAACTGGTAGAAATAGTTCACGTTCATCGAGAAGTCGTAGTTGTGGTAGATCCGCTTCAGCCAGGTCGGCACATCTTCGTAGCGCAACTCGACATCAATCCCGATCGGGGCGAGCGCCTGCTTCATGTACTCACCCGCCCGGCGCCAGTCTTCGCCATACGGAATGAGATCCAGAACCGCCTTGGCCCGAACGCCGTCCGCGCCTGCGGTGATCCCGGCATCATCCAGCATCTTCTTGGCGGCCTCGATATCGGCGTTTGCGACATAGTTCGGCATCGGGTCCTTGTAGAGCCCGGTCGCCGCGAAGTTCGACGACAGCGCCGAGGTTGCAGGCTTGCCGTAGCCGAACCAGATGTTCTCGATCAGGAACTGCCGGTCGAGTGCCAGCGAGATCGCCTTGCGGATCGCCGGATTGTCGAACGGCGGCTGGGTGGTGTCGAACTCGATCAGCGAGACCGGATTGATCATCGAGTATCCTTTGGTGGTTACACCAAACCCGGGCGTGTCGCGCAGGCGCACCGCGTCGATGTTCGGGATCGCGCCGAACGCCCCATACATCACCTCGCCGTTTTCCATGGCGGCGGTGCGGGTCGAGGCATCGGGGATGAAGCGCCCGACGACACGGTCGATATATGGCTTGCCCTCCTGCCAGTAGTTCTCGTTCTTCTCGAGACGGACGAACTGGCCCTTCTTCCACTCGACGAACTTGAACGGGCCGGTGCCAACCGGGTTGTTCGCCAGATCCGCATCGCGCGGGTCCTGACCTTCCAGCAGGTGCTTGGGCACGATCGGGCTTTCATAAGCCGACAGCGCGCGCATCATGTAAGGTGCGGGGTTGGCCAGATTGAAGACCGCGGTCAGCTCGTCCGGCGTATCGATCGAGGTCACTTCGCGGAACGAGTTCGGGCCACGCGGGTGGACCTTGCTCAGCACTTCCATGATCGTGAACTGCACATCGGCCGAGGTGAACGGCTCGCCATCGTGCCAGGTCACACCTTCCTGCAGCTTGAAGGTCACGGTCTTGCCGTCCTCGCTGACCTCATAGCTTCTCGCCAGGGCCGGAACGATGTTCAGGTCGTTGTCATAGTCGAGCAGACCTTCGTAGATCTTCGGCGCAACCAGACCGATCGGCCCTGACGTCGACAGGTAGGACGCCAGCGACGGCGGCTCGGGCTGCACCAGATAAACGAGCGTTCCGCCCGCCTTCTGCGCCGTGGCGGCAGTCGCGCCCAGCGTCATGGCCAGCGCGCATGCTCCGGCGGTGATCAGGGATCTCATGTTCATGTAAGCCTCTCTCCACTGCATAACGGGTGATCTGCTCGTCACCTCTGGGGGAACGCTGTCCGATTTCGCAGTGCAGCACAATCACTTTCTGCGCAGCGAAGCCCAACCTGCCGGGATGCCGGGCGTTTGGGAACAACCGTGTCCTGCTCGCGGAATTTGAATGCGGTCACGGCACTTGACCGGGCACCGTTGTACCGGCCCGTGGTCACATCGCTACTGTCAGTGCACCCTCAGGATACGGGCAGTGCCTATTCTGCCGCCATCGCGACCTGCCGGCAGTAACAGGACGCCTTTATCGGCACGTCCGCCCGGGACTGAGCGAGATCCAGACGCTGCTTGATCATCGCCGCGTCCGGTGCCCCGCGCCGGGTCAGGCACTCGTGCAGACCATGCAGGCTCCACACATTCTCCAGATGCTGACATGCGCGGCTCAGACTGTCGTCGAGGCCAAGATCTGCGCGATAGACCGCCTCGGCCTCGTCGGCATGACCCTGCTCCAGAAGCAAAGCCCCAAGCGCATGCCGGGCGGGCTGCATCCAACCCCACGGCTCGTCATAGGGCAGCGCGTCATCGAGGGCTACGGATTGGCGAAGATGGGCATATGCCGCATCATAGTTGCCCTTGCGATACTCGAGTTCGCCGTTCAGCATCGCCTCTGCGACGTTCAGCAGATCCGCTACGGTGTTGTTGTGAACCCGCCGCCCCTCCGACACCCGCGCCTTTGCATCGAGAAACAGCGACTTGTGTTGCTCTGCCTCATCGACATTGCCCAGCGCCGAGTGAGCAACCGTCTTGGCGTAGAGCATCATGGCTGTTGTCGCGCAATAGAGCTGAGCGTCCGCTGGCAGGTCCTGGTCGATGATCTCCTGCCATCGGCCGAACCGCACCAACACGTGCTGCTTCATGGCGATGTAAGCCTCGAGGAAATCCCCCATTGGCGGGCTTTCGATGCGCAGAAAGTCCTCGGGAACACTGGCGATCAACTCTTCCGCTGCTTCGATGGCCGGACGGTACTGGCCGAGGAACATCGCGCCGTAGATCGAGAAGTGGAAGTTGTGAATGATGTAGAGCAGGTAGACGCCGGGGTTCTCGGCATAGGCCAGGAACTTGCGGTCGGCGACCAGGGCCTTCTGATTGAACACCATGGTGTCGCGGTAGTATCCGCATTGCACGTCGATATGGGTCGGCATGTGGATCAGGTGACCGCCATCCGGCATGATATCGCGCAGGCGGTCGCCTTGGCGAAGCGCCTTCTCTGGGAAGGGCGACATCTCCATCAGATGGACATAGAGGTGGAGCAGCCCGGGGTGGTCCCATGCGCCTGGCAGGCTGTCGAATGCCTCCTCCAGCACGGCACGCGCTTCTTCGGTGCCAGCACCTTCGGCAACACCCCCGGTCTCGAGATTCCACATCTGCCACGGCGTCTCGTTCATGATCGCCTCGACAAAGATCGTGCGCACCTCGTGATCTGCTTGATTGGCCTCGAACACGGTGCGCATCTCGGCCGTGTAGGCCTTGTTCCACGGCATCATCTCTTCGACCGGGTCACGCTGCGGATAGCGCGACTGCAACGCCTTGATCAGCGCCTGCTCGACCGGTGTGGCGTTGGCTGCATGCTCCAGCGCGCCCTGCATCGCATCGTAGGCCGCGGCCAGTGCGGCTGCACGGCCCTTCGGGTCATAGAGATGCCACGGCAGGTTGTAGTTCGGACCGAGTGCGTAGGCCGCGCCCCAGTGCGCCATGGCGCATGTGGGATCAGCCTCGATCGCCTTCTGGAAGCAGGCCGTAGCCTCGCCATGGTTGTAGCAGTAGAGCCAATTGAGGCCCCGGTCGAACCAGATCTGAGCGTCTTTAGACGTCGTCGTGACCGCACGCGAATGCGGCCCAAGATCGAAGTATTCCATGAAGGCCTCCTCCTGTTCCCGGAACGCAGTGTACGCGAATCACGAACCGGAGGCCGGGCCTTTTTCGCTGAGGGCGGTGGATTTCTGGCAGGAGCGTGTGCGGGAGTGCGGCGTCGCGGCACGCAAGACCCGCAGGTTTGCAGACCGCTCAGTCGCCGGGCCGGTCAAGCAGATTGAACCGGCGCAGTTTTACATAGAGGCTCTGGCGGCTGAGACCCAGCATCTCGGCGGCCGAGGCACGGTTGTTACCGGTTTTTCGCAGTGCGGCCTCGATGCACATCTCCTCGATCTCCTCGGTAGAGGTGCGCACCAGTTCCTTCAGCGGCACCGATCCGACGAGGTTCATTAGATTGTTCGCCGTCTCGGTCCCTTTTTCGGGCATCCGCGCCGGGATCTGATCGTAGCGCCCAATATCACGCATCACGAACCCGACCATCGGCGTCGGCTCGGTGATCGCGGCGACCGAGGTCTCAACGCGTGTCTCCGACCCATAGGCCCCCGTGAGAAGCGACGAGAACGCCTTCAACCGGCCGTGTTCGCGAGCATTCGACAGAATGATATTCATGTCCACCCCGGGGCGCCCAAGAAAGCGTGCGAGGTTCTCGCCCTCCGCCTGGCTCGCGAGCGCGATCTCGGCCATCGAGAGGAAGGCATCATTGCACCAGTGGATCGACCCGTTCTCGTCGGTCAGGACCACCGCATCGGGGATGGACGCGACCATGCCGACAAGCTGGCTCTCAATTGCCTGCCCATTTGTGGCACCGAGCCCGTCCGGCACCAGTGTGCACTGGATCCGCATCGCGTCCGCCGCACGGAAAATGGAGAGACGGCATGCAACATCCGCCTGTGCCACCGAAAGACGGCCCGCGAAACTGTCGGACTGTCCCGTGGCCGCGACACTCTGCACACCGGCGAGCACCGTCTTCACACTGTCCGCGTCAAACAGGGATTCAAGCCGCTGGCCCTTGATCGCAGCGCCGTCCATCCGCAGAACCTTGGTCGCGGCGACGTTGCAGTCTTCGATCTTTCGGGAGGCCACATCGAGCACGAGCAGCGCTTCGGACGACGTCTGAAAGAGAACGCGGTACTGCGTCTCAAGCTGGCGAAGCTGGCTGTAATCCTCGTCGAGCGCGCGCTGAGCCTCGACCAACCGAGATTGAAGCGAGGCGATCGCACGGATCTCCTGCCCGAGGAAAATCACAGAATCTCCCACACCGACCGTGCTGTAGCGCACGGGAAACTCGTCGATCCCGTCGATCCGGTGATTGATCTCGCGCTGGCGTTTGGTCTCGCTCGCGCCATCAGCGCGCAACATCTCGGCGATCTTGTCGTAGCATTCCGGCGTCACGATGCTGGACATGGACGCACCAATCAGGGCGTCGCGATCCACATCATCCAACGTCTCGACGTTCCAGATCAGGTCGAGGATCGTGCCGCTTCTGTCTGTGACAAACGCAATGTCCGAGACGGCCGAGACGAGCGCAGCAAAATCGCGCGGCAAACCAAGCTCGATCGCTTTCCTATCCAGGAAGTGTGCATTCATGGTCGTATCTTATGCATATTCTCTGCTCGCCTCCAAACTGAGCAGTCGCACCAAACTGTCAATGATTGATTGTCGCTGATCCCGTGTTCTGCAGCAGAAACGGCGCCGACGTGATGTCCTTGGGCACCGCGTCGACCCCGAGCGCAGCCGTCAGTCCCGGGTCGAGTTCCGTGAGATAGCCGCCGAGCACGATCCTTATATCCGGCTGAACCGCACGAATGCATTCAACCGTCCTGACCACAGTGTCGGTCATGGTCGTGCACCCTGCGGACAAGCCGACAAGATCGTACCTGTCGCCGAGCAACCTTGCGCAGAGCACGTCGATGCTCTCGGGGCTGCACAGATCCACATGCCAGCCAGCACGGTGGAAGAAATCAGCAGCAATCGAGATGCCCAGCGCGTGCGATTCACCGGGGATTGTCGCGAAAAGCGCATTCTGGGACACCAACCGGGCGACTCCGATCGACGTGTACTCTGATCGAAGCGAGCGCTGCAGGATGTGCAACCGGGCGGAGCCAACCGTTACGTCGAGGAAGCTGCACTTGTCCGCGCTCCACCACTCGCCCAATCGCCGCGCTGCCGCTGCAATGTAATCGAGCGACAGCGTGTCCGGCGTTTTCCCCGCCTCGCGCAGCGACGCGAAAAGATCACGCGGTACACCCGCGTCTGCGGCGATCAGCGCCGATGAAAACGCATTGATCTCGGCATCTGACGGCGGTTGCGGCACGCGCGTGTTGGCGCTGGCGTCTTGACCGAGACGGGAACTCAGGCGTGCAACCAACTCGTCCGTGACCGCGCTCAGCGCACCCGGGTTCAATGCTTGGTATGTCGATGGCTTGACCAACGTCTGCTCCGACCCTGCCGCAGAGGGGGCATGGTCCGGTCCAGAAATGTCGCGGTCATTCATAGGACCTCCCAGCGGTCCATTCGTACTCTGATCGTGGCACGATTTCACCGGCAGATTGGAGCATATTCCGCAGAACGGAACTGCTTGTCGATCACTCAACCATGAATCCTGAGGTGCGTCAATCTTAACTGACATTTTCAGCTACGTGTCCGGAATCAGGACGATTCCCGGAAAGATCGGGGTCATTTTGCCATTCCGCATACCGCTCACCGCGAGAGTTTCGCGTATAAGGCGAATCTTACCCTCTGCGTCCAGATTTCATTACGTAAGTTTTAATTGACACTTTTTCCCGGATGACCCTACTCTCGGGCAGCGACCAAAGGCTCTGGGAGGAACCGTCAATGGCCTGGTTGGCACAGAGTTCCCGCAGTCAGGGACCACTCTACAGCCCCGAACAGCGCGCCCGGCGAGACGGCACGATCTGGACTCTGGTCCAGGGTGTTCTGGCGCCCGTGCAGTTCGTGGTGTTCCTGATATCGCTCGTTCTCGTCGTCCGGTTTCTGGTCACGGGCGATGGCTTGTGGGCGGCGACCGTGTCGATCGTGATCAAGACGTTCTGCCTCTACGCCATCATGGTCACGGGGGCGATCTGGGAAAAGGTTGTTTTCGGTCAATACCTTCTGGCACCCGCCTTTTTCTGGGAAGACGTTGTCTCCTTCGTCGTGATCGCGCTGCATACAGCGTATCTCTGGGCACTGTTTTCCGGGGCAGATCCAATGACCCAGATGTGGATCGCACTGGCGGCCTATGCCGCCTACGTGATCAACGCCGCGCAATTTCTCCTCAAACTCAGAGCGGCGCGCCTGGACGCCCAGGTGGTGCCCGCATGAACCGTGCTTTCGCTCCCAAAGGCTGTCAGGCCACCCCGGTTCTCAAGGAACGGGGCCAACGCGAGGTCTTCTGCGGCCTGACGGGAATCATCTGGCTGCATCGCAAGATGCAGGATGCGTTCTTCCTGGTGGTCGGATCGAGGACCTGTGCGCATCTTCTGCAATCCGCCGCGGGCGTCATGATCTTTGCCGAGCCTCGCTTCGGTACAGCGATCATGGAGGAGAAGGATCTCGCCGGGCTCGCTGACGCGAACGAGGAACTCGACCGTGAGGTTGCGCGCCTGCTCGAGCGGCGCCCAGATATCCGGCAGTTGTTCCTGGTGGGCTCGTGCCCGTCCGAGGTGATCAAGCTCGACCTGTCCCGCGCAGCCGAGCGGCTTACGCGCCAGCACGCCCCGCATGTAAGAGTGCTGAACTATTCCGGCAGCGGAATCGAGACAACGTTCACGCAGGGCGAGGATGCCTGCCTCGCCTCCATGGTGCCGGTGATGCCGAAGAGCGATGTCTCGCAGCTCTTGATCGTTGGCGCTCTGCCTGATGTCGTCGAGGATCAGTTCACTCGGATGTTCCGCAGCATGGGTGTCGAGACGGTGCGCTGGCTGCCTGCCCGCCGGTCGGACGAGATCGCGGGGATCGGCCCGAACACCAAGTATCTCCTCGCCCAGCCGTTCCTGTGCGAGACCGCAACAGCGCTGGACCGGCGCGGGGCACAACGCATCTCGGCCCCGTTCCCGTTTGGCGAGGAAGGTACAACCGACTGGCTCGCGGCGGGCGCACGGGCGTTTGACATCCGCATGGCCGAGTTCAACCGGGTGACAGAGGCGCCGCGCAACCGGGCCATGGCTGCGGTTGCCCGTGTCGCCGAGGAATTGCAGGACAAGTCGATCTTCTTCTTCCCGGACAGCCAGCTGGAAATCCCGCTGGCGCGTTTCCTGACCCGCGAATGCGGCATGCGTCCGCTGGAGGTTGGCGCGCCATACATCCACACCGAGATCATGTCGGAGGAACTGACGCGCCTGCCTGAGGGGCCGGTGATTTCGGAGGGTCAGGATGTCGATCTGCAGCTTGACCGCTGCCGTCTTGCCGAGCCCGATCTGACAGTCTGCGGTCTAGGCCTTGCCAACCCGCTCGAAGCAGAGGGCCTGCGCACGAAGTGGGCCATCGAACTCGTCTTCACCCCGGTGCACGGCTACGAACAGGCGGCCGATCTGGCCGAATTGTTCGCCCGCCCGCTGCGCCGTGCCGAAAGGCTTGCCGTATGAAACTCAGCGTCTGGACATATGAAGGCCCGCCTCATGTGGGTGCCATGCGGATCGCGACGGGCATGGAAGGTCTGCACTATGTGCTGCATGCCCCGCAGGGCGATACCTATGCGGATCTGCTGTTCACGATGATCGAGCGGCGCGACCATCGCCCGCCCGTCACCTACACGACCTTCCAGGCGCGCGATCTCGGCTCGGACACGGCGACGCTGTTCAAGGAAGCCTGCCACGACGCCTATTCGCGCTTCCAACCGCAGGCCCTGATCGTCGGGGCCTCGTGTACCGCCGAACTGATCCAGGATGATCCGGGCGGGCTGGCACAGGCCCTGGATCTACCGGTGCCGGTGATCCCTCTGGAACTACCGTCTTATCAGCGCAAGGAAAGCTGGGGGGCCGCCGAGACGTTCTATCAACTCGTGCGCCATCTTGCCGGACCGCAGGAGCGCACGGAGCAGATCAGCTGCAACATCCTGGGCGCGACCGCGCTGGGATTCCGTCACCGCGATGATGTGATCGAGATGACGCGGATCCTCGAGGGTCTGGGCATCGCGGTGAACGTCGCCGCACCGATGGGCGCAACGCCGGCGGATCTGCAACGCCTGGCCGCAGCCCATTTCAACGTGGTGCTGTACCCGGAGATTGCCGATACCGCCGCCCGCTGGCTGGAGAAAACCTATGGCCAGCCGCGCACAACGGTGGTGCCGATCGGAACTGGCGCAACCCGAGATTTCGTGCACGAGATCAGCCGTATCATCGGGCGCACTGTGATCACGGACGAGAGCCGCCTGCGCCAACCCTGGTGGTCCCGTTCGGTCGACTCGACCTATCTGACCGGCAAGCGGGTCTTCGTGTTCGGCGACGCCACCCACGCAATGGCCGCGGCCCGCGTAAGCGCCGAGGAAATGGGGTTCGAAGTCGTTGGCCTCGGAGCCTATAACCGCGAATTCGCCCGCGACATTCGTGCGGCGGCTAAACTCTACAATGTCGAGCCGTTGATCACGGACGACTACCTCGAGGTCGAGGCCGCGATCGCCGCCGCGCAGCCCGAACTGATCCTCGGCACCCAGATGGAGCGCCATATCGGCAAGCGCCTCGGCATTCCGTGCGCGGTGATCTCGGCGCCGGTGCATGTTCAGGATTTCCCCGCCCGCTACTCCCCCATCATGGGTTGGGAGGGAGCGAACGTCCTCTTCGACACGCTGGTGCACCCGCTGGTCATGGGGCTGGAAGAGCACCTCCTCCACATGTTCCGCGAGGACTTCGAGTTCCACGACGGGGCCGGACCGTCGCATCTCGGCCACGGCAAGGCCAAGCCCGAGAACAAGGCCGAGCCCGCTCAACCCGTCGCCGCAAACGACCCGACCGCACCGACCTGGGCACCGGAAGCCGAGCAGGAGTTGCGCAAGGTCCCCTTCTTCGTGCGCGGCAAAGCCCGCCGGAACACCGAGAAATTCGCCGTCGATCATGGACTGGCGGTCATTGATGTAGAGACGCTCTACGATGCCAAAGCGCACTTCGCCCGCTGACGCACCACCCGTCCGGGTGGTGATCGTCACACTGGACAGCCACCTGGCTGCTCCGGTGGCGCGTGCCGAGGCTGATCTGCGCCGCGATATTCCCGGTCTGGTTTTGGGCCTGCATGCAGCTGCGGAGTGGTCCTCGAATCCCGAGGCGCTTGAAAAGGCCCGGGCCGACATTGCGCAGGCCGATGTGATCATCGCGACAATGCTGTTCCTGGACGAGCATATCCGCGCGATCCTGCCTGATCTCGAGGCCCGCGCCCCCAATTGCGACGCCATCGTGTGCTGCATGGCGGCGGGCGAAGTGATCCGTCTGACCCGGATGGGCCGGTTCAACATGGGCGCCAAGGAAAGTGCGGCGATTGCCCTGCTGAAACGCCTGCGTGGGTCCGGCAAGAAGAAGCTCTCGTCGGGCGCACACCAGATGCGCATGCTGAAGCGCCTGCCGAAGATCCTGCGGTTCATCCCCGGAACAGCGCAGGACGTGCGGGCATACTTCCTGGCAATGCAGTACTGGATGGCGGGCTCGGACGACAATGTCGGGGCACTGGTCCGGTTCCTGCTGAACCGCTACGCCGCTGGCCCGCGCGAGCATCTGCGCGGCGCGCTCAAGGCCCCGGCACCGGTCGAATACCCGGAAGTCGGGATTTATCATCCGGATCTGCCAGATCGCCGCGTGACGGACCGGCTGACCGATCTTGGTAAGACCGCAGGCGGGTTCGCTGAAGCCGCGACAGGGTTCGACGGTCCGGGTCATGTAGGCGGTACTGTCGGCGTGCTGCTGATGCGGGCCTATGTGCTGGCGGGCGATACCGAGCACTATGACGGGGTCATCCGGGCGCTCGAGGCAAAGGGCTGAAAGTCATCCCGATCTTCGCTGCCGGGCTGGATGCGCGCCCGGCCATCGATGCCTTCCTGAAGGACGGCGATGCGCCGAAGATAGACGCGCTGCTCAGCTTGACCGGGTTCTCGCTTGTCGGCGGCCCTGCTTACAACGACACAGCTGCGGCGGAAGAAGCGCTGGCTGCGCTGGATGTCCCTTACGTCGCCGCCCATGCACTGGAGTTCCAGACGCTGGAAGAGTGGCGGGGCGGGCACCGCGGCCTCTCACCGGTCGAGGCGACGATGATGGTCGCGATCCCCGAGATCGACGGCGCGACGGGACCGATGGTCTTTGGCGGACGCTCTGCCGGCGCCCGTGCGATGCAATCGGATGCCGAGCGTGCCGGACGCCTCGCGGATCGGATGGCCAAGCTGATTGCGCTCCGCCGGACCCAAATCGCCAAGCGTCGTGTGGCCGTCGTGCTCTACGGCTTCCCGCCCAACGCCGGAGCCGTGGGAACGGCTGCGCATCTCGCGGTGTTCGAATCGCTCCACCACACGCTGACGGCCATGGCGGCGGAGGGGTATGATGTTGTCGTGCCCGAGACGGTCGACGATCTGCGCGCGGCCATCCTGACGGGCAACGCCGAACAGCACGGCCAGCAGGCCAACGTGGCCGCCAAGATTACTGCCGATGACATCGTCGCCCGCGAGCCCCATCTCGATGACATCGAAGCCGCCTGGGGCCCGGCCCCCGGCAAGCACCAGACGGACGGGCGGCATGTCTTTGTGCTGGGCGCACAGTTCGGCAAGGTCTTCGTCGGGGTCCAACCGGCCTTCGGGTATGAGGGCGACCCGATGCGCCTCCTGTTCGAGCGCGGCTTTGCCCCAACCCATGCGTTCAGCACCTTCTACCGCTATCTGCGCGAGGATTTTGGCGCCGATGTCGCGCTCCACTTCGGGATGCATGGAGCGGCAGAGTTCATGCCCGGCAAGCAATGCGGCATGGGGCCTGACTGCTGGCCCGACCGGCTGATCGGCGATCTGCCGAACGTCTACCTCTATGCGATGAACAACCCGTCCGAGGGCGCTCTGGCCAAACGGCGCGGCGCGGCGACCATTGTCACGCACCTGACCCCGCCGGTGGCGCAAGCCGGGCTTTACAAGGGTTTGACCGAGCTTAAAGCCTCGCTGGAACGCTGGCGGACGTCGGATGTCGACGCAGCCGATCGCACGGACCTGGCGGAGATGATCACGGCGCAGGCCGAGGAACTCGACCTGCCTTGCAACGATATCGACAATCTGTGGCGTGAGCTGATCACCTATGAAGAAGCGCTGATCCCGCACGGTCTGCACGTGGTAGGCCAGCCACCAAACGCCGAGGCACGCGCCGATCTGATCGCCACGATGGCCGAAGCGCTGCCCGATCACGATCTGACTGATGCCGAGCAGCATCTCAAAACCGACACGGAAACCCCTGCCCTGCTTCATGCGCTGGGCGGTGGGTTCATTCGGCCCGTTCCCGGAGCCGACCTGATCCGCGCCCCGGAGGCCCTGCCGACCGGACGAAACCTCCACGCCTTCGACCCCTTCCGCATGCCATCGGCGTTTGCGATGGCGGATGGGGCCGCACAGGCCGAGAGGCTGCTTGCGCGTCACCTGGCCGAGGGCTACTCCCTTCCTCGGTCGGTTGCGCTGGTCCTCTGGGGCGCGGACAACATGAAGACCGAGGGCGGACCAATCGCGCAAGCCATGGCGCTGATGGGCGCGCGGCCCCGGTTCGACAGCTATGGCCGCCTGTGCGGTGCTGAGCTGATCTCGCTCGAGGAACTGGGCCGCCCGCGCATCGACGTGGTGATGACGCTATCGGGGATCTTCCGGGACCTGCTGCCCTTGCAGACCCGGATGCTCGCCGAGGCCGCGTGGCTGGCCGCCACCGCCGAGGAGCCGGGGAACCAGAACTACGTCCGCGCGCATACCGAGGCCCACGCCGAAGCGAACGACATGGATTTCGATACGGCGGCGCTGCGCGTGTTCTCGAACGCCGATGGCGCCTATGGGTCGAACGTCAATCACCTGATCGATGCAGGCGCCTGGGATGGCGAGGACGAGCTCGCCGACGCCTTCCAGAAACGCAAGTGCTTCGCCTATGGCCGCGATGGCGTGCCCGCAGCACAGCCCGAGTTGATGAAAGCCGTGCTGGGCGAGGTTGATCTGACCTACCAGAACCTCGAGTCGGTCGAGTTGGGCGTGACCACCATCGATCACTACTTCGACACGCTCGGCGGGATCAGTCGCGCCGTGCGCCGCGCGCGCGGGACCGAGACGCCCGTCTACATCGGCGATCAGACCCGCGGTGATGGCAAGATCCGCACATTGTCCGAACAGGTCGCGCTCGAGACCCGGACCCGCGCCCTGAACCCGAAATGGTACGAGGGGATGCTGGAACACGGCCACGAGGGCGTGCGCCAGATCGAGGCGCATGTGACGAACTCGGTCGGCTGGTCGGCGACGACCGGTCAGGTCGACCCCTGGGTCTACAAGCGCCTGACCGAGACGTTCGTTCTGGACCCCGCCATGCGCAAGCGCCTGTCGGATCTGAACCCGCAGGCCTCGGTTCGCCTCGCCAACCGGCTGATCGAGGCACACGAACGCGACTACTGGACCCCTGACGACGAGACGCTCGCAGCCCTGCGCCAGGCAGGTGACGAGTTGGAAGACCGGCTGGAAGGCATCCCGCTGCCCGAAGTGGCGGCGGAGTAAGGAGAACACAATGAGCCCGCTCGACAACAAGGATCTGATGCGCCGCGCCGCCGGAGTTCCCCGGATCGGTGACGGCGAGGGATCGGTGCAGGTGCATCTCGACCCGACAGCCACAATCGACACAGCCAAGGTGTTCTCGGTCTACGGCAAGGGCGGGATCGGCAAGTCGACCACCTCGTCCAACCTGTCGGCCGCGTTCTCCAAGCTGGGCAAGCGTGTGCTGCAGATCGGGTGCGACCCGAAGCATGATTCGACCTTCACGCTGACGAAATCGCTGGTTCCCACGGTGATCGACACCCTCAAGGACGTCGATTTCCATGCCGAGGAACTGCGCCCCGAGGACTTCGTCTACGAAGGCTATAACGGCGTGATGTGCGTCGAGGCAGGCGGACCGCCTGCTGGCACCGGCTGCGGCGGTTACGTGGTCGGCCAGACGGTGAAGCTGCTGAAAGAACATCACCTTCTGGAAGATACCGATGTGGTGATCTTCGACGTGCTGGGCGATGTCGTCTGCGGCGGGTTTGCCGCGCCCTTGCAGCATGCCGACCGAGCGGTGGTCGTGACGGCAAACGATTTTGACTCGATCTACGCCATGAACCGCATCATCGCGGCGGTGCAGGCGAAATCGAAGAACTATCAGGTGCGGCTCGCGGGCTGCGTCGCCAACCGCTCGAAGGATACCGAGCAGGTGGATCGCTACTGCGACACCGTCGGGTTCAAGCGGATCGCGCATATGCCGGATGTCGATGCGATCCGCCGCTCGCGCCTCAAGAAATGCACCGTCTTCGAGATGGAGGACGAGGAAGACATCGTCCACGTGCAGAAGGAATATGTCCGCCTCGCCGAGACATTGTGGGCCGGGACTGAACCCCTTGCCCCGGCGCCAATGGAAGACCGGGACATCTTTGAACTCTTGGGCTTTGATTAATGAGCGACGCGACCAACACAACCTATGAGCGGACCCGTGGTCGGCTCGAGGAGTACTTCGACCGCACGGCGTCCGAGACGTGGGCACGCCTGACCTCGGACGCACCGGTCAGCAAGATCCGCCAGACGGTGCGCGAAGGCCGGGATCGGATGCGGGCCACGCTGCTCTGCGCTCTGCCCGCGCATCTGACCGGACGCCGCGTTCTGGATGCCGGGTGCGGCGTTGGACAGGCGGCCGTCGAATTGGCTCGTCGTGGGGCGGATGTCGTGGCGGTCGATATCTCCGGCAGTCTTCTTGATGTGGCGCGGGAACGCGCCCCTGAAGACGTGCGAGACAAGATCGACTGGCGCGTCGGAGATTTCTCGGATCCCTCGCTGGGCGAGTTCGATCATGTGCTCGCCATGGACAGCCTGATCCACTACGCGCCCGGCGACATCGTCAGCGCATTGGCTGGTCTCGCCGCACGGACACGCGACTCGATCGTCTTCACCACCGCACCCCGGACCCCGCTGCTGAGTATGATGCATGTGGCTGGAAAACTGTTCCCACGCAGTGACCGCTCCCCAGCGATTTTTCCTGTTTCGGAACGCGACCTCCGGCGGCGCATCGCGCGCCACAACACACTGAGCGGGTGGGTCATGCCCGAGACGCACCGGATCTCGTCAGGCTTCTACATCTCGACCGCGATGGAGCTGCGCCAGTGATCATCCCGCGGCACGTCATAGCACGTCTGGGACAGCGATATCTGCCGTTTGCCGATGCGGGGTCTGAAGGGTTCCCGCTCGTCCAGATTCTGCGCCTGTCGCTGTTCCAGGTCTCGTGCGGCATGGCCACGGTCATGCTGCTCGGCACGCTCAACCGGGTGATGATTGTCGAGCTTGGTATCGCGGCCTCCATCGTCGCCGCTATGGTCGCGCTGCCGGTCTTGATCGCGCCGTTCCGGGCACTGCTCGGGTTCCGGTCCGATACCTATCGATCCGCCATCGGTTGGAAGCGCATTCCCTATATGTGGTTCGGATCGCTCTGGCAGATGGGCGGTCTGTCCGTCATGCCGTTTGCGATCCTGGTCCTGTCTGGCGATCAGCAGGTCGGCCCGGCATGGGCCGGCGAGGCACTTGCCGCCGCAGCGTTTCTGATGACCGGCCTTGGCCTGCATATGACACAGACCGCTGGGCTGGCGCTTGCGTCCGATCTGGCAGATGACGAGACGCGTCCTCGTGTCGTCGCGCTGCTCTACGTGATGTTCCTGGTTGGCATGGCGATTTCCGCCGTAGTCGTCGGGGCGTTACTGGCAGACTTCACCAAGATGAAACTGGCGCAGGTGGTCCAAGGGACGGCGCTGGTGACGCTGTTGTTGAACCTTGTCGCTCTTTGGAAGCAGGAGCGTGTGCGCCCAATGTCAAAGGCCGAACGCGCATTGCCACGGCCCCGGTTCTCAGAGGCATGGGCGGACCTGAAGGCAGGCGGACCCGCGGGGCGACTGCTCTACGTCGTCTTCCTCGGCACCATGGCGTTTCAGATGCAGGACGTGCTGCTCGAGCCCTATGGCGGTGAGGTGCTCGGTCTGTCCGTCTCCGCAACGACGTTGCTTACCGCTCTTTGGGCGATCGGATCCTTGCTTGGGTTTGCCCTGGCAGCCAGGTGGATCACGCGGGGTTTGTTCGTGCACTGGATCTCGGCCCGAGGGCTGCTGATCGGTTTGGCCGCGTTTGTCGCGGTGATCCTGTCGGCCCCGATGCAGGCTCCGGCGGTGTTCTTCGCAGGCGCGTTTGGCATCGGCCTAGGTGGGGGGCTGTTCGCCATTGCGACCCTGACGGCGGCCATGACCATGCCGGTCACCGGTGCTGCGGGCCGTGGCCTCGCGCTCGGCGCATGGGGTGCCGCGCAGGCGACGGCGGCAGGCCTCGGCATCATGATCGGCGGCTCGATTCGCGACACAGTCGGGCAACTCTCGGCCACCGGCGTGCTTGGAGACGGGCTCGCCACAAGCGCCACGGGGTACGCCGCGGTCTATGGGATCGAGTTGATCCTACTCTTCCTAACACTCATCGCGCTGGCGCCCTTGGTCAACCGGCGCGCCCAGCAAACCCAACACGGCTCAGGCACCAAGATCGGCCTGGCCGAGTTCCCGACCTGATCCGGCCGGAAAGGAGACGACACGATGGAATTCGACGATTATGGCACCTTTATCGGGTACTTCGATCTGGCTCAGGCCTCGCTGTACCTGTTCTGGCTCTTCTTTGCCGGGTTGATCATCTACCTCCAGCGCGAGAACATGCGTGAAGGCTATCCGCTGGAAAATGATGACGGCACACAGGCCGGCAATGATGGCCCGTTCCCGCTGCCAAACCCGAAGACGTTCAAACTTCCCCATGGCCGCGGCACCTATACCGTGCCCAACAACGACCCGGTCGATGACAGACCGCTGGCGATGGAGCAGATGCCCATGTCCGCGGGCTCTCCATTCGACCCAACAGGCGATCCGATGGTCGATGGCATCGGTCCCGCGGCTTGGTGCATGCGCGCAGACGAGCCGGAGTTGGACGGCCACGCCCACCCGAAGATCAAGCCCATGCGCCTTCTTAACGATTTCTCCGTTGTCTCGTGGCGCGATTGCCGGGGCCTTCCGGTGCAGGCACATGACGGCGCGGTGATCGGGCATATCTCGGACCTTTGGGTCGACGTGCCCGAGCAGCTTGTCCGCTATCTCGAAATTGAACTGGTTGACGAGGGCGGAAAACGTCTCGCCCCTGCGCAGTTGGTCAAAATCAAGTCCGACCGCGTCTCGGTCCATTCACTCTACGAAAAGCACTTCGCAGGGATCCCGGTGACGAAGTCGGATGCCCAGGTCACCAAGCTCGAGGAAGAGAAGATCTGCGCCTACTGGTGCGGTGGCAAGCTCTACGCCGATCCCGAGCGGCTTGAGTCGCAGATCTGAGGCCCGCCATGGATCACGACGATTTCCAGCCGCCCGAGCCGATCGAAGGCCTGCCTGAGGTCCCGCCCGAGGGTGAGCACATCCTCTGGCAGGGCCGCCCGGACTGGTGGCAGCTCGCCAAGGATGCGCTGCTGGTCAAATGGGTCGTGGTCTATTTCGGGTTCCTCGCGATCTGGCGCGGACTGGCGGGCTGGCTGTCGGTCGATGCGAACCGGGGCATCGCTGCGGCGTTGTGGCTGATCGGGATCGGTCTGATGGCCGCAGGGCTGCTTGCGCTGATCGCGTGGATCCAGGCGCGGGCCACGATGTACACCATCACCAACCGGCGTATCGTGATGCGTGTTGGCGCGGCGCTGACGCTGGCTCTGAACCTGCCATACAAGTGGATTGCCTCGGCGGACCTGCAGGTCCGCAAGAACGGCACCGGGACCATTGCCCTGGATCTGCTGGGGGAGACGCGGTTCTCCTACATCGTCTGCTGGCCGCATGTCCGTCCCTGGCACATGACCAAGACACAACCTGCTCTGCGGTCGATCGCAAATGCCGAGGATGTCGCTCGGCTGATCGCTGAAAACGCCACTGCGGTGACCCGCTCCACGGAAACCACAGCAATCGCTGAGACCGCGCCGGACCCGGCCGGGATTGCGGCGGAGTAGGCCGACATGAGCACAGCACCTCTAACCCGACCGAACCAGCCGCGCGACAAGGAACTTGTTCCACGCATTCTGTTGCGGGCGATCGCTCTGTTTGTGCTGGTCGTACTGGCATTGGTCACCTGGGCGCGCATCGCAGGCGTGCCGCCAACCGCGCAACCCGATGACAGCCAGATCATCCATGAGCGGGTGATCCACATTTTCGGCGAGATGACCGGTGCGGCACGTGTTCTCGATGCCAATGGCGCGGTGATCACCGAACTCGGCGCGACCCAAGGCGGCTTCATCGCCGGTGTCGCCCGCTCTCTCACACTGAAACGACGCCAGGCCGGGGTCGATCCCGCCGCCCCCGTCCGCCTTGTCCAGTTCAAGGATGGGCACCTCGGCCTGCGCGATGACTATACCGGCTGGCGGGCAGAACTCATCGGCTTTGGCAAAGACAACGCAGCAGCCTTCGCGAAGCTGCTGGACAAGTAGAAGACCGCGAAAATTGGAGGACTCTGGAATGGGATTGTTTACACGAGAGCGAGAGACCGCGCCTTGTACGGTCGAGATCAGCCACAAATTCGAAAGCCTGCACGCCCATGTGCGCTTCAACAACGGTGCGGTCGTCTATCCAGGCGACGAGGTCCATGTCCAGGGACCGGAGATCATGGCACCGTTCGGCGAGATTGTCAGCGAAGACCGCACCGCCGTGATCACGCGCGCCAGCGGGATCGAAAGGCTCTGGACCCGGCTGACCGGCGATCTTGAGGTCATGGAGCTTTGCGAATTCAGCTTTTCCGAGGAGGTCCGGCTATGAACGTCCAAAATGTCCAGACCACTGCGCGCCACACCGCCGATGCGACCACGGTCGAGGAAGGCCTCGCCATCGCCGAGGAGATGGCCCAGTTCGACAGCGAAGCCGCAACCGCTTTGGCCATGCAGAACACGCTGCTGACGCCGCGGTTCTACACGACCGATTTCGACGAGCTTGACGCACTGGATGTCGAGCCCGTCCGCGCGGAATGGGATGCCCTGATCGACGAGATGGCCGCCGATCCCAACAAGGGGCACTTTAAGAAGAACGAGGACTGGGACACCATCGATTGGGAGGGCATGGAGCCGTCCCTGAAGAAGGAGTTCGTGGACTTTCTCGTCTCCTCCTGCACGGCCGAGTTCTCGGGCTGCGTGCTCTACAAGGAGATGAAGCGCCGCGGTGCCAACAAGGACATCACCGGTCTCTTCCAGCTGATGGCACGGGACGAGGCCCGCCATGCCGGGTTCATCAACGATGCCCTGCGCGAGGCGGGGATCGCCGTCAATCTCGGCTTCCTGACCCAGAAGAAAAAGTACACCTATTTCCGGCCCAAGTTCATCTACTACGCGACGTATCTCTCCGAAAAGATCGGTTATGCGCGCTACATCACGATCTTCCGCCACCTGCAGAAGAACCCGGACAAGCGCTTCCACCCGATCTTCAAATGGTTCGAGGAATGGTGCAACGATGAGTTCCGCCACGGCGAGGCCTTCAGCCTGCTGATGCGGGCCGACCGGCGCACGCTCGAGGGCGGCAACAAGCTCTGGATCCGGTTCTTCCTGGTCGCCGTCTTCGTGACTATGTGGATCCGCGACCATGCCCGGCCTCGTTTCCACCAGGAACTCGGCGTCGATATCGACGACTACGACAAGCGGGTCATCCGCCTGACCTCAGAGATCTCGCGCCAGTGCTTCCCGGTCGAGCTTGATCTCGACAACCCGACCTTCTGGAAGCTCTGCGATGTGATGTACCGCATCCAGATGGGGATCGAGGAAAGCCGCGAGCAGGGTTTCGTGGGCAGACTCCGCCGCGTTGGGCTTTATGCGCGCGCAGGCGCAGTCTTTGCCCGCCTGTACATGTTGCCGGTCAAGAAGAACGAGCTACCGGACAGCTCGCGGCTCGAGCCGGTCTGGTGATCTTGCCTTATCCCATCGCAACGCCGCGTAGGGTGCGTCCGTGACGCACCCTCGTTGAAGGAAACCGGATCTCGTGATGACCCTCGCCATTTTCTTCGCGCTCTTTGTCTGGTGGTTCTCCACCGGCGCGATTTTTTGGGCGGTCAGCAGAGGTTCAGGCCGCACCGAGGTTGTCGTTCTCACGCCTGTCGCGGGATTGGCCGCCCTGGCTCTGATCGATGCATCGACGACACCGGGCGCATGGTCGGCCTATATCGGGTTCGGAACGGCGATCCTGATCTGGGGCTGGTTTGAACTGGCCTTCCTGACCGGCGTGCTCACAGGACCGAACCGGCGCGCCTGTCCACCGGGCTTGAAGGGCAAGCGCCATTTCCTGATGGCCTGGGGTACGATTGCCCACCACGAACTGGCGATCCTGACCACGGCCATCGCGATCGGCACATTCACCTGGCATGCTCCGGAACAGACCGGCCTCTGGACGTTCCTGATCCTGTTCATCGCGCGGATCTCTGCAAAGCTGAACGTCTATCTAGGCGTGCCCAATCTCAGCCACGAGATGCTGCCGAGCGCAGTCGCGCACATGAAAAGCTACTTTGCAAACCGACGGATGAACTGGCTGTTCCCGGTCAGCGTAACCCTTTTGACAGTTGCGACGGCTTATTGGATTGAACAGGCCGTGATCACCGAAGGGGACGCGAGCGGGTTCGTGCTGCTCGCAGCCCTCAGCACGCTGGCGCTGCTCGAACACTGGCTGATGGTTCTGCCGGTGCGCGATGCAGCCCTCTGGCAATGGATGACAAAGCGCGATGCGCGCGAACAGGCGGGCGTCAAACCCGCTGAGTGAGTGAATGGAGGACAAGATGAACTATGAAGACCACTTTCGCGCGCAGCTCGGTTCCTTACGCGATGAAGGAAACTACCGCGTGTTCGCCGATCTCGAACGCCGCGTTGGTGAGTTTCCCCGGGCGACACGCCATGTTGGCACAGGTGGGAACGCCGGCACGCATGATGTGACGGTCTGGTGCTCGAACGACTATCTCGGGATGGGCCAGCATCAGGCCGTGCGCGAGGCGATGAAAGACGCCATCGATGCGTGCGGCGCTGGCGCGGGCGGGACCCGGAACATCTCGGGCACCAACCACCATCACGTGCTTCTGGAGCAAGAGCTTGCCGACCTCCATGGCAAGGAAGCCGCCCTCCTTTTCACATCGGGCTATGTCTCGAACTTCGCCGCGCTCGGCACCCTCGGCGCGACCATCCCCGGCTGTGTTATCCTCTCTGATGCTCTGAACCATGCGAGCATGATCGAGGGGATCCGACATTCCCGTGCCGAGAAGCGCATCTGGAAGCACAACGATCTGGAAGACCTCGAACGGCAACTCGCCGCGCTCGATTATTACCGGCCCAAGATGATTGCTTTCGAGAGCGTCTACTCGATGGACGGCGACATCGCGCCCATCGCCGAGATCTGCGATCTGGCCGACAAGTACAACGCGATGACCTACCTGGACGAGGTCCATGCGGTCGGGATGTATGGCCCGCGCGGTGGCGGCATTGCTGAGCGTGAAGGATTGATGCACCGCCTGACGGTGATCGAGGGGACGCTGGCCAAGGCCTATGGAACGCTCGGTGGATACATCGCCGCATCAGAAGCGCTCTGTGACTATGTCCGCTCGTTCTCGTCCGGGTTCATCTTCACGACTGCTCTGCCGCCCGCCGTGGCTGCCGGGGCTCAGGTTGCCGTGCGGCACCTGAAATGGTCCGACCACGAGCGGATGCAGCAACGCCGGGCCGTCGCCTCGCTGCGCGCCAAGCTCGACGCCCAAGGCATCCCGCACCTGCCGAACCCCAGCCACATCATTCCGGTGATGGTCAAGGACCCGGTCAAGTGCAAGATGCTGTCGGACATCCTGCTCGACGACTATGGGATCTACGTCCAACCGATTAACTATCCGACCGTGCCCAAAGGGACCGAGCGTCTACGGTTCACCCCCGGACCGCTGCACAGCGAAGATGATATCGACCGGCTGGTGCAAGCACTGTCGGCGCTCTGGTCACAATGCGCCTTGGCACGCGCAGTAGCGTGAGGTTGCTGCGAAAGATTTACACAGCCACAACGAAAAGGGGCCGCCCTCGTGGCGGCCCTTTTTGTGTCTGACTACCCCCCCATCAGCGGAGCGGCAGATCTTGAAGGTATGAGATATCTGGTCGGTCCTGATATGGGCGTCGGGTGACCAACGCCCAAAACGCAGAAACCCCTAGCTGCTTTTGACCTTCGTGTGCGGCCAGATCCAGTTCGCCATGTATTTGTGGCCCTTCACGATATGGCCAAACGGGAAGTTCGCCTGGAACTTGTGCCCCGGGATGAGGTGGGCAAACGGGAACTTCGCCTGGAACTTATGGCCGGGAATGAGGTGGCCAAACGGGAAACCCGCCTGGAATTTATGGCCAGGGATCAAATGGCCAAACGGAATGCCCGCCTGGAACTTGTGCCCGGGAATGAGATGGCCAAACGGGAAACCCGCTTGGAACTTATGCCCGGGAATGAGATGGCCGATCGGGAAGTTCGCCCAGAATTTGGTCCCCGGGTAGAGCGCCGGGGATTCCGGGCTCGACATGATGTGCGGATGATCCGTTAGGATGTAGTCCTTCAGACGCCTCTTGTTCTCCGCCGCGACATACGTGCTGTCGCCAGCCAGAGAGTCTGTTTCGTCGACGAGAATTCCTGCTTTCTCGGCCGCGCCGAACGGTGCGCGAACAACCAGAAGCGCGTTGCCGCCGTTGATGCCATCAGCGTAATCCCCGGCCACACCCGCGGGCACTTTCGCCTCGCTCATCTGGGCTGCGGTGTCGCCGCCCTTGACGATGACGTCCAGCATGTTCGAGCGGAATTTTTGATCCTTCAGCGCTTGCGCAACCCCGTTTGCCGTCTGCTCATCCTTGTAGAGCCTGGTAATGATCGTGGTCATGCTTCCTCCAGTCTTCTGTCAACGTCGTGGATCGCCTTGACGGATCCTTCTGTGCGTCGGGTCAATACCCGCCTGAGCGGCAGGATTGCCACCAAGGCCAAGATGAGCAGGGCCATCTCTATTCCGAATACTACAGTGTAGGGCACATCAACGGCGCCGCCACCCGGCAGGGCAACGATAATATCGCGAATGCCCCCGCCGATCGCGATGGCAACACCCGCAGCCGTCGCCTGAACAGCACCCCAGGCGCCGAGCGCGAGACCAACCTGTTCCTTTGGAGCCCGGCGCATGGTTGCCGTGAGCGTTCCGTGACCGAACAGGCCGGCGCCAAAGCCAACCGTCAGCGTACCGAGGACGAACAGCCAGGGCGCATGTCCCGGCGCAGCAATCACGATCGCGGCAAAACCGGGGACACCGGCCAGCGCGCCATAGAAGGCGACCTGCGCAGGATCCATTCCTTGGCCAAGCGTCCGAGAGGCCAGTGCGAAACCGACAAGACCGCCTGCCGCCAGCACCGCGGTCAACCGCGTGGTTTCGGCAACCGTCAGACCCAGCACATGCCCGCCATAGGGCTCGAGCAGGACATCGGCCATGCCAAAGCCCATCGTGCCGAGCGCAATCACGACCAGCAAGCGCGTGGCGCCCGCTCCGCTGATCAGCTTACCCCACTCGTCCCAGAACTGCGGACTTGGTTCAGTCGACATCGCACGCTCACGATTGCGACCTTCCTGCTTCCACATGGCGACCACATTCAGGATCATGGTCACAACGGCCGCGCCCTGGATCACCTGGATCAGTCGTCCGGGCGTATAGTCGCTTAAAAGCCAGCCGAAGATCAGCGCGCTGACAATCATGCCGACAAGGAGCATGACGTACATGAGGCCGACCACCTTGGGCTGATCTTCCTGCGGGACCAGATCTGTGGCCAACGCCAGTCCAACGGTTTGAACCATATGCGCGCCGGCACCGACCAGAAGAAAGGCAATGGCGGCGCTTCCGTGCCCGACCCAGACCGGAGCGTCGTAGGATTCGCCGTAGCCCGACAGCACCAAAAGTGCGAACGGCATAACCGCGAAACCGCCAAACTGCAGCAGCGTGCCCTTCCAGATGAATGGCACGCGGCGCCATCCGAACGCCGATCGGTGTGTGTCTGATTTGTATCCGATGAACGCCCGAAACGGCGCAAATACCAATGGCAATGAGATCATCACGGCGACCAGCGAGGCGGGCACCGCAAGCTCTACAATCATCACCCGGTTCAACGTGCCGACCAACAGCACCAACGCCATGCCCACCGTCACTTGAAAGAGCGACAGCCTGAGCAAGCGCGACAAGGGAACGTCCTCGCTCGCCACGTCTGCAAACGGCAAGTAACGTGGTCCGATCCTGGACAGGTTCCTGAGCGCGAAGTTCCGGTAGTTGAACATGGGAATATTCCTCCCACCCGTGATCCCGATTTCTGCGCAAAGGGCAGATCTCGGCGGGGAAACCCCAGAGCAGGGCTCATCGCCCCCGGGACAATCATGTCCCGAGGGCGACGAAGTCTAGTTGCTCTTGTCTGGAAGAGCCCCGTCTGATGCCATCGCGACAGGCTCGGTAAACACCGCCTTGCCCATCCTGCCATCCGGCAGCACGACGACCATCTCATTGGTGCCCGTCGTGGTATCAGCAGACACCGAGTAGAAGCGCACGGTGTCGCCTTCGAACGACGCCGGTTTGACCGTCGGCTCAATCGACGCGGTCTGCGTGCTGCCCATCTCGTTGCCCGAGAGGAAGTCACCGACCCAGGTCGTGTTCGTCACCACAGCGACGTGCACCGCGAACGAGCCTATGGCGACTGCACTGAGGAACATCGGGATCCCGACGGTCGGCTTCACAACGAGCCAAAGTTTTGCGTTATTCATAACCTACCCCCTTAGCCCAGCCACGGCGTCGAGAACGCCACAAGGATGTGCGCGAGAAGCGCGAGAAGCCCGAAAACGCGCGTGCCATCTATGAGATAGCTGTGAACCTCTTCGGCCTCACCCAGTGTGAGACCGGTTGGCCATACTTTGTCTGGATCATGTTCGGACATGGTTGCCTCCCTCGTCCTACGTCAGAATTAGTGGCCCGACGGTCAATGAGCACCAGCCAGAAGGGCCCTAGCGGAAGACACCTCCTGTGCCCGCGGTTGGTGCGCTGAGGGTGTCTTAGCCCGAGTATTGTCATGTTTAAATTACATGTGCAAGTGTAATAGTTAATTGACACTTTTCGCTGCAGTGCTGGGAAGACCCATCAGCCCCATTAAAGATTAGCAAAAATCACGCGGGCCACAGAGATGGCTGTTCCCGATTTGGTTAAGGTGAGGGTGCTCAGATGTATTCGGCGGGTGCTGCATCACACACTCAGCACTCAGCGCCCCGAAAGCGCGAATCGCATCGCAGCGCGCATGGGAGACTGCAATGCGATTCGCCTGGTGAAGCTCGGACGGTGCTCAACGCCGACCCCGTCAGCAGAGCCCGCGAAGACTTCGCCGCGTTCCGCCCGTTGCGCTGCAGCGCGTGATCAGCTTTGCGGACCCGTATAGTAAGGAAGGCGCTCGACACGCGGCGTCCAACCACCGGCTGCAAGCGCATCAAGATGGTCGGCAATATCCGACAGTCTCGCAAACCAGACGTCTTTTTCGGCGAGGGTTCTCTCCAGCCACTGCTCGACCAGCCGCCAGCGCGCCAGCCGTCCCGTCAGGAACGGGTGCACGATCAGCATGAAGAAGCCGCCCGCCTCGTACTGCGCATCGAATTCTTCCCAAAATCCTTCGAGGCCCGCAGACGGCCCGCGCACCGGCATCATGTAGCCGATCTCGTCATAGTGGGCGAAGGGCGGCCAGTCGTCGGTCCCCCAATGCACCGGCATTTCCCAGAGTGCACCCTCGGCGGTTTCCATTCTGTAGGGAATGTCATCGGCCATCAGCGAGCTGTCATAACGGAACCCGCCCGCGATCAGCAGATCGATCACC
The DNA here is from genome assembly GCA_039821125.1 of Pseudomonadota bacterium. Lineage (GTDB taxonomy): Bacteria > Pseudomonadota > Alphaproteobacteria > Rhodobacterales > Rhodobacteraceae > Thermohalobaculum. The sequence continues at coordinate 90,093 of JBCBOR010000008.1, forward strand.
TGTTGCGTGACGTTGTAGACCGGAGCGCGATAACCTGCGGGCGCACCGCCGACGATGCTCTTGTGGGCGTCGAGTGCCTTCTCGAACGCCACGACCTGCGCGTCGCCTTGGGTGTTGATGGGATCCTCGTGGATCCAACCGTGGTGACCGATCTCGTGCCCGCCAGCGAGGATCATTTCAACGGCCTCGGGATACGTCTCCAGGCACCAGCCGGGAATGAAGAATGACTGCTTCAGGCCGAGCCGCCTGTAGGTATCGAGGATGCGCGGGATCGCCACCGTCGGCCCGTACCTGCCCATCGAAATCGGGTAAAGCCGGTCGAACCCATCCTTGGGCCGCGCAATCTGGATCAGACTGTCAGCGTCCATGTCGAAGGTGATCGCACAGGCGCATTTGGCGCCGTTCGGCCAGGGGATCGGGTTTCGGATCATGATGCCTCGCTGAGGATATGGGCAGCGGCAGGGTCCCAGCTCAGATGCATGACCCCGCCTGCCGAAATGTCGAGATCGGCCAGCGCGCGCTCCTGGACCTGGACCTTGAACTCGGACCCGTCGGCGGCCTCGAGAAACAACGTCACGATGGAGCCGACGAATTCTTCAGAGAACAGGGTTGCCTCGACACTGCTGTCCAACGGCGTACGCGACGCAGTGACCAAATCGGCGGAGATTACCATCGCAGCCGGTCCCGGCGGGGCGGACACCGGGAACGTACCGAGCGCGGTTTCGATCATATCGCCCGTCACCTTGCCGGAAACGATGTTGTTGCGCCCGACGAACTCGGCCACGAACCGGGTGGCGGGCGCACGGTAAATCTCCCGCGCCGCGCCGACCTGCTCGATCACCCCGTCCGACATGATCACAACGTGGTCGGCCATGGCAAAGGCTTCCGACTGCGAGTGGGTGACGTAGACGAAGGTAATCCCCAGCTCCTTTTGCAGACGCGTCAGCACCCCCTGCATCCGGATAACGAGGTGCGCATCTAGCGCCGATAGTGGCTCGTCCAGCAACAGGATCTGAGGTTCCGTCACCAGCGACCGCGCCAAAGCAACCCGTTGGCGCTGCCCACCGGAGAGTTGATCAACCATGCGTCCCGCGAACTGGGCGATCTCCATCCGCTCCAGCCAGTCGTCGGCCCGGCGACGGCGTTCGGCAGGTGCCACGCCGCGCATCTTGAGGCCGAACTCGACATTCTCGCGCACGGAAAGGAATGGGAATAGCGCGAGCGATTGCCAGACCATCGGCGTATCCCGCTCGTGCGCGGGAACATCGTTCATGACACGCCCGCCAATGCGGATCTCGCCCTCGCTCGGCGTCTCCAGCCCCGCCAGCATGCGCAGGGTCGTGGTCTTGCCGCAGCCGGACGGCCCCATGATCGCGACGAACTCACCCTTGGCGATGTCGAGATCGGCGCCCTTCACCGCGGTGAAATCGCCATAGCGTTTGACAACACTGCGCAGGGTGACGAGCGGCTCGGTCATTTCGTGCTCCGGCCCACACGGGCGATGAAAACGATCTGTGCCAGGATCACCAGCGTCATGGACGTTGCGAAAACGAAGGTGCCAATGGCGTTGACCTGCGGGTCGATATTGCCCTGTACGATCTCGAGGATGATCACAGGCACGGTCTTGTTGAGGCCGGAGACAAACCACGCCACGGCAAACTCATCGAAGCTGACCGCCGCCGTCAGGCACGCCGCCGACAGGATCGCGGGGCGACAGAACGGGATGATCACCTCGCGCACCGTGCGCCATTCCGAAGCGCCAAGGTTCCACGCCGCCGCCTCGAGCGCCGGGTCCATCTGGTTCAACCGCAACCGAATGATCGCCATGGCAAACGGCGTCGTCAGAACCGTGTGGCCGATGATGATTGCGTAGAGTTGGCCGGAGATCCCGATCTTCGAGAACCACGCCAGCATCGCCAGCGCCATGATGATCAGCGGGATCGTCGGCGGCAACAGCACCAGCGCGAGATATGGCCCCTTGAACCGGAAGTTATAGCGGTAATCCGAATAGGCGGTGCAGAAGCCAAGGGTCGTGGCGAGCACGCATGTCGAGAGTGAGACGATGATCGAGTTCCTGGCCGCCTCCCACACGTCAGGGTCAGCCAGGATCGTCTCGTACCACTTGGTCGTGAACGATCCGAGCGGGATTGTCGGAAACCGGTCCGAGTTGAACGACACGATCACCGAAAAGACGATCGGCGCGAAGATGAACGTGAAGACGACGCCCAGCCAGACCCAGAGCGACCATGCAAGGAGACGCGAACTCATGCGCCCCTCCGCTTGCGATAGGCGAGCCAGATCGCCGTGAACGCGATGGCAAAGAGTGTTAGCATCATCATCACGGCGACCACGGCGGCGCGCGGCCATTGCTGGCCGGATTTGGTGGTGTCGATGATCAGGATCGGCAGTGTCGGCGGCTTCGAGCCACCGAGATAATAAGGTGCGACAAAGTCCCCGAAGCTGAGGATAAAGCAGAAGAGCGCGGCGACGATCAGTCCGGTCTTGGCCGCCGGTATGATCACCGACCAGACCGTGCGCGCCGGTGTACAGCCGAGATTATGCGCGGCCTGGATCAGGTTCCGGTCGATATTCGCCAGCGCCAGCGTTTGCAGGATTAGGACGAGCGGCAGGGTCAGTGTCAGGTAACCGACCACGGTTCCGAACGGTGTGTTCAGCATGGTGTAGGGGCCAAGCCCGATCCATCCAAGCGCCGCGTTCACGGCACCTGCTTCTGCGAGGATGACATACCAGCTGAAGGTGCGGACAAGATACGAGGTGAAGAACGGGATGATCAGCAGGAAGATCGCCAGCCGCCTTGCGCTGTCCGATGCCCGGAACGCCAGAGCGAATGCCGCGGGAAAGGCGATCAGCATGGCAGAACAGGTCGCAACCGCGGCCAGACCGATCGTGCGGAAGTAGGCATCCCAGACATAGCCGCGGCTGGTCATCTTGTCCCAGTTCACGAACTCGAACGCCTCGACCATGCGGTAGTTCTTCACCAGGAAGAACGACATCGCGATCATGAAGATCAGCGGTCCGAGGAAAAACAAGAGCTGCCAGATGATGATCGGCAGCCGGAAGGTAAGTGCGAAACGGGTCAAAACCGCATGCCCACGTCAACACTGCAGGCTGTTGCACGTCTCGCGCAGGTGCGCACTGCGTGCGCCCCGGCGCTCCCGCGCCCAAGCCCACCACCACCCCCACCGCCGCCAGAAATCGCAAAGCGATTTCTGGCGGCGGTGGGGGTGGTGGTGGGCCTGGTCGGAGGACGGGCGGTGCGAAAGCACCGCCCTGAGTTCGACCGGCCCGGAACGGGCCGTGCGATCATTGTCGGGTTCCGCCGCGCTCAAGCGTTCTTGTATTCCGACCAGAAGTCGTTCCAGTCCTCGAGCGTTTGCTGGCGTGGAATGTCGCGATAGTGGATCCGGCCCTCGTCGATCAGGGTGATCGGGTTCATAGGATTACCCGGCGTCTGGTTCGTGCGCGCGGCCTCCTCGGGGTCTGCCTCGTTCAGTGCGGCGAGACCCGCCTTGGTGATCACGTTGCCCGGATACGCCGCCATCTGAGCCGATTTCACCTGCCCCTCTGGGCTAAGCATGTATTTGATGAACGTCTTCACGATGTCCGCCTTGGCCGAGCCCTTGCCGATGCAGTAACTCTCGGTCCACTGAATGCCACCCTCGTCGGGGATGACAGAGGCGACAGGCGCACCATCCTTTTCGAGCACACCGGTGATCCAGTCGCCAATGCCACACATGGCCAGCATCTCGCCGGTCTTCAGGCTGTTGAACGTGCCGCCATAGTCGAAAAAGCCGCCAACTTGCGGACGCAGCGACATGGTCGTCTCCTGCACCTTGTCCCATTTGCTATCGTCGAGATCCCAAAGGCCCGCTGCATTGCCGTCATAGAGGCTCATCATGCCAAGCGACGGCAGGTGCCAGTCGAAGTGCCCGACCTTGCCCTTGACCTCGGGCTTCCAGAAACACTTGTAGCTTGCCGCCTCCTCGGCCGAGATTGCCGTGGTGTTATAGGACACACCGAGGTGGCCGAACCGGACCATCATAGAGAACAGCGTATCGCCGTCCCAGTGCCCGGGAAACTTGGCAAAATCCGCGTGAAGCATGTCATCCAGCGGATACTCCGAGGCATCCAAAGGCTCGATGTACCCGGCGGCGTTCAGCTGCTGGACAAACTCGGCATCGGAAAGGATGCAGTCATAGGTGCCCGGAGGTGACTGCGCAATCAGCGCCAGCATGTTGTCGCCGCCCGCGTAGTACTTCGGGACAAACTTGACGTTGTTGGCTTCCTCGAATGCGCCGACGATGTCCGGCTCGCCATGGCCGTACCAAGCGAGCATGTTGATCTCGACAGTCTCGGCCCAGGCGCGGCCCACAAACGGTGCACTCAGCGCAGTGGCGCCCGTCAGCGCCAGCATCTGGCGACGGTTCGGGGATATCAACTTGGTCATGTTCGCTCTCCTGTCGTGTTTGGCGGTATCCAACCCCGCTTTGTGCAGTGCGGCAAGAAAATTCTTTGACCATTTGGTCAGGGCACGCCACGATCGAAGGCATGATACGGGGCGCGTTTCACAAGGTTTTCAAGGCACCAGGCCCGGTTGTCCTGCCGGTCATCCATGTGCTCGACACGGTCCAGACGACCGAGAACATCCGCATTCTGGTCGGCGAGGGCGCGGCGGGTTGCTTTTTGATCAATCACGATTTTGGGGTTCAGCCATTTCTGCCCATGATCCGCGAGATACGGAACGCGTGGCCCTCACTCTGGATGGGTGTGAATTTTCTTGCCTTGACCGGGCGCGACGCGTTTCCGGTGCTCGGCGATCTGGCGCGGGACGGGTGCTCGGTCGATGCCTATTGGGCGGATGATGCACGCATCGATGAGACCGGCGCCGATCTGTCTGAGGCTGAAAGCATCGCCGCAGCACGGGATGCCAGCGGTTGGGGTGGCCTCTACTTCGGAGGTACGGCTTTCAAGAAGCAACGCCCGGTCGATCCGGACGATTGGCGGGCGGCAGCACATCAGGCCGTGCCTTTCATGGACGTCGTCACGACGTCCGGGATCGCGACGGGACAGCAGGCAGATCTCAAGAAGATTAGCGACTTCCGAGCCGGGATCGGCGACCGACCGCTCGCCTTGGCGTCCGGCATCACACCGGCGAACGCCCGAGCGTACGCGGACGTCGATTGCTTCATGGTCGCGACCGGGATCAATCGTGAGGGCGACTTCTACAATATTGATCCAGCGCGCCTTGCGGCACTGATGCGGATCACACGGGAATTGGGGGCGCAGAATGGAGCGATCTGACGGGAAAGGCCCGCGCGATGACCGGTGGTATCTTCGGCTGATGGCGCCAAACACCAAAGGCGCGCAGTTCGCCTGGCTCGACCCGACGTCGATCTACATCAATGGAGGGGCGTTTCACGACCTGCTCGATGATCTTGTGACAGATCTAGATGGCGTCGAGGCCGACGTGGTCGGGGGGCTCGATGCAATGGGATTTGTTCTTGGCTCAGCACTGGCCACGCGCCTTGGCATCGGGTTTCTGCCCATTCGCAAGGCCGGTAAGCTTTGCGTCGAGACGGATCGCGCGGCCTTCACGAACTACTCCGGGCGGACGCAGGATATGGAGATGCGCCGTCCAGCGTTTGCGCCAGGCACACGGGTCTTGCTTGTTGATCAGTGGGTTGAGACCGGCGGCACGATGGAAGGAGCGATCACGCTCGTAGAACAACAGGCTGGTTTCGTCGCCGGGATCGTTGCAATCGCAATCGAGCAGACCACACGCGCCAAAGATCTTTGTGCTCGATACCCGGCATTCTCGGCTGTGGTTCCCGGTTCGCGTTGGCAGACCGAGTGCAACGCCCAGATGCTTTCCAGTTTTGAGGACTACACACCAGAGCAGGCGTTCCCCACGCGGCGGACATCATCGGAATGACTGGTTCCGTGGAACCCTCGATGGTTTCGCAGAACATCACAGTTCAGATCTTACGATTGAACAATGCGAGATGTCGCTCACTTCGCCGATACAGTTGTGCTGGCCGATGCGTGCCCAGCCGCATCTCGCCCTCGATCGGCTCAATGGCACGCAGATCCAGAATTTTCTTACGAAATCCCGCAAGGTCCAGTTTCTCAACGCCAAGAACCATCTGATAGACGTCCCGCAACTCGGCTATCGTGAAGGCATCCCCGATCAGAAAGCTCGGGAGCGTGGAGTACACGGATTTGTTGCGCAACCGCTGCACAGCGGCATCGATGATCGCCGCATGATCAAAGGCCAGCACCGCTGGCAAGTCATCGACCGGAACCAGCATCACGCTCTCGCGTTTCTCCAGTTCCGTAGCGGGCAGCAATGCTAACCACGACACGGAGAGCGACCAGCCGCGCGGATCGCGCGCTGCACCGGAGAATGTGGCGAGCTGCTCGAGATAGAGGTCCTTCAGCGACGCCTTTTCCCGAAGCACTCGCTGTGCCGTTTCATGAAGGTCAGCATCCTCGTTCACGTGAACGTATCCGCCCAAAAGGGCGTACGAGCCTTCGAACGGTGGCTGATCACGCCGCCACAGGGCGAGGTTCAGACCCCCATCCTTCAGGGTGAAGATGACGATGTCGACGGTCGCGATCGGCTTCTCGAAATCCATCCAAATCGTATGGACGCAGCACGCAGCGGTTACAAGATATTTGTATTTTGCTTTTATCTTTTATATCTAAAGCACCGAACCCTACGCGAACGGCTGGAGCAGACACGATGACAATTGCCGATCCCACAATGTCACCAGAGGAGCTGCTCTCCATTCCAGTGGATCGACCAGCAAGGCTGCTTCCCTTTGCCGAGAAGATGGCTCGGAAAACCTGGCGTCAGCTGGCTGCTGAGTGGCATCCTGATCGCAATCCCAACCCTCGAGCGAAGCAGGTTTTCCAGCATCTCATCGCGCTTGATGAAGCGGCGCGGCGGCAGCGAAGACAAGGTGTCTGGATTGAGGAAAGCGCGCTGACGTTCCTGCGCCGGGAGGGAACACCATCCATCGTGCCATGTATGGCGCGGACCGAGACCAAAACCGAGCTTGGCCGGAGGGTCATCGGATCCGGTTCGTTCGTGGAGATCTATAACGAAGCCACCTGCGATCTGATGGCGGCAGCATCCTCCCAAATGAGCGGGCTTCGCTTTGCGGACGAAGCAATGCGCTGCGAGATGCGCCGCTGGTTGCCAGACGCCAGAGACATGTTCGAGACGACCGGCGGCCTCGGCGTGCTCGTCCTTAACAAGCAACCGGATCAGGTGCTGCTGAGCGATCTGCTCACCGCCGCCCAGGGCGCTTTGGACGCGCGCCATGTGGCGTGGATCCTGAACGGGATGCTCCATGTCGCCTGCTATCTCGAATGGGCTGGCATTTCACACAATGCAATCGGGCCTGAGACGTGGCTGATCTCCCCTGCCCATCACTTGGGAACCCTGATCGGCGGCTGGTGTTATGCTGCTTTTGTCGGTGACACACTGACCGCTCTCCCGTCGCGGAGCGTCGCCGCCGCCCCCTCGGCCCTGATGCGGAACAAGACGGCAACCACAGCCCTCGACCGCGAACTGATCAAACTGACGGGCAGGGAGTTGCTCGGTGATCCGTCTGGCATGGGGTTCGCGGGCGACGTGCCGTCGCCCATAGCCATGTGGCTCCGGCAGCCGCCCGGGGCCAGTGCGATCACAGACTATCGCGATTGGCAGGACGCGCTGAGGCGCAGCTTCGGACGCCCGCGCTTTGTCGAGATGACACTCGATGCGCGCGACATTTACCCAAACCTTGATGAGAAGGAGTGATTTGATGGGACACGCAAGATGGGACGCCTCTGCCTGGGGCAGCTACATCAAAACGAACGCCGGGAAGTCCCGGGCCGAGCTGTTCAACCGTCGCGAGATCGCCGGCAACTTGAACCCAGCAGAGATTTCGGTGCGGGAGTCTCGAGATTCCGCCCACAATCCGAACGCCACGCCGATCATCGTTGGCGTTGATGTGACGGGATCGATGGGCAGCCTGGCCGAGATGCTGGTCAAACGTGGGCTAAAACCACTGTTTGAGGAGATCCTGGACCGCAAACCTGTAACTGACCCACATGTCATGGCGATGGCGATCGGCGATGCGTGGTGCGACCGCGCTCCGTTACAGGTGACGCAGTTCGAAGCGGATATCCGCGTCGCCGAGCAAATTCAGGATATCTGGATCGAAGGCGGCGGCGGCGGAAACGCGTTCGAAAGCTATAACCTCCCCTGGTATTTCGCCGCGATGAAGACCGCGACCGACGCGATGCAAAAACGCAAGAAGAAAGGCTATCTCTTCACCGTGGGTGACGAGCCCTGTCCAACGGTCCTCAAGGCCGAGCACGTTCGGCAGGTTATCGGCGACACAATCCAGGGCGATCTCAGTTCGGCTGATGTCCTGGCCATGGCCGAGCGCAGTTATGAGGTGTTCCATGTCATCGTGGAGGAAGGCTCGTTCTTTCGGCACTCGCCCAAGAAGGTGTTGAAGAGCTGGGGTCTGTTGGGGCAGCGCGTTCTGCGTCTGTTGGATCACAACAAGCTGTCAGAGACGATTGTCTCCGCAATCGAGATCACCGAAGGGCGGGACATTGATGCCGTCACATCGAGCTGGTCTGGCGACACCTCGGTCGTCGTCGCAGATGCGGTGCGCAGCCTTGCCCCGGTGAAGAAAGGTTTGAGCGGCCTCTTCCGATTCTGACCTTGCGCTGCCCTGGAAAGCGCCGGGGCAGCTCTCATCCCTTAGATCTGGAGCGGTGCGATGACCGATGTGGCACAAGCAGTGATCGGTGCAAACTATGGCGACGAGGGGAAGGGTCATGTGACCGACTTTCTCGCCGCGCGATGCAAAACACCGGCCACCGTCGTGCGCTATAACTCGAGCGCACAAGCCGGGCACACAGTTGTGACGCCTGATGGGCAGCGCCATGTCTTTCACCACGTTGGTGCGGGAGCGTTCGTCGGGGCGAGCACGCTGCTGAGCCGCTTTTTCGTAGCGCATCCGATGCTGCTGACAGAAGAGTTGGACACTCTTGGTCGCCTAGGTATCGAACCGAAGCTCTACGCCGACCCACGCAGCCGTGTCGCAGTTCCTCATGACATACTCCTTAATCAGGCCATCGAACAGCAGCGCGGCACCGCGCGACATGGCAGCTGCGGGATCGGCTTCAATGAAGCGGTGGAGCGCTCGCTACGACCGGCCTACACGATCCGCGTAGGCGACTTGTTGGAGCGAGCGCTGTTGCGCCAGCGCCTGCTGGACATACGTGACCACTGGGTGCCGAAACGAATGCGTGTGTTGGGTCTCGATCCATCTACCACGGACATTGTCGATCTGCTGAACAGCGACATCGTGATCGATCGCTGGCTGGATGACGCGGAGGCCTTTGCAGACAGGGTCAGTGTCCTGCCTCCCGGGACACGCCCACCTGGCGCAGTGATCTTTGAAGGAGCCCAAGGCCTGCTCCTCGACCAGGATGGCGAGGACTTTCCCCACGTCACACGGTCAAAGACCGGACTTACAAATGTGGTTCGGCTGGCACAGGAAATGGAGATCGACGCTCTGGACGTCACCTACGTAACGCGAGCCTACCTCACTCGTCACGGCGCGGGCCCGCTGGCCAACGAGCTTCCGATCGTTCCGGACAGCATCGCAGATGAGACGAATGCACCAAACGCGTTTCAGGGCGCACTTCGTATGGCGTGGCTCGACCTCGACCGGCTCGCCGCTGCGATCCACCGTGATCTGCAAATCCGTGCTGCTGGCATAGACGTCCA